>NZ_KI911558.1:1711465-2449795 GCF_000515235.1 Synechococcus sp. CC9616 | reverse complement strand
TCGACCGCATCACTGAGGTCACCGACGAACTGCGTCGCCTGATCAAGGAATTTGAAAGAGAACTCGCCATCATCCGTGGCCGCGTCGATGGCCTTGAGGCCCGCGTCGGTGAACTGGAAGCAACCCAGTTCTCCACCACTACACGCTTGAAAGGACAAGCAGACTTCTTCACAGGTGCGATCCAGTACGCCGATCGCGATGAGTGCAATGACGAAGGCGGAGACTGCAATAGCGATGCCTTCAACTTCTCTTACAGGCTCACACTGAACCTGAACACGTCATTCACTGGAAAAGATCGTCTGTATACCCGTTTGAGAGCGGGCAACATGAGCAACCAGTGGACACAAACTGACTCCTACCTGGCTGACGCCAAGAGTGGTGACAACACCCTGAAGGTTGACAAACTCTGGTATTCCTTCCCGATCGGTTCTGAGTTCAAAGCCACCGTTGGTGCTTTGATTGAGAACTACTACATGATTGAAACGCCAACGCGTTACAAGCCCATCCTGAAAGCCTTCAAGCTTGGTGGCTATGGAGCCGTTCTCGGAGCAAGCACCGGTCAGGGTTTCGGTTTGCAGTGGAGACAAGATGTCGATCCTGGCGAACCTGCTCTGAACATCGCAGCCAACTACGTTGCTGATGGAGGCGATGGCGCCAAGGGTGACTCGAAGGAGGGCTTGTTTGGTGAAAACACCGATGCCTACTTCCTAAGTCAGATCGGTTATGGAAACCGGCAGTGGTACATTGCCGCCTTGTATGCCCTGAAGAACGCCGGGCAAAGAGAAGAATGCCTCACAGATGAAGCCGGTCTAACAAGCTGCAGCAACGTCTCTGGTGCCAAAGCCGCGATGGGTTACTCAACCCCCCGTGCCAAGGATCTTGGTCATCCGTTGAACGCTGTTGGACTGCGTGGTTACTGGTCTCCACAAGACAGCAGTTGGATTCCTTCTATCAGTGCTGGTATTGATTTCGGTTTCGCTGATTCCCAGTTCGACGGCAACTCTGAAGCCGTCAAAGGCTGGATGGTTGGCCTGAACTGGAAAGATGCTTTCATGAAGGGCAACAAGCTTGGGGTTGGCGTCGGCTCCTACTCGAGCTATGCCACATCAGTGAAAGGACAGGGTTGGCCTGACGACGAAAACTTCGCTGTTGAGGCCTACTACGACTTCCGAGTCACAGACAACATCGTGGTGACACCTGCGGTTTTCTGGGTGGATGACGCCTATGGACAGGAGCAGATCGACGGTCAGAACAAATTCGGCGGACTGGTGAAAACCACCTTCAAGTTCTGATCAGCCAAAAGCTGAAACAATCAAAGGGGGAGCATCAATGGTGCTCCCTTTTTTTTTACAAATAAATTGCCATCAAAAACGGCCGCCTATCAAAGCAGCCTTAAGAGCAAAGGGAGCTGAATTTACCAACAGTTCTCGCCTTCACCAATCGGCACGCAAACATCTTCCTGCTCAGCCTTTTTCTCCAAAGCTGCTGCATCAGCATCAGGCATGCTCTTCTCCTCGACACCTTGATCCGTATTCCATTCTTTCAAGCCACCATCACTTTGCGCCTGAACCGATTGGACTGTCCCTGCCGCCACAATCAAAGACGATGCCGCCAGGAACATTGAAACGGGTGATAGTTTTGCCATTATCAAATCAAGCAAAAACCTATTATCAGCTCAACTCAGCAGAGCGCAGGTAGAGATGATCCCTTGCCTAGTAACATATGTAACATGCTTACCCTGATAGCCGCCTAATAGCATTGACATAAGATTGATAAATAAGATCAAGCTCATCAGAACGTCCATGACGCGCTAAAAGAGATCGAGCTGCCGCTTCAAGATTAAACAGCAATAGACGATCTTCACTGGACGGTACATAACTCTCGATCCAGCCAACACAAACCAAACGTGTACCACTCGTCAGTGTTTGAACGCAATGAAGTGCCGTGCTCGGATAGAGAAAAATCTGTCCTGGTGGCAACCGTATATCACAACTTTCTTGAGATAGTTGAATCGACAGCTCACCTCCTTGATAATCACTTAAATCAGACAAAAAGATGGTAAAAGAAAGATCTCTCCTTCCATACTTCGAGAAAGGATTGTCAACATGCCAGCCATAGCCATCGCCTTCCTCACACTTAGAAAACATAATCGAATGAACTCTCTTAACTAGAGAGAAACTCTTAATCAGAGGATTCGCAATCAGCTTTTTGGTGACGAGATCCACTCCAGACACCATTGCTGGCGACTTCGGATCAAGCTGTTTATTCTTTTTGACAGCCGCCGCAAATTCACCAGCCGTCAGGCTGCCGTCACGCCAAAGCGTTGAATCAAAACTCAACGATTCGACAATGGCATCAACATCATGCTGTTCAAGCAAAGGTGTTGATAAGAAATGCATTCCCGCACGCGGTCTCCTGACAGACTAGAGGAGACAGCAGAGCATCATTTGATACAGCCAACTAGCGCAATCGGCACTGCCGCCAATCGCCTCTTGTATACAGTTTAATTATCCATTTTGTCTTCGATGAACAAGGCTCTTTTAAGCACAATTGCAATTGGTGCTTTATGCATTCCTTTTGCAAGTGCCAAAGCCTTCGCAAAAGAGGTTCGAGTTTACTCAGGAAGGCACTACAACACGGACAGGGAGGTTTTCAAAGCCTTTAGTCAATCGACAGGCATCAAAGTGCGGTTGATTGAGGCAACAGGAATTTCGCTTGTTGAACGGCTGAAGCGCGAAGGGGCAAAGTCCCAGGCTGACGTGATCCTGCTGGTTGACGCAGCAAGAATTAATAATGCTGCTAACGCAGGATTATTAGCGCCCATACAGTCCAGCCTTCTCAATAAGGAAGTACCAAAACAATATCGAGATCCTAATAATCGATGGTTTGGCCTAACACGACGCGTGCGCGCGATCATCGTTAATCCAAAAATCGTTGATCCAGGTTCGATCAAAACATATGCTGACTTAGCAAATCCAAAATTCAAAGGCAAGCTCTGCCTGAGAAAGCGCAAAAATGTCTATAACCAATCACTTGTTGCTGATCAAATCGTTCTGAAAGGCAAAAACAAAGCTTCCCAATGGGTCAAGGGAATGGTTGCAAACGTCAGCCAGCCATTCTTCGGAGGAGATACCTCATTAATTCGTGCGGTTGGCCAGGGGAAATGTGGCATTGGAGTCGTCAATCATTACTACCTGGCAAGAATGCAAGCTGGAAAGTCAGGAGCGAAGGATAAGACCCTTGGCAATGCAATCAAATTGATCATGCCAAATCCAGCACACGTCAACATCAGTGCTGCTGGTGTCGCAAAATCAGCAAAAAACAAAAAAGAAGCAATTCAGTTGATTGAATTTTTGGCATCCCCAAAAGGCAGTGCCAAACTGGCAGGTCCAACTTATGAATATCCTATGAGAGGCTATGGATCAGCATCTCAGCTCAAAGCTTTTGGCAAATTCAATCCTGACAATGTATCAATCAGCGCGCTCGGTAAAAATCAAAAACTAGCAATACAGATTATGGCTGCAAATGGCTGGAAGTAAGACATACCTCCCCAAGTAACGCGAATGAGAATGCATATCATTAAAAAATAAACGTCCAGTAACGAAATTGAGAATGCATATCATTAAAAGAGGGGAAAATCGCACGATCTTCCCCTCAAATAGTGGTCTTATCTGTATGGTCAGTGCATGATGTCTTTAAAGGACTGAATGCACATGACTTCAACCTCAAGCCTCAGCAAAAGCAACAGCAGTGTTCTCACAGGTCCCGTTGGGAGAGCTGTTGCCGAAGCCATGGACTCCGAGCTGCTCTCCGCCTTTCAACAGCACCTCAACATGGAGCGGCATGCCCACGCCGCATATTTTGCTTCTGCCATCTGGTTTGCCGAGCGGGAATTGAGAGGTTTCGCCCGCTACTTCAGAGCGGAATCCCAAAGCGAGCATGACCATGCCGCTCAATTTGGCGAATACTTAATCGCAAGAGGTCAAACCGTGGAACTGCATCCCCTGGAGGCCCCCCTGCAAACCTGGGCAACTGCAGAGGAGATCATGAAAACCTCCTTTCTGATGGAAGCTGATATCACCACATCGTTGCATCAGCTCTACGCCCTGGCGGAACGTGCCAGCGATGTTCGCACCACAGTTTTTCTTGATCCAATGATTGAGAAGCAGATTCAGGCTGAAAACGAATTCGCTCATTTGCTGGGAAGAGTTCGTTTTGCAGATAACCAACCCTCAGCAATTCTCATTATTGACAATGAGTTGGACGAAGGGCGCCACCAACCTGCCACGTTGCAGAACAACTAGAGACCAATCAATTTTTGTGATCTAATCCTGATGATCGAAATCGGCCATCAGGATTAGATCTTTACGAAAGGAGCGTGATACCAACGGTAACTGGTAGTAAATAGTGCAAAAAAACGATCAAATAATACAGACAGGCCTGACATTTAACGGCTCGCTTCATTTAGTGCTCAAATCATTTAGCGGTTCCTTTAGGCTCAATTGAACGGTTAATTCGTGCATGCCAAGTCCTTTACCGATACTTGAATACGCACTAACAACTCAAAATTCTCGAGTTCAATCGTACCAAATAGAAAGAGATGAATTCAATCAATCAAACAAAGGCGATGACATTCAAGACATCATAGAAAAGAGCTACAGGCAAGTCTTTTTCCACTCAATGGACTGTGATAGAGAACTATTTCTGGAATCACAGCTACGCAATAAGAGCATCACCGTTAGAGACTTTATAAGAGGATTATTGCTCTCAGAAAGGTTTTACAGCGGATACATACAATGCAATAACAACGAGCGGCTTGCGAAACAGGTCATAGGACGCATTTTAGGGCGCTACTCCTATAACGACGGCGAATTAAGGGCATACTCAATTCAAATAGCAACAAACGGATTTGCATATTTTGTCGACACCTTGCTCAATTCAGAAGAATACATCAACCGATTTGGGGACGACTGCGTCCCCTATCAGATCAAAAGAATATTGCCTGGCAGGGAAGAAGGAACTCTTCCCATCTATCAAGCACTGCCAAGATATGCGGACGACTGGAAACAACGATTAATCAGCAGAATGATGTTAATGTCGATCAATGATCACATAATATACAATCAAAGTAAAACAAAAATTGCAGCATTAATCTATGAAAAGCCTAAAGGAAAGTCATTGATTTTATGGCTAGCAGGACTCACAAGCGTCGGACTTGTATCCTTGTGGTTGATTCTAACGATCACAAACACGATGTTTACAGTTCGCTAATTCAACAATCCTCCAACCGAAATAAGCAGAGGCACCAAAAACAATCAAACTGCCAGCTCTTTCCGCTGGCAAAATGACTAGACGATCGTTGATTCAAATATCATCAACTAAATCGGTTCATTTGAGCAGCATGAATAGAAAAAATTGCTTTCCAAATAAAAAGCCCATCAAATGATGAGATGCATAATTCCTATTCAAAGCAATATAGGATATCTTATTTGGCTCATCTTGTGAGAGCCGCCAATGAAAATCTCAACCCAAAGGCAAGAACGAACCTGAAATGCTCTTAAAATTTGATCATTGCGCAATTCCTAGACTTGATTACATAGCATTTGATATCTCTCATGATTGATTTTGGCGATATAAATAAATGCTCACCTATCGATTTATAGGTCCATCCTTGCTGCCTAAGAGCAACTGCAATCCGCAGTCTCTTTGACCTCCAACCATGCGCAGAACCAAGATATCTGGAAATACGTTGTGTTGGTTGAGTCATAAAATCATCTGTTTTGAAAATCGTATCAGCCAAGTTCTACGGCTCGAGATCATTCAAAACATTTTGGACACTCGATCGAGTCAACGCGTGTAAAAATAGAAACAAACAGGCGTGACAATTACATCGATATCTTAACTAGTCCGACACGAGTTATGAACGGTTCCATCTTAATCTAAAAAAATGAGAGTTCTAATCGATGGCTTACTTTCATGTTCAACTAAATACACCTGATGGTGTTCGTGAATTTGAATGTCCAGACGATGAATATATTCTTGAAGCAGCTGAGAATGCCGGAATTGATATGACTTACTCATGTAGAGCTGGTGCTTGTAGCTCCTGCGCTGCAAAAATCATTGAAGGAACATTAGATCAGAGGGATCAAAGCTTTCTTGATGATCAACAAATTCAATCTGGCTATGCCTTACTTTGTGTAGCTTACGCTACCTCGCAATTGGTCATTCGAACAAATTGTGAAGAGGAGATTTGGTGACAACGTAAAGGCCGAGGCATTTCAGGTTGTCGGAATCCAGAAATCTCTCCACAAAAACTGTCTGGAACGGATTGACCCATAAGCTTGAAGTGCGGCCAAAAGAAACAAAGGCAATAAACCTCAGTGACAAATTACACAGTTGACCAGGTCAAACAAGACAATTACAACATGCGGTAAAAAATGATCTTATTGGCCGCTTTTTATGAGTCATGTGTAAAAAGTAGTGTGAACCTGATAGAGAAACAGATACCGCAAAACATTAGGTTTCAAATGCCCCTCACAACCATTCATGCAATCCTACGGGAACCCGTCAGTCTCTTATGACTGGTGGGCCGGCAACTCGGGTGTTGCCAAACGTTCTGGGTCGTTTATTGCAGCCCATGCAGCACATGCAGGCCTAATCATGTTTTGGGCTGGCGCATTCACTTTGTTCGAACTCGCCAGATATGACCTTGCCCTACCGATGGGAGATCAAGGTTTAATTCTGCTTCCACATCTCGCCTCTCTTGGCTTGGGATTGGGAGAGGGTGGCACAATCGCAAATACGGAACCTTATATCGCTATCGCAGCTTTCCATCTTGTCTCCTCAGCCGTTCTTGGAGCAGCTGGAATCTGGCACACGTTAAGAGCCCCGAAAGACCTTTCCGAAGCAGAAGGACGCGCCGGTAAATTCCACTTTGATTGGGACGACCCGAAAAAACTGACCTTCATCCTTGGCCATCACCTCATTTTTCTCGGTCTGGGTGTGATTGCCTTTGTGGAATGGGCCAAGCGCCATGGGATTTACGACACAGCGATCGGAGCTGTACGCAAGGTCGAGCCGAATATTGATCTGAGCATGGTCTGGGGATATCAGACTCATTTCCTGACAATCAATAGTCTGGAAGATGTCATGGGTGGCCATGCCGTCCTGGCATTCATTCTCACAATCGGAGGGGTCTGGCACATTGTTAGTTCACCTTTCGGACCCTTCAAAAAGATCTTGATTTATTCAGGTGAGGCAATTCTGTCCTATTCACTCGCTGGAATTGCCTTAATGGGTTTTGTGACAAGTATTTGGTGCGCTCAGAATACAACCATCTATCCGGTTGAATTCTATGGAGAAGCACTCAAACTCAATTTTGCTTTTTCACCCTATTTCAGTGATACCGCATCCGTCATTGGTGGTGGTCATACAGCAAGAGCATGGCTTGCTAACACACACTTTTATCTGGCCTTCTTCTTCCTACAAGGACATTTCTGGCATGCGCTGAGAAGTATGGGTTTCAATTTCAAGAGCGTCTCCAAGGCCTTCGAATCAATGGACACAGCAAAAATCAGCTAAGCGAAACTGATTCAAGGCTCCTTGTTGCCCCCCTCAAAGGGGGGCTTTTTTATTAGAAACCAATACCTTAATCACGGTAGTTCCGAATAAATCGCAACGATCAAAGTCAGATGCGATCTTGCCGATAAGCCTGCTTGCTAGCAACAGGGCGATTAAGATCTATTGTCGCTGAGTGAAGCCTAGAATGATGGATCGTTACAAGATGAAGCTTGTCCAGTTCCTGAAACCAGCGATCCCAAGTAGACGTTTCTCCGGAAATATATTGACCTTGATCTGATAAAAATTCCATACCACTATATGCTTTTTATCATTATAAATGTGTCTCTACATAGAGCACTCAGAAAAAACACACCGGGCAGCAAGCGACTGAACACAAGCAGGCAACATTTTGTACGCATTGCCTGCGGCCGAAGTGCAAGAGTAAATCCCAAAATCAATTAGAAAAGGATGGTTCAAGCCAGTGCGGAGAGAAACATTTCAGACATCGTGTCAATTTATCTCAATGCTGTAACGTTTAGAGCAATGTCAGTCCTTGCTCTTCAACGGCTTGAAGCTTTAAGAGCGGCTGCTGATGATTCTGAAATGCGATTAATTCAAACCATCCATCGCATGGTTGACGCCAAAATCATTAAGCTTTTACCACTGGAATCGTCAAGCAAGCAGACGCATACGTGTAGCATTTAATGCCTACCCATGTCTCAATAAGAGCCGTATCGATACCTCCCTCGCTGAGAATAATGAAAATCTTTTCCATATGGTTGTACCTGAGATTCTATGGCTTGATCTCCAACCAAGCTTGTATTGTTTCAACTGCAGACTGAGCCGACTTTTATCAGAAAAAAGAACTGTTCGGCGTTGGTCTTTCCAACATGATCCGGATGAAGCCTGCACTATCTCGATCGTTCACGATCTATTACGCGAAACCATTGTCGATACAAGGCAGCGTCCTCATCTGGTTGCACATGGCTTCAGTGGCATTGTTGCATCCCTATTCGAAAGCCAATATCCAGAACTCATTCAATCATTAACTCTGCTTTCAGTTGATACAAACACAGCCAATCAATGGTCATCTCATTACCACACAATGAGAAGCCAATTACCTTGCTCTCGATCTCGACTTTTAGAGCATTTAACCTCTCTACTTTTTGAGAGCAAGGAGCCAAAAGTTTACTCAGCGTTAGCCAGAATAATGGCAAAATGCCTTGATACTAATTTTATTACGAGTTCCTTGGTGTCCCATGAATTAAATCGTTCATTAACCATGAATTCTGTGCCAACATTAGTTATGAATGGCGATAATGATTTCGTCGTTGACCGCAACGCAGAAGAGCGTTGGAGTACTAAGCTTAAACCGGGTGATTGCTATGTTTCAGTGCCTAAAAGCAGGCACTTTTTTCACTTCCACCATCCAGAGATTACTGTTCAGAGAATCAACGCTTTTCTAGACATGATCCCAACGACATCATCTCTCGGGTGGACTTCAAGAAATCTCCTTTCAACTCAAGCCAATAATTCATAATGTCCGAATCATCAATTTACGACGTTGTCATCATTGGCGGCGGTCCAGCTGGATGCAGTTGCGCTCTTTATACCTCAAGATCATCTTTAAAGACTTGCATTTTGGATAAAAATCAAAATGTTGGTGCACTAGCAATTACACACAAAATTGCAAACTATCCTGGATTTAGCCAAGAAATATCAGGTTCTGATCTGCTAAAGGCGATGAGAGAACAGGCCATTTCTTATGGTAGTGAATACGTTCAAACTCAGGTTTATGGGGTTGATCTTTCAAGTGATATCAAAATTGTTTATACACCCGAAGGAGAATATCGAAGCAGAACATTGGTTCTCGCAACTGGAGCAATGGGGCGCACCTCCACACTTCCCGGTGAATCTGAATTTCTCGGTCGTGGAGTGAGCTATTGCGCAACATGTGACGCTGCCTTCTACAAAGGGGAAGATGTAGGTGTCTATGGATCAAATCAAGAAGCAGTGGACGAGGCTCTTGTTCTCACTAAATTCGCCTCAACTGTGCACTGGATAACCAACACGAAGCCCAAAAAATCAATCATCGGAGCCGAAAAATTATTAGCTTCACCCAACATCAAACATTGGGAAAGAACAAGACTGCTCTCCATTCACGGCAGTACTGAAGGAGTTGAGAAAATAGAACTCAAGCCATCGTCTGAAAGCAATCCCGTGGACTTAAAAGTGACCGGAGTATTTGTCTACGCCACTGGGACACTTCCAATCACCGATTTCCTACATGGTCAAGTCAATGTTAATTCAGAAGGAGGAATCAAGGTCAGTGAAAGTATGGGAACAGATACTCAGGGTGTTTGGGCGATCGGTGACATTCGGAATACACCCTATAAGCAAGCCATTGTTGCTTGCTCAGACGGCTGTATCGCTGCAATGGCCATTGATAAATTTCTAAATCAACGGAAGGATATCCGTGTTGACTGGGTTCACAAGTAAAAAAGCGCCATTTATATGGCGCTTTTCAAATCTCCGATCAAGCCTCAGAATTGATTTGCTGGACCCAAGCTTTCAAACGTTCATCCGTCAGTTCAGACTGGTTATCTTCATCAATAGCGAGCCCACAGAATTTGCCGTCGATAACACTCTTTGACTCGTCAAAGTCATAACTTTCTGTTGAAACTTTACCGATCAACTTGGCACCTGACTGCAAAAAAGCCGTGTAGAGCTCTTCCATAGCGTCGCAGAAATAATCTGAATAGCCAGACGAATCACCCAATCCGACGATTGCTACTGGCTTTCCAGCAAAGTCCAAATTGGGAATCTCCTGAACATAATCATCCCAAGCTGTACCGGAACGAGCTTCATCAGCTCCGGTGTTCCATGTTGGAATGCAGCAGATCAGTCCCTCGGCTGCCGCAAGCTCATCTGCAGAGCCGATATTGTCGACATCTTTTGCTTCTACACCCGGAAGAAGCTCTTTTAAACGATCGGCAACATCCTCAGTTTTTCCTGTGGACGTTGCAAAGAAAATTGTGAAAGCCATAGTAAACCTGTTACCTAATAATTTTCTCTCCCCCTATCTCGGAGATCTTGATCCATGATAAAGAGGCTTGTAACTCTTATCTATTCTGGTTGAAAATATGATCTTTTTGCGATGATCTTCTGATAGCGAAAAAGTTATATTTGATACATATAAATACTGGGCTAGTCCGCCTCATTGCCACCCATCAACCTCCGACGATGAAAGATCTGCGAACAGCATTCAAAGGTTTGCCGAAACTCAGACAAGGTTTGATCAAAGCCTGCCTCTCTCACACGGGCTAACCATCTTTTACGTTCATAAGAATTTGATTCTATATGCTCAACAAAGCATTCCAACATTTGTTTTCCAGCCAGAGTCATCGCCTGCTCTTTGGTAATCACAACAGTACTGCGATCATTGTAATAGTGGCATAAAAGCGAACCTTTACACGTCACCTCAGATACAGATTTCAAGACAGTTCACCCTGGAATAAAATCCCAGGAATGAAATCGATAAGAAAAACCCCCTCAAAGCAATTGAGAGGGTTTTCTGCCTTGGACGGGACACAACTAATCTAACGAAATTTGAAATCATGTGACGACTATCTCCTCTCAAAACCCCTCCACCCCCTGTCGACCATCACGACAAAAGGTGGCTGAAAATGGGGCTGTCGATCCCGTCCAAGGACGACATCTGTATTATCGACAATCCCAATAATCGAAGGAGACGGAATGAATAGATTTCGTGTATCCAATGAACAACAGCTGGAGATCTAAATAACAAGAGAAAAATTGCCTTGTCAGGACGATCTCTCAGCTTTCTGCGAGGCACAGAAAGCTGAGTTTTAGGGTGATCGCCTCCGAGAGCTCGGTTGTCGCTCCTCCTCTCGGCATGGTTCCCGGATGTGAACCTGTTCAATTATTGATGAGCAACAATGAAGGATTTGTACGATCTGATCAAGATCTCATGCACAGATGAATCAGATCGATGTTTTTTATTTGCTCAATAAATTGGTGTCTGAAGAGCAGATGAGCGTGACGTCTGCTGCTGCGCTCTCTTGAGTTGCTCCTTGAGCAGTTGCCGTTGCAGAGATTCGATACGAACAGCGGATTGAAGACGAGCATGGCAACACTCGATTTCCTGGCAGCGACGTTGCCAAAGCTTCTGCTCATGGTTGAGCCGCTGGCGCAACCGCTGATTCCCACAGAATGGATATGTTCGATGCAATGCATCAAGACGACGCCGAATCCACTCAACCTCCCTGAGAAGAGTTCCAACAACAGTGTCTGACATGGTCCTCACAGGGGTCAGAAGCTCAGCGGAGAACTTTCGATCAATTCAGGAGAAAAACGCATTGTTAGATCGGCGCCGCTCATCTCGAGAAGCTCGGCTTGACGCCACTTGGAGAGAAGTCGAGTCGTGGTGACACGCGTGGCTCCAATCAGTTCTCCGAACCGATCGTGAGTGAGACGGAACGGCAGCTGGAAGGCATCGCTGCAACGAAGGCCAAGGCGATTCACCAGGAGCGCCAACAGCGCATGGAGACGTTGCTCAGCCTGACCGAGATGACGAACACGCAGAAGCTGGAGGGTCCATTCGTTCACGGCATCCATCCCGAGCTCATCCGAACCAACAGCATCACGGCGGAACTTGAGTGCCGTGAGTGCTTCCACACAGGCGCCATCGCTGCATAAGCGATCGGTCCGCAAGCGATCACCCGACTGCAGGAACGCCAGGGTCATCCCCTCTGTCTCCTCACATGGGCAATAGACCCGACAGATGCCCTCCATCACCTCTAGAACCGTTGCCTGTCCACGGCCAGCAGGGTCTAGAAGGACGGTTTGCAGCCTCGGCATCGCCATCGGTGCAACCGGATCATCCGGCAGAAAGCGATAGGCGGACACGGTCACGACACCTGAGATTGAGAATTACTTGCAAGAGTACTTAGCCGAAGTCAAAAATGCAAGTCATTCTCAATAGCAATAAGCGATTCAGAGCTTCTCCAGCGCTTGAGTAAAACCGTCACCCCAACCTGTCTTGATTGCACGCTTTTTCTGTGCGATTTCGACCGCACAAGGGGACGGCTCGCTTGGCTGCCCACTCGTTGCTTTTCTCCAAAGAAAAATCACTACCTTTTCCAAATACTGGTCAGCAGCTGTGCGCAAAGGCGTCGCCTCACTGTTGGGTCTATCCCTGGCATGCTCTGTATTGGCACCAGGGCCTGTCAGCGCCGTCGAACCGATCAGAGGGCTGGATCGATTCAGTGATGTGAGGCCGACGGACTGGGCTTACCAAGCCCTCAGTCAACTTGTCGATCGCTTTGGCTGTGTTGCCGGCTTCAGCAATGGCAGCCTGCTGGGTGAGCGGACCATCACACGCTTCGAGGCCGCCGCACTCCTGAACACCTGTCTTCAGCAGGTCAGTGACGTCACCGATGCGTTGCAACGTCTGATCAAGGAATTTGAGAGCGAGCTCGCTCTGATTCGCGGACGCGTTGATGGCTTAGAGGCTCGTTTGGGAGAGCTGGAAGCCACCCAGTTCTCAACCACCACCACCTTGCGGGGCCAGGCCTACTTTGTAGCAAACGCCAATGCCTTCAAAGGCTCAGCACGTGGCTTCAAGCGTGAGGCCAACCGCTCTCTCGGCGCTGCCAATCTGCTCTTCGATCTCGAACTGGACCTCTCGACCAGCTTCAGCGGAAAAGACCTGCTGCTGACCAAGTTGCGCACGGGCAGCTTCAACGCCAACAACAGCCTCAGTGGCGCCCCCACCAATCAGTCCGCGCTGAACATCGCCTACTCCTCAAACGATGCCGGTGAACCGGTTCTTTCAGTCGACAAGCTCTTTTACCAATTTCCAATCGGATCAGACTTCACCGTCATCATTGGTCCCAACGTCGCCCAGGACGACATGTTCGGGATGTACCCGAGCTTGTACGGCGATGACGCCATCCTGAATTATTCGGCCCTGGCTGGTGCCCCCCTGGCTTACAACCAGAACCAAGGGGCTGGCGCCGGGTTGATCTGGTCTGGAGAGAGTGGCTTCAGCCTCACAGGGAGCTATGTCGCCATCAACGGCAACAGCGACAACACCCAGCAAGGTGGCATCGCCACATCCTCAGCCGGCGGCACGGCCACCATTCAGGCGGGGTATCAGAGCGGATCATGGGCCATGGCCGCGGTGTACTCGGGGCTGCAGAACGGCAGCTGGCTGGAGCCCTATGGCACACCGCTGTTGAACGACAGCCTGCAAAACAACAGCGGCTGCACCCATGCCTTTGGACTTGGGGGCTCCTGGCAGCCTGCCGATAGTGGCTGGATTCCCTCGATCAGTGCCGGCTGGGGCATCAACTCGACCACCTATGACCCTGGCGTACATCGGGATGGATTGGTGGAGTTCAGCCAGTCATGGACCCTGGCACTTCAGTGGGATGACGTGTTCCAGCAGGGCAACAAGGCGGGGATGGCAGTTGGACAGCCGGTGTTCGCCACCAGCCTCTACGGCGGCGACACGCCGGACGATGGCAATTACGTTTGGGAATGGTGGTATCAATTTCAAGTGACGGACAACATCAGCGTCACTCCGGCTCTTTTTTATCTCTCCCGTCCGCTCGGCCAGGAAACAGCTAGCGGGGGCACTTTTCAGCAACTGGGGGGACTTGTGATGACGTCTTTCAGTTTCTGATGCATGAATGCCATTGCAATCCAATGATGGACACCCAAAGCAAGGGAAGACGGTCGGCTCAGCATCGAGACGCAAGGGGCTAAGGATTCAATTGCACATCACTTTTGACTCAACAGAACAACAAACTATTCGCCTTAAAGAATTCATAACTTTGCTCTTTGCTTTGTCAGCAACTTGAGCCAATAAAGTTGATCTAAAAGTTGCGTCTATGCTGTACGGAACAAATGTGCACATCCGGATAATGCAACGCATCAAGCAGATAGCCGTCACGAGCTCCATTCTGTGTTTGGCAGCCAGCATGTCTGCATCAGCGGCGGGGAGGATTACAGGCGCCGGCGCCACGTTTCCCGCGTAGATCTACAAGCGCTGGTTTGGAATGCTGGCCGGACAGGGCGGGATCAGAGTGAATTATCAAGCTGTTGGCTCCGGCTCCGGTCGCAAGGCCTACATCGATCAAACCGTGAACTTCGGCGCTTCCGATGATCCGTTGACACGGAGGGACATCCGGAAAGTGAAGCGTGGCGTTGTGCAAATTCCGATGGTGGGCGGAACCATTGCCTTCGCTTACAACAAGCCAGGTTGCAAGCTGAAGCTGACCCAGGCCCAGGCCGTCAAGGTTGCCTTGTCCAAAGTGAAGAACTGGAAAGAGCTGGGTTGCAAGGAAGGACGGATCACCTGGGTGTATCGATCGGATGGATCCGGCACCACACGCGCATTCACCAATTCGATGAAGGCTTTTTCACAGGAATGGACCATCGGCTCTGCCAAAGCGGTGAAATGGCCTGGGGGCGTCGGCGCCAAGGGCAATGCTGGTGTTGCAGCTGTGATCAAGAACCGGGAAGGTGCGATTGGCTACCTGAATCAGTCCTATATCAGGGGACCGATTGTTGCTGCACAACTGCAGAACAAATCCGGAGAATTTCTCAAACCCAGTGTGGCCTCCGGCGAGATCGCTCTGAACCAGATCACGCTTGACCAGAATCTTGCAGGAACCAACCCCAATCCATCGGCGAAGGGTGCGTATCCGATTTCAACGCTGACCTGGGTGCTGGCCTACAAAAAAGGGAACGGCCCTGATGCACAAACGATCAAAGAAGTCTTCACATTTATGTTGAGCGACAAAGCACAGAATGTTGCACCAAAGCTTGGTTTCGTGCCGCTGCGAGGAGATATTTTGAAAAAATCAAGAGCCGCCGTCAACAAAATTGGCGCTTAAATCAACTTCACAAACTTAACACTTCATCCACGGCAGATATCAAAAACAATCCTGACTCACGAACGTCTACGTCTAACCACCTTGACGGGCCTGCCTTTGCCATGACTTTCAGGTGTCATCGTGGACAAACCATTGGTCACCAGGCACCATCTTGATCTGAATCAAAATTCGTGAATCATTTGTCTTGTTGTTCAACATGAGATTCAACGAAATCACTATGTCGCCTAGAGCCACAACAAACAACCATCAAGGCCACTGGTCGATCTCATGCATCGAATCAGAGCTTGGCTTCAAGGGCATTCATTTGCCTTGTTCAACGTTTTATCAATCGCGAGGACGTGCCGAGCATTCACCAAGAAGAAACACGCATACCTCTAAGGCCTTCGGGCTGTGGGAATTAACCGATTTCACCCAACAGGATGACGTCCTTCAGTTTCTTAATCGGCGCTGCTGCGCTTCTGAACGCAAGGTCTGAAGCCATTCTTTCAATCAGTGGGGTCTTGATTGGTTGATGGATCAAGCCTGGGCGCTGATTAAATCTGGAACATTATTTCAACGATCAGCAAGACAATCGATCAGATCCACTCTTCGATCACAGCAATACGGTTCATCACCTGATCGCGAGACTCCCGCCCAAGGATTCCCATGTAAATCGACATCAGGGTTTTGGACATCCCTGAATATTTGTTGTGAGAGCTATAGCGATCATAGCCATTCATCACCAGCGCAAACGCTTCTTTCTGGGTGAGCCACGGATGCTTATGGATCAGAAATTCAATGCACTTTTCAAGCACATCGTTATTTTATTCTTGATTGAGATTACGCGGCCGTCGCACAGTCTTATTCAGCAAACACGCAGAACTTCATGAGAACGCACTGAAGTGCAAGAACTCATCAAACTGAACCATGCCAATCGGGATGACAGGATTCGAACCTGCGGCCCCTTCGTCCCGAACGAAGTGCGCTACCAAGCTGCGCTACATCCCGTTGGATTCATCGTAGGAGAAAGCCCCACACCGGTCGATGGATTCCTTGCAACATCTAGGGTCAAGCATTGATCCGGTTCTGCCGTGCTCAAACCCGAGTGGTTGCGCGTCAAAGCCCCGCAGCGGGAGCGCATCGGTGCTGTTGCCGACCTGCTGCTCGACCTCAACCTGAACACGGTCTGTCAGGAGGCCAGCTGCCCCAACATCGGTGAGTGCTTCGCCGGTGGCACCGCCACCTTTCTGATCATGGGGCCCGGCTGCACCCGAGCCTGCCCTTACTGCGATATCGATTTCGACAAGAGCGTTCGGGCTTTAGACCCCACCGAACCCACACGCCTCGGTGAAGCGGTGGCACGCCTGGGCCTGAAGCACGTTGTGATCACCTCGGTGAACCGCGATGACCTGGACGATGGCGGCGCCTCCCAGTTTGTGGCCTGCATTGAACAGGTGAAACAGCGTTCACCGCTCACCACGATCGAGCTACTGATTCCCGACCTCTGCGGCAACTGGCAGGCCCTGGCCACGGTGATGGATGCAGCCCCTCATGTGCTCAACCACAACATCGAAACCGTGCCGCGCATGTACCGACGAGCAAGACCCCAGGGCATCTATGAACGGTCTTTGGAACTGCTGGAACGGGTGCGCGAGGGATGGGGCCAGACCTACAGCAAATCCGGCCTGATGGTGGGACTTGGCGAAACCGACGAGGAGGTGATCGGCGTGCTGCGCGATCTGCGTGCTCATCTGGTGGACATCGTGACCATCGGCCAGTACCTATCACCCGGCCCCAAACATCTGGCCGTGGATCGCTTCGTGACGCCAGAACAGTTCGAGCACTACCGCCGCATGGGTGAAGAGGAGCTCGGCTTCCTGCAGGTGGTGAGCACTCCGCTTACCCGCAGCAGCTACCACGCCGGTGAGGTACAGCGCCTCATGGCCAGCCATCCCCGCTGACGGGGATCCATTCCTGCAAGGTCCAGCTCACCAGGTCGGCCTGGATCATCGGGTCCTGCTGAACCCAGGCCAGCGCTTCGGCATAGGACTCCGCCTCGAAGATCAGCAGCCCGCCACCACCGGGCCGTTGCTGCTCATCCACCAGAAATCCGCTGTGGATCCGCCGGCCTGCCTTGCTCTCCTGCTGCACCCAAGCCCGGTGCGCGTCGAGGTGGGGCCGCCGCTTTGCCATCGGCAGGGCAAGCGTTTCGGTGGTGAAGGTTTCGTGCTTGATGAACCAGGCCACTGCAAGAGGGCTGACTCAGGCGACCACCGCCAGCTTGTCGACAAGACCCATGGCTTCCCGCTCGCTCGGGGGAACCAAAAGCCTGAAACGACTCTTCGCCGCGGCCCAGTCCGCCAAGAGCACTGTTGCCTTGGTGCTTCCGGTTGCCGCCAGATGGGCTTCCAGCAGACCCTTGAGCATGGCTTCCTGCTCAGCGGTGGTAATGCCGCACACCTCAACGATCTCAGGATTCACGCGTGGCATCACGCGATCTCCTTCATCCAGCAGGAAGGTGACGCCACCCGTCATGCCGGCGCCGATGTTGCGTCCCGTACTGCCCAGAACCACCACCACACCTCCGGTCATGTACTCGCAGCAATGGTCGCCAGCGCCTTCCACAACAGCCCTGGCGCCGCTGTTGCGAACCCCGAAGCGCTCACCGGCACGGCCGAGGGCGAACAACTCACCCCCTGTGGCGCCATAAAGGCAGGTGTTGCCAAGAATCACCTGTTCGCCGGGATCGATGCATTGATCCGATGGCACGAGGCTGATACGACCGCTGTTCATCCCCTTGCCCACATAATCGTTCGCCTCGCCTTCCAGTCGCACGTTCATACCCTGAACCAGGAACGCGCCGAAGCTCTGTCCTGCAGCGCCGCGGAACGTCAGATCCAGCTGACCAGTAAAACCGCGATTGCCGTGACGCTGGGCGATCTCGCCGGCCAGCCTGGCGCAGACGCTGCGATCGGTGTTGATGATCTCGACCGTGCGGCTGTGGCGACTATGGGTTTCGACCGCATTCATCAGCGCTGCATCCGCCAGCAGCACATCCTCCAGAATTGGGCCGTTGCCGTGGGCTTCTGCAGCGTGGCGCAACCAGGAGCGATCTTCAGATCCCTTGATCGGTGCCAGCAGGCTCGCAAGATCAACACATTTGGTTTTGGCCAGCTCGACGGAGCGAGGCTGCAGCAGTTCGCTGCGGCCAATCAGGTCCTCCATCCGGGCAACCCCCAGCAGGCTGAGCAGCTGACGCACTTCTTCGGCCACGTACCAGAAGAAATTCACCACGTGCTCGGGCACGCCGGTGAAGCGCTTGCGCAAGGCTTCCTTCTGGGTTGCCACGCCAACTGGGCAATTATTGGTGTGGCAAACGCGAGCCATGATGCAGCCCTCAGCAATCATCGCGACTGAGCCGAAGCCGTACTCCTCAGCGCCAAGCAGAGCGGCGATCACAACATCCCAGCCAGTCTTGAGGCCACCATCAGCGCGCAGCAGCACGCGGTCCCTCAGGCCGTTTTCAACAAGGCTGCGATGCACTTCCGTGAGTCCCAGCTCCCAGGGACTACCGGCGTGCTTGATCGAACTCAACGGCGAGGCACCGGTACCGCCGTCATGGCCGGAGATCTGAATCACATCGGCATTGGCCTTGGCGACACCGGCTGCAATCGTGCCGATCCCGATCTCGGCCACCAGCTTCACGCTCACAGGGGCCTTGGGATGCACCTGGTGAAGGTCATGAATTAACTGCGCCAGATCCTCGATTGAATAGATGTCGTGATGAGGAGGCGGAGAAATCAACGCCACGCCCGGCTTGCTGTTGCGCAGCCAGGCGATGTACTGATCGACCTTGGGCCCTGGCAGCTGTCCGCCCTCTCCGGGCTTGGCCCCTTGAGCCACCTTGATCTCCAGCTGTCTGCCGCTGCGTAAGTACTCGGCTGTCACGCCGAAGCGACCCGACGCCACCTGTTTGATCGCTGAGCAGGCCGTGTCGCCATTGCGCAGACCGCCGATGCTCGGGAACGACAGGGAACGTCCATCGGCATCGACATCATTCAGCCTCTGGAAACGGGCGGGATCCTCACCGCCTTCGCCGCTGTTGCTCTTGCCACCGATGCGGTTCATGGCCACCGCCAGCACCTCATGGGCCTCCCGCGAGAGGGCCCCGAGACTCATGCCACCGGTGCAAAACCGCCTGCAGAGACTCTCGGCAGACTCCACCTGATCCAGAGGCAGCGGCGTGGGCGCCAGCTTGAACTCCAACAGGTCGCGGAGCGCCGTCACCGGGCGGTTCGCCAGGAGTGTTTTGTAAGTGGAGAAATGGTCGTAGCCCGGACCGGCCTTGACCGCTGCATGCAACGCCTTCGACATCTCGGGAGTATTGAGATGGAACTCGCCATTCGTGCGGTACTGCACGAATCCCATGAACTCGAGTTTGCTGCGGTTCAACTCGGGGAAGGCCTTGGCATGCAGGGAGAGCGTCTCGCTGGCGAGCTCCACCAGCGTCATGCCCGCGACCCGGCTTGTGGTGCCGGTGAACGCGGTGTCGATCACATCAGCACCCAGGCCGATCGCTTCAAAGATCTGAGCGCCGTGATAGCTGGCCAGCAGCGAGATGCCGATCTTCGAAAGAATCTTGCGCAGCCCGTTTTCCAGTGAGACGCGAACATTCGCCTGGACCTTATCCGCGTCGAGGGCAGGTAACTTGCCCTGCTCGATCCGCTTTTTGGTCTTGGGGTGGGACAACCAGTGGCGCGTGGTTTCCCAGGTAAGCCAGGGGCAGACGGCACTGGCGCCATAGCCGATCAGACAGGCGACATGGTGCGTGCTCCAGCACTGCGCGGTCTCGAGAACGAGTGAACAGTGCAGACGCAAGCGCTGGCGCAGCAGGTGGTGATGAACAGCCCCCACAGACAGCAATGCCGGAATCGCCACGGTGGTGGCTGTCAGGTCCGATGGCTGACCGGACTGATCGACGCGATCGGAGAGCACCAGGATCTGGACACCGTTGCGCACCGCCTGTTCGGCTCTGTCGCAGAGTGCCTTCAAGGCGGACTGCAGACCACCTGCACAGGCTTCAACAGCCACCTGGGTGGAGAGCGTCTCCACTGGCAGGCCCTGCTGATGAATGGCAGCCAGCTCGGCCTCGTTCATCACCGGGCTGTCCAGGTGGATCAAAGCCGCTGCTGCCGCCTGTGGCTTGAGAGCAGGGCGACGCTCCCCCAGATGCATTTCAAGGCTCATCACCAGCTTCTCTCGCAAGGGGTCGATCGGCGGGTTGGTGACCTGAGCGAAGCGCTGCTTGAAGTAGTCGTAGAGGAGGTGTGGACGATCGGAGAGGACCGCCAGGGGAATGTCATCCCCCATGCAATAGGTGGGCTCCTTAGCGAGTCCGGCCATGTCCTCGATCACCAGATCGAGGTCCTCGGCCGTGAAGCCCATGGCGGTCTGCAACCTCAGCAGGTCGAATTCGCTGAGGGCAAGCTCCTGATTCCAGGGTTGTGCCGCCACGGAACGTCGATGCTCAGCAAGCCAGTCGCTGTATGGGAAACGAGCGGCAGCATCCTCTTTGACAGCCCAGTTATCGAGCAGCTGCCCCCGCTCCAGATCCACAGCCAGCATCTGCCCGGGGCCGAGACGGCCCTTTTTCACGACGGTCTTCCCGCTGAGGTCAACGACGCCCGTCTCAGAGCCCATGATCACAAAGCCGTCAGACGTGGCACACCAGCGAGCAGGCCGCAATCCATTGCGATCGAGCGTGGCTCCGACGCGCTTGCCATCGGCGAAGACCAACAACGCCGGACCGTCCCAGGGCTCCTGGATCCCAGCGTTGAACTCGTACATCGCCGTCACCTCAGGACGTTCCTCGAGATCGGGTTGGTTGCGAAACGCTTCGGGAACAAGGGTGATCAGGCTGTCGGTGATCGAGCGACCGCTCCTCACCATCAGTTCAAGAGTGGCGTCGAGGTTGGCCGAATCGCTGAAGGCCTCATTGACAACCGGATTGAGATCACCGGCGGCATCAGCCCAGACCTCCTCGAGACTGGCTTCGGAAGCCTTCGCCCAGTTGAGATTGCCGAGGAGCGTGTTGATCTCGCCGTTGTGACCCAACAACCGCATCGGTTGCGAAAGGGGCCAGCGGGGCAAGGTGTTGGTGCTGAAGCGGCGGTGATACACCGCAAAACTCACCTCAAAGCGAGGGTCACGTAGATCGGCATAGAAACGAGCGAGCACCTCGGAGCGCACCATGCCCTTGTAAACAACCGTGCGGCTGCTGAGGGAGGCCACGTAAAAGCTGCGGGACAACTCAAATCCCCAGGCATGCCTTGCTCTCGAGCCAATCCGGCGACGCAGCCGCAGCAGTAGTGCCTCGAAGGCATCTCCCTCCGGCCCACCACCGACAATCCATTGCTCGATGGCCGGTGCTGTCTCGCGGGCCAGAGGTCCCAAAACATCCTGATCCACCGGGACCACACGCCAACCTTCCGACGTCAGTCCAAGGGCGCGAGCTTCCTCCTCACAAAAACGTCGAGCCTCCTCGCGGCGCTGCGCATCGGCAGGCAGAAACATCATTCCAAGGCCTCGGGCCGACTTGGCCTCTGGCCATACGGCTTTGAAATACGTCCAAGGAATCTCACAAAGAACTCCGGCACCATCGCCTGAGTCGCCGTCTCCGCCACATCCCCCACGGTGCTCCATGCAGCCAAGCCCACGCAGTGCCTGGCTCAGAACCCAGTGGCTGGCTTCCCCGGACAACTGCGCCAGGAACCCGACTCCACAGGCATCCCTTTCACCCGCAACAGACTCCGGTGCAGCGGAGTCGCAGACAGGCCACGATGCAGCAGCGGAATGGATGGAATCGGGCATGAACATCAACCGGACGGACACATGATCTGCGGCGTCATTGCCCGCAAAATCATCTCTCTTTTCAATCCTAGGCAGGCGTCACTCCCCTATCGACTTTCACCATGCTTCTGATCGCTCAGCTGCCTCCTCCGCTGCCAGAGCTGCGTAACAGCGAGGTGGTCAGTGGCAATCGCATCTCGATCGAGGGGGAAGGTCTGTCCGCTGACTGGGCCTGGCAGGGCCGCAGTGCCTCGCGACCGGAGCGCCTCTGGCTGCCCTTGAATCTTCTGGAGGCCCGTCTGGGCTTTCGTCGCAGCGGCGCAGGCGGCAATGCCCAGCTGGAGTGGTATGGACGCCGCCGAGGAATTCAGTCGTTCTCGACCAGAACACTGGGAGACGAGGTAGCGCTGGAGGTTGCGACATGGCTGAACAACCTCGGGGTGAGCCTGAGGCGCCAGGGCAACAGCCTCAGCCTGGAGCTTCCGACGGCACAACTACGGCAACTGAGACAGGGCAAAGGCAGCACAGCCGGGCGTTTGGTGCTGGATGTCGACAAGCCGGTCTTTGTTCAGCGCCGAGGCAGTGATCTGCTGCTGAATCTGCGCAGCGATCAACGGCAACAAGCCACGTTGCGCAGTCTTGGACTGATGCCCAAGCAAGTCGGATCGTTTCTGACGCTGCGCGGGCAGGCCACGAAGGTTCAGAGCCTGACCCTGGCCGGTCCATGGCGCGTGGTGCTCGATGGGGTCAAGCCTGCGACGACCGCTGTCAGATCGACCCCAGGCCGAGGCTTGCCACTCTCGGACCCGGCGATCAGCGCCCTCATCCGCCGCGGCCTGACCATCGAACGTCGCACCGTCAGGGTTGGGGTGAAACCTCTCGTGGTGCTGCGCGCCGGGGGGGATCTCACCCGGCTGGGACTGACCCTGATGCCGCTGGCGATGGCAGGCAGACAGCAGGGCCTCCGCTACCTGCCCCAGCTCTCCAGACCTGCTGGTGCGCTCGTCGCCATCAATGGCGGCTTCTTCAACCGCATCAAACAGCTTCCGCTTGGCGCTTTGCGTCGTGATGGGCTGTGGCTTTCCGGACCGATCCTGAATCGCGGTGTGATCGCCTGGGAAGCCAACAATTCACTGACCTTTGGACGTTTGCGACTGGATCAGGCACTCCGTGTGGCGAATGGCCGCCGCTGGGGACTTGGATTCCTCAACAGCGGCTACGTCCAACGCGGTCTGAGTCGCTACACATCAGCCTGGGGCCCCTACTACCGCTCACTCAGTGGCCAGGAACAGGCGATCCTGATTCGCGCCGGCAGCGTGATCGCTCAATACGACAACAGCAAACTGAGCCGCGGGGTCTCCCTGCCAAAGGGCACTGATTTGGTCGTCGCCCGTGGCGGAGCACCTTTACCGGCCAGAACAGGAGACCAGGCCAAGGTTGAGATGAGCTCAAGCAACCAGCTCGGGGACAAGCCGAATGTGCTGGGCGGAGGACCGCTGCTGATGAAGGGCGGGCAGGTCGTGCTTGATGGTCGACGTGAAGGATTCAGCCCAGGCTTCCTGAGCCAGACAGCCCCACGAACCGTGATCGCCCAGGGGAAAGGCGGAATCTGGATGCTGGCCATCAGAGGAGCTGGCAGCAACCCAACCCTTCTGGAGACCAGCCTTGCAATGCGACAGCTCGGAATGCGCGATGCCCTCAACCTCGACGGTGGCAGCTCCACAACCCTGATCGCCGCAGGACGGACGTTGATCAACGGAAGCGGCAGCCCACCCAGGATTCACAACGGACTGGGACTGGTGCGGCAAAGGGCCCTGCCATTGTGGTGAGCGATTGCTGCTGAACCTGATGGCTGCCAATCTGCGTCTGACCGCCAGCGCAGCGGCGGAACTGGCGCGTCAGGCCGCTGTGGCTGGCACTCCTGGGCAGATGCATCTTGATCTGACACCGGGAGACTGTGCCGAGCACGTGATTCGCATCCGACCTGGCCATCTGGCCGGCATTGCCATCGCGCGGGCTGACGGCGTCACCCTCCACGCTCCTGAGAATCAGCTGCGTCAGCTGCAGGGCCTCTGTTTGGACTACCGCGGCGATCTCAGCGGAGGCGGCTTCCTGATCCGAAGTGGTGCAGGGATCGAACCCTGTGCCTGCGGAAGCGCCTTCAGTCGAAGCTGATGGGAGCCACGACCCAGTAATGTTGTGGATTGTCGAATCTGGTCGGGGCGTCCGACCGCTTAACGACCCTCGATGCCAACCATCCAACAGCTGATCCGCTCAGAGCGCTCGCGCCTCAAGGCCAAGACCAAGTCCCCAGCTCTGAGGTCCTGTCCGGAGCGTCGCGGGGTCTGCACCCGCGTCTACACCTCCACGCCGAAGAAACCCAACTCGGCGCTGCGAAAAGTGGCTCGTGTGCGACTGACCTCCGGGTTCGAGGTCACCGCTTACATCGGTGGAATCGGCCACAACCTGCAGGAACACTCCGTCGTTCTGATCCGCGGCGGTCGTGTCAAGGATCTACCTGGCGTTCGCTATCACATCATTCGCGGAACATTGGACACCGCAGGCGTCAAGGACCGGCGTCAGTCCCGCTCCAAATACGGTGCCAAAGCTCCAAAGGAGTAATTAAGGCAGCATATCGATCCTCTGTAACCATCTCGCTCACTACGACCTGACCCTCCATGTCCCGCCGCAACGCCGCTGAAAAACGCCCGGTTCTGCCCGATCCCCAGTTCAACAGCCGACTCGCCACGATGATGGTGGCCCGGTTGATGAAGCACGGAAAGAAGTCCACGGCTCAGCGGATCCTCTCTGATGCCTTCGGTCTGATTAATGAGCGGACAGGTGGTGACCCCCTGGAGCTGTTCGAAACCGCTGTTAAAAACGCTACGCCACTCGTGGAAGTGCGCGCTCGCCGCGTTGGTGGTGCGACCTACCAGGTTCCGATGGAAGTTCGTCAGGAACGCGGCACCGCCATGGCATTGCGCTGGCTCGTCAGCTTCTCGCGCTCACGCAACGGTCGCAGCATGGCGCAAAAGCTCGCCGGTGAGCTGATGGATGCCGCCAATGAGGCTGGAAGCGCTGTTCGCAAGCGCGAAGAGACTCACAAGATGGCTGAAGCCAACAAAGCATTCGCCCATTACCGCTACTAAAGACCGAAGGCCAGCGCGTCACGTCTAAAAGACACGTCTGGCCTGTAGAGTCTCACCCGCCTTTTAACGCCCCCACCCCGGAGACTTTCCTGTGGCCCGCGCCTTTCCCCTGGAACGCGTCAGAAATATTGGAATCGCCGCTCATATCGATGCCGGCAAAACCACCACCACCGAACGGATTCTGTTCTATTCGGGCGTGGTGCACAAGATCGGTGAGGTGCATGACGGCGCGGCTGTGACCGACTGGATGGCCCAGGAACGCGAGCGCGGCATCACCATCACCGCTGCCGCCATCTCCACGAGCTGGGAAGACCATCGGATCAATATCATTGACACCCCTGGTCACGTGGACTTCACCATCGAGGTGGAGCGTTCCATGAGGGTTCTCGATGGCGTGATTGCCGTGTTCTGCGCCGTTGGTGGTGTGCAGCCCCAATCGGAAACTGTGTGGCGTCAGGCCGACCGTTATTCGGTGCCGCGAATGGTTTTCGTCAACAAGATGGACCGCACGGGAGCTGATTTCCTCAAGGTTTACGAGCAAATCACCAGTCGCCTTAAAGCCAACGCCGTACCGATCCAGTTACCGATCGGATCTGAGGGTGAACTCAGCGGCATCATCGACCTTGTTGGCAACAAGGCCTACATCTATAAGAACGATCTCGGCACGGATATCGAGGAAGCCGCGATCCCCGCCGACATGGCAGATGAAGCCGCTGAGTGGCGCGGCAAATTAATGGAAACTGTCGCTGAAACCGACGAAGCCCTCATCGAAAAGTTCCTCGACAGTGGCGAACTCTCGGTCGAGGAGCTCAAGGTCGGTATTCGTGAAGGCGTTCTCAAGCATGGTCTCGTTCCCATGCTCTGCGGCTCAGCTTTCAAGAACAAAGGTGTTCAGCTTGTTCTGGATGCGGTGATCGACTATCTGCCGGCGCCTGTTGATGTCCCCCCGATTCAGGGCTTGCTGCCAAATGGCGAGGAAGCAGTCCGTCCTTCCGACGACAGCGCTCCTTTCAGTGCTTTGGCGTTCAAGGTGATGGCTGACCCCTACGGAAAGCTCACCTTCGTCCGGATGTACTCCGGAATTCTGGAGAAGGGCAGTTACGTTCTCAACTCCACCAAGGACGCCAAGGAGCGAATCTCCCGACTTGTGGTTCTCAAAGCGGACGACAGAGAAGAGGTTGACCAGCTTCGTGCCGGTGACCTTGGCGCCGTTCTCGGCCTCAAGAACACCACCACTGGCGACACGCTCTGCACGCCGAACGACCCGATCGTCCTCGAGACCCTTTTTGTTCCGGAGCCGGTGATCTCCGTGGCTGTGGAGCCGAAGACCAAAGGGGACATGGAGAAACTCTCCAAAGCCCTGGTGTCACTCGCGGAGGAGGATCCCACCTTCCGGGTGCGCACCGATCAGGAGACCGGCCAGACCGTGATTGCCGGTATGGGGGAACTCCACCTCGAGATTCTCGTGGACCGCATGCTCCGCGAGTTCAAGGTGGAAGCCAACATCGGCGCTCCTCAGGTGTCCTACAGAGAAACGATCCGATCCTCTGCTGGCGGCGAAGGAAAATTCTCCCGACAGACCGGTGGCAAGGGCCAGTACGGCCATGTAGTTATTGAAATGGAGCCAGGTGAGCCGGGATCCGGCTTCGAATTCGTCAACAAAATTGTTGGTGGTGTGGTTCCAAAGGAATTCATCAAGCCTGCAGAACAGGGCATGAAGGAGACCTGTGAATCCGGTGTGATCGCTGGGTTCCCTCTCATCGATGTCAAATGCACGATGGTTGATGGCTCCTATCACGATGTGGACTCTTCGGAGATGGCGTTCAAGATCGCTGGTTCCATGGCGTTCAAGGACGGCGTCAAGAAGTGCAATCCAGTGCTGCTCGAGCCGATGATGAAAGTCGAAGTCGAGGTCCCCGAGGATTTCCTCGGATCGATCATCGGCGACCTGTCCTCACGCCGAGGTCAGGTTGAGGGCCAGGGCGTCGAAGATGGCACCTCCAAGATCTCGGCCAAGGTGCCCCTTGCCGAGATGTTCGGTTACGCCACCGAGCTCCGCTCCATGACCCAGGGCCGGGGCATCTTCTCGATGGAATTCGACAATTACGCCGAAGTTCCTCGCAATGTGGCCGAAGCCATCATTTCCAAGAATCAGGGCAACTAATCCTGATCTCTAAACTCCTCTCACTCCAACCCTCGATTCTTTAAACACCAATGGCACGCGAGAAGTTCGAAAGGAACAAGCCCCACGTCAACATCGGCACCATCGGCCACGTTGACCATGGCAAAACCACTCTCACCGCCGCGATCACCAACGTGCTCGCCAAAAAAGGGCAAGCCGAGAAGCAGGACTATGCCGACATTGACGGTGCTCCTGAGGAGCGTGAGCGCGGGATCACCATCAACACAGCCCACGTTGAGTATGAAACCGATAACCGTCACTACGCCCACGTGGACTGCCCTGGCCACGCGGACTATGTGAAAAACATGATCACCGGTGCCGCCCAGATGGACGGCGCCATCCTGGTTTGCGCTGCCACCGACGGCCCGATGGCCCAGACCAAGGAGCACATCCTGCTTGCCAAGCAGGTGGGTGTTCCCGCTCTGGTGGTTGCACTGAACAAGTGCGACATGGTGGACGATGAAGAGATCATCGAACTGGTGGAAATGGAAGTGCGTGAGCTGCTCGACAGCTACGACTTCCCGGGCGACGAAATTCCCGTGGTTCAGGTCTCCGGCCTCAAGGCACTGGAAGGCGAAGCCGAGTGGGAAGCCAAGATCGAAGAGCTCATGGCTGCCGTGGATGAGAGCATCCCCGAGCCCGAGCGTGAGGTGGACAAGCCTTTCCTCATGGCTGTTGAGGACGTCTTCTCCATCACCGGTCGTGGCACCGTGGCCACCGGTCGTATCGAGCGTGGCAAGGTCAAAGTTGGCGAGGAGATCGAAATCGTTGGCATCCGTGAACCTCGCAAAACCACCGTCACCGGTGTGGAGATGTTCAGGAAGCTCCTCGAAGAAGGAATGGCTGGAGACAACTGCGGCCTTCTGCTCCGCGGTATCCAGAAAGAAGACATCGAACGCGGCATGGTGCTGGTGAAGCCCGGCTCCATCACGCCTCACACCAAATTCGAAGGTGAGGTCTATGTGCTGAAGAAGGAAGAAGGTGGCCGCCACACCCCCTTCTTCGCCGGCTACCGGCCGCAGTTCTACATCCGTACAACGGACGTGACCGGTCAGATCACTGCATTCACCGCCGATGACGGCAGTGCCGTTGAGATGGTGATGCCCGGTGATCGCATCAAAATGACCGGTGAGCTCATCTGCCCTGTGGCCATGGAGAACGGCATGCGCTTCGCCATCCGCGAAGGCGGCCGCACCATTGGTGCCGGCGTGGTCTCCAAGATCATCGAGTGATCTCCCGAACGTGATCCTTCAAGGGATGGTGCGGGCTTCGGCCCCGCCATCCCTTAAATTTCTTTCAGAACCTCGACAACTGTTTCCGCGCCTTTCCGGGCCTGAATCTGTATCCCCATGTCCACTGCCATCGCTCAGCAGAAAATCCGCATTCGCCTCAAGGCGTTCGATCGCCGCATGCTGGATCTTTCCTGCGAAAAAATCATCGAGACGGCCGACAACACCGCTGCAACAGCGATCGGTCCGATTCCATTGCCAACCAAGCGCAAGATCTACTGCGTTCTTCGTTCTCCCCACGTGGACAAGGACTCAAGGGAGCACTTTGAAACCCGCACGCATCGACGGATCATCGATATCTACAGCCCTTCAGCCAAGACGATCCACGCGCTGATGAAGCTCGATCTCCCAAGTGGTGTGGACATTGAGGTGAAGCTTTGATCCCGTCGGAACACCCTTGGCGTTCCTAGGATCTAGACATCTCCTGGCAGGCGTCCGTGAACGATTATTCCGTCAGGGAACTTCCCCTGTTTCCTCTGCCGGACGTCGTTCTTTTTCCGCAGCAACTCCTGCCACTGCATATTTTTGAATCGCGTTACCGGATGATGCTCCAGACGGCTCTGGAGTCCGACAAACGCTTCGGCGTCGTGCGCGTCGATCCGGAAACCCGAGAAATGGCCGAGGTTGGATGCTGCGCTGAAGTTCTACAGCATCAAACCACCGAGGACGGTCGCAGCTACATCGTCACGCTCGGACAACAGCGCTTCAGAGTGCTCAATGTCACCCGCGAAGCGCCTTTTCGAAGCGCGATGGTGAGCTGGATCGAAGACGATCAAGTGAGTCAGCACGAGGGTCTCAACGACCTTCGCGACACCGTTCGCGATGCGCTTGAGGACGTCGTCACGCTGACCGCAAAACTTCAGGGTCGCGACGTGACATTGCCTGAGGATCTCCCTGATTTACCTAGAGAGCTGTCGTTTTGGATCGGTGCTCATCTCGATCACAACGCGGCGCAGGAACAACAATCCCTGCTTGAACTCACCGACACATTTGAGCGTCTGCAACGCCAGTTCGACATGCTCGACAACACGCGTCGTCAGCTGGCGGCCCGAACGGTTCTCAAAGACACGTTCGCCAATGCCGATGGCCAGGACAACTGATGCTTGCGAGTGGTGTTCTGCTGGCCAGCCTCCTGGTCGCAGCTGTCCTGATCTGGTTGCGGCGGGATCGGCGCTACCAATCATCTGAAAGCGTCGCTTCGGCCTATGACGCCTGGACCGATGACCGCCTGCTCGAACGGCTCTGGGGTGAGCATGTGCATCTCGGTCATTACGGCGACCCACCGGCAAGCCGCGACTTTCGCCGCGCCAAGGAAGCGTTTGTTCATGAACTGATTCGCTGGAGCGGGCTCGATCAGCTGCCTCCAGGGTCCAAATTGATTGATGTGGGCTGCGGAATCGGTGGGAGCGCCCGAATCCTGGCCCGTGACTATGGCTTTGATGTCCTCGGCATCAGCATCAGTCCGGTGCAGGTACGGCGTGCCACTGAGCTCACACCTGAGGGACTGAGCTGCCGTTTTGCCGTGATGGATGCCCTCGAGCTCGACTGTCCCAACCACAGCTTCGATGCTGTCTGGAGCGTCGAAGCAGGTCCTCACATGCCGGACAAACAGCGCTATGCCGATGAGTTGTTGCGGGTGTTGCGACCTGGCGGTCATCTGGCCGTCGCGGATTGGAATCGACGCGATCCCAGCGATGGAGAGATGAATCGCAGAGAGCGTTGGGTGATGCGCCAGCTCCTCAATCAGTGGGCCCATCCGGAATTCGCCAGCATCAAGGGTTTTCAAACCAATCTCGATGTGAGCGATCACCATCAGTCAGTCGTCGAGACAGCCGACTGGACCAGTGCCACCCTGCCGTCATGGATCGATTCCATTGCCGAAGGGGTCAGGCGGCCTGGTGCCGTTCTCGGACTTGGACCGTCAGCAGTGCTTCAAGGCCTGCGGGAGACACCCACCTTGCTTCTGATGCATTGGGCTTTTGCCACTGGGTTGATGCAGTTCGGCGTGTTTCGCCTGAAACGCTGAGGCCTCACGTGTCGTTCAACGTGCTGCTCGGATAAGCACCGAAATGGGCCAAGTGCTCACAAAGCGGTTGGAGATCCATCAGCAGTTCCTGCAGCGCCGAGGACGATTCAGCAGTGAGATCCACATCCACGAAAAAGACATATTCCCCGAGTTCGCGTTTGGAAGGCCGGGACTCAATCCGGCTCATGTTCAGGTTCTGACGTGCCAGACAACCGAGGGCTTCCAGAAGAGCACCGGGGGCATTGCGCTGCAGGGAAAACGCCAAACTCGCCACATCTCCGGTCTGACGACGTTCACCGCGTTGGAGCAACAAAAATCGGGTGCTGTTTCCAGGGACGTCATTCACTGGGAACGCCAGCTGATCCAGGCCATGTTCGACTCCCGCTTGGCGAGACGCGATGGCTGCCCTAAAGCGACTGCCGGCCACCATCCTTGCAGCCTCTGCCGTTGATGAGGTCGGCAACTGCAGAGCCTCTGGAAGATTCTCAGCAAGCCAACTGCTGCATTGCGCAAGGGCTTGGGGGTGAGACAGCACCTCCGTGATTCCATTCAGGGATCCGTGACTGAGCAAGGCGTGGCGAATCGGCAAAACCAATGCCCGCCGAATGCAGAGTTCCCGGTGGATCCAGAGGGCATCAAGAATCGCGGTCACGCCCCCTTCAACGGAATTCTCCACAGGAACCACGGCAGCACCGCAGTCTCCTGAAGCCAACTGATCCATTACGGAGCGCAAGCCCTTGCAGGGCACGAACTCAGGGTCCGAGATCGTCTCAAGGTCGACGAGAGCTGCGGCAGCCTGTTCTCCATAGGTCCCCGCCGGACCAAGAAAGGCGATGCGTGTCGGCATCAGGGGTGGGACCTGGACTGGATAGGATCATGCCGCGTCAGGCGATGCCCATGCCTCTGGCCTTCGATGCCAGTCAGCATCTTGATCTGCCTGTGCAGGGCCATGCCCAGCGACTGGCCGACTATCTGAGACAGGAGGAAAGGCTCCTGGCAGCGCTGCTCGACGAGCGTCAATTAACCCGGAAAGGGCCTGGTGAGTACCGCTATCTCGTTACCAACCTTCAGGTCTTTCAGCTGCAGGTGAAGCCGATCGTGTCGTTGCAGATCGAGCATGGAGACAGCTCCCTGCTGATGCGCGCCGTGGATTGTGAGCTCGAAGGGCTCGGACTGGTCGACGATTTCAAGCTGACACTCGAAGCCAACCTCAACGCCACGGACCGCGGCCTTGTCGGGGATGCCAGCCTCGCGGTTCGCGTCAGTCAGCCACCCCTGCTTCGGATGATCCCGAAAAGAATGCTGGAAACAACCGGCGAATCCCTGTTGAACGGGATCCTGGTTGGCATCAAGGCACGTGTCGGGCAGCAGCTGATGGCCGATTTCCGGCGCTGGTGCCGATCAGCGATGTCCGACCCAAAGACGCTTGAGGAAACTACGGCGGTGCAGCGCGGTGGGGCCTGACGTCAACAACGCCTGGCGATGCAAAACCGTGCCATAGCCGGCGTGACGCTCCAGTCCGTAACCGGGGAAACGTTGCGACAGGCGTCGAATCAGAGCATCCCGTGCCTGCTTCGCGATCACACTCGCCGCCGCAATCGCTGCTGAGCGGGAATCCCCTGCCACCAGCGTGGCCTGTGGGCCGGACCAAAGACGCAAGGGCAAGGACCCATCGACGAGCACCAATTCAGGCGATCGATCCAGCCGCTGCAACGCTCTCAACATGGCCAATTCAGTCGCGGCACGAATCCCCAGGCAATCAATTTCACGGGCCGAGGCCTGGCCAAGGCCAGCGTCGGTGCAGAGCCCCTGAATCAGGGGAAGCAACTGCTCGCGCCGCTTGGCGCTGAGCTTCTTGCTGTCATTCAGACCTGCCGTGAGCAAACGCCCTGCCGAGGAATGGTCAAGCACTACAGCCGCGGCAAACACAGGGCCAAACAAACTGCCCCGGCCAACTTCATCCACGCCGGCAACACCAGGACCGGCCGGAATGTTCTCTGGGACAGCTGTTTTGATCAGCTGGATGACGCAGCAGAGGAGCGGCGACGGCGACGGCGCGGCTCCTCAATCTCCTCGGACGGATCCTGCGCGGCAACGGCTTGCTCCTCGCCGGCCGATTGAGATGAATCCGCCACCGAATCATTCGCCCCTTTCATCTCAGCAACTGTCTTCACAGCAGCAGTCGTCTCAAAGGCAGCCGTCACGGTGTCCACAGGGATGAGCGGAAGCGGCGTGATTTCCACCATCAACGGCGCCTCCGACTCGACCTCATCAGCCGCTACTGCAGTCGCATCCGTCGAACCCTGGCTGTAAGCAGCTCCGTTTCCTGATCCATTCCTGCCGGTACCGCGGCCACCGCGCCCACGGCGGCGGCGGCGGCCAGCGCTTGCCGCCATTTGCTGTCTGGCTTCTTCCAGCACAGCGTCAGCATCCTCTCCGGGACGCACCACCCGAACCATGATGTTGTCCGACTCAGGCGGCGTCTCCAGCAACAACGCGGGATTCAGACCAAGCCAGCCATAGAGCTCCTGCTGCTCCGGCGTCATGGACACCGCCACAAGCTCGGGGTCGGACCGTCGGGCCGACACCGCTGCCGTGGCATCCTCCTGGATGTCATCAGAGGCGCTGGCTTCGGCCGGAGCCACTGCAGTCGGCATGCCGGATGCCGCGCTGACCGGCTCAGCCACACCACGACCGCGACCTCCACGGCGGCGGCGGCTGCCGTTCGTGGCCTCAGAGGGAGAGAGCACTTCGGCCCGAGCGGATGCAACGGAACGCACCAGCCCCGCCGCCGTCGCCAGAGGCTGCAACAGATCCTTGCCAGGCAGAACAGCCACATGTCCAAGCCCCCCACAACTCGGGCATGCACGGCCGAACAGCTCGTAAATGTTTTGCCCCTGACGTTTGCGCGTCAGCTCAACCAAACCGAGCTCCGTCAGTTGTGCGATCTGAGGACGTGCCGCGTCATCCCGCACGGAACTGGTGAAGTGCTCAAGCACCTGGAGCTGATCCCGGCGCGAATCCATATCGATGAAATCGATGATGATCACGCCACCGATGTTGCGAAGCTTCAGCTGGCGAGCGATTTCAATCGCGGCTTCACAGTTGGTCCACAGAACTGTTTCTCGAGCGTTGGCCGAACGCGTGAACGAGCCTGAGTTGACATCGATCACCGTGAGGGCCTCGGTGGGCTCGATGATCACGTAGCCGCCAGAGGGAAGATCAACCCTTGGCTTCAGGGCATTGCGAATGGCGTCGTTGATTTTGAAGTGCTCAAGCACTTCGTTGGACTCGCTGTGCGCTTCCACCTGAACCGCTGCACCATCAGGACCAAGAAACCCCGTGACCCGGTTCGTTGCAGCGGGATCATCAACGACGACCCTGGTGAGATCAGGGCCCATGTGATCCCTCAGGACCCGATGGATGAAATCTTCATCGCGATTCAGCAGAACTGGAGGTACCGCCGTGTCCGCAGCCTGCTGAATGCCCTCCCACTGGCGCAGGAGAGCTTCGAGATCATCGATCAGAAGGTCCTCACTGATCCCGTCCGCCTCGGTGCGGATCAGCAGCCCCGCACCGGGAGGCTTGATCAGCACCCCGAGGGCTCTGAGCCTGTTGCGCTCAGCTTCCGAAGCAATCCGTCGCGAGATGTTCACCCCCTGGCCATGGGGCTGAAGCACCAGGTAACGGCCCGGGAGGGCAAGGTTGCCCGTCAGGCGCGGCCCCTTGGTACCGGTGGGTTCCTTCATCACCTGAACAAGAACCTTCTGACGAGGCTCGAGCAGTTCGGTGATGCCTGCCGACGCCTTCTTCAGCCGCAAAGGGCCTAGATCGGTGACATGAATAAAGCCGTTTTTTTCACTTTCTCCGATATTGACGAAGGCAGCATCAATGCCAGGCAGAACGTTTTCAACGGTTCCGAGGTAAACGTCGCCGATTTGATAACGACCCTGGGCAACAATCAGCTCATCGACGCGGTCATCAGAGAGCACCGCTGCGATTCGCAACTGCTCCGCGATAACGATGTGTTGGGGCATGGAATGTCGGGACAGGAGCCCAAAAGAGCTCAGATCCGATCGGAGACCTACCGGCCTTCCGCATCGGGTGTTGGATGAACTAATGAATGGTCTTAAGGACCGAAATAGGGCGGAGTTGGAAACTCCTTTGAATCCCGGGCTCTGCTGCGAACAGTCAGCCGCACGGATAGAAACACAGGTTCCGTCGTTGGCTCGGAACGGGTGGGAACGCCAGGGACGACTGAAACCGTTTCCCGATGTCCAAGACGGACATTAGCACCGGGCCAGTCGCAGTTCTTCGCGGCACAGCTCTTGAAGTTTCAGCGAATCGCCGATCTGTTCGGAAAGCCAGTGCTGAATCTGGAGAGGCCGCAGACTGCGGCCCATGGGATCCACGTCCGTCTCCAGAAGAAGGCTGAGGGCATGACCCTTCGGCTCCGCCAGGGGACGCAGACTGATCAGAGCCGATCGACAGTCCCTTTCACGGGGTCGCCCTTTCTTATCGGTGTCGTGCCAGATCAACTGGCTGGAAGCAGTGATCGCCTCAACGGCGGCGGACCAGTCCGGAGAAATGCCACTCTCAACAACGAGGCCAAAGCTCCAAACCGCAGACTGAACCTCCTGAGAAAGGCTGGGCCCGTTGACTGGCACCTCCTCGACCTCAAGCAAACGCATGCCATCAGGGAGCAGGGGCTGCAGGGTCTGAAGCAGATGCTCGGGAGTCAGCTGTTCGCTGAACTCAAGATCCATCCATTCGCCATGGGCCCTGGCCCCCAGAGGCAATGCCAGAGCGATCTGAATTCTCGGAAGCGGATGAAAACCGCCGCTGAAGCTGATCGGCAGGCCGCTGCGCCGAAGCGATCGCTCCAGCATCCTCACGAGATCGAGATGGCTGAGCAGGGCCATCGAACCGACCTTGGCGAAACGGATTCTCAGCCGACAGGCGCGCTGGCTCGGCGGCGCCTTCGCAGCCACTTGGGTCGGGATCGCTGGAGCGGGAACAACGACGTTGTGACCAAGATCCGGACCACAGACTCCACAACTGCTGCAACCGTCGAAGGAGCAGTCAGGCACCACAGCGGCTGCCAGTGCCCGCTTCAGATCATCCGCCAGCCAACGTTTGTCGATGCCGGTGTCGATGTGGTCCCAGGGGAGTGGTTGACGACAGAACGCCTCCAAATCCTCCCGATCAAGCGCCGCCACCGAGCTCCAGCTTCCCAACTCCATCTGCCGGTAGTGGCCCTTAAGGCCTGCCTCAGCGATCGCCCCAGTCCACGCTTCATAGGTTCGATCGAGCGATTCAAACCAGGCATCCATCCCTGCACCGGCACGCCAGGCGGCTTCGATCACCGGCGCGAGGCGCCGGTCGCTGCGACCGACAAAGTCCTCCATCGCCGAGAGGCGAACATCGGTGAAGTTCACCTTCAAGCCCCGCAGTGCCTTGAAGGCATGGCGCAGCAGGCTTTGACGTCTCACAAATTCATCGGTGGAGACGCTGTGCCACTGGAAGGGCGTGTGGGGCTTGGGGGTGAAATTGCTGATTGTGATGTTCAGATTCAGCCGCCCAAGCTCGCGGCAGCGCTGCTGCAACATCTCGCAGGTCTCGACGATGCCGAGCACATCGGTATCGGTCTCGCCCGGCAGACCGATCATGAAATAGAGCTTGACCTTGCGGTAGCCGTTCTGCATGGCCGTACGGATGCCGTTGAGGAGGTCGTCATCCGTCAGCCCCTTGTTGACGATGTCCCGCAGACGCTGGGTACCGGCTTCTGGCGCAAAGGTGAGACCAGCCTGACGGGTGCCGCCAAGGATGTGGGCGATGTGGTTATCAAAGCGATCCACCCGCTGACTGGGAAGCTGCAGAGTGATGTTCTGATCGGCCAGTCGGTTGCGTAGTTCAACCCCAACCGCCGGCAGGGCCAGGTAGTCGCTGCAACTCAGCGAAAGAAGCGAGAAATCGCTGTATCCGGTTTGCTTCATGCCGGTTTCCACGGCCTCGATCACCGCTTCCGGCTCCACATCACGGGCCGGACGCGTGAGCATGCCGGGTTGGCAAAAACGACAACCACGGGTGCAACCGCGCCGGATTTCAACGGTGAGTCGGTCATGCACGGTTTCCACATTCGGCACCAATCCCATCGCGTAATGGGGCATTGGCGTGGCCACCCGACGCAACACCCGGGAAGGGAGCTCGGGGTCCAGGGGCTGCAGCGTGACGCCGTCCTCCCCCGGAGCGTAGAGAGACGGCACATAGACCCCGGGCACATGAGCCAGATCCCGCAGCAGATCGGATCGACTCAGGTTCTCGGCCTTGGCCTGCGCCACGACCAGTCCGATCTCGGGCAGCAGCTCCTCACCATCACCGAGAGCAATGAAATCGAAGAAGGCGGCATAAGGTTCCGGATTGCTGGTGGCAGTGGGACCACCCGCGAAAATCAAGGGTGGAGCTGCAGGATCACTGAGAGGCAGGTCCCCACGTGCTGAGGCCCGAATCGGCAGCCTGCAGAGATCCAGCATCTCGAGGATGTTGGTGGCGCCGAGCTCGTAGCTGAGGCTGAAACCGAGGAGATCGAAGCCGGGAAGCGGGCGTCGGCTTTCCACGGCGAACAGCGGCTGATGCCGCTCCCGAAGCCTGGACGCAAGATCGGAACCAGGCAGGTAGGCACGATCACACAACTGCCCTGGCACGGCGTTGAGAATCGAATAAAGAATGATGTGGCCGAGATTGCTGGAGCCGACCTCGTAGATCTCGGGGTAGGTGAGGGCCCACCGCACCTGGGAGCCCAACCAGTCCCTCGGTTCAACGCCGAGTTCGTGGCCCATGTACCGGGCTGGTTTCTTGATACCGGCGTCCACCAGATCTGCGAAATCGATGGGTGCATCGATGGCGTTAGCGATCACGGCAGGCGAGACGACGCATTTCTGCATCGTATGGAGCGGCCGGCGCGGCAGGATGCCTCCGCAGAAACCCTTCGGTTCCGTGGTTCAGGTCAACGGCAATTACCTCAAACTCAAGGCGGGCTATCTGTTCCCTGAAATCGGCAGGCGTGTGAAGGCCTTCAGCACGGCCCATCCCGATGCACCCCTGATCCGACTCGGAATCGGTGATGTCACCGAACCACTACCGCAGGCGTGTCGCGATGCCATGAAGATCGCGATCGACGCGATGGGGACAGCCGAGGGCTTTCACGGCTATGGCCCAGAGCAGGGATACGCCTGGCTGAGAGAGGCGATTGCCACGCACGACTTCCAGTCCCGCGGTTGCGCGATCAGCGCCGATGAGATCTTCGTCTCCGATGGCTCCAAGTGCGACAGCAGCAACATCCTCGACATCCTTGGTGAGGGCAACCGCATTGCCGTCACCGATCCGGTGTACCCGGTATACGTCGACAGCAATGTGATGGCCGGCCGGACAGGCCAGGCCGGCGACGAGGGTCGTTATGCAGGGCTGAGCTACTTGCCGATCAGCGCTGACAACGGTTTCACCGCTGAGATCCCCAGCGAACCTGTGGATCTGATCTACCTCTGCTTCCCCAACAACCCAACAGGTGCCGTCGCCACCAAGAAGCAGCTGACAGCCTGGGTTGACTACGCGCGCAAGAACGGCGCTCTCATCCTGTTCGATGCCGCCTACGAAGCGTTCATTCAGGATCCCGAGCTGCCTCACTCGATCTATGAAATCGATGGTGCCCGTGATTGCGCCATTGAATTCCGGTCCTTCTCCAAGAACGCAGGATTCACCGGTACCCGCTGCGCCTTCACCGTGGTGCCAAAGGGGCTGAAGGGCAAGGCTGCCAATGCTGAGGACGTGGAACTCTGGGGCCTCTGGAACCGGCGTCAGAGCACCAAGTTCAACGGTGTCAGCTACATCATCCAGCGCGGCGCCGAGGCGGTGTACTCAGCGGCCGGACAGCAGGAAGTGAAAGGGCTGGTGAGCTTCTACATGGAGAACGCTTCCATCATCCGCAAGCAACTGAGCAGCGCCGGCCTCACCGTCTATGGCGGTGAACATGCCCCCTACGTCTGGATCAAAACCCCCGACGGCATGGATTCCTGGGGATTCTTTGATCATCTGCTCAACAACGCCAACGTGGTCGGCACGCCAGGCAGCGGCTTCGGCGCCGCAGGCGAAGGCTATTTCCGACTGTCCGCTTTCAACAGCCGCGCCAATGTTGACGACGCCATGGCCAGGATCCAGGCGCTATGACCCGAAGCCGCCCCAGCAGCCTTTAGATTTCCTTCAGAACAGTCCCATGGTCATGACGGTGGAAACCCCCGTCCGCAATCCAGGTGGCGCTGCGGTGCTGGAAAAAGCGCCCGAACGGGTGCGCAAACGGTCACCTCGATACAAAGTGCTGCTTCACAACGACCCCGTGAACTCCATGGAGTACGTGGTCACCACCCTGCGTCAGGTGGTCCCTCAGCTGAGTGAACAGGACTGCATGGCAGTGATGCTCGAAGCCCACAACACCGGCGTTGGACTCGTCATCGTGTGCGATCTGGAGCCGGCAGAGTTTTACTGCGAAACACTCAAATCCAAAGGACTCACCAGCACGATTGAACCCGAGGAATGAAGCCTCGCTGGCGTGGCGCATTTCTCTATCCAGCCGCTCTCGTGGCGTTGTTTCTGGGACTGCAAGGGCTACTCGCCCTGGCCGGTGTTCCGCTGACGCAACAGCCAACCATCGCTGCCTTCCCAAGCCTGGCAGCGCTGTTGCTGTCCTTGCCCTGGCGCCTGAAGCGGGCATGGGGAGAGTCCAGCCCCTGGACACGTCTGGGGGTGCGTTGCCGTCTGGCGGTGCTGCTCACGAGCCTGCTCCGGGGCTTGCTTCTGGCAGGAGCACTGCTGGTGTTCATCGTGGTGGCATTGCTGATGGCAGGAAGCCAGGGTCAATGCGATCTCACGCCAGGCCTGCTCCTCAATGCTGTAGCGCTAGGCCTGGGAGTTGGCTTCAGCGAGGAACTTCTCTTCCGCGGCTGGTTGCTCGGTGAGCTCACCCTGCTGATTGGCTACGGACGCGCCCTCTGGTTGCAAGCACTCCTGTTCAGCCTGGTGCACACGCGGTTCGACTTACCACCGTCTGAACTGTTTCCGCTGCTGGGCGGACTGTTCTTATTCGCCTTGGTTCTCGCTGAACTACGACAGCGCGACGGCGGCGTCCTCTGGGGAGCCATCGGGCTGCATGGCGGCGCAGTCGGCGGGTGGTTCCTGCTGAGCCAGGGACTTCTCACGCTGGATGGAACAGGGCCGGCCTGGTTGCTGAGCACAGCCAACCCAATCGGTGGATTGATCGGCTGGGTTGGCCTTGGGCTCTTACTGGCTGGCTTAAAAACTCAGCTGCCCAATCAACGAACAGCAGTCGCTAAAGCAGCCCGACCCGACACAGGAGCCCGCAGGGCTTCTTGAAGTGGAGCAACGCCGTAGTCGCGCTCCAAAAGTTCCATCACGGTCCTGCCGAAATCGCCGGGGTTGCGATCGAAGGCTTCGAGACACACCCGACCAAATGTGCTCCCCATCGGCTCTGGATTCCAGAGCAGCTTGCGAGCGGTCCAGGGCATCATGCTCATCGGGTTGTAGCCGGGCTTGATTAAGCCCTTGTCAAATCCGTACTGCTCAAGGTGGGTATGGGGTTGCAATCCGATGAAGAAGATGGCTGGCTCCACCAGATCGGCTCCGAAAATCTTCTCCAGTTCGCGGTGGTATGCCACGGTCTGACGAATGGTCTCCGGGCGTTCATCGATCACGTTGAACGAGTAGTTCACGGAAACGTGATCTCGGAAACCCGCCTCAGCGAGCATGCGACAGCTTTCAAGAACCGTGCGGAGGTTGTAGCCCATGCGCATCTTGCGGACCAGCTCCTGAGATCCGGACGTGATGCCGATCTCGAAATAACTCATACCGGTCTCCACCATCAGCTGAGCGAGTTCGGCATCGAGATTGTCGGCTCGGATGTAGGCCGCCCAGCGAATTCCGCTGAGCCCCTCCGCCTTGATCGCCCGAAGGAGCTCCTTGGCATCTTCGATGTAACGGCGTGCCGGGATGAACTGAGCGTCGGTGAACCAGAAACCGCGCACGCCGCGGTTGTAGAGCTGACGCATCTCCTTGACCACCTCATCCACAGGGTTGAGGCGAACCTGTTTGCCCTCCACAACGGTGTAAACGCAGTAACAGCAGTTGTGTGGACAACCGCGCTTGGTCTGCACCCCGACGTAAAAGTCCCCCCCCTCGAGATACCAGTCCAACTGCGGCCAGATTGAGGCGATGTAGTCGTAATCGCAGGCGGTTTTCGGGCGACTCTGGGGTTGCTCGTGAATCAGGCCGGGCCTTGGCGGTTCACCGACGACGAAACAACGCTCGTTCTCGAGAGTCTGACCCTGCAGCAGTTTCTCCAGAAGCGGCTCTCCTTCACCGACGGAGACGATGGTTCCCTTCGGCAGGGAACGGCCGAGTTGCTCGTAAAAAACGCTGACAGCACCACCACCCAGCACCGCCCGGGCCTGTTCATGAAAACGACGCGCTCTCTTCAAGCCTTGGCGAACGAGTCGTTGATTGCGATGCAGTTCGCCGTAGTGGCTGGTCATCAGACGCAGACCGCCGAGGGCTCCGTGAAGACGCTTCAACGGGTTGGCTGAATAGAACACCTCGAAGGAGTTCTGAAGCGGATTGCCGCCGCGCCCGTCCACTGGCGCATAGATCTGGATATCACGCCAGGAGAACACCAAGAGCGTTGGCTGGAACTGATCGATCGTGTCGATCAACACCCGCTGAACATCAAGAACCGGCAGGGCGGCCAGGTCGAGAATGCGCTGCGGCATTCCCGGAAAGCACTTGTGAAGATGGTCCGCCAGGTAGATGGGACCGATCGGGAAGATGGGGTTGCAGGGCAACCGCACGAACAGCACCCGCTCCTGATCTGGTGACAAGGCAACGGCCACAGGGCTTGCGGGACGCTAACAAGCTCACCCGCACACAGTGCTCAACAGTTCTTTACGACAGCTTCATAAAGAACAGGACACATGGCGCAAACTTCCTTTACATTGGGTCGAGGCAGGGCATCCCTGCCCTTCCTTAAACCGCTTCCTCGGAAGCATTTCTTTCCGTTCTCATGACTACCACCATCCAGCAGCGCTCCGGCGCTAACGGCTGGCAGTCCTTCTGCGAGTGGGTTACCTCCACCAACAACCGTCTGTATGTCGGTTGGTTCGGTGTGCTGATGATCCCAACTCTGTTGGCTGCCACCATCTGTTTCGTCATCGCCTTCGTCGCCGCTCCTCCGGTCGACATCGATGGCATCCGTGAGCCCGTCGCTGGCTCCCTGCTCTACGGAAACAACATCATCTCCGGTGCTGTTGTCCCTTCCTCCAACGCCATTGGCCTGCACTTCTATCCCATCTGGGAAGCAGCTTCACTCGATGAGTGGCTGTACAACGGCGGTCCTTTCCAGCTCGTCGTCTTCCACTTCCTGATCGGCATCTACGCCTACATGGGTCGTGAGTGGGAACTCTCCTACCGCCTGGGCATGCGCCCTTGGATCTGTATTGCCTACAGCGCACCTGTCGCTGCAGCCTCTGCTGTCTTCCTGGTCTACCCCTTCGGTCAGGGTTCGTTCTCTGACGCCATGCCCCTGGGCATCTCTGGCACCTTCAACTACATGTTGGTGTTCCAGGCCGAGCACAACATCCTGATGCACCCCTTCCACATGCTGGGCGTCGCAGGTGTTTTCGGTGGATCACTGTTCTCCGCCATGCACGGCTCCCTGGTGACCTCCTCCTTGGTGCGTGAAACCACCGAGACCGAGTCCCAGAACTACGGCTACAAGTTCGGCCAAGAGGAAGAGACCTACAACATCGTGGCTGCCCACGGTTACTTCGGTCGCCTGATCTTCCAATACGCATCCTTCAACAACAGCCGCAGCCTTCACTTCTTCCTGGCTGCCTGGCCCGTTGTCGGCATCTGGTTCACCGCCCTGGGCGTGTCAACCATGGCCTTCAACCTGAACGGTTTCAACTTCAACCAGTCCATCCTTGATGGTCAGGGCCGCGTCCTGAACACCTGGGCGGATGTGCTGAACCGTGCCGGCCTCGGCATGGAAGTGATGCACGAGCGCAACGCTCACAACTTCCCCCTCGACCTGGCTGCTGCTGAGTCCACTCCTGTGGCTCTGCAGGCACCTGCCATCGGTTGATCTGGAATCAACCTGTTCCATCTGGAACAGCAATAACGATTCAGATCAACTGAATCGGAAAGCCCTCACCGCAAGGTGGGGGCTTTTTGTTATCCATACCTGTCACTCACACCCAGTGAACAGCCCAGCTCAAAAGCCCAAGCTCAACAGCCTCAGGTCATAAGCCCCGCTCAACACGTCTTCTCAATCGAGACATCCGCTTAACCAAAAGCCTCCAGAGCCTGGGTTTTGATCAATAGAACGATGGAACCACCAAGCTCAAGATTCAGCTCTTGCTTTGCCTCACGCGTTATTTTTGCCCAGACGATCTTGCCAATGTCGATACCGACAAGGACATGCGACTCTTGTTCGACAAATCGCTTGACGTTGCCATTCAGGTGATTTCTGCTGCTGATGTTCGACAACGGCTCTTTACTCAACACAACCTCGCTGGCAGAAAACTGGATATACATGTTGTCACTGACACTGTCTCGCTCATACGGAAGTTGGATTTTCTGACCAAAAACGATCGCAAATGCAAAACCATCGCGTTCTTCAAATGAATCGATTTTGAGCCAATTCATCGGCCCCCTTGGTGACTTCCAGATATCAGGGCCATAGGTCTCAATCGTCGCGGAGGTCAAACCAGTAGACAGAACCCGGCCTTGATCCACAACAATTGTGTGGCTGGAAAAACGCTGCACCAGTGACTGGTTATGGCTGATAAAAATCGCCGGTATATTCCACTCTTCAATGATTCTGTCCAGATAATTCAGAATCGAATCCCTCAGGCGATCATCAAGACTCGCCAGTGGTTCATCCATCAGCAACGCCTCGGGGCTGCTGAGAAGCGTTCGACCAATGGCCACTCGCTGGCATTCGCCGCCGGACAACGTCTTGGGATAGCGCGTCAACAGGTGGCCGATTTCCAACACTTCACAGACACGCTGAAAATCCGGGTGCGCTGAGGAAGGGGCACGACCAGGAAAACCATACAACAAATTTTTTTCAACATTGAGGTGCGGGAACAGCAAATGATCCTGAAAGATCACGCCAATTCTTCTTTGATGCATCGGTATATTGACATTGGAACGACGATCAAGGAGAACACGATTGTTCAACACAATCCTGCCCTCCTCAGGAATTTTCAGGCCTGCAATCATCGCTAAAATTGTTGTCTTTCCGCTTCCTGAAGCTCCAAAAATTGATGTGATTTTGCTGTTGATTGCAAAATCAATATTAAGAACAAAACCTGAAGCGTAGCGATGGGTAAAGCTGACCTCAAGAATGCTCATATCGTCCGCTTTGTCGCTCGAGCAATTCTCCTAAAAACAAGGATAGCGAGGACAGCAAAACAGCAATCAGAACAAGTGGCCAACCACTCTCAATACCTCCAATCGTGTTGGACAAGCTGTAAATCGCCAGAGGAATTGTTCTGGTCTGCCCTGGGATATCTCCGGCAATCATGATCGTCGCGCCGAACTCACCAATACTGCGCGCGAAGGCCAAAAGGCAACCAGCAATGATGCCATTGGCAGAGAGCGGCAACGAGATGCGCAGAAACGTTCTCCAGGGTGTAACACCAAGCGTCTGAGACACCAGCTCAAGACGTGGATCGATGGACAGAAAAGCACTGCGTATTGAACGCACCATCAAGGGATAACTGACCACTGCTGAGGCCAGGGCAGCTCCAAACCAGTTGAACGCAAGTCTGATATGGAACGTCGTTTCAAGAAATGAGCCAACAGGTCCCTTGGGCCCCAAAACAACCAACAGAAAATATCCAGTCACAACAGGGGGAAGTACGAGAGGAAGATCAATGAGATTCTGCAAAAAAAACTTTCCTCTGAAGCGATGTTTGGCCAGGAGATAGCCCAATGCGATGGCACTGGGGAGGCTGACGAGAACTGCCGTAAGCGCTACCTGCAAACTCAGGCGAACTGCAACAACATCAATTGCCGAAACATTCATGGCTCTCCCCTGACCAGGAAGCCATGTTTCTCAAAAACATCAAGGGCAGCTTCTGAGCTCAGGTATTCATAAAAATCATTCGCCTGCAACTGTTTATTGGAATTGTTCAAAAGCAGCATTGGATAACTGATCTGATCCATTGAGTCATGATCAATTTCAACACTGGCTTCAGTTCCAGAGGAAATCAATTCATCTGTTGAATAAACAAACCCAACATCAGCACCGCCATTCTCAACATGAGCCAGAGTATGCCGAACATCGCTGCCGAAAATAAATTTATGCTGGAGCGCGTCCCATAAGCCATACGCCACCAGCACTTCTTTGGCGTACATCCCAGCTGGAACACCGTCCGGATCCGCAATCGCAATCCTTTGAATCCGTGGATCCAGAAGATCGGTTAACGACTCGAGCTGATTGGGCACATCGCGACGCGTGATCACGACCAACTGATTCCCCAGCCAGTCCCGTCTTTCCAGAACGGCCTGACGTTGCTCCACAGCATTGGCCCAGTCCTGATTCGCGGAAATGAACACATCGGCCTCAGCGCCATTGAGGATCTGTCGCGCAAGAGTGGACGATCCGGCGTAATTAATCGTCAGTTCAACACCCTTTTCCTGTTCAAAGTTCTCTTCAATTTCCGAGAGAGAATTAGTTAAACTTGAAGCCGCAAATACAAGTAAATTCACCTGCCCTGCATCGGTTGCTTTGAAACAACCAGCACTGATCAAGGCAAGCGCCGGCATCATCAACATCAAGAATATCGATCGACAAGAGATGACATCAGTCTTGCAGGGGAATTTCATCTCAAATTCTCCTGACATTTAAACTCTTCCAGGCAAGCGTATAGAGAAGTATTGCCATCAACGACAATGCCAGGAATGCCTGCCCATTCCACCAGCTGGATTGCGAAAGCATTGCGCCACGAACCGGCGTGACGGCCAATGTGAGTGGATTCCATACAGCGATTTGCTCCATCCATGAGGGCATTGCTCTCAGGGGAACCAAAGCTGTGCTGGTAAAAAATATTGGCATATTGACAAGATGAATAAAAGCGGAAAGTGCTTCCTGACTGTCTGTCTTCAACGCAATACAACATGACAACAGGCTATAGGAAAGACCAAACAGGATAAAAAACAAGAACGAAAAGAATGTCGAAAACCCAACACTCACAACCGCACCAAGGGTGATTCCCAGCAGGGTTACAACGAAAGCTTGAACAATCACGCGTGAAAGATCAGCGGTGATTTTGCCAAGCAGAAAGGCATGAAGATCCAGTGCCGTGATCATCGTTCGTTCAAGAAAACCAGACTGACTATCCCGAATCAGACTGATACCTGATTGAGAAGACCCTAGAAGTACCGTCATTCCACAAATCCCCGGAAGCAAAAAATCGATATATTGCATTGTTGATCCTTGTGCAGGATTGATTGGGAATCTTTGAAATAAGAAACCAAAAAACGTCATCCAGATCAGTGGCTGCAGAAATGACAGGAACAAAATCACTGGGCGGCGCCTGATATTCATCAGCGTTCTTTGAAAAGCTGCCTGAAAGACGATGCCATTGATCACCTCTCTCCCCTCCGACGATTTTGATTGCGTTGACCTCGCCGTGATCCCCGTTCACCATAATGAGAATGCGCCGTTTTATTCATATCAAAATGGATGGCGCGGGATAAAGCATCAAACAAACTGGTTCTTGGCATATGAGCTTTGTCGGCGACAAGATTTGAGCCGGATTGTTCATGAACAGTGGAGTCGTCGATAAAATTTCGTACAGATCCCTGATAACGAATCGCACCACCGTCCATGACGACCAACACATCGGCATATTGCTCAATAAATTCAAGATCATGACTGATCACAATTGAAGTTTTCCTCTCATCACTCGACAGACTTTTCAAGTAAGACCAAAACCGATGCTTGGCCATGGCATCTAAATTATTAGTAGGCTCATCAAAAAGCAACAACTCGGGGTCATTGATGAGCCCAATCGCTAAATGAATTTTTTGCAAATTACCACCAGAGTAGGAGGAAATTTTCCTGGACTTTATATCATTTAAATTCATCAGATCGATAAGACTCGAAATTCTTTGTCGACGTTCTTCCTTCGCCTGGCCATACATACACGAGAAATAGTCAAGGATTTCCAACCCTGTCATTTCATGATCGAACGTAGGCTGTTGACTCACATAAGCGCAGGTTTGATTCCATTCCCTGAAGTTAACTTGTGGGTTCGCACCAAAAACATCAACAACTCCGTGATTGAGTTTCAAAAGTCCCGACAAACATCGCATCAATGTTGACTTTCCAGAACCATTACAACCAACAATTGCCGTTATGCAGCCCACATCAAAGCCAATAGAAAGATTTATCAGGACGTTGGAAAACCGAGGTGGATATCCACAGGAAACATTGCGTAGAGTTATATTCTCTTCTTTTATTTTTCTGGATTGTGAATCAATCAGCATGAATTATCGTGCCAACATGCTGCCCTTCTACAGCGCGCTGAACTGATTCAGGATTTTTGCCGTCAACAATCTGGAATTTGGAAACCAGTCGTGATGTTTTGAGAATGTCAAGGAGAACCGGATCAAACGGCAGCGTACTCAGCTTCTTATGCTCAAGCTCTTTCACACTAATCTCATCAATAAATTGAGCGTTCGAATTAAGCTTTGGATCTTCTGTATACAGTCCTTTCACATCCTTCACCAGTGTGACTGACTTACAGCCAAAACATTCAGCCAAAATGAAACAACCAGCATCCGTCCGATGCTTGGGGATACGGCCAATTTCTGGAGGATGTTCCCATAGTGAATACGGTGGAACACCATTGAAAATCACGCCAGGTGCGGAATGAATAAACAACGGCAGCAAGTGTCCGAAAATCTCAGGCGGGATCGCCACCACTCCATGGGGAGCAAGCAGAGTTCCGAGGATGTGTGCGTTACCAAGCGCATCTGCAACAGACAATTGTGCCAAGACACCTGTTGGCAGACCAAGATCAAGACCGATCGAAAAAACATGACGTGATCTGGATCCACCACCAACCCCAAGGATCAACTTTTCACTCTGAAGAAGAGTTCCAAGAACATCAACAACAGGCTGAACAACCCGGTGACCAGCTTCGAGGATTGAACGCGAGCCGATCTTGACCACATGCACATTCGGCAGCATGCGGACGATCGGAGTTTGTCGGTCTGTACTTTCAAGTAAGTGTTTGTCAACCAAACTTTCTCTCATCAACATGGAATTCATGTGATGGCGAGAGTCATCCTGAAATCTGTCGCTTTGTGTGTTTGAGGTGACGGTCATGATGATTAATCAGCGTAAATGATAGTTCCGACATCTTCACCATTAAGAGCTTTCGTGAGATTGCCAGACTTAAGGCCATTGATGACCTGAATCGAACGTTGGTGCTCAGCATGTTCCATCATGTCCAGCACAGCCCTCTCGACAACAACGTCATCCAAATTCATACTTTTGAGTTCAGACGTTGAAATCTTGGGGATAAATTTTGCATTCCTATCTTTCTTCGGATCTGCTGTATACAAACCATCTTCATCCTTCACGTAAATCATGGACTTAGCAGCAAATACCTCACTAATTAAATAAGCACCGGTATCTGTACGATTTGGAGGAATCCGTCCAATGGCTGGATTCCTCTGCCAAAACGTGTAAGGAGGCATTCCAAAGAAAATCACTGCCTGCCGCTCGGCAAGATAAAGAGGAAGTTGTGGAAATTGGACTGGCTCAATAAAAGGTATCCCTTGATCAGCGAGCAGGTAATGCAACATCCGTGCATTCTGCATACTCACAAATGTTCCCAACACACTTAAAACACCTGTTGGCATTCCAAGATCGATTCCGACGCTATAGGCATGTCGAGCCCGAGTCCCGGCTCCGGTACCAATAATCATTTTGTGATGCGGTATGCATTGCTTCAACTCATCAAGAAGTGGGAAGACGGCCTCACGCCCACGATCAATAAAGCTTTGACCACCAATCTTCACCACATTGGCTGTTGGCAAGATTTGGATCGTCTCTGGCTTCTTGGTCTCATGAAGAAGACTCTCATTGGTGAGATCTCCCGTGACCAACGCTTCTCCAAGCTTTGTTAGCAGTTCGTTTGCCATTGTGGTTAGCGGAATGAATGCAAATCAACACCTTCGATGATGTAAGACTGCTTGACAGGTTCTGAATATTCAAGTGAACCGTAGCGATCCTTAGCCCAAGCCCTCAACCTCTTCATACATTCTTCTTTAATTGAATAATCAATTTCTTGACCAGCCAATCCATCTTTATTGAGCCATGACTCAATGGAGCGCAAAGGACTGAAAGTTTCAATCCAAGACGACACAGCAACGGCTTCGAGTCGTGTAGCACCACGCTCACAGAGAAGATCTAAAATCTGTTTCCTATTCTCTTCACCCCTGCGACCCTCGTGGCCTAGAGAGAAAAGAATAGATCTCATCTTTTCTCTCATCACATCTTTGACGTTGGTTGATTCTTCTCGTCCAAGGCGACCGATCAGGAAATAACCATGATCGTGAACCCTTTTGAGTTCACTCATTACATGCAGTGGTGACAACAAATGAATCGTTCTTGAGCTGAAACTCAAAGACACGCTCTGAGATTCCAGAGGCCATCGCTTATTCGCATCAGCCTGATGGAGCTGAACGTTGCTTTGCGCGGACACTCTTCCTCTGAATTCATTCAACATCTCATCAGAGATGTCCATCCCAACATATTGATTTGTCTGATCGAGAGCCCAACGGCCAATCTGACCTGTGCCAGCTCCGATCTCAAGCCAGATCCTCTGATTCGTCCTCTGGTAATGCTGAGCCAGAAAACCTGTAATCTTTTTGCAATCGGTATCATCAATGCCAACCCGGCGATCAAAAGTTTTGGCTTGCTGATCGAACGAAGCCTGAAGGGACATGCCAGACCGCTTTGCTTCGTTGAAACCTAGCTCTGATGCTTTCAGCCGAATCAATTTCGCTATTCATTTAAGATTGCGCACCGCAACGAATGGCTAAGCTTCATAAAAACTATGAAGAACTTCTTTTCATTTGCATTTAGCCTATTTTTACTCGTCGCTACAGTTTACATCGTATTGTTCGGAATCCTGTCAGGAGAGTCTTCACTAACGCTTGTATTTGGAAGCCCAATATGGCTGACATTTCTCCTGTTAGTTTTCACACTACTGCTCTTAAGCAGCCTCGAGGGATCACAAATTGCGATCGTCAGTTTATCTGATCGCAATCCTGATGAATTGACAGGTGTGAAGTCGGAGTATCCGAAAGCCTATTCAGTGATGCGCTTGATCTGCAGCAAAATTCGGTCCCAACAGTACCTCGCCGGGCGTCAATTTTTTGTCATCTTAACTGTCTTCGTAATCGCACAAATTACATCATTCCCTGGCATGGAATTTCTACCCTTTACGAGTTATCCAGTAATGCAATTGCCGGACTGGATTAATTTAATCTGCTTCAAATTTGGATTCCTGGGTGCTCTTCTCGTTCTTTGGACAGCCCAACTCATTCCTCAGTACTTTGCCAATCGCCATCCCGATATGTTTCTCAATTTCCCCGGGAACTTCCTGGTGGTTCGTCTCTGTCTGCTGATTGAGTCCATCGGGCCAACAAAGCCGGCGAACTGGATGTGCGATGTCCTGTTGAAAGCCGTGGAGGACGACCGCCCAAAACAACTCAAGATCTGAGCCGCTCGTCAACGTCGATCAACCGTTGATCCAGTTTGATCGGAGCTTTGCTCAAGATCACGGTTGATGACCGCCTCTGATCCTCGACGTCGATGACTGACCACCTGCCGACCCTGATCGCCGCATGGAAGCTTGCTCCCCATCCAGAGGGTGGCTGGTATCGAGAAGTTCAGCGCAGCAGGATCTCCGTCCGACGCCCCGATGGAGAACAGCGAAGCGCCATCACGACTGTGCTGTTTCTGCTTGGAGCGGAGGACATCAGTCGCTGGCACTGCGTCCATGGAGGCGACGAAATCTGGACCTTCATCAGCGGAGCACCGCTGAGCCTTTTTCAGCACTGCGACCATGACGAATGCTCACGGGAAACCTCCATGAGCCTCGAGAACCCCGTGGTTGCTGTTGAAGCCGGTGTCTGGATGGCAGCGCACAGCCAGGGGAGCCACAGCTTGGTGAGCTGTTGTGTTGGACCGGGTTTCAGCTTCGACGATTTTGAAATGCTGCGGGATCGCCCCGTTGCGAGTCGTCCCCGAGGCATCCGCGAGGATCTGCTCTGAGCGTCTGACCAGACAGAAAACTGTGCTCTTCACAACAGGCTGATCCGCGATGGACTGTCAGAACGTGACTTCATCGACGTAGATGGATGAACGGCGCAGAGTTCATCGTGAAGACCCTGGAAGCGCATGGGATCACCCATGTGTTCGGAATTCCAGGGGCCAAGGTCGACAGCGTTTTCATCGCTCTTCTCGATTCTCCAATCGAGCTGGTTCTGTGCAGACACGAGCAGAACGCTGCATTCATGGCACAGGCGATGGGCCGCATGACGGGGACGATCGGCGTCTGCATCGCCACATCAGGGCCTGGTGTCACCAATCTCGTGACAGGGCTCGCAACCGCGACAACGGAAGGTGACCCTGTGCTGGCAATCGGCGGAGAAGTCTCCACAGACGACCGCTACAAGCACTGCCATCAATCACTGGATGCCATCTCGTTGATGGAGCCGGTGACGAAATACGCCAAGACGGCGCTCAACGCTCACGATCTGCCCGAGGTCCTCGGCAATGCCATCCGAGCCGCCGAACATGGTCGGCGCGGCGCCGCCTTCCTCGGTTTACCCAAGGACATCGGCTTGGGTGAGATCAACGACTGCGAGCCCTCTGATCGATGGGGCCAGCCGATTCGACTTGGAGCAGCTTCCGCCAATCTCATCGCCGCAGCCAACAAGCGGATCAGCGAGCTGAAGCAGCCAATGCTGCTGCTCGGATTGCAGACATCCGATCCCTCCTGCTCGGAGGCGCTGATGCGCTTCGTCCGCAACAGCGGACTCCCGTATGCCAGCACCTTTCAGGCTGCCGGTCGTTGGGTGGCTCCAGATCAGTTTGTCGGACGTCTTGGCCTGTTTCGCAATCAACCGGCGGATCGACTTCTGGATGCATCAGATGGGGTGATCTGCATCGGATTTGATCCCGTCGAATACGACGCGTCCATCTGGAACAGTGACAACAACCGATCTCTGCTCAGCATTGATGTCGAGCCACCAGATCAGGACCGCGCCTTTCTGCCCGACGTCGAGCTGGTGGGAGATCTGTCAGACACCCTTCAGGCGTTGAGCGCCGGCGGGGGTTCAGACATCAACCCTGACTTCCAGGCCCTGGCGGCGGCATCGGCGGCCGAACTCACAAGCACAGCTGCAGAGGGAGCCAGCATGAAGGGGATGCCGATGCATCCCCTTCGCGTGGTGCATGAGCTTCATCAGGTAATTACGCCTGACACCACGGTGGCCCTGGATGTTGGCTCTCACTACATCTGGATGAACCGCTACTTGCCGACGGAGCATGCACGGCAAGTGCTGGTGAGCAACGGCCAGCAAACACTTGGGGTTGCTCTTCCATGGGCTATCGCCGCCAATCTGGTCCACCCCGATCAACCAGTGATCGCCGTCTGTGGCGACGGAGGATTCCTGTTCACGGCCACCGAGCTAGAAACCGCCGTGCGAATCGGCTGCAGATTCGTGCTGCTGATCTGGGACAGCCAGTCCTACGACATGGTGGAATTCCAGGAGAAAGCTCACTACGGACGCGTTTCAGGCATCAAGCTCGGGCACTACGACGCTGTGAAATTCGCCGAATCCTTCGGCTGCAAGGGATACGTCGTGACGGATGCCGAAGCGTTCAAGGATGTCCTGCTGGATGCGCTGCAACAGACGGTTCCGGCTGTGATTCAAATCCCCATTGATTACTCGGACAACATCAAATTGATGCAGGACATCCACCAGTCGTTCGTCCACTGAGCTCAGGGATCTTTAGGAAGCGTGAATCAAAAGCTCTCCATGCAAGGCTGAGATCCGTCCGTCAGAGCAGACCAACACCTCCGTTCCCTTGCGCTACGCCAATCTGTCCTGGCAGGCGCCTGCGAAGCATGAACGAGGCCTGGAAGACCTTCCACACCATCGCAACACTGACGCACTCGCTTCGCTTGCTCAGGTGCCCGCAACGCCCTCAAGGATCTGCAGGTCTTACGGCCGGATCTTGGCTTTGATCCTTACCGTTGCTTCGGCCTGGCAGGGCATTCCTTCATTATTGAAGACGCCTGACAGCGCGGCTACGTAGGCTCCAACGAGCGAGGAACGGTCATGGGCAGCAGCTTCGGAGATCTCTTCCGGGTCAGCACCTTCGGCGAATCCCATGGCGGTGGAGTTGGCGTGATTGTCGAGGGATGTCCGCCTCGACTGAATCTGGATCTTGATGCGGTGCAGGCTGAGCTCGATCGACGACGGCCAGGCCAGAGCCACATCACCACTCCACGCAAAGAAGCGGATCGGGTGGAGGTGTTGAGCGGACTGATGGACGACACCACCCTGGGGACGCCGATCGCCATGTTGGTTCGCAACAAGGATCAACGCCCCGGCGACTACACGCAAATGGCCGTGGCCTTCAGGCCATCCCACGCGGACGCCACCTACCAGGCCAAGTACGGAATCCAGGCTCGCAGTGGAGGAGGTCGCGCCTCAGCGCGAGAGACGATCGGACGTGTGGCAGCGGGTGCCATCGCCAAGCAGCTGCTGCGCAAAGCCTCAGGCACCGAGGTGCTGGCCTGGGTGAAACGGATTCACAGTCTTGAGGCATCGATCGATCCGGCGAGCGTGACGGCGGAGGCGATCGAGTCGAACATTGTTCGCTGCCCGGATCCAGTTGTTGCCGAGCAGATGATCGAGCGCATCGAGTCGATCGGACGCGAGGGGGATTCCTGCGGCGGTGTAATTGAGTGCGTCGTCCGTCATCCCGCCATCGGATTGGGCATGCCGGTGTTCGACAAGCTGGAGGCGGATCTGGCGAAGGCCGTGATGTCCCTACCCGCCACCAAGGGCTTTGAAATCGGCTCCGGATTTGATGGAACTTTGCTCAGGGGCAGCGAACACAACGACGCCTTTCTTCCCAGTGAGGACGGACGGTTGCGCACGGCGACCAACAACTCCGGAGGCATCCAGGGAGGAATCAGCAACGGTGAGCCGATCGTGCTGCGGGTGGCGTTCAAACCAACAGCGACGATCCGCAAGGAACAACAGACCGTCGACTCGGATGGGAACGCCACAACCCTTGCAGCCAAGGGTCGGCACGACCCCTGCGTCTTACCGAGAGCCGTGCCGATGGTGGAAGCGATGGTCGCCCTTGTTCTGGCCGACCATCTGCTGAAACAACAGGGACAATGCAGTCTCTGGTGAGTTTCAGCTGGCTGCCACAGGCGCTTTGCCGTTGCTGCTGGCGGTAGCCGCCTCAGATGCGGAAGCAGACACTGAGCTACGGGTCCTGGTGCGACGGGCAGGTTTCTGAGCGGCCACCTTTTTCTTCACGGTGCGGCGGGCCCGCGTTCCGGCGACACGGGTGCTGTTGCTGGCCTTGCTGCTTGAGCGGCGGCTGCCACGGCTGCGATGACTGAGAACGAGGGCCCATTCCTCGTCGGACAACGTGGAGGGCTTGCTGCCGTGGGCGTAAGCCAGCTTGGCAGCTTTTTCGATGTCCTTGATCAGATTCGTCCAGGAGGTTGCGAAGCGTTTGTCGGACTGGGATTTGGCACCACTTTCCACAAGGGTTTCAACGACTCCAGATGCCGACACCTTCTTGCGACGGCGATTGAAGATCTCCTTCTGCAGCTGAGCGATGAGAGCATCAGCTTTATCGCTGAGCTTGATGGTGAGCTGAGACATGAAGCCGGGCAATAGCTATCTCATCTGTAGCACTTTGGTCTCACGACAACCACTGGGCGTCGTCAGGTTCTTGATGTCGACCGTCGCAGCCAATGGAGCAAGGCGGGATCAACACCATCGGACTGAATCGCGCTGCGGCCAAGGGCCACAGCCCCGTGGCCGCTCTCCAACCAGCTGGAGACATCCTTGAAACCAAGGCCTCCGGCAGCGATAACGAAGGGAAGAGACCCGAGCGGGGCTCGCAGTCGCCCCCAGTATTGACAGCCCAAGTCAGCGGCAGGGAACAGCTTCACGATCCGGTAATCGGCACCGATCGCCTGCATCACCTCGCTCGGACTGAACACGCCAGGAACCAGCAACTGGCCTTGTTGTCTGGCGATCTGCTGAAGCTCTGGGTTCCAGACCGGCGCCATGGCGTACGACAAGCCAAGGGAACGAATCTGAGCAAGGGCCCCTTGATGGACAACGGATGCTGCACCAAGCAAAAAACCGGGGCAGCGTCTCTGCAGAGCTTTGATGAAACCCATCCAGCCTGGATGATCACTCCAGGCCACTTCCACATGCAGCAGTCCGGAGGCATGCAAAGGTTCAAGGCATTGAATCAACGGACTTTCACCGGATTCAAGGTTGAGATCCATCTCTTGAGGACGGACCACAAGAAGCACCGGCTGCGAGGACAACGACAAAATCAGGTTGTCCTGGTGACGCAGCCAGTGCGTGTCAGCAGGGAATGTCAGACGTACTCAGCAACGCGAACGTCACGGGTGATCAACAGTTCCTGAAGCTCTTCAGCGTCAACGGTTTCCTTCTCAACCAGAAGGTCGGCCAGTTCATCAAGAACTGAACGGTTGTCGACAAGAACCTGGGTGGCACGCTTGTAAGCGACATCAACCAAGTCGTAGACCTCCTGGTCGATTGTTGAGGCGGTGTCCTCGGAGAAATCACGCTCTGCGGCGATGTCCCGTCCAAGGAACATCCCACCCTGCGAACGACCAAGAGCCACGGGACCGAGTTTGTCGCTCATCCCGAAACGGGTGATCATCTGACGAGCCACCTGAGCAACCTGTTGAAGGTCATTAGAGGCTCCGGTTGTCACTTCATCTTCGCCGTAGATGATTTCTTCGGCGACGCGGCCGCCAAGAGCAACAGCCATCTGGTTCTGAAGGTAAGCACGTGAATAGAGGCCTGATTCCATCCTCTCCTCACTGGGAGTGAAGAAAGTGAGACCACCGGCGTTACCGCGAGGAATGATCGAGATCTTCTGGACGGGGTCGTAGTCGGGCATCAAGGCACCAACTAAGGCATGACCAGCCTCGTGATAAGCCACAAGCCGCTTTTTGCGCTCACTGATCACGGCGTCCTTTTTCTCAGGGCCGACCATGATCCGCTCAATTGCATCACTGATCTCGTCGTTGCTCACCTCAGTGAGTTCACGACGTGCCGCAAGGATCGCCGCCTCGTTGAGGAGGTTGGCGAGATCAGCACCGGTGTAGCCAGGCGTCCGGCGGGCCACCTTGTCGAGATCAACATCCTTGGCCAGAGTCTTGCCGCGGGCGTGAACGCCGAGAATCTGCAAACGACCGGCGTAATCAGGACGGTCGACGGTCACCTGACGGTCGAAACGGCCGGGACGCAACAGAGCGGCGTCGAGGACATCGGGCCTGTTGGTGGCCGCAATGATGATGATGCCGGTGTTGCCCTCGAATCCATCCATTTCAGTGAGCAGTTGGTTAAGGGTTTGCTCGCGCTCGTCATTTCCACCGCCGAGACCTGCACCACGCTGACGGCCAACAGCATCAATTTCGTCGATGAAGATGATGCAGGGGGCATTCTTCTTGGCCTGCTCGAAGAGATCGCGGACCCGGCTTGCGCCTACCCCGACGAACATTTCGACGAATTCAGAACCGGAAATCGAGAAGAAGGGAACTCCTGCTTCACCAGCAACGGCCTTGGCGAGAAGGGTTTTACCTGTACCTGGAGGGCCAACCAACAAACAACCCTTGGGAATCTTGGCGCCCACGGCCGTGAATCGGTCAGGGTTCTTGAGGAAGTCGACCACCTCGGTGAGTTCGAGCTTGGCCCCTTCAATGCCGGCGACGTCTGTGAAGGTGACCTGGGTGGAGGGCTCCATCTGAACCCGGGCCTTACTCTTGCCGAAATTCATCGCGGGGTTGCCGCCGCCGCCGCCCTGGGCGCGGCGGAACAGGAAGAACAGGCCACCCAGCAGCAGCAGGGGGAAGATCAGACTCCCTGCTGCTTGTTGCCACGCACCAGGCTGACGGGTGGGTTGAACTGCGATGTCAACGTTGTGCTTGGTGAGCATCCCAAGCAGTTCCTTATCGGGAGCAAGGTTGACTTCGGCGCGCCGTCCATCGTTCTCAACCACCTGAGCGGTACCACGATCCGGTGAGATCAGCACTCGACTGACCTGATCCTCTTGGACGGCTTCGACGAAGTCGCTGTACCGCAGGGTGCGTGCCGTTGTCGCTGGATCAGGACGATCCAGGAAGGCCGTTCCAACAACGACCACAACCACTACTAGGAGGACGTAGAGGCCAATGTTCCGCCAGCGCTTGTTCAAGGCAATCCCGTCAGAAGTGAAGGAATGTTAATGCTCTCCTGAGAGATCATGCGGAGCGAAGAACGTCCACGACGCTTTTGAAGGCGAACCACTCAGGGATTTCCTCTCCGTTGCGCAGCATTTTGCGGAACTGAGTGCCGCTGAGTTTCTTCACATGCAGGCCACGAGCCTCGGCATGCTCAGCGGTGACGTAGCCCTCTTCCTCGGTGTAGACGAGGTTCAGCGATGGCACGGTCTCCATCGTGAGCTCCGGTGCGCACTCCTTGGCGAAGTTCTGCGCGTCGTAGGGGCCGTAAAAGTCATCGCCGCTGAGTGATGACTTACATCCAGCCATGTCCCGGCCGATGATGAAGTGGGTGCAGCCGTAGTTACGGCGAATGATCATGTGTTGCAGGGCCTCACGGGGGCCGGCCATATGCATCGCATAGGGCAGGTAAGCCCAGCGGATTCGATCATTGTTGACCTCTCCAGCCAGTCGCTCATAGGTCTGGAAGCGAACAGACCCGGGAATGTCGTCCTGCTGGGTGGGCCCACAGGTGGGATGGACGAGAACAACGGCGTTCTCGCTCACGTTCTGGGCATGCAACGCCCGTGTGAACAGCTCGTAGTGCGCCCGATGAATCGGATTACGGCACTGGAACGCAACGACATCCTCACCCGCTGGCAGACCAGCTCGCACCTCAGCAGGCGTTTTGCACGGGAACACCCGTTCAGGGAGCGCCAGTCCCTGGAGGGTGCCGCCCAGGTAGAAGCGCCTGCGCTCCATTGAGATCATGCGCACCGCAGGATGTTCCAGCGATGTGGTGCCGTAGCAGCCCTTGGCTTCAACAACCTTGTTCGGTTCCCACTTATCCCCGACTTCGAAGACAGCCAGATCCTGCCCCTTGTAGGTGAGCAGGATGCGATCGCCAACAGCAACATCCTCTCGATCGGTGTCCATCACGATCGGAAGACCGAAGAGCTGCCCGGAGGCGGTGCGATGACCGGCGACGACAGCGTCGTAATCCTCCTGATGCATGAAGCCGCGCAGCGGCGAGAAGCCACCGATCACCAGCAACTCCACATCGCAGGCGTTGCGATCGGAGCACTCCAGCGTTGTGGTGGCGCTCGACTTGACCGCCTCACGCTCATCTGGCGACACCATGAGATCGACCAGGGTGCCTCCGTAAGGAGCGATCACGCCTGAGTCCTGCGTGGACGGAGTAGCGCTGACGGTCATGGCGGGGGGATCTTTGCGGCGAGATTCTCCCAGATGAAAGAAAAGAGCACAAAAAAGGGGCCCGCAGGCCCCTCGATTGGTTAAGCCAGGCTGCAGCCGTCAGAGGGTTTCGAGACGCCCGTACAGCTCGCCGCTGATCTTGATGTCCACAACCTCACGGCCACCCATGTCGGAGTCGGAGGGCTGAATGGCGCTGAAGACGCCAGCGAACTCACCGGTCTCAGGATCAACCTGGGTGATGGACAGGCTCATGGTGCCGACGCCGTCGATGTAGCGCTTGTTGTTGTCCTTCTCCAGCTGCTCGTCATCGCCACCCAATGCCACCAGGCCCTGGGCGTACTGAACGCCAGTGGTGAGTGCGCGCCCTTTCGGGTCGATGAAATTGCTGGTGCGGTAGCTCGGTGTGCGGTAGTTGCCCTCGAAATCGGTACTGGTGGTGATGGCGGCACCCTCAGCGGTGGCATCAAGCGACTTGCTCGAGAAGGTGAAGGGGAATTCCTCGCCGCCAGGAACCAGAACAGTGATGGGCTGGAAGTCAATACCGCCCTTTTCCTGGAACTGAAGACCCTCTTCAGTCACGGTGAGATCGCCGTAGACCTCATCAAGACTCGAGGTGTAACGGGTGAGGATCTTGCCTTCAACGAACTGAGCCACCTGACGGCGGTTGGTTGGCTCCTCCTTGGCATAGACCTGCAGCGGATGCATGCAGAGATCGCGCAACTCGTACTGACCACCAACGGTGAGAGGGATGGAGCCACGGGCCGAGTCAGCGATGGTGGGACAGTCGTTGGCCTTGCCGGTGTTGTGAATGTCGTCGTAGGTCACATTCGACCCACCACGCTGAACAGCTTCACTGTCGCCGCTGCAGGCGGTGGTGACGAAAGCGAGGCAGAGAGCCAGCACAGCGGCCAGCAGAGAGCGAATGCGCATAAGTGATGAAGCCAGAAGGCTGTTAAGGGCGATCATGCCGATCCAAGCGCGATCTTACAGCTGCTAAACCGTCTCCACGGCTGGTCTTTTGCAGGTCTCAACAACTGGTGGTTGTCTTGAGAAGTTCGCCGAGGGCATCGAGCAGGTGGTGGGCCACAGCCAATTTCGATTTCAACGGCACGCGTTGCTGGAGACCATCACCCAGCAACCAGCCGCTGGCCTGGTTCTCACCGAAACCCTCACCAGCGCGGTCTATGGGATTGACCATCAACAAATCGCATCCCTTCCCGGCCCGTTTCTGCCCTCCACGCATCAGCAGGTCGTGATCGGCTCCCGTCAGTGCAGCAAAACCGAGAATCCGCTGTCCTGCCGGCCGTCGATCGACCAAGCCCCGAAGCAGATCCGGCATGGGCTCCCAGCCCTGCTCAAAGAGTTGGGGCAGACCCGACTTGGGGGGTTTGGACGGCAGTCCCCCATCCGAACGCCTGAGATCAGCCACCGCCGCCACCATGGCCAGGGCTGAGGCCTGATCCTGCCGGCGATGGAGGGCCTGCTGCATCTGTTCCGCCGATTCCACAGGCTCGCAGTCGAGGCCCTCAAGCCATGCCTGAGGAACCTGCAAAGGCCCATGCACCAACTCAACATCGGCGCCACGCAAGCGAGCAACCTGGGCCAGAAGCACCCCCATACGACCACTGCTGCGGTTGCTGATCAGACGCGCTGCATCGATCGCCTCGAGGGTCGGCCCGGCACTGACCAGAAGGCGGCGGCCCGACCAGCTGCGATCGACACTGAGTTCAGCCTCTTGACGACTGAACAAGGCAGCGACGGCGAGTTCGATCTGAAGCGGATCAGCCATGCGCCCGTCACCAAGCCTGTCGCAGGCCAGCAGTCCGGCCGTCGGCGACAGGGGGATGACACCCGGCAGCCGTTGCAACGACTCCCAGTTGGCCTGAACAGCTGGATGCCTCCACATCGCGGTGTTCATGGCGACAGCTGCCAGCACTGGCCTTTCACAGGCCAGCAATGTGCTCGCCAGCAGACCATCCGCCAGACCTTGCGACCAGCGGCCCAAGGTGGTGGCACTTAACGGGGCCACCACCATCAGCTCAGCCCATTCAGCCAGTTCGATATGAAGTGGACGGGAACGGCTTGGATCCCATTGATCCTGGTCGCGATAACAGCGATGTCTGCTGAGGGTGGCCATCGCCACAGGACTGACGAGTTGTTCGGCACTGGGGGTGAGCAGACAGCGCACCTCAGCACCGGCTTGCACCAGACCACTCACCAGCAGCGGGGTCTTGACCGCAGCAATGCTGCCGCTGGCTGCCACAAGGACGCGTCGTCCCTTTAGAGCGCCGACATCAGTCCTCATCAAAGGGTTCCTGATCCACGAGGTGCAGGTAGGGCCTGGTCAGCTCTGGGCGATGAATGGCGAGTGCTCTCAACAGATGCCAGTCGGACAGGCCGGCGAACGGCGTCGGATAGTCATCCTCATCAAGACGTTGAGCCAACTCAGCCATGGACGCTTCATCAAAGGCAGCCAGGCGTTCAGGGGTGATCGGATCGCTGGAACCGGACGATGGGTTGGAGGCGGTCTGCATCGGCGAGAACCAATCTCTTTATTCTCGCTCCGACACTGACGGCTAGTTTTCCGGCAAGGGGAATTAGCTCAGCTGGTAGAGCGCTGCGATCGCACCGCAGAGGTCAGGGGTTCAACTCCCCTATTCTCCATTTCAAAACACAGCCGATTGGGAGATGAAACTTCGATCCCTGATTAGGCGACGTTTCTCATTGCTAACAATCCTTGCAAGCGTTGTGCTGCTCAGTGTTCTTGTGCGACCTGCTGCACTGATCACGTTCACCCTTGTGGCCCTGGCCGGTGGTCTCACCATCCCGACGTCGACGCAGCGCTGACACATCATGGGGTAAAAGGGAAGAGTGAAATTTCCTGTTATCGATGTCGCAGTCGAAGCGTGAGCAGGTCGTCAGCCACCTGCGCTACATCCGTCAGGAGCTGCGAGAAATGCACCAGGGCGTCATGGAGGACGGCCTCCTGCCTGAGGCAGGAGAAGTTCGCGGCGTGATGGCACAGATGGAAGCACTGCTGGAGCTTCTGGAAGGCAAGTCGTCGCGTAAGGCCAAAGCGGAATCGAGCTAACTGCCAAAGGGCGGGTTGCCAAACCGATCAAGGCAGGCTTTGCTTCGCCAGTCCCCATCGTCCGGCTCGGGATTATCCCGGGCTTTTTTATTGGCATCCCCTATCTGTAGGGCTTGTAACCTGCACAACCACTAAGTCTGGTGTAGACATGGTGCGGCAGGGCTCGGCCGGGTGATGGGGATCACCGGAAAGCTTCCCTGCCTCTTCCCCATCAAACGATGGCGATCCGACTGCAGTCCACGCGTCTTCAGAACAATGTTGGGCTGGTGAATTCCAGGCTGGAAACCTGGGTCGTCAATCCCTGGCGAAAACTTTCCCTGCAGCTGATCGCCCTGTTGATCGGCTTTCTTGTTGGCAGCGTCATCACGTCCGTTGCCGGCGTTCTGGGGCAGATGGATCCGGTGGTTGCCTTGATTGTGGTGTTGAGCTGCGAGCTCACCGTTCGACTGCGACGGAGCAGGACAACACGGAGACCCGTGCCTGTTGTGATTCAACTGTTAGATCTGAGCCGGATCGGCTTGCTGTATGGACTGTTTCTGGAAGCCTTCAAGCTGATCTGATCACAGCCTGACCTTCAACGGACACAGACAAATCAGTTCGAGATTCATAGCCTGAGCTGAGATCACGACAATCGGACGCGCCATGGCCGGCGACCATTTCTTTCTTGAGCTCGAACCCCCTGAGGAACATCTGCGCAGTGCCCCCCACGTCGTCATCGTCGGAGGTGGTTTCGCTGGCGTTCATGCCTGCAAAGCGCTCAAGAATGTGAATGTCCGAATCAGCTTGATCGACAAACGCAATTTCAATCTCTTCCAACCGCTCCTTTATCAGGTTTCGACGGGCTTGGTCTCCCGCGGAGATGTCGCCACGCCCTTGCGTGAACTGGTTGGTACTCAGCGGAATGTGCAGGTGCTGCTGGGGGAAGTGACCCAGGTGAATCCGGAAGGCCAACAGATCGTCTTCAACGGCAAGGCTCTCAGCTACGACTACCTGGTGCTGGCCACCGGATCAGGCAGCACCTTCTTCGGCCATGAAGACTGGCGCACCTTCGCTCCGCCGATGAAGATTCTCGAGCACGCCGAGGAGATCCGCCGCCGGCTGCTGATGGCGATGGAGCAAGCCGAACAGACACCGGATCCAGAGGCGCGGGAATTTCTTCAAACCGTGGTGATCGTCGGTGCTGGACCTAGCGGCTGCGAAATGGCAGGAGCTGTGTCGGAACTGATGCGCTGGGCGATGGAGAACGCCTTCAAGCAGCTCGATCCGAACAAAACCCGGATCGTCATGGTCGATCCCGGCGACCGCGTGCTGCGGGCCATGCCGGAGATGCTTTCCAAGGCAGCTCTGAAATCCCTGCAGGACGACGGCGTCGAATTCCTGCCCAAGGGTCGCGTGCAGACCATGCGTCCCGGTGAGGTGATCGTCGGTACCCCGGATGGAGACGTTCGCATCCAGGCAGCCACGGTGATCTGGACAGCCGGTGTGCGTGCCTCCCATTTGGGCAAAAAACTCAGTGAAACCACTGGATGCGAGGTGGACCGGGGGGGTCGGGTGATTGTCGAGCCGGATTTCTCGATCCCAAACCACCCTGAGATCCGCATTGCAGGGGACCTCAGCAGCTACAGCCACACCAGCAATGGCAAACCTCTTCCCGGCATGGCTGCCCCCGCGAAGCAGGCGGGCACCTTCATCGGCAAGGACATCGCCGCCATCGTCGCTAATCGATCACGCCCGACCTTCAACTACTTCGATTTCGGCAGCATGGCGGTGCTGGATCGAGCCACGGCCATTGCTGATCTGCGTGGCCTGAAGTTTGCCGGAGGCATCGGCTGGCTGCTCTGGGCGTTTGTTCACCTGGTGCTGATACCCGGCTGGGAAAACCGCATTTCCCTGTCGATCAAATGGATCTTCGCTCTTTTCACACAACAGCGCGCCGCGATGCTGCTGACCGGCATGCCCAGCCAGCATCTCGCCATCGACGCGGCCGATGCACACTTCCCGATGAAGGCGGGAGAGGGTCCTTCGATCGCGTCTCCGGATGCTGCTCTCACCGCCGCGATGGACTACTACTCCCATCAACTGACGGGGTACCCAAAAACTCAGGAACTGCTCGAGACCAGCGAAGGCTCCGCTGCTGATTCAGCGGCAGCCATCAGATAGAGCAGCGCCATCCTGATGGGAACACCGTTGCGGACCTGCTCTTCCACAAGGCAGATCGAGGGATCGTCCAGCACATCACTGGCCATTTCCACGCCCCGGTTCACAGGGCCGGGGTGAAGCACGGGCACGCTCTTTCCGCAGAGCTTGAGGCGTTCCCGACTCAGGCCGTAGTCGCGGTGGTAGCGATACAGATCCGTGAGCCGCTGCTGGCTCATCCGTTCCTTCTGCAGCCGCAGGGTCATCACTGCATCGGCACCGGGGAGGGCCTGCTCCAGGCTTCTCTCAACGCTGATCTGCCCTCTGTTCAAGACGGGGTCTGAAGGCTGCCCTGGCGGAGGCGCATCCACGAAGTTCTCAAATGCCTGCGGCAACAAACTGGGAGGACCGCAGAGCACAACATCCGCACCACAAGCCGTGAGTGCCCAAAGATTGGAACGCGCCACCCGTGAATGCAGGATGTCTCCAACGATCACGACCCTTTTGCCCTGGAGAACATCCGGCGTTGGTTGGGCAGGATCAAACTGACGGGCAAGCGTGTAGAGATCAAGCAACCCCTGGCTGGGATGGCTGTGCAAGCCATCACCGCCATTGAGAATCACGGTGCGGTCTCCGGACTGCTCAAGTGCCGCCGCCAGTTGCTGAGGCACCCCTGTGGAACGATGCCGCACCACCAGCACATCAGCCCCCATGGCGACATAGGTGCGCGCCGTGTCGAGCACACTCTCCCCCTTGCTCAGGGAACTGCTGGACGGCGAAAAGCTCTGCACATCCGCAGACAAGCGTTTGGCGGCTAGCTCGAAGCTGCTGCGGGTTCTTGTGCTGGGCTCAAAGAACAACGTGGCCACGAGTCGTCCTTGCAACGCAGGCAAGCGACGGACGCCGGTGACGGGCAGAGAGCTGAAACGCTGGGCCAGTTCCAGCACGGCGACGAAGTCCTCTCTGGAGAAGGCCGCCAGATCAAGAATGTGGCGGTGATGCCAACCGCTCATCTCCCCTCCTGAGCGGATGGGGACCATGCGTCAATCCGCGCTGGCATGCGATCTCCCTTGGCGCGGCGGCTCACGCTGCGGCTGTTCTGGAGATACCAGCGCAGGGGCAGGTCTTCCCCCTTAGAGATACCGATCCTGGTTGTGGTCACAAGCGTGGGGCGGGCGAGGGACGCCGGCCAAGCAGCCAGCCACACGTCATTTTCACCGGTTAAGGCAAGGGTGTCATGGTGGCGATCCAATCCGAAACGACGCGCCAACAGCCCTGGGCCTGCTGCCGCCCTTTCTGGCTCATCCGGCAGTGCGACGGCTCGCAGCAACACTCCATTGGCCCAGTTGTCGCGATCCGTCACCACATTCACGCAGTGGTGGATGCCGTAACTGACATAGACATAAAAGCGCCCTGGCGGGCCAAACAGGGTTTCGTTTTGCGGTGAGCGTCGGCGGTAACCGTGGCAAGCGGGCTCATCCTGGGAATAGGCCTCCGTTTCCACAATCACGCCCCAGAACAGGCTTCCATCCGCTTGGCGTTTGACCAATCTGCAACCAATCAAGTCAGGTCCCACCACCTCCGCTGGGCGGGCGTAGAAGTCGAAAGGAATTGGTTTCATCCTGCTGACAGAGTGCCACCGTTTCGCCAGGCTTTGAGCAGCACGGAAGCTCCACCGCCATGAGCAGCAGCCTCCAGGCCCGGCGCGATGGCGTGTTCCTGGTGTTGGCAGGCCTGTTTCTCGGAACGCTCGGGATGCTCAACATCCTTGGCCTGACTCGCTTTCTGCAATTGGGCACCATCGGCAGCTGGCCGATCGTGGTAGCCGTCGGCGCTCTCCCATATCCGATCACCTTTTTATGCACCGATCTGATCAGTGAGCTCTGGGGGGAACAGAAAGCGAATCAGCTGGTGTGGGTGGGTCTTCTTCTCAATGGCTGGGTCCTGCTGATCCTTTGGCTGGGTGGACTGCTTCCAGCCATGCCGGGAAGCGACGAAACAACCTTCCGCAACATTCAGGCCCTGAGCTTCGGATCCATCGGAGCCTCGATGGTGGCTTATTTCACGGCCCAGTTCGTTGATGTGCGGCTGTTCCACTTCTGGAAACAGCTCACAGATGGCAAAGCGCTCTGGCTGCGCAACAACGGCTCCACTTTGGTGAGTCAGCTAGTGGACACCAGCGCTGTGGTGCTGATCAGCCATTTCGCCGCCCACGTGCTGCCCGTGAATCCGGACGAAGCCCTGCTGCCACAACTTGGGAGTTTCATCGCCGGGGGATATCTGTTCAAACTGTTGGCCGCTCTCGCCGACACCATGCCGTTCATCTGGCTCACGGCATGGTTACGGAGTTGGTTGGATGTCCCTGGAGAGGGCGCGGAATTGTCAACAGAGTCCCCTTGATGGGCTGCACGCTGGCTGCACTTCCGCCAAGCTGAAGAAACTATCGAGCACTGCATGGACGCCGCTCTCTCCGGCTTCAATCTGGGAACCGTGCTGCTTGGCAGCATCGTGCTGTTCCCGCTCGCCTGCCTGTTCTTCGGAACCCGAGGCGGTTACTACAACACCGACAAGTACGACGGGAACGGTACGGCCCACTGATCAAGGCCGAGCTGAGCGATCATCAAACCACTGCCAAGCCAGCGATGCCCGCTTCCTATCCAGGCCCCGCCGACAACGCCGAAGGCATCAGACTCGCCCTGCGCAGCTGGCCGGAAGTTGAGGCCTACCTCGAGCACTGCAAGGGCGTGATCATCCCGCTTGGATCCACCGAACAACACGGGCCCACCGGAGCCATCGGCACCGATGCTCTCACTGCGGAAGCCATAGCCCTGGAAGTCGGTCGGCGCACTGGAGTTCTGGTGACACCAGCCCAGGCCTTCGGCATGGCGGAACATCACCTGGGTTTCGCGGGCACCATGAGCCTTCAACCCGCCACCTTGCTGGCTGTGCTGCACGACCTCGTGCTGTCGTTGGCCCGACACGGTTTTGAGCGCGTGTTTGTGATCAATGGCCATGGCGGCAACATCGCCACCACCAGGGCAGCCTTTGCCCAGGCCCACGGCACCGCCGCCAGTCGAGACCTACCGGTGGCTTCGAAGCTGCGCTGCCGTCTCTCCAACTGGTTCATGGCCGGACCAGTGATGCGAGAAGCTCGCGACCTTTACGGCGATAAGGAAGGCCACCACGCCACCCCCAGCGAGATCGCCGTCACCCTGCAGCTGGAACCCACACTCGTCAGAAAGCAACGGCCTCTGCCGGATCCAGCACCTGCGGGGCCAATTCATGGTCCTGAGGATTTCCGGCGCCGTCATCCGGACGGGCGCATGGGCTCGCATCCCTCCCTCGCCACCGCAGAACAGGGTGCTTCCTTGATCAACACGGCCGCCTCGGCTCTGAGCGAGGATCTCTGCAGATTTTTAAGCGAAACATGAGCCGCATCTCTGCCGATGACGTTCGCAAGGTGGCGAAGCTGGCGCGACTGGACCTCGCGGACGACAAGATCGCGACATACACCAAGCAGCTTGAACCGATCCTGGATTACGTCAGTCAGCTCGAGGCCGTCGACACTACTGATGTGCCCCCCACCACGCGCGCTGTAGAAGTGGTGAACGTCACCCGCGAGGACGGCGTCACCCCGACCAATGTGCGCGAAGACATTCTCAATCAAGCTCCCCAACGGGAGCAGGATTTTTATCGCGTGCCAAAAATATTGGCAGACAAATAAATACCAATGTCGCTATTAAGACATTATAACAGGCCTGCAAGCGTTAGACTAAAATATACTCAAATGGGATAAATGTTAAAGCTTGATTTCTCGAGAGATCAGATCACTGAACTGTTCTCTGCCATGCTCACAGTGGCTCCAGATCGAACTAGCGAGCACCGGCCGAGCATGCATTTTGCGGCTGGCCTGAGAGACCATTTGTTTAAATCGCCAGGCATCAATCTAGAGACGCTCCCTGTTTCAACTCCCGAATTTTTTTCTCGGTCATTTTTTGAGCCGCACAAAGCAAAGATAGCCATTCAATTCCTAATTTTGATGCCCTATCTATCCGGCAGTCTCCATGATGACGATGTTGAAAGAGTGAATCAATATGCGGAAACAGTTGGCATTGAACCCAACTCGCTGCAGGATCTTAATAATATCGCTCACAGGAGAATCAAATTGGCGCTGATCGATTATGGGCGCCGTGCATCCAACGAGTTTCTTCCCGAAAAGGGGCTCCACAAAATCTGGGCCGTTGTTAAACAGGTTCACGGCTACATCGGCGATTCCGAACAGGCCGAAGATTTCGAGCAACTCGCAAACCTGGAGCAGGGAACTCTGGGCAAGGCCATTCACACGTTTTACCGCACAAGAGGTTTCAAATTCCCTGGCGAGCCCGGCAACCTCACAGAATCCGCGGTCCGTCACGACTGCGTGCATATTCTTTCCGGCACCAATACCGATATGGCAGGAGAGATTGCCGTTAGCGCCGTGGAATGCGGCATGGCCAGATCCGACGTCGGCTGGGAAATGATCACAGAGGTACTTCTTGACTTCCACCTCGGAATCGCCTGGACTCTCCCCAACGGAATCCAACCAGGCACAATGAATTTCGACCCTGATCTTTTCAGCGAGGCCCTGGCTATCGGCGCCAAAATCAATACTGATATCATCCACGATTGGAACTATTGGGATGACATCAAAACGCCTATTTCCGAGCTAAGGCAACGTTTCAATATTCAAGGAGTGAGCATTATTGATATGCCTGCACCAGGCGTTGATCCGATGGCAAAAACAACGTATTACGATTAACTCCTTCCACGCACCGGACTAACAGCTGTTCGCTGAAGCAACGAAATCCAGCCACGTTGCAAACGACGCCCTGGCAAAACTTTGGCAATGCGCCTCATCCGACTACGTCGTGACTTATGACTGCGCACCCCCACCAAAATGTCGTAAAGAAAATTGAAACCATCGGATCGCGTTTCAAAGATGCCGAGACGCTGCGGTGACCCTTTTGAGTCCAGAAGAGGTTTTGTTGCTTCGTAGGCAGGCTTGTACTCAAACCAGGGAATTGAAGGCCAGAGATGATGCACCAGGTGATAGTTCTGCCCCATAATCAACCAATTCATCAAACGTCCCGGGTAAACCCGGGCATTCCGCCAGCGACTTCGTGAGAGGAATGGGCGGTGAGGGAGATAGTCGAAAAACAAGCCCAGAGTGACGCCCACCATCAGGGCCGGCGCAAACCAACAATTGAAAATGAACGGCAAGAAATCAAAGCGTGCAGCGGCGAGAACAATCACGACAAAGACACTGCGCTCGAAGCCCCACTGCATCAACTCCCAGCGCTTCCAGAGCCGACGCTGAAAGAAAAACCACTCGTGGTAGAAAAATCGAGGGGCTATCAGCCAAAGAGGGCCGAATGTGCTGACGATGTGATCCGGATCATTCTTCGGATCATTCACATTGGCGTGGTGCTGAAGATGCACCCTTGTAAACACAGGAAAACTGAATCCCAGCAACAAGGCCGAGCCATGGCCCATCGCCTGGTTCAACCAACGATTGGGGTGCGCAGCGTTATGGCAGGCGTCGTGAATAACCGTTCCTTCTAGATGAAGAGCCAGAAAGCCCGTGATCAAAAGCAGGGGGAGGGGCCAACCGCCGACGAACCAGCCCCAGATGGTGACCCCGGCCAGGACATATCCCGCGATGAACAGGCCAACAGTCGGATTCCATGCATCCGGAGGATCAATGAAACCGCTCAAAACAGACCGCAGCGACTCCATCGCCAGACGCGGCTGCTGAGCCGATTCAGGTGCCTGGGTCATCTGGTCAGCAGCCAACTAGATCCGAAACAATCCTTTGCCAAGTTAGGGAAAGAGATGCCCACCGGGGGACTTGAACCCCCACAGCCTTAGCCACTGGTACCTAAAACCAGCGCGTCTACCAATTCCGCCAGGTGGGCACCGATCCGACTTTAGGGATCGGATCACAATGGAATCAATTGGTGGTGGTGGTAATGCTGGCGACTCTCAGCGGCGACGTCTGCCTGCTGTTCGGCTTGGCACTGCTATTGCTTCCCCTGCTGGCGGTGGAGCTGAGTCGTCCTCGCGATGGCGTTTGGGGGGCGGTGGTGCTGCTGCTCGGCCTTGTGCTGGTCACAAGCAGTGACCGCTTACGAGGTGCTCCCATGCTGGCCGTGCTCTGTGGGAGTTTGCTGATCAGCCGCCTGAGCGCGGAGGTGGGTCAATCCCGCTGGCGCGCTCTCGACGATGAGGAACGGCAGCGTCTGGGGTCTCCTGAGTACTGGCTGACAGGTCTCAAGCAGCTGGGCGCTGCAGCATCAAGCCTGAGCCATGGCCTGAGCGGAGCGGCCAAGCAACTCAAACCGGCGGCGAAGTCAGGGGTGTCAGGGAAGAAATGGGTGCGCCCTGAAACCACCGCCGACGGGGATCAGCTATCCACAGAAGCACCGGAAACGAGCTCAACCGCCGCGGAAACGCAGCCGCTGGACAGCGAGGAGAACGACCTTCCGGAGTCGAAGACAGTGGCTGAACCCCAAACCACGGCTGAACCGAAAGCAGTGGCAGAACCGAAAGCTGAGCCAGAAGCAGTGGCTGAGCCTGAAGACTGATAATCCCCAAGTCACATCAGGGCCCCTGTGAGCAAGGAGACGCGAGACGCTGCGGACCAACGTCCCTCCTACAAGGACACGCTCAACCTGCTGCAGACCGGCTTTGGCATGCGGGCCAATGCGATCAAGCGCGAGCCGGAACTGCAGGCGTTCTGGAATGACAACGGCATCGACCTCAGGCTGGGCCTGGAGAACGACGGAGAGATCTTCACGCTCCATGACGGCCCTCCCTACGCCAACGGGGCTCTGCACATGGGCCATGCCCTGAACAAGGTGCTCAAGGACGTGATCAACAAGTTCCAGGTCTTGCGTGGGCGTCGCGTGCGCTTCATCCCTGGCTGGGATTGCCACGGCTTACCGATCGAGCTGAAGGTGCTGCAGTCGATGGATGGCGATCAGCGCAAGGCACTCACACCCATCAAGCTGCGCAAGAAAGCCGCCGCCTATGCCCGCAAGCAGGTGGATGGCCAGATGAAAGGGTTCCAGCGCTGGGGGATCTGGGCCGACTGGAGCGAGCCGTATCTCACCCTGCAGAAGACCTACGAAGCCGCCCAGATCCGTGTGTTCGGGGAGATGGTGCTCAAAGGCCACATCTACAGGGGATTGAAGCCGGTGCATTGGAGTCCCAGCTCACGTACAGCGCTGGCGGAAGCGGAACTGGAGTACCCCGATGGGCACACCAGTCCGAGTGTTTACGCGGCCTTTGCGGCGGTTGAACTGCCGGATGGTTTGCGTGATGCCCTCAAGTCCCAAGGGGTCGAGCTGCCAGCCGAAAGAGCAGCGCTGGGACAGGCCCTGCAAGTCGCCATCTGGACAACCACACCCTGGACCCTGCCCGCCAACCTGGCCGTCTCGGTGAACGAGCGGCTGGATTACGCCCTCGCTGATGACGGCAGCGGTCGGCTGCTTCTGCTGGCTGCTGAGCTGATCGATTCACTCACCAAAACTCTGGACAGGCAACTCACCGTTCAAGCAACGGTGAAAGGAGCGCAACTGCAAGGTTTGATCTACCGCCACCCGCTGCTGGATCGCAGCAGTCCGGTGGTGATCGGTGGCGAGTACATCACCACCGAATCCGGCACAGGCCTCGTGCACACCGCTCCTGGCCACGGTGTCGATGACTTCCACACCGGCCAGAAGAACGGCCTGCCGGTGCTCTGCCCCGTGGATGAAACGGGCACCCTCACCGAAGAAGCCGGGCCGTTTGCCGGTTTGAACGTCCTCAAGGACGCCAACACGTCCATCATCGAAGCTCTGGATACCGCCGGTGCCCTGCTGAAGCAGGAGGCCTATGGCCACCGTTACCCCTACGACTGGCGCACCAAGAAACCAACCATTTTCCGCGCCACAGAACAGTGGTTCGCCTCAGTTGAAGGCTTCCGCCAGCAGGCACTGGATGCCATCGACCAGGTGGAGTGGACCCCCGCCTCAGGTCGCAACCGGATTGAGTCGATGGTGAAAGAGCGCGGCGACTGGTGCATCTCGCGTCAGCGCACCTGGGGTGTGCCGATCCCGGTGTTTTACAACCGCAGCAACGGCGAGGTGTTGCTCAATGCCGACACCCTGAAGCACATCGAAACCCTGATCGCCGAACACGGTGCTGACGTGTGGTGGGAAAACGACGAAGCGGATTTACTGCCACCGTCCTATGCCGACCAGGCCGATCAGTGGCGCAAGGGAACCGACACCATGGACGTGTGGTTCGACTCGGGCTCCAGCTGGGCAGCCGTCGCAAGCCAGCGCAATGACCTTCGCTATCCAGCCGACCTCTATCTAGAAGGGTCCGACCAACACCGCGGTTGGTTTCAGTCCTCGCTGCTCACCTCCGTTGCAGTTAACGGCCGAGCCCCCTACAAGCGAGTCCTCACCCATGGATTCGCCCTCGATGAAAAGGGCCGAAAGATGAGCAAATCGCTGGGCAACGTTGTTGACCCCATGGTGATCATCGAGGGAGGCAAGAACCAGAAGCAGGAGCCCGCCTATGGGGCCGATGTGTTGCGGCTGTGGGTGAGTTCCGTCGACTATTCAGCCGATGTTCCCATCGGTGCAGGCATCCTGCGTCAGCTCGCGGATGTGTACCGAAAGGTCCGCAACACCAGCCGTTATCTGCTCGGCAATCTGCACGACTTCCATCCGGTAACCGACGCCATTCCGGTTGCCGTGCTTCCCCTGCTCGATCGCTGGATGCTGGAGCGCACCGCCGAGGTGATGGATGAAATCACGGAAGCCTTTGAGAACGTCGAGTTCTTCCGGTTCTTCCAGTTGCTGCAGAACTACTGCGTCAGCGACCTCTCGAACTTCTACCTCGACATCCCCAAGGATCGTCTCTACGTCAGCGCACCAGCGGATCAACGACGACGCAGCTGCCAGACCGTCATGGCTCTGATCATTGAGCGTCTGGCTGGTCTGATCGCCCCGGTGCTCTGCCACATGGCCGAAGACATCTGGCAGAACCTGCCCTACCCCGTGGAGGAGGACTCCGTCTTCCAGCGCGGTTGGCCATCGGTTCCGGATGAGTGGCGCGACAACAGCCTTGTGGAACCCGTTCAGCAGCTACGACTGCTCAGGGCCTCGGTGAACAGAGTGATGGAGGGCTGCCGAAGCCGCCAGGAACTGGGTGCTTCGCTAGAAGCAGCGGTGCGGATCGACGCTCCTCAGCCAAAGCTTCAAGCCGCCCTGGACTGGCTGAGGGACCACGGTGATCGCGATGTGGATGGACTACGCGACTGGTTGCTGGTGTCCCAGCTGCAACTTGGGGGTGAACCCTGGGCGGAGGTCCTTGCCAGTGAGCAAGACGACAACGCCTTGATCGAAGTCGCCCGAGCTCGCGGCATCAAATGTGAGCGCTGCTGGCACTACGAAAGCGATGTCGGCCAACACATGGAGCATCCCCACCTCTGCGGCCGCTGTGTCGCCGTGTTGGAACGGCGCGTTCACCAGATGGCCTGATCCAACAACTGCTCAGGCGTCATCGGCCCCATCAACACCTTGACCTGCTCGGGCTGGAGCGGTCCCTCCAGCAGCTCAGCGTTGTCGAGCACAACCGGCATGAGCAGCACCGGTGCATCCGGATCGAACGATGTGGGGTGGGTGGTGCTGCTGCTGAAACCTCGGAAGATCAGTAATTCGCACGGTTCTGAGTCGACCGTGCCGGTTAGACGCACCACACGATTGGGACATTGACGGCTGCGCTCCTCCAGGGCCCGCAGCAGATCCGTCAGCGTTCTGGTCATCACTCAAAAACCGCCGGCCACACGTCCCTGTCGAGGCAAGCGCACCAGCAGCCACTGCAGAAGGCCGGCCAGATAGGCCACCAGTGCGACGTAACCGATGAAGGCGGCAACGCCCTCCGTCCACTGACCTCCGAAAACGAAGTCAAAAACTGTTTCCACCACGCTGTGAACCCCCCTGGGCGCCTCCAGCCACGCCTTGCATTCACTGGTTGTGCCCAGCTGCATGCAACCCAGAGCCGTGGCATTCATGGCGGCACTCAACAGGGCGAATCCACTCAGAGCCCATCGCCACAACCGCACGCTGAGAGGGAGTGGTCGCCACGGCGGCAGGTCCTCCAGCTCTTCGTTGAGGTCCACCCAAAACCAAACCGAGATGAGCATCAGCAGCGGAGCCAGCAGCGCTGTGAGATAGCCCAGAGGACGCTGATCGGTGAGCAGCAGCATGCTGATCCCCATCAGGCTCGCCACTTTCCAGTACAGGGAGAGCAAACGCACCACGGACGCCTCACGGCGCACGGAAGACCAGATCAGAAGAACCAACGGAAGTCCCAGCGCGAAGGTGGCCGCCAGTCGATAGGTCAACCAGACCAGCGCGCGATAGGACAGCTCGTTCACTCGGTCGGTACAAGTTGGCGTCATTATCAACGCCCTCTCTGCCATCGAGGTTGATAGGGTCCACGGCATGGCGTCGTTCTCCCCCCTCGACTGGTTCCGGGCGGCATCGGCGACGCCGACGTGTCGGACCGCCTTGTCCTCAAGACCATCCCTGGATGAAGCTGTCCAGGACGTTGTTGCCAGTCTGGGGCGCCACAGCGAAGCCGATCTGGCCCTGGTGTTTGCCTCCACCAGTTACGCCAGCGACCTGCCCCGTTTGCTGCCTCTGCTCCAGCAACGGCTGAAGGCCAAACACTGGCTTGGATGCGCCGGTGGTGGGGTGATCGGCACCACCGAAGGCGGGGTGGCATCCGAACTCGAGCAAACCCCGGCCCTGAGCGTATCGCTGCTCAAACTCCCCGGTGCCGAGATCCAGACGCGGGCCCTGACAACCGATGCCCTTCCCGATCTGGACGGGTCGGCACTGAGCTGGCAGGAATGGACAGGAATTGATCCAGGGCAGTGCCGCAGCCAAATCGTGCTGATCGATCCCACCAGTAGCGGGATCAACGATCTGATCAGCGGTCTGGACTACGCATACCCCACAGCAGTCCGCATCGGAGGGATTGCCGGACCACACAACGCTCCCCACGGATCACTGCTGATCGACGATGCCGTCACCACCGGTGCGGTGGTCTGCTCCATCGGAGGCGACTGGACCATGGAGGCTGTGGTGGCCCAGGGATGTCGTCCCATTGGTCCGGTGTTTGCCATTGAGCAAGTGCAACGCAATGTGCTGCTGGAACTGAGCGAGGGTGATCGCAAGGCCAGCCCAGTGGCCTGCCTGCAACGGGTGCTGGCGGATCTGAGCGAACAGGAGCGCGAGTTGGTTCGACACTCACTGTTCCTCGGCATCGAACGCCGTGAACTCAAACTCGGTCCCGACGGCACCAACACCGCTGAAGGGGCGTTTCTGGTTCGCAATCTGATCGGCGTGGATCCCAGCAATGGCGCCGTGGCCGTGGCTGAACGGGTCCGCCCCGGCCAGAACGTGCAGTTTCAGCTGCGGGAGGCCGACGCCTCTCGTCAGGAGGCCCTGCAACTGCTGCGCTCAGCGGCCAATCAGGCTGCTCCAGCTCAGTTCGGTTTGCTGATGGCCTGCCTCGGGCGCGGCAACGGCCTGTTCGGAGTCCCCAACGGTGATGTGTCCCTGGCCAGGCAGGTGATGCCGGAACTTCCGGTTGCCGGAGCCTTTTGCAATGGGGAAATCGGACCGGTTGGCGGAGCAACCCACCTGCATGGCTATACAGCCTGCTGGGGTCTGCTTCGGCACGACCCGTCCTGAACTCGGGAGCCTTGCGTCAGCACGTCAATCCGCTGAGTCGGTTCTTTCAGCTGCCGCTGCAGCTACCGCCACCCAGCGACCTGTTCGAGAAACCTCTGCAGCCGATCCATCTCGACATCGGCTGTGCCAGAGCCCGCTGCCTGCTCGGCCTGGCGCAATGCCAACCGCACTGGAACCATCTCGGCGTCGAAATTCGACGACCACTGGTGATCTCCGCAGACCGTGATGCCCTGGCCAGCGGTCTTGGCAACGTCCGCGTGCTGTTCTGCAACGCCAACATCAGCCTCGAGGGATGGATGGCAGCGCTGCCGCCCGATCAGATGCAACGGGTCTCGATCCAGTTTCCTGACCCGTGGTTCAAGCGGCGCCATCGCAAACGGCGGGTGCTGCAACCGGCTCTGCTGTTGGCCATCGCGGCTGCTCTGCAACCAGGACGTGAGTTTTTCATCCAGAGCGATGTACTGGAGGTGATCACACCGATGGTGACGCTCACCGAACTCTGCGGCTGTTTCAACCGGCCAGCCGCTGATGCAAGACCCTGGCGTGTCGACAATCCTCTGTCGGTGCCGACGGAACGGGAGCGCTTCACTTCAGAACAAGAACTTCCCGTGTACCGGGTGCTGTATCAGCGCAACCAGGCTGAGCTCCCGGAGTTGGCCGAGCTGGAAAGTCGCTGGCGGGAGATTGATAATCCCGCAGAAACCGTCAGCCCTGGACCCTGAGCAATGGCCGTTCCACTGCTGCTGCGCTGGCAGGGAGTGCTGCACCCAAAACCAGACGTCATCAAGCGTCTGGAGTGGCTCGCCGGAGGTCTCCTGACACTCCTGCTCGCCGGCCTCCCCTTCTTCACCCGAGCCGGGCTGACGCTGCTAATCGCCGCGACTGGCGCCCTGTGGCTGCTGTGGTCACTCGTCACCCCCCCCGCTCGGATCCGTCCAATCGGCGGCTGGTTGTTGCTTTTTCTCGGTATCGCCGCTCTTGCCACGGGCTTCTCGCCCGTTCCATTCGCCGCGGCCAAAGGATTGGTCAAGTTTCTTGGGTATCTCGGGGTCTATGCCCTGGCCAGCAAACTGCTGCTGAGCAACAGCCTCTGGTGGGATCGCTTGCTGGCTGGTCTGCTGTGCGGAGGCATGGGCAGCAGTGTTCTGGCCTTGCGGCAGCTATACAGCAACTCTGAAGAGCTGGCCCGCTGGGCCGATCCGAACTCGATCACTGAAGGAACAATCCGCATCTACGGTCCGCTCGGAAATCCGAATCTGCTGGCGGGTTATCTGCTGGCCTTGCTGCCCCTCGCTGCCATCGCCGTTCTGCGCTGGCAGGGCTGGGGAAAACGGTTGTTCGCCATCACCACACTGGGACTGGCTGGAAGTTCGATCGTTTTTACCTACAGCCGCGGTGGCTGGGTGGGGCTGATGGCTGGTTTCGCTGTGCTGATTCTGCTGTTGCTGCTGCGCAGCACACGTGAATGGCCAGCCCTGTGGCGGCGACTCGCTCCTTTGATGATCCTGCTGCTGGGGGCAGCCCTGCTCGCCATCGCCGTCACCAAAGTGGAACCGATCCGCACCCGCGTGAGCAGCCTGCTGGCGGGCCGAGGCGACAGCTCCAACAACTTCCGGATCAATGTCTGGCTGGCATCCATCGAGATGATCCAGGACCGTCCATGGATCGGCATCGGCCCAGGGAACAATGCGTTCAACAGCATTTATCCCCTGTACCAGCAGCCGAAGTTCAACGCCCTCAGCGCCTATTCAGTCCCCCTGGAAATCCTGGTGGAAACAGGCATCGCTGGGCTGATTGCGTGTGTGGGGCTGCTTCAGAGCAGCATTCGCTCGGGACTCAGGGGTCTGCGAATCAACGAGCCGGCCGCCGGCGCTGCCCTGGCGAGTCTGGCGGCGATCGCCGGTTTGATGGGGCAGGGCATTGCCGACACCATTTTCTTCCGACCAGAGGTGCAGATCATCGGTTGGTACTGCCTGGCGACGATGACGAGCCTGCCTTCCAAAGAGGAGGAGACCCCGTGCTGATCGCAGGATTCGATGCTGGTCAGACGGGCACCCGCTGCCGCATCAGCCGCAGCGAGGCTGGCCAGCTGCGGACTCTCGGCACGGGCGAAGGACCCGGTGTCTGCCATCTGGATGCTGAGCAGGGGGAACAACGATTCCGGGCCGCAGTTCACAACAGCCTTTCAGCGGCGCTTGTTTCCGCTGGATTGACTCGCGATCACCTGCAGGCTGCCGCCATTGGAGCGAGCGGCATCGAACAGGGATCCAAGCTGCAGAAGCGCGCTTCCGCCCTGCTGGCGGAGGAACTGGGACTACCCCAGACGCATGCTGTGGCAACTGGAGATGAACGCACCGCCCTACGCGGCGCCTTCCCGGACCGGGCTGGGATCGTGCTAATCAGCGGAACAGGAATGATCTGCGTGGGCCGTGACAGCTGCGGCAGGGAACATCGCAGTGCAGGCTGGGGCTGGTTGCTGGATGGCTCCGGCTCCGCCTTTGACATCGGCCATCAGGGCCTGCAGCTCAGCTTGCGCATGGCCGATGGCCGCCTCGCGGATCACCCTTTGCGTCAGCAGCTGTGGCAGGAACTGGGATGTGACAGCAGCGCCGCCATCAAGGCCTGCGTCGTCAAGCCAGGGTTCGGAGCCGCCGCGTTCGCCGCACTGGCACCAATGGTGGCCATGGCAGCAGCCGAAGGCCTGCAACCTGCTCAGCAGATCCTCGATCACTCAGCAGCCTCTCTCGCTGAGGCCTTGAAGGCTGTTGCCACAGCTCTAAACCTGGATCAACCGCATGTCGTTGGGCATGGTGGTGCCCTCACTCACCTACCCCTGTTCCAGAGGGCCGTGAACAAAGCTGTCGAGCAAGCCGTTCCGCAGGCAGCCTGGTGTGAACCGGACGGTGATGCCTGCGATGGAGCACTTCAGCTGGCTCTGGACAGGCTCAGGCCGCATTGAGGTGCTGATCGGCCAGGGATGCCAAGCGTGAGGTCCAGGTCTCCACATCCTGCGGATCGGCGGCTTCCACCATCACCCGCAGCAAAGGTTCTGTTCCGCTGGCCCTGACCAGCACACGGCCGCTTTCACCCATGGCATCCTCTGCGGTCCGCAACGCCTCCACGAGTTGGGTGCAGCTCGTCCAACCCTTGCGCCGGCTCCGGTCGGGAACCGTCACGTTCACCAATTTCTGTGGAAACGCCTCAAAGCTGCGATCAAACCAGTCACTCAGGGTGATTCCCTGATCGTGGCACAGGGTGGCCAGCTGCAGCGACGTGAGCAGACCGTCTCCACAGAGACCGTGTGAAGCGGCAAGGATGTGACCGGATTGCTCTCCTCCGAGAGCAGCGCCGCTTGACACCATCGCGGCATGAACGTGCTGGTCTCCAACGGGGGTGCGCTCAAGCACGCCGCCCCGTCGCTGCCAGGCTCGCTCGAAACCGAGGTTGGACATCACCGTCGCCACGAGCCTCTGGTCAGGGAGAGCCTGCTGCTCCTGGAGCACGGAGCCCCACAGAAACATCACATGATCGCCATCGACGACGCGTCCTCGGCCATCGACGGCCAACATGCGGTCGGCATCGCCGTCGAAGGCGAATCCCATCGCAGCACCGCGCTCGACAACAGCCTGACGAAGTGGCTCAAGTTGCGTGGAGCCGCATTTCACATTGATGCGCTGCCCATCGGGCTGTCCGTGCAGAACGGTCAGGTCTGCACCGAGAGCTTGAAAAACATCCGCTCCGCAGGCTGTGGCAGAACCCCAGCAGAGATCGAGAACGATGGGCACACCATCGAGGCGATGCTGACCGACCGACGCGATGAGGCAGTCCCGGTAGGAGGCCAACAGATCCGGGCGCTGGAACGATGAACCACAACTGAGATCAGACTGTCCAGGGGCTCCCAGATCGCCGCGCAGACCCTGCTCGATCAAGGCCTGATTCTCAGAATCAAGCTTGGCTCCATTGGAACCAAACACCTTGATTCCGTTGTCCTCCGGGGGGTTGTGGCTGGCGGACACCATCAACCCTCCTGAAGCCCCCAGCTGACGGATCAGCAGAGGCACCGCAGGGGTGGGGCAAAGGCCGAGAGTCCAAACCTCCCTGCCGGCCGCCGTGAGCCCAGCCGTCAAAGCTGAAGCCAGCATCGAGCCACTGCTGCGGGAATCCATCCCGATCAGGATCGGGCCCTCCTTCGGCAGGATCCGTCCACACCAGTACCCAATCTGAAGGCAGAGCGCAGGGGTGAGAACCTCACCAACCCTGCCCCGAATGCCATCGGTTCCAAACCCTGGAACAGCAGCCCCAAGCGAAGGGCCGATCGGAGACACAACTCCTTGAACCATGGGTCTCATTCGTGGACTGCAGCTTAAAAGCCTTGCCCCATCTAAAAAACAAGCAAGGGACAGGTCACGCTCTGCCCGTTCATCGGAGGCCGACCCAGGCGCCGGCTCATCGCCAACGATGGGGAAACCAACAGAGCCGGATCAGCTCAAGACCCGCCCAGGCGAAGAGCAGCACAACGATCCAGCCGGGCCATCCCTGCAGTGGCCACAACCAGCGCAGGCCCCAGACCAGCAAGGCGATGCTGACCAGCGCAAAGGTCCGCCAGCGTTGCCAGCGGCCTGGACGGGCCGCGGATCGATTGGACGACATCGCCGGCCCGATTGGCGGAGGACAATCAGAATGACAGCACTTCAGGCTGACAAGTGCCAGCTGGGTCTCGACTAGGAGCTGTGCTGTTGCTTGGGACCGCTGCCAGCGCCCTCACAGCGACATGGCTTGGTCAGCAGTGGGTGCGGCAGTGGTATCTGGAGCACACGGCATCAGCAACGACCGAAAGCGGACAGCTCTGGAGGAGTTATCGATGGTCGATCGATCCACAACAGCGCCGAGAGGCCGCTTTGCGGATGGCTGCCCGGGATCGTGATGACGCGATCGTGATCTCCAGGCTGCTGGCTGGCCAGGGCTGGGGGAACTCTCCACTCGCGGCTGTCTCTCTGGAACTTGCGGCGAAAACCGCCGAAGAGCTCGGGCAGCAGCAGCGAGCGACGGATCTCTGGCGCAGCCTTCTGAAACGCTTTCCAGAATCAGCGTCCTCAGCCTGGGCTCGACAGCGGCTTGGCGCCTCTGAGCCTGAGCTTCTCCTTGAACTTCTGAGGCTTCAACCACGCCATCCCGCAGCCCTCTCAGCTGCGGAAGCCATGGAACCGGAGCAGACAGAGGGCCATCGAGGGGCGCTTCATCTGGCCCGCTGGGGAACGAGCTGGCCGGGCGCGGCGGGTCGTTTTCGTGACGCCTGCGAAGACGAGGGCAACTGGTCTCCGGATGACGACGAGCGTCAACAACTGGCGCGTGGGCTGGCCCAGCTCGGAGATGCCGCAGCAGCTGAGAAATGCCTGCCGCAAGGCCAATCTGATCCTGATACAGCTCTGGCACTCGGCAGAACACTGCTGCGCGGCGATCGTGAACAACAGCGCCGTGGAGAACGGCAACTGATCAAGCTCACCAGACAACACCCGCAGCACCCGAACAGCCTCAAGGCCGCAGAACTGCTCAGCGACCCACTGATCCCCAAGGCGGAGCTTCTCAATGCGCTGCCAACCACACTGGCCGAGGCGTCCCCGGCCGTAGCGGCTGGTCGCGTCCGACTGGCGCAGGGGCAGGGCGCGGATTGGGTGATCGACCAATGGCCTGATGACCCTGCGATCTGGCAGCTGCAGTGGGATCTATCGCGAGATGCTCTGCTGGCCGGCCAGTGGGGGACTGCTCAGACCCTGTTATCCAAACTTTCCGAGGGAACGCTGCCCAGCCCCCTCGAAGGCCGACGACTGTTCTGGCTTGGTTTCAGCGCTGACCGACTGGGACAAATAGACAACGCCAGTGCCCATTGGCAGCAGCTGCTTGAGCAGCAACCAACCGGGTATTACAGCTGGCTTGCGGATCGGCGCCTTAACCAGACTCCGCTGCCGGACCTTCAACGACCGGACCTTCAACCGGAGCTAACCGACCTGCCCGGCCCAGCATCCATGGACGGGGATCCACTCAACAGTCCTGATCAGGTCGTGAACCAGCTCTGGGAACTCGGCCTTGTGGATCAGGCCTGGGACCACTGGCAGGCCCGCAGCGAGACGGGGCAGTTGCCGTCCTATCCGGAACAACTGGTCGAGGGCCGCTTAAGGATCGCCGTCGGAGAGCCATGGATGGGGTTGGACCAGTTATTCCGGCTCAGCCTGCGCTGGCGCCATCCAAATTGCCAGCAGGGAGAACGTCTGCAACGCAGCCAGTCTCCACGCCTGTTCAGTGGTCTGTTTCAGTCCGCTGCCAAGGACCAGAACGTGTCATTGAATCTGCTGTACGGCATCAGCAAACAGGAATCGCGCTTTACCCCCGACGTGCGTTCGGTCGTCGGTGCTGCCGGCCTGATGCAACTCATGCCGGCAACGGCCGCGGAGCTCGCGGGCCGACCACTCGAGATGGAAGAACTGGATGACCCAGAGCTGAACATCCGGCTTGGCGCTGCGTACCTCAAACAGTTGCTGAGGCAATGGCAGGGACACCCGTTGCTGGCCATCGCCAGCTACAACGCGGGGCCAGGCACAGTCGGCGGCTGGCGCAACGACGAGCTCAACACAGCCCCGGAACTCTGGGTGGAACGCATTCCTTATCCGGAAACCCGCTACTACACCAAAAAAGTGATGGACAACCTGCTGCGTTACGCGGACCGGCAGAGCTCAGGTGTCTGCGAACAGGACGGGGCTGGGTAGGAGGTATCCAACCAGCAGGCCACCGATCACCAGAGCGAACAACAGACATCCGGTGATCGCAGGCGGCGGGCAGACACCGATGCGACTGAGATCGAGGCGCGCCAGGAGAATCGAGGTGGCGATGATCAGGATGTCCGACAGCATGTTCAGCCGCAGCAAATAGATGCCGAGGGTGATCACCAGAAGCAGGGTGACCACCAGGCTGACGACACGACTGGACGCCATGAGCAGAGAGACCTGACGCATCAGCAGGTCCGGCATGGTGCAGATCACCACGACGGCCAGAACCTGTGTGACCTCCACGGTCCAGAAGAGCTCGGCACTGATGTTGCGTGTGTTCTCCAGATGCAGCTGAAGCAGGGTCCAGTGATTGCCCATCACAACAGCCACTCCAAACAGGAGCAGCAGCAGTGGTGCCCGAAGCGGCAGAACGAGAAACCGGAGAACGACCATGGCCGGACGCTAGCCGCATCCACCGATCAGGCCTGGCAGAGTGCTGGCATCGCAGTGCTTTTGATGACCGGCAGCACGCCACAGCCACTTCTGGGCCAGGCCCAGAAATTGCTTCTATTGGCCGTCGCTCTCGGCCTGGCCGTGACGCTTGTGGCCGTGCGTGGTGGATTCCAAAGTGAATCACCTCTTGAACAGCTGGCAGGGAGATCTCTGGAACCGGACGTCGCCCTGACCAACGGCCGCCCGACGGTGATCGAGTTTTATGCGGACTGGTGCCAGGCATGCCGGGCCATGGCACCCGCAATGCTCTCCCTGGAAAGGAGCACGCAAGGCAAGTTGGACGTTGTGATGGTGAATGTCGACAACCCGCGCTGGCAGGACCTCGTGGACCGCTACGACGTCAACGGCATTCCGCAACTTGATCTGTTCGGCCCCGATGGCACACCACGCGGTCGCTCGATCGGCCTTAGGCAGCCAGAGGATCTCAAAGCCATCAGCGAAGCCTTGATCCTGGACAAAGCTCTCCCTGGTCTGCAGGGCATGGGCAGTGTCAGCCCAGTTCGTAGCAGTGATCTGGCAACAACCGGAACGACCACCGGCCCTCGAAGCCACGGCTGACGAGCGTGGCCGGCTCCTGGCCGCCATGATCACGGCAGAGACGTATCGGCAACTCCATGGATCGTTTCCGGGTCGATCTGATCGCTGCAACTCCCAATCCCCAGCAGTGCGTCTATGCCGCCATGCACCAGGACTACAGCGAGGGATTTGTCGCCGGAGATCGTGAGAACTGGCCCGATGAGCAGCGAGCTGGAGAGATCTGCATCAAGCGACTTTTATCTGGAGAGCGGGGCCACTACGGTCCTCTTGAACATGCCCAAATCGTGTTGAACGTTGGCTGGTTTCCCCACTCGGTGATGCAACAGGCCCGCACCCACAGGGTGGGCGTCAGCTTCGATGTGCAATCGATGCGTTACACCGGCGAGCGCATCTGCCGAGCCGCCGATGGAAACCTCGACCTGGAAGAGGTGTTCTATCTGCGGCCGATTGGCGACTACCGAGACCGGCAAGGCAAAAAATATGCCTACACAGATGACCAAAGACAGCTGGATCTGAAGCACTGCCAGGCAGCCGCCGAGCGTTACCGCGATCTGCTGCAAGCGGGTTTTGCCGAGGAGCATGCCCGGGGCATCCTGCCGTTCGATTACCGCCAGCACTTTGTGGTGAGTTTCAGCCTGAGGGCGTTTCTGCACTTCATGGATCTGAGGGCAAAGCTCGATGCCCAGCTGGAGATTCGTCAGCTCTGTGATCTGATGTGGCCGCACTTGCTGAGCTGGTCACCTGAATTTGCGGCCTGGTACGAGAAGAGTCGTCTGCACCGGGCTCGGCTGGCGCCTTAACCGGTTTGCTCAAACCAAGCCTCAATGGTGACGGCAAAGACAGACTCGAAGGCAATGCTGGCGCCGATCGCTTCTACTTCTCTGGTGACGAGCCCTTCGCCAAGAGCAAAGCCGATCAAGTGGTGGACTTCGACACCAAAGAAGGCGATCAAATCATCATTGCAGATCAGATTTTCTTTAATCCAATTATCACCAACTCCGTCCTTCAAGAACTCGGCGGAAACCCGGATGTTGGCGTTGCAGACTCCAAAAAGGACCTCAACAAGATTGCCAAAGAAGATCACGATTTTGTCTACTACAAGCCAAAGGGAGAGCTTTACATCGACACCAATGATTCTGAGACGGGCTTTGTCGACAAGAACAGCAACGATGAACGATGACCCATTAATCGCGAATCTCGATAAAAAAGAAACACTGACAAGTCAATCGCTTGAGAATCTTGTTGACACTCTTGAAGAGGAGAAAGATTATGAGCCCGATATCGCTATCGCAACCAACAAAAAAGAATTTAAAAAGGCATCAGCCGAGGGGATTGATCTTATTTATTTCGAGCCCAAGGGAGATGTTTATGTAGATGGGAACGGAAACTCAAAAGGATTTTGCAATAAAAACCAAGGAGGAATCATTGCCGATCTACCGAACAGCACACCTTTGAGTGAAGACAATATTTTGGTCGGCGAATAACACACAGTCCCTTTCAATCAAACGCGATTGGAGGGGGTTCAAACCCTGGCCAGTGTGACCTTTTCAGGTTGATGCTGATATTTGCCAGCGCGGTCGCTGTACGTGGTGTCGCAGGGATCACCTTCGAAGAACAGCAACTGACAGATGCCTTCACTGGCATAAATACGGCAATCAGCGCCAGAACTGTTACTGAATTCGAGAGTGAGGTGCCCTTCCCAGCTGGCTTCAGCCGGGGTGGTATTCACAATGATTCCAAGCCGTGCATAGGTGCTCTTCCCGAGACAGATCACTGTGATGTTGGGAGGAACCCGCAGCTTCTCCAGTGCCACTCCAAGGCCATAGGAGTGAGCCGGAAGGATGAAGTAGCTGCCATCCTCGTCCTCATGCAGAGGGGTCGGCTCAAGGTTGGCCGGATTGAAGCGCTTTGGGTTCATCACAGTGCCGGGGACGTGCCGGAAAATCATGAACTCCTGCGGTGAAAGCCTGAGGTCGTAGCCGTAGGAGGAGCAGCCAAAGCTGAGAACGGGACGCTCACGATTTTCGGGATCGAGATGACGCACCAAACCCTTTTGAAAGGGAGTGATCATTCCTTCAGCAGCTTGCTCAGTGATCCAGCGATCGCATTTCAGCATCAGAAACCTCGTCGCAATTCAGTGACCTGATCCGCCATCGACATCACGCTGGCTGGGATGGCGGGCCCAGTGATGATCACATCCATCGAACCAGGCCGCTGCTTCAGGGAGTCGACCAACTCCTGTTCATCGAGGTAACCCAGTGCCACAGCAAGACCCAGTTCATCAAGCACCAGTTGGTCGAGATCGCCTTGCATCAAGTGATGACGACAGTCGTTCCAGACGGCTTCCACCGCAGGCCTGGCCTGCTCGACACCGGCTTCAGATAGGCAGGCCTGAACGTCAGGCCGCAACCAGGCCAAACCACCGCAGAGATTGACGCAGCCGCCAGGCCCCTGCTGTACTCCGCCCTTGAGAAATTGCGCAATCAGAACACGACTGCCGAGCCCAGCTGCACGCATCGCCTGACTGAACACCGTTGAAAAGCTGCCCCGATACGGAGCGGTGTGCACCTGCAGCTGACCTTCAGGCTCAACAAGATGCAGGGGCACCCTCGAGGGAACCGTCGCCAGAGGCAGCAAAGCGGCTTGTTCTCTTGCCAGAGAGCTCTGGCTTGGAAGCTCCGCTGATGGGGTGCGCGTGGATTTCAGGCTGGCGGTCATCGAGGTGATGGTCAACCGGATACCCGGGAAGACCTTGAATGTAGCGGCGAGATCACAAGGATCAAGCCCATTGACACCACCTGTGGTGTGCTGTCGAATCATTCCATGAGTGATCACCCTGCTTCTCGCCGAGACGGCCGCAACATCAACGACTTGAGACCCTTCAGCGTCAGCTGGAATCCCATGGGATTTGCGCTCAGCTCGCTGATCGTTCAGACGGGGCAGACGTCGGTGCTTTGCAGCGTCTGTCTTGAGGACAAGGTGCCCCGCTGGCGTATGGGAGAGGGACTGGGATGGGTTTCCGCTGAGTACCGGCTTCTGCCTGGCTCCACTCCTGAGCGCCAGCCGAGAGAACTCATGAAGCTGTCGGGTCGCACCCAGGAAATCCAGCGTCTGATCGCTCGAAGTCTTCGTGCCGTTGTGGACATGCAGGCCCTTGGCGAGCGCAGCCTGTTGATTGACTGCGATGTGATTCAGGCGGATGCCGGCACCAGAACAGCGGCCATCACCGGAGCCTGGCTGGCACTGCGTCAAGCCACGGATGCTCTGCTCCAACAGGGCCTGCTGGAACGCGATCCATTGATCAACCAGGTGGCAGCTGTATCAGTCGGTCTTGTCGACGGGAGAGGCCTGCTCGACCTTGATTACAGCGAGGACAGTCGGGCTGAGGTGGATCTAAATGTGGTGATGGCATCTGACGGGCGGCTGCTTGAAATTCAGGGCACAGCCGAACGAGCTCCGTTCAGCCGGGGGCAACTCAATCAGCTCCTGGATCTTGCTGAACCCGGCTTACAGCAGCTGTTCACCGCCCAGAGGCAGGCCTACGCCGATGTCAGAACCTGATGAGCCTGGAGCGCGGCCGGGAAATAGTAATGACTGTTACAGGATGAACCTTCGTCGATCCTTAGCTTCCTGATAGTCAGCACGGGACAGCGGCGAAACCATGAATGCAGCCAGCAGTGGTTTCACCCGTTACTCCCCAACCGTGCCCCCTTCGACAATGGGGTCCCAGGCTCCATCGAGCCGTTCACTGCTTGATGTGATCCGCGATCTCGACGGTGCCAGCAGCGAACTGGTGGAACGCAATAAAACGATTTTTTTTCCTGGCGATCCAGCAGAACGGGTATATCTGATCCGCCGTGGTGCGGTGCGCTTGTCTCGCGTTTATGAGTCCGGAGAAGAGATCACCGTGGCCTTGCTTCGGGAAAACAGTCTGTTCGGGGTGCTCTCACTGCTGACGGGACACCGGTCCGACCGCTTTTATCACGCTGTTGCCTTTACCCGCGTTGAGATGGTGACGGCGCCGGCCGCATCCGTTCGCACTGCAATCGAGGCAGACACCGCCGTTGGCCTGCGACTGCTACAAGGCCTTTCCAGTCGGATTCTTCAGACGGAAACGATGATTGAAACACTCACGCACCGGGACATGTCCTCCCGTTTGGTGAGTTTTCTGCTAGTGCTCTGCCGTGATTTCGGCGTGCCCGATGACATGGGCATCACGATCGATCTGCGCCTCTCCCACCAGGCGATCGCCGAAGCGATCGGATCAACCCGCGTCACAATCACCCGCCTGCTGGGAGACTTGCGCCAATCCGGATTGGTGCAGATTGATCGCAAGAAGATCACAGTGCTGGATCCAATCGCTCTGGCCAAGCGGTTCAGCTGAACCGTTCATGCAAGCAGGGAGGAGCCGGTGAGCGGCTGGCTTCTCATCCTGTCGCTGCTCGTCCTCGGTGGGGTGCTCTCCACCCTCGGAGATCGACTTGGTAGCCGGGTCGGCAAAGCCCGGCTCAGCTTGTTCAACATGCGACCACGCCGTACGGCCGTGGTCATCACCGTGCTCACCGGCAGCCTGATCAGTGCCCTCTCCCTCGGCCTGATGCTGCTGGTCAGTCGACAGCTGCGCGTCGGCTTGTTTGAACTCGATGCGTTGCAGCAGAAGCTCAGCGAAAGCCGGCAACAGCTCAAAGCCAACCTGGCGGAACTCGAAAAAAACAGAAGCGCCCTCGCCTCCGCTGAACAGGACCGGCGCACTGCCCGTGCGCAAACCCAGGAAGTGGAGACGAAACTCGGTGAAGCCAAGCAAAAGGCTGCTCAGCTACGCGAAGAACTGGAACCACTGCAGGCGCAACGCCAAACCCTGGAAGCCGAACGGGATCGGCTTAGTCAAGACATCGCAGCGCGTGACGCCGATATTCGACGCACCGAAACAGAGCTTGCGGCAGTCCGCAATCGCATCAGTGCTGGGGAGGATGAACTCAAACAGCTGGAACGCAATCTGATCGCCTTGCGGCGAGGGGATGTTGCTCTCAGCAGCGGTCAGACCCTGGCAAGGACCACGGTGCAGCTGGAGAATCCCAGCCAGGCCAAAGAGGTGATCGATCGCCTGCTGCGTGAAGCGAATCTGACGGCCTACAGCCGGGTTTTACCTGGCGACAAACCTGAAAAGCAGATCATCCTTGTCCCCCGAAGCGATGTGGAGAGGCTCCGCAAAATGATCAGCAAACCTGGAACCTGGGTGGTTTCGATGCGCTCCGCAACAAACGTGCTGCGAGGGGAGAGCATCGTTTACGCCATTCCTGATGTCCGCCCCAATCGCACCGTCGCCCGTCAGGGAGAAGTGTTGGCCAGCGCCACTCTGGACTCAGCCCAGCGATCACCCGACACCATCCGGACCAGCATGAACCTTCTGCTTGCATCGGCTTTCGCCGAAGTGAGGAGACGGGGCTCGCTGACTGAAGGTCTGCAATTCGATCCCAATGCCCTCAGCCAGCTCGGACAACAGCTGGTGAATCGTGAATCCGGATCGGTGAATCTCCAGGTTGTGGCGGCTCGCACCAGTGAGAGCGCTGACCCGGTGATGGTGTTGATTCAACTCGCCCAATGACAAGAGTGGTCGGTTTCGATCCAGGCCGAAGCAAGTGCGGCCTGGTGCTAGTGACGACCGACTCAGCCCAGGTGCTTGACAGTGATGTGCTGGTCCCTGAAGCCGTGCTTACCACATTGAACAAATGGAGGCAGCGCGGCGATCTGGAGATGATCGTGATGGGAGATGGGACGGGCAGCAAAACCTGGATCGAGCCGCTGCAGGATCTCACCACTTTGGTTCAGGTCAATGAACGCGGAACAACCTTGAAGGCCCGTCAGCGGTACTGGCAGCTGTGGCCACCTACGGGTCTGACCCGACTCCTTCCCGAAGGACTGAGAGTGCCGCCGGTTCCCCTCGATGCCGTTGCAGCTTTGGTGATGGTGGAGGCTTATCTGAACCTGACCTGTTCATGGCAGGTGCAAGCACCCCTCAGAAGCGTGCGCGAACGGTGAAGACATAGTCACCACCAGGCTCCAATCGGTAATCAGCCCGGACCAGGAAGCGACGCAACGCGTCCTGAATCAGGGCCCGTCCAAGCGACGGTTCAACGGTGAGTTCTCCACGATCAAAAAACCAGCTGAACTGCCACTGGAACCCCCCGGCAATGACCTCTCCTTCCAGGCATTGATCCAGAAAACATTGCCTCAGAACCCTGAGATGGGCTGTGGTCGCCGGAAGTGCCGTCATCGCTGCGCGGAGTGATGCTCGGGGCGAAAGGCATTGATGCTGTTCCCTGCTCGCTCAATGCCGACCCGCTGGATCAGCTGCAATCCATCGAGCACTTCATTCAGCACCTGTTTGACCGTCCCCTGCTCATCTTTTCCGAAGCTACCGAGCACATGGGAGACAGTGCGAGCCTTCCGTTCGGTGGGATTCTCAGCAGGAGCACCAATTCCGATCCGCAGTCTTGGAAACATCTCAGTGCTCAGATGTTGGATCGTGCTGCGCAGACCGTTATGACCACCTGCACTGCCCTTGGCTCTCAACCGCAGGCGACCGAGGGGTAGATCCATGTCGTCCACGAGAACGAGCAGCTGATCCGGAACCAGATCGAACCAGTCGAGTGCCGCTCTGATCGAGCGACCACTGTCATTCATGAAGGTCTGAGGCATCAACAAACGCAAACGCTGATCACCAATGCCGACATCGGCAGTGAGACCGTGCAATTTGGATTGATGGCGAAACTGAAAGCCGTTCTTCTCAGCCAGAAGCTCCAGGGCCATGAAGCCGATGTTGTGGCGTGTCCCCTGGTACTTGCCGCCGGGATTCCCGAGGCCCACGACCAATCTCAACCGATTGGACATGGCTTGAAGCTCAACGATCCGAGGATGGATGCTCCGATGCTTCGGAGGACTCAGCTTCGATGACCTCGGGGTCGGCCATCGCTTTGTTGATCTCGCGCTCGAACTCCTTGGAAGCGGACTGAAATCCCTTCAAGGTTTTTCCAAGGGTTCGTCCAAGTTCCGGCAAACGCTTTGGACCGAACACCAAAAGAGCAACGGCGCCGATGACCGCCATTTCAGGGAGACCGACGCCGAAGATGTTCATGGAAGGCGGTCAGCCCAGACCATTCCAGTTGACATTGATGCCCTCAAGGATCAATGACTTGTTATAGAGCTGAAGGATGACGAGAAGGAAGACGAGAAGGAAGACGAGAAACAACACCATGAAGATCCCCATCACAGGGGTTGTCCCCCAGCCAGGCACCACCTTGCCGTACTCGGAGTTCAAAGGGCGGAGGAGGTCTCCCAGACGGGTGCGTTGAGCCATGGCGACGCTTTGTCTCGGGTCGAGTGAAGTGCCGATACTGTAGGGGCCGACTCCGGTGAAGGGTCGATCCTGTCGAGAGATGTGATGGAAACCACCTCCCCAGCCCTATCCGTGGCCATTGGCGTGCTCGCTGCGCTGCTCGGTCTCACCGGTTTCGGTGTTTACCAAGCCTTTGGTCCACCCTCCAAGGCGTTGGATGACCCTTTTGATGATCACGAGGACTGAGTCAGGATCAATTCGGTCAGTTCACCCGGTTTCAACATCACGGCATCCGAGAGCTGACTTTCCTCCACGCGCCTGACCCGCCAGGCATCGCCAGGTTTCCAGAGGCAGCGCCTGGCGCTGGGGTTCAACAGACGCAGACGTCTGCTCTGATCTTTTCTGTGAAAGGCCAAGGGGACCAGATCACTTGGTAAACCCGGAAGCCATTCAGCCGTTTCAGCGCCAGCGAGGGGGCCCCACCAGCCCGGTTCCCTGAACGCGATCGCCGCTTGCGGGATGCCGGCAGAGGCCCAGTCCGATGCCATTGGCATCAAGCCAACGCGATGGCGTTGCCAACCCTGATCAGCCTTTGGATCCGGCCATGTGGGTCCACGCAACAGCGACACCCCCATCCGTTCTGGAGTTCCATTGACGCCCTGAGGACCATCCAGCAGCAGGGCGAGTCCACCACCCGGAGCCCCCGTCTGCGATGCCAGCCAGGAGATCACCGGCACCTCCCACCGCGAGTGTTCACGCTGGGTCTCGCCCTTGGCAGGGCGTTCCAGCACACCTCCACTGGTATCCGCGGCAAAGCGAACCGCCGGTTGAGCGAGGGGCAGTTCAAGCCGCAGCAGTTCATGACGTTGCTGCCATTCGACACTGCAGATCAGTTCGAGCCAGGGGCAATCCGCCCTCAGGCGCAGATCCAGCCGTAGGGCACTGAGGCCGATCCGATAGCGCAGCACGGCATGGGCCAGGAGCGGACCGGTCTCGAGAACGTCCAATTCGGCCATGCTGTCCACGGGCAACGGATGCTCGCGATAGTCCGCGGCCAGATCCCAGGCATCCCAGAACTCACCCCGATCGGAAAAGCGACCAAGCTGCAGAGGAGCAGACAGTTGCTCAATGCCCTGGGCATCACGAAGTTGAAGGAGCCCCCGATCGGAGAGATCGAACGCCATCCGGCCGTTGCCGATCCGCCAGACCCCATCGTCTAGCAAAGCAACCTCAACAGGGTTTCGCACCGACGCCGGGCTGGCCTGCTCAATCGCGGAGCGCTCGAGGGCCAGAGCCGTAAGGCCACTCCGCTCGGGAAGCTGCACCCAGACGCCGCCGCCTGATGCCGGCTGCTGCGGCAGCACAACCGTGTCTGCTCGCCAGCTCCCCTTCGGCAATCGCAGCAGTGGAGACCAATGCTCCAGCGGTTGCAAGGCCAACCATACCCAGCGATCAACACTGTCTGACGGCTGCCCAGTACTGAACAGACGCTGGATGCGTTGATCGCGCAGCGCCTTCGCCTGTCTGCGAGCCCCTCGCCAGACCGGTTCAGCCTGATCAAACACCTCAGGGATCGAGGTCCCGGGAAGGATGTCGTGGAATTGCTGAAACAGAAGAGGGCGCCAGTCAGCAGTTCCGCTTTGATCCGATCCTTGCGGCAGAAGAAAGCCGAGAGCATCCGCCTCTCGCAACAAGCGCTCGAGGCTGCGGTTGTGACGCTTCTGATCGACGCGACTGGTGGCACAACCGCGATGCAGCTCGAGATACAGCTCGTCCTTCCAGACGGGGAGCCTGGTGGACAACGGCTCCAGAGACTCAAGAAAAGCGCGAACCGTGCCGGACCGGCAGGGGAGAGATTGCGGGGACTCTCTCCAGAGCTCAACTTGATCCAGCATCTCCTGGGTTGGGCCACCACCGTGGTCCCCGACGCCTGGAATCCAGAGAGCCGTCGGCACCCCTGTCGCCTGGCACCAGGTGCGTTGCTCCTGAAGCATGTCGAGTGGATCACCACGCCGGCCGATCGGCGGCAACATCAGGCTCAGCACCTCTTCTCCACCGCGACTGCGCCAACGGAACAGCCGGTGCGGGAAGGGCTGATCCGCATTCCAGGCCAGCTTGTGGGTACAGAACCACTGAATGCCGGTTCGTGCCGCCACCGCTGGCAGCCCGGCACTGAACCCGAAGCTGTCAGGCAGCCAGGCCAGGTTGTGCGTCCATTCAGGGAAGACGCGATCGCTGAAGTCCTGGCCAAGCTGGAACTGCTGCCAAAGAGAGGCGCTGCTCACCAAAACGCAATCGGTTTCCACCCAGGGCCCGTTGATCGGCTCCCATCGCCCAGCCCGACTGGCCGCACAGACGGCATCGAACAGACCGGGACGGTGCTGCTGCAACCAGGCGTAAAGAGCTGGCGTTGAGTGGGCGAAACGCAGATCTGGGTTGCAACGCATGAGCTCCAGGGCAGATCGGAACGTGCGTTCTGCTGCCAGCCAGGTGTCGGCGACGGGCCAAAGCCAAGCCAAATCAAGATGGGCGTGGCCGATCCAGTGGATGCCTCCCTGCGGAGCAGCAGCTCGCTCCAGCTCACTGATCACAGCAGCACTGGCCTCATCGGTCATGGGATCGATCTGCTGCCAGGCAACCGGAAGTGCGCCGCCCGACTCCAGATGCAGCATCAACCTCTCCGGGAGGAGAGCCTGATCGGAATCACGGTCGGGGGCCTTCGGTTCAAGACACAGCGCACTGCTGATCAGTGCACCGTCGTCATGCCCGGGGCTACGGAGTTCCAGCTGGAGATGAAGCTCAGCTCCTTCCCGGACACGGTCGGGCACCGACCAGCGACAGGTGGTGTCGAAGAGATCTCCCTCATGAACCAATGTGCCGTCGACCCAGAGGCGCATGGCCTCTGCCCACCAGCTGAGCACCAGTCGTGCCCGACTCGCCTCAGATGCTCTCCACCCATCCGGCCAGCGCAGGGTCTGCTCCAATCGGATCGATTGACGACCGCGCGGCCAGATCAAAAGACCCCGTTCTGCCCAGTCGGGACGGTGGATCCGCCCCCAAGGATCCCTCTCGAAAGGAGCGTCCTGCAGACGGTCACAGCGGCGCCAACCAGCCTTGAGATCGCAGCGCGAGCGACGTCGAAACGTTTCAATCCAAGCCGATCGCCTGGCTTGCAGGAGGTCCAACTCGTTGGTAACGCTGTCGTGCCCCATAAGATGGTCGCTCTCACAGACGCCGGTCGGTCTCCATGCTCGCCCTCAAGATCTCCGTTTACTCGGTCGTCTTCTTTTTCATCGGCATCTTCGTATTCGGCTTTCTGGCAAGCGATCCAAGCCGCACCCCAAGCCGCAAGGATCTCGAAGACTGACCAGCTGCCCTGGCGGACCGCGCCACGCACTGGTCTTGTTTGCGCTCCAGAGTTGATTTGAAGTGGCAGGATCGCAGCCCCCAGCAGGCATCCTTTGGCGGCGCCCCGCCTTCTTCTGTCATTCTCCGGCTGGCTGTTAGCCGGTTTTACTTCGGTTGGTTATCTGCCGTTGGCCGCTGAGCCCGCGCCAACCGAACAGGATTCCGTTGTGCAGCCGGCAGAAGCTCCACAGCCGCCGGAGGAGATCCAGCTCGAGGCCGATCATCAGTTTTACGACCAGCGGCGAGGCGTCACCATCGCCGAAGGAAATGTTCGCGTTGTCATCGGGAACTCGGTTCTGCGTGCGGATCGCATTGAATTCGATACCGGTTTCCGAAGCCTGTTCGCCCGTGGTTCCGTCAGGCTGCAACGGGGAAAGCAGTACTTCCAGGCCTCAGCCTTTCGCTACAACCTCTTTCAGAACGAAGGAGAACTGGACGACGTCTACGGCGTTGTCGATCTTGAGTCGTTCTCCGGTGTCATCGGTGCATCGGAGCCTCAGACCAATGCCGGAGACGACCAGGACAGCGCGGTCACATCCCTAGCCAGCAAGCCTGAGCCGGACGTTTCAACCGTCCAGGAACCTGATGAGGGAATGGCATGCCCTCCCGATCTGCCGCCCCCGCCGGACTGGAACCCCGAAGCCTGGGCTGTCACCGCCTGGGGTGGCCAGTCCATTGATTCCAACTTCGGCGACACATTCCTGTTCAACGGCCGGATGCGTCCGGAATATCTGCTGGGCCTCGGCTTGCAGAAACGAATCTTTCGCGCCGGACCGCTATCACTCGAACTGGAAGCCGATCTGTTCGGTCACAAAGCCGGCCGACAACCGGGAGGCGAGTTCAATCAGGCAACGCCCTACCAGGACCTGCAGTCTCAGGCTTTCGGAGAGGGCATCCTGGGGATCGGAGCCAGGCTGTGGGTTCAGCCCTGGCTGAATTTCGGCTTCATCGAAGGCGTCAGTTACAACACCGATTACAGCCTCTACGAGAAAACCTTCCGTGAGAACTACACCCAGCTGCTGAATTACATGGGCTTTGAAGTGGAAGCGGCTGTGTCGTCCGAACTCTCACTGGTCGGTCGCATCCATCACCGCTCCGGTGCCTTTGGCACTTACAACGGTGTGACGGAAGGAAGCAATGCCTATCTGCTGGGACTGCGTTACCGCTGGGGTGACGAACCGGCGGAGCAAGAATCTTCCGTCATGCCTCCACCGCTCGGCTGCCCTGACCCGGATCGTGAGGATCGCGTCAAACCCAGCTCACTCTCCGATCAGCTGGAAGCTGTGGCCCTTGGCGATGGCGGTCAAGCTCAGAGCCAGGGATCTACTGAACAGCCACCCGCTCAACCCAGCGTTCCTCCGGCCGTTCAGCAGGGCCGCCGGACTGAAGCGATCGCCAACATCGATCAACGTGTGAGTGACGTGTCGTTCCAGGGAGCATTGAAAGTGGAACGTCGCAGCGGAGTTCCACTGATGCGACTCAATTCGAACGTCAAGGATGAGAATCGTTTCGGCGTGGTGAAGGTGCCGGAGCTCAAGCGAATGGGCAGCACCCAGCTCATCGATGGAACAATCAGCCGTTGGCGAATCCAGGCTTCTCGGGTTCAGATCACGCCTGAAGGCTGGACGGCAGATCGCATGGGATTCACGAATGATCCCTTCACCCCAGCGCAGACACGTATCGATGCAGAGGGGGTGATCGCCAGGGAGCAACCAAACGGCGCCATCCTGATCACGGCACGACGCAACAGACTTCTGGTGGAGGATCGACTCCCAATTCCAGTGAGTCGTCGCCAACTGATCGAACAGGAAGAAGAAGTCGAGAACCGCTGGGTCCTGGGAATCGACAACAAAGACCGAGATGGTTTGTTCGTCGGTCGCAACCTCAAGCCGATTGAGCTCGGTTCAGACACAGAAGTCACACTGCAACCGCAACTTCTGATCCAGCGCGCCGTCGACGGCAAGGGCGACGGGGTTGGAGACCTGCTGGGCCTCGAAGGCCAACTGACGGGTGGTTACGGCGGCTATCGGCTGAAGGCAAATGCCGACATCAGCACCTTCAATCCAAGCAATTTTTTGGATGGCAGTCGTTACTGGGGAAGTTTCGGCCGCGACCTCAACCTGGGTGGACTGGGATCGGTGAAGGCCGAATTGTTTGGCACCTATCGCTACAGATCCTGGAATGGATCTCTTGGAGAAACCGATATCAATGCGGCCTATGGCCTGTACGGCGAGCAGCGTGGTGAGTGGGCACAGGGTGAGTCCACCCATCGCTATCTGGTTCGAGGCGCTTTCGGCGACTACTACGCCGATCGCTACAAGAGCAAGAAGATGCTGCGGACTGGACGAGGCAGTCTCTTCGGATCTCTTTCAAGCAGCTTTCCACTGGTCACTGGAGAAACCGCGGAACTCACACCTCAGGCCGCCTATCGCTACACACCGGAGCCGATCGTCCCTGGCGTCACGCTCAACACGAACGTCAACAGCACCCTCGCGGCGTACGGAACCGGGGACTACCAGCAAACCCTGAGTTTCAGTGGAGGGCCCACGCTGACGCTGGGAACGTTCAGCAAGCCCTTCATGGATTTCACGCAGCTCACGGTGATTGGTGGCGGAACCCTGCGCGGAGGCGCCAGTCCCTTCGAATTCGACCGGGTGGTTGATTTCGGAACGCTCGGGCTGGGCATCACACAGCAGATCGCCGGACCGCTGGTCATCAGCAGCGGAGTCAGCCTCAATGTCGACCCTGGGTCGCAGTACTACGGAGATGTGATCAACTCCAACATCGAATTCCGCTGGCAACGACGCAGCTACGACATCGGCATCTATTTCAATCCCTATGAAGGCATCGGCGGTGTTCGCTTCCGGCTCAACGACTTCGACTTCAATGGCACCGGCGTTCCGTTTGTTCCTTACAACCCCGTCAGGGTTAATGACAGAGTCGATAACCTGCCTCTCTGATCAATCAGCCCCGCCGTAGATCAGGTTGCTTCCCGTGAGATTGGCCCCGACAAAGCGAATTCCATCCGTACGGACCCCTGGGGCATACGCATTGATCACCAACGCATCGCTGAGGTCGGCATGGGATAAATCCACATCGCTGAGATCAGCATTGGTGAGGTTGGCTTCCCGCAGATCAGCCTTGCTCATCAACGCTCCGCTCAGATCAGCTCCCTCGAGATTGGCAAGGCGTAGATCAGCTCCACGGAGATCAGCCCCACGAAGATCAACGCCGATCAGATGCGCTGAACGGAGATCAACATTCCTGAGATCACAAGCCCGGCAGGCACCTTCAAGGAGCAATCGGGAACGCATCGACTCCTGCAAAGGTTCGATGGCCAGAGGCACAGGCGCCGCAACAGCCACAGCTGTTGCCAATGGAGCCAAAAGACCCGCAAGAACGGACGCGGGCCGCACAGTGAACTGAGCCATCGAGACATCACGCCATCGCCTATCTCTTTCATAGACCCACGCGTCCAATCCCGCAGCCAGTCTTCTGCTATCTAGGCCGTAATGAAGTCGTTGAGATAAGGAAGGCGTGCCATCAGAGCCTTGTTCTCCGCACTGTTCTCCACAAGTTGTGACGTGGCATCCCAGCGACCACTCAGAAGCATCTCGCGCGGCCCGGACTCCATCGCGACAGCCCAGTCCACACTGCTGGATGCAAGACGCATCGACGACAGATCAAGACATAACGATTGGTCTGGTGCAGCGAGAACTGCCTGCTGAATCGACTCAATCGTGTCCGGGCTCGCCGTGACACATGGAATCCCGAGTGCCAGACAATTCCCGAAAAAGATTTCAGCGAAACTGACCCCGACAACCGCTCGTAGACCCCATCGCATCAGCGCCTGGGGTGCATGTTCACGGCTGGAGCCGCAACCGAAGTTGCTATTCACCACCAAGATCTTGGCCCCTTGGAACTCGGAGCGGTCGAATGGATGCTCACCGTTGAGCTCAGCGCGATCGTCCGCAAAGACCTGGCCACCAAGCGCATCGAAACTCACGCATTTGAGAAACCGCGCCGGGATAATCCGATCCGTATCGATGTCCTCTCCCTGCAGAGCGAGCGCCCTGCCCTCGATTTGCGGAATGGAGCCATTGGGAAACGTGCTCATGCCTTGACGGGATTCAGAGACAGACGGCGGACGTCGATGACGTGGCCATGGACGGCGGCGGCAGCCACCATGGCGGGGCTCATCAACAGGGTTCGACCACTGGCTGATCCCTGACGCCCTTTGAAATTGCGATTGCTTGAGCTGGCACTGATCTGGCGGCCTTCCAGTCGATCGGGGTTCATCGCCAGGCACATGGAGCAACCTGGCTCTCTCCATTCAAATCCGGCCGCACGAAACACCCGATCGAGGCCTTCGGCCTCCGCATCCCGCGCCACCTGTTCCGATCCAGGAACGACGAACGCCTTAATTCCCGAAGCCACATGCCGGCCCTGGGCGACAGCCGCCGCCGCACGCAGATCGCCGAGACGACCGTTGGTGCAGCTGCCGATGAAGCAAACATCGACAGGAACTCCGGCAATGGCCGTCCCGGGATGCAAATCCATATACCGATAAGCCTCTTCAGCGATGGGGCGTTCTCCGGGGTCCAACTCCTCCAACGCCGGAATTCGCTCATCGATCCCAAGCCCCTGGCCAGGGGTGATTCCCCAGGTAACGGTGGGAGCAATCATCGCGGCGTTGAACACCATTTCGTCATCCACAACTGCATCGCCATCGCTGGCCAGTCCGCGCCACCAGGCCACCGCGCGTTGCCACGATTCATCTGAAGGGGCATGAACGCGGCCCTTCAGATAATCAAAGGTGACCTGATCCGGATTGACATAACCGCAGCGGGCACCACCCTCGATCGCCATATTGCAGACCGTCATCCGCTCCTCCATGGAGAGAGCCTCGATGGCCGTCCCGGCGAATTCATAGGCATACCCGACTCCGCCTTTGACGCCGAGCACACGAATCACATGAAGGATCAGATCCTTCGCACTCACTCCATCCGCCAGCTGGCCATCAACACTGATGCGACGGACCCGCAGCTTGTTCATCGCCAGGGTCTGACTGGCGAGTACATCACGAACCTGGCTGGTGCCAATTCCGAAGGCAATGGCCCCGAAGGCCCCGTGGGTGGATGTATGGGAGTCCCCACAGGCAATGGTCATCCCTGGCTGGGTTAATCCCAGCTCAGGTGCGATCACATGCACGATTCCCTGGCGTCCACTCCCGAGGCCATTCAGTTGGATGCCGTACTCCTCACAATTGCGCTCCAGGGTGCTGAGCATCTCCTCTGCCAAGGGATCGGCAAACGGTCGCGCCTGAGAGGTGGTTGGAACGATGTGATCAACCGTTGCGACGGTGCGTTCGGGACATCGCACAGTCAGTCTCTTGTCTCTGAGTGCCGCGAACGCCTGAGGACTGGTGACCTCGTGGATCAGGTGCAGACCGACAAACAGCTGCGTTGATCCTCCTGGGAGATCCCCCACGCAATGCAGATCCCAGACCTTGTCGTAGAGGGTGCCGGTACTCAACAGCGCCACTGCGGCAGTCGAGAACCCTAGCTCTGAGACATCGGGAGCCTGTTCAGCAGACGCAGCCTGAGCCGATCAAGACCTCGAATCACACTCAGCTGTTGCACCGCATCACGTCCACGACGCCCGCCGAAACGTTCTGCTGCAGCCACGCAACCATCAGGACCGGCCACGGCGAGATGCACCAGCCCCACTGGCTTGTCGGGGGAGCTTCCGCCGGGGCCGGCGACACCACTCACGGCCACGGCCCAGTCGCTGCCAGTGATCTTGCGAACCCCCTGGGCCATGTCCGCCACGACAGGATCTGAAACGGCGCCATGGGTCTCGATCAGCTTGGGGTTCACAGACAGCAGCTTCTGCTTCACCGCATTGCTGTAAGCGATGACCCCTCCGAGAAAGACATCCGAGCATCCGGGGACGGCAGAGATAGCAGCGCCGATCCCACCACCGGTGCACGACTCGGCCACGGCAAGCGTCTCACCGGCATCACGCAAAAGCTGCAGCACAACAGACGCCAGACTGTCGTCGTCGCGGCCATAGCAGTACTGGCCAGCCCGTCGAAGCAGGTCTGCTTCGACCGGATCGAGGAGCGACTCCGCCGCCATGGGGTCGGCCGCACAGGCCGTGATTCTCAGCTTCACATCGCCGAGCGAGGCATAGGGAGCAACCGTTGGGTTATTGCCCTCGAACAGATCCGTCACCTGTTCAGCGAGGTTGGATTCCCCAATCCCGGTGAAGCGAAGCTGACGACTGGCGAAGATGCCGGCAGCTCCGCCGTGCAGCCGCAGCCAGGGCTCGGCGGTCGCTGACCACATGGCCCGCATTTCAGACGGCACCCCCGGGAACGTGATGATCGTGAAACCCGGCCTCGGGGACCAGATCATTCCCGGTGCGGATCCCAGGGGGTTTGGGAGAACGTCTGCGCCTCGTGGCAAGAACGCCTGGCGCCGATTGCTTGCGGCCACCGGCCTGCCACCGGAGCCAAGCTTGTCCTGGATCTCCCGCCACAACTCAGGACGTTCGTCCAGAGGGGTATCGAAAGCAGCGGCCAGGCTTGCCGTGGTGAGATCGTCCGGCGTAGGGCCCAAACCGCCGGTGGTGATCAGGATGCTGCTGCGGTCTGCCGACTCCAGCACCGCCGATTTGAGTCGTTCCTCGTTGTCTCCGACAACGGTCTGTCGGTAGTGGGGAAGACCTAAGCAGGCCAGGCGCTCTGAAATCCAGCGCGCATTGCCGTTGAGGATGCTGCCCAGCAGAAGCTCTGTGCCGACACACAGGATCTCGACACCGCGATCAGCCATGACGATCGCCGCAGGAGGCGATCCCTTTCGGGTCTGAGGTCGTGGACGGAGCTGTTTCTCGAAAAGCCAGTTCCGTCTGCAGTTGACGGCGGCTGATCACCACGGTGGCCACAAGGATCGCCGTGGCGAGAGCCAACCAGAGAAACCGCATCTCGGCATTGGCCACAACCAACGCCAGAGCAGCCAGCCACTGGGTAAAGACGTAGATCAACAACACGGTGCGGCGATGGCTGAAACCGGCTCGCAACAGCCTGTGGTGAAGATGGCGCCGATCCGGGTGAAAGGGTGAACGCCCCTCGCGCAGCCGACCCATGATGACGGCGGACATGTCCGCCAGAGGCAGGGAAAGGATCAACAGCGGCAACAACAGGCTGACGGTGGTCAGACCCTTGGCGGGACCCACGATGCTCACGGCCGCCAGTGAGAAGCCAAGGAAATAGGAACCGCCATCGCCCATGAAGATGCGAGCCGGATTGAAATTGTGTCTCAGAAATCCCAGGCAGGAGCCGGCTAGCGCCGCGGCCAGAAAACCGGCCGCGACCTGGTGCAGTGAAAAACTCACCGATACAAGACCAACGGCAGCAATTCCGGCAACACCGGCAGCCAGACCATCCAGTCCATCGAGCCAGTTGATGGCATTGGTGATGCCGACCAGCCAGATCACCGTGGCGATCAAACTGAGACTGTCCGGCAACACGATCGGAGTTCCAGTGGCCGTGAGCCAGGGCAGATCAATCGCACCGATGCGAACCCCTTCGCTCCAGATCACGCTGGAGACCAGCACCTGTCCGGCCAACCTTGGCCAGGGGGACAGGGCGAACAGGTCATCGGCGAGACCAATCAAAAAGAAGCAGAGAGATCCGGCGAGGGTGCTCCAGATCAATTGATCCCTCGCCGGAGCGAGAAGTCCAAACCCACCCATCAGCCAGATCGCCGTCAACGCGAGCCCGAAACCAAGCACCATGGCCACTCCGCCAAGACGGACCATTGGCGTGCTGTGCTGCTTGCGGGGGTCGGGCTTATCTGTCAGGCCGAACCTCATCCCGGTCGAACGCACAACCGGAACGAGGGATGTGGTGATGGCAGCAGCCAACAAAAAACTCACCGAGGCAACCGCAACAGGGCTGGAGGCGAGGGACACGGAAGCTCCTGAAGCGGGCAGGCCCTCAGTTCATGAAGGCTGTCTTGATCCTAGGAAGTACCCCGGCTTGCTTCCAAGCCGGACTGGTCCACTCAGGTAAGCGCTGGTTGCTTCTCTCTGGAATAGAGGGGGAAGCGCCGACAAAGAGCCTCAACCCTGGCCAGGCATTGCAGCTGGATGGCGTCATCCTCGGGATTCTGCAGCCTGTCAGCGATCACATCCGCAACGTCCCGGAAAGCGGCGTTGTCGAAGCCTCGCGTGGTTAAAGCGGCTGTTCCCAGGCGCAGTCCACTTGTCACGAACGGGGACTCCGGATCAAAAGGCACCGTGTTCTTGTTCGCAGTGATGTGCACATCACTGACCAGGAGATCAGCCACCTTGCCTGTCATCCCGATCGAACGCAGATCCAGGAGCACAACGTGATTGTCGGTGCCTCCACTCACCACATCAATGCCGCGCTCAATCAGACGTTGCGCCAGTGCCGCAGCATTCGCGACAACCTCACGGCAGTAGGCCTTGAACTCGGGTTTGAGGGCTTCTCCGAACGCCACCGCCTTGGCAGCGATGACATGTTCCAACGGCCCACCCTGGCTGCCGGGGAAAACAGCTTTGTCGAATTTCCGCGCGAAGTCGGCATCACGACAAAGAATGAGTCCTCCGCGGGGGCCCCGCAGCGTTTTGTGCGTGGTCGTGGTCACCACATCACAGTGCGGAACAGGGCTGGGATGGACCCCGGCAGCAACGAGACCGGCGATATGCGCCATGTCCGCCAGGAGAAACGCCCCAACCTCATCAGCGATGGCCCGGAATGCAGCGAAATCAATAATTCGTGGGTATGCGGAATAACCACAGACAATCAGTTTCGGTTTGTGCTCCAGGGCAAGCTCACGAATCGCCTCCATATCGAGACGCTGGGACTCTTTGTCGACGCCGTACTGCACGACGTTGAACCACTTCCCGCTGACGTTGACCGGCGAACCGTGTGTGAGATGTCCGCCGTGGGACAGATCCAATCCCATGATCTTGTCTCCCGGCTGGAGCAACGCCAGAAACACGGCGAAATTGGCCTGAGCACCGCTGTGGGGCTGGACATTGGCCCAGGCGGCACCGAAGAGCTGCTTAGCGCGGTCAATCGCCAGCTCTTCAATGGCATCAACGTGTTCACAACCCCCGTAGTAACGCTTATGGGGCAAGCCCTCGGCGTATTTGTTGGTGAGAACGGACCCCTGCGCTTCCATCACCGCCCTGGACGCGAAATTCTCACTGGCGATCAGCTCAAGGTGCGTTTCCTGACGCAATCGCTCCCGGTCGATCAGTTCGGCGATCGCCGGATCTGCAGCGGCCAGGTCGGTATTGATTGCTTTGTCATTCAGCTCATTCATGGCAAGTCGTCTGTCCTTAAACCGATCGTAAGAAACGATTTCCTTCCGTCCGTGAAGCAAATGAGCAAAAAAAAAACTGCCCGCAGGGCAGTTAAAAAGCGCGCCTGGAGAGATTCGAACTCCCGACCCTCTGATCCGTAGTCAGATGCTCTAATCCGCTGAGCTACAAGCGCCTGCGTCCGACCATCAGACCCCATCGAGGGGGCCTCCGTCAACTGAAGCCGTTCGGGCGCCACAATCGGCCTCGCAACCTTGATCATCGCTATGCCGATCCGCTGGTACGGCCCCGCCGATCCCGACGATCCCACTTACCGGCATTTCGAACGTGTGGTGAATCTCACCCTTCACGCGATGGTTTTCGCGGCCCTGAACAGTGGCCTCTGGTTCATCCAGGAAATGCGTCATCCCTGGCAGGGATTGCGTTGGATAACAGGCCTCTGGCTGGCGGGGTTGCTCCTGCACCTGATCGTGGTGATCGCCCAGCGTCCGGAACCCGCGTCGGATCCATCGGACGGCTGAGGCAGCATGAGCAAGGACTCGATCCCCTGAGATGTCGCTTCCCGCTGCCGACCTGCAGGATCTGCAGGCCACACTTGCCGACCGACTCTTCATCCAGATCAGCGGCTGGCATCTCTACCTGGGAGATGCTGATCTTGCTGGCCCCTTAGCAATTGAGTGCAGTGCCCGTGTTGAGCAGGGCGCTTCCGTTGCCGCCAGGCAAGCGATCGAAGCGGTGAAGGTGTCGCTGGCGGGCGGAGCTACACAACTGCCACTGGCAAGACTTTTACCGCCCGCACAGCTTCGTGAACTGGAGGAAATCCTCGAGCCTTACTGCCGATAAGGTTGCACTCCTCTGGGACTGGTGATGTGCTGATCATTGAAGTCACCAACTCACGAGAGGTGGTGCGTCAGCGCATTGGCTCCCTGGGAGAGCGGCTGATCGGCCGAGTTGTCGACCCGGAAGCTCAGGTCGAGAAGGCGTTGATTCAGGAACTGGAGACGGCATTCCGTGAGTTCGGCATAGAAGCCCGGATCGTGTCCGTGCAAGGGCCTCAGCTGATCGGACGGCAGCAGCTGGAGCTGCCAATCCAGGTGCGAGAGGACCGGGAAGTCCGACTCAACGAATCCTGAGCCTCTGGCGCAGAGCACTCCCAAGGTCTGAGACCTCCGGGACCCCGAAGATGGACCCCAACAGTCCGAACAGGACGAGACCAAGCGCTCCAGGCAGGGCCACCTGCAGAGCTTGCCCGGCCAGACCGTTGGGCCAGAGCACTGCTCCCTGAAGCCACCAGGCCGGCAGAGCGGCAAGCAGGCCGGCACCACAAAGTTTGGCCGCATCGACGGCCCATGTCCTGAGCGGCAAGACGTCGAGCCTGCGCTGCAGGGCCACCAGCAAGGCCGCACACGTGATCACATTGATCGCCACGGTGGCAAGCACCAGGCCAGGCGCTCCGAAACTGAACGGCAGCTGGTTGCCCCAGGGCGAGGGGCCTCCCACAAGCAACCAATCAAAAACGATGTTGAGGCCGATGCCTGCCAGCGAAAGGCGGAAAGGAGTGGTTCCATCACCAAGCGCGTAAAACACCCGCACCAGAACATCTCTTGCGAGATACGCCGGCATCCCCAGGCCGTAGGCCATCAGCAGGCCGGTGACAAGCCGGACGGCCTCACTGTCGAAGGCGCCCCGGGCGTACACCAACACCACGACCGGAGCCCCAAGAGCAATGAACAGCCCTCCAAGCGGCACCATCGAGGTGATCGACAGCATCAGGCCCTGGCGAATACGAGAGACCAGTTCCTGCCGATCCTCCGGCGCTGTCAGCCTTGAAAATGTCGGCAGCAAAGGCACCAGCAGGGCATTGGAGATCAGTCCCAGCGGTGTTTGCACAAGCAGATTGGCGTAACCAAGTCCTGCAGCGGCACCGGCGATTCCGGAGGCGAAGAACAGATCGGTGAAGACATTGATCTGCAACATCCCCGACGACAAGGTGGCCGGTCCCATGACCCGCCAGACCTCCCGCACCCCGGGATGACGCCAGTCCCAGACCAGCTGAAAGCGGGCCAGACCCTGCCGAATCAATGCCGGCAACTGGATCAACCATTGGAACAGGGCACCCATCAAGGTGGCTGCCGCCAGCACAGCACCGCCAAGCAGGGCATTGGCTGGCAGGGCGATTCCATCTCCCAGCTGCCACCAGAGCAGGCCAACACCCACGATCAGGGCAAGGCTTGACATCAACGGAGAGACGGCCGGAATCCAGAACTCATCGGCCGCATTGAGTGAACCGAAGCCGAGGCCGATCAGACCGGCCAGCAACGCCATCGGAGCCATCACCTGCAGCTGAACAACGGCGATGCGATGCAACTCGCTGTTCAGTCCTGGACCCACAAGCGTGATCAGTGGACCAGCGGCAAGAACCAAAACGGCGGTGACGCCAAGCAGCAGAGCACTGACACTGGTGTTCAGGGCCGCAAGGATGTGGGCGCCTTCAGCACGCGGCCGACGGCTCAGCACACTCACCATTGCGCTGTGGAAAGGCCCGTTGATTCCACCGAGCAGGATCAGCAGAAAACCCGGCAACACGTAGGCGTAGTTGTAAGCGTCGTAAGCGGCGCCGACTCCGAACGCGGCGGCGATGACCAGCTGGCGAATCAGTCCACCGAACTTGCTCAGCAGCGTTCCAAGGGTGACGACAAGGGCAATGCCCTTGAGTGATCGCGCCATCCGGATGCATTCAGGATCCGCGCATTGTGGGCTTGTTCGGGAGCACCATGGCCTTATCTCAGCTAGCGCCATGACCGGCCGCGCCTTCGAGGGCAAACCGCTGCTCAGCTTTGAGCCGCTTGTGGAAGGGATCCTGATCAAGCGCTACAAGCGCTTTTTGGCGGACGTGGAACTGAGCAGCGGCCAACAGATCACGGCCCACTGCGCCAACACCGGACCAATGACTGGTGTTCTAATTCCCGGCCAGAGAGTTCGGCTGCGCCATGCACCGTCCCCAAAGCGAAAGCTGGCATGGACCTGGGAGCAGGCTGAAGTTCCAGGCGTGGACGGGAAACCCTGCTGGGTGGGCATCAACACAGCCGTGCCGAACCGCCTGATCCGCGCCGCCGTTGAAGCGGGCTGTCTTGACGAGCAACTCGGCCCCATTGCTGCCATCCGCGCGGAGGTGCCTTACGGCGTGAATCGCCGCAGCCGCATTGATCTACTCCTCACACCAGCGGAAAGCAACCCTGATTCAAGGGCGATCTACCTGGAAGTGAAAAACACCACCTGGACCGATGGGACGACAGCCCTCTTCCCGGACACGGTGACCGAACGCGGCCAGAAACACCTTGTGGAAATGATGGGGGTACTGCCAGACGCGAGAGCTGTTCTCGTCCCCTGCCTCAGCCGGGCGGATGTGAAGGACTTCGCACCGGGCGATGCCGCTGATCCGCGTTATGGCGAGCTGTTCAGGGAGGCGCTGAATTCGGGCGTGGAAGTCCTGCCCTGCTGCTTCCGTTACGAACCGAACGCGATTCTCTGGAACTCCCTGCGGCCATTGAGACCAGTTTCAAGTTTTGTATCAGATCAAACATAAGCACTCTGAAACTGTCGCCACCGTGTGTGCGTAAGCAAGGACTAGAGGCCTTGCTCGTTTAGCAGTTCTGCCCCCTTTGTTCATGACAACTGCCACTCAGTCGCCGCCGGACCGGCGCCGAAAAACACTTCAGGAAGCCAGTCTTCTCGAAGGTCCGATGATGCTTCTCAAGAGCATCCGAGGTTTTAGTTCCCATCGATCCCTTGCTTGGCTGGCATGTGCGCCGGTTGCCTTGCTGGGCCTGGGAATTTTCACCTTCGCCGCCAAGGCTGAAGAACTGCCGGAGCTCAATGCAGCCTTTCTGGCCAACAACATGTGGCTGCTGGTTGCCACCATCCTGGTGATCTTCATGAACGCCGGCTTCGCCATGGTTGAAGCCGGAATGTGCCGCCAGAAAAACGCCGTCAATATCCTTGCCAAGAACCTGTTCGTGTTCGCCCTCGCGGTGACCGCCTACTGGTTCGTGGGCTACTCCTTTATGTATGGCGATGCCGCGATCGACGGCTGGCTGTACTTCGCAGGATTTTTCTTCGATCCGACCGTCACCGCTGAGACCATCAGCGATGCCGGCCTGGTCCCCACCGTTGATTTCCTGTTCCAGTCGGCCTTCGCCGGAACAGCAGCCACCATCGTTTCCGGCCTCGTCGCCGAGCGGATCAAGTTTGGCGAGTTCGTGATCTTCGCCCTCGTGCTTACCGCTGTCATTTACCCAATTGCCGGCAGCTGGGAATGGAACGGCGGCTGGCTCAATAGTGTTGGCAGCGTCGAATTCATTGACTTTGCCGGTTCTTCGATCGTTCACTCCGTTGGAGCCTGGGCCGGTCTCGTCGGAGCCATGCTGCTCGGACCCCGGATCGGCAAATACGCGAATGGAACCGTTCAGGCCATTCCTGGCCACAACATGTCAATCGCCACCCTCGGCGCCCTGATCCTCTGGATCGGCTGGTACGGCTTCAACCCCGGCTCCCAGCTGGCCATGGACCAGTGGGTTCCGTACGTGGCCGTTACCACGACCCTCGGTGCAGCCGGCGGTGCCATCGCTGCCACGGTGATCTCGACAATCACCTCGAAGAAGCCTGATCTCACCATGATCATCAACGGCATCCTGGCCGGCCTGGTGAGCGTGACCGCCGGCTGCGGAAACCTCACCCTCATGGGCTCCTGGGTAGCCGGTGCGGTCGGCGGCATCATCGTCGTCTTCTCCGTTGCCGCTCTCGATGCCGCAGGCATCGATGATCCCGTCGGCGCCTTCTCAGTTCACGGTGTGTGCGGCGTTTGGGGCACGGTCGTGATCGGTCTCTGGGGTTACGACGTCCAGGGCGACGGCTCAGGCCTCGGCCTTCTGGTGGGTGGAGGCATTCAACAGCTCGGCATCCAGGCCCTGGGTGCTGCTGCCTATGCCATCTGGACCATCGTGACCTGCTACATCGCCTGGCAGATCATCGGTGCTCTCTTCGGCGGCATCCGCGTCACCGAGGAAGAAGAGATCGAAGGTCTCGACATCGGAGAGCACGGAATGGAGGCCTACGCCGGTTTCTCCACCACCAACAACTGATTCCGAACAGTTCGTTGATCGACATCCACGCCCGGCTCACCAGAGCCGGGCTTTTTGATGCGATCCAGCCACCGGAACCCTCATAGAGTCATGTCACAACAGCGCAAGCCATGGACACCCACGCCTTCAAGCGCTCCTTACACCATTCCGAGCGTTACAACCGACGTGGCTTCGGGCGCGCCGAGGAGGTTGCGGAGAGCCTTGAGCAGGCCTACCAAAGCGGCCTAATCGGCACAATCCGGGACAACGGTTACAAGCTGATCCACGGGCGCCTGAACGTGCGCCTGGCTGAAGCCTTCGGGTTCTGCTGGGGTGTGGAGCGGGCTGTGGCCATGGCCTACGAAACGCGCCGCCACTATCCAAACGAGAAGATCTGGATCACCAACGAGATCATTCACAACCCGTCCGTGAATGATCATCTGCGTGAGATGAATGTGCAGTTCATCTCCGTTGACCAAGGGGTGAAGGATTTCTCCGGAGTCAGCTCAGGCGACGTCGTGATTCTTCCTGCCTTCGGTGCCACCGTGCAGGAGATGCAACTGCTGAACGAACGCGGCTGTCACATCGTTGACACCACCTGCCCATGGGTGTCGAAGGTCTGGACCACGGTTGAAAAGCACAAAAAACATGCTTTCACCTCGATTATCCACGGCAAGGTGAAGCATGAAGAGACGCTGGCCACGAGCTCCTTCGCCGGAACGTACCTCGTGGTGCTCGATCTGGAAGAAGCCCAGCTCGTCGCCGAGTACATCCTTGGTCGTGGAAACCGCGACGAGTTCATGGAACGCTTCGCGCGGGCCAGCTCCCCCGGTTTCGATCCTGATCGCGATCTGCAGCACCTCGGGGTCGCCAACCAAACAACGATGTTGAAAAGCGAGACAGAGGAAATCGGGCGCCTGTTTGAGCGGACCATGCTCAAAAAGTACGGACCTGCCCACCTGAACGAGCACTTCCTTGCCTTCAACACGATCTGCGATGCCACCCAGGAGCGCCAGGACGCGATCTTTTCCCTCGTGGATGAACCGCTTGACCTGATGGTGGTGATCGGTGGCTTCAACTCCTCCAACACAACCCACCTCCAGGAAATCGCCATCAGTCGTGGGATCCGTTCCTTCCACATCGACACACCTGATCGCATCAGTGACGGCAATCAGATCCACCACAAACCACTGGGTGAGGACCTGACCATCGAGACCAACTTTCTGCCGGAAGGACCGGTTTCGGTTGGGATCACATCTGGCGCCTCCACTCCAGACCGCGCCGTTGAGGAAGTGATCCAGAAACTGATGCGCCTCAGCGAGAATTGAGCTTTACAATCGCTTCATATTTCAAGTCGGTTCGCCCGCCTCTCCGCAGACATTTTCCGTTCCTCGCTGCTTTTGTCGCGCAACGACACCGACCATCTAGGCAACGGATCTGATCCTCAGGTCCGTTGCTACAGGAGTTCGTTCTCCGACCAGATGGAGATGCTCGCCCCCACGTCGGTTGTAGCCGACTACCTGGATCGTCACGACGACTGGTTTGAGCGCTGCGCGGCACCCATGCAGGTGCAAGCCGTTGATCGCCAGTCCTATGAGCTGACACTCGGACGTTTTGGCAATTTCGGGTTCGAAGTGGAACCCACGATCGGGCTGCGACTGCTTCCTGAAGTGCAGAAGGTGTACAGGATTGAAACCATTGATCTCCATGAGGAGATGGACGGAGACAGGCCAGCTCTCAACGATCACTACGACGTTGACTTCCGCGCCCGCATGGAACTGAAGCCCTGGGCTTCTCAGGTTTCAGACGATGCGTCCAAGGCAACGGCTGTCAGCTGGGATCTCGATCTTGCGGTCTGGATCAGGCTGCCGCGGGTGATCACAATGCTTCCAGACGGACTCGTGCAGTCCAGCGGTGATCACCTTCTCAAACAGATCGTGCGTCAGATCTCACGGCGCCTGACATGGAAAGTCCAGGAGGACTTCCACGCCAATCACGGGCTTCTGTGCCCTCCTCGACGTCGAGCAGCTTTCTGAGCACTCAGCGATTCGACCAGATCTTGTTGACGATCTCCATACCGCTGACAGCCTGCCAGAGGAACAGGGTCAGCACACCCATATTCAAACCAACGTGCGCTTTTCTGGCAATCAGATTGCCCTGCTGCATCAAGGGGGCAAGAGAGGCCGCCACAGCGATCATCCCGGTCATGGCCAAACCCACAAGCAAGTGGGGACCCATGAAAAGCTTGCCGTTGTTCAGATAGGTGACCGCCATGCCTCCCAGAGTCCCAAGGGTCATCACAGCGAGAAACAACGCACCCCAGCGGTAATGACGCTGGGCAAATTTGCCGGAGACGAGCTGCTTGCGTTGTTCGGGAGTTCCCGTGCGGGTCTTCTTGGCTTTGATCCCCAGATAAAGGGCCCAACCCCCTACGGCCAGCAAGGACCACTCCGTCAATGGGTGGAAAAAATTCAGGCTGAAAGGGAGCGTGGCCAGCATCTAACGACGGGGAGCGACTCCGAGAGGCTAGGGGTCGACGGTCCCTGACTGTGTCAATGCAGGAAGTGGCGGCGACCTGTGAGCAACATGGCCACCCCGAGTTCATCGCAGGCCTTGATGGAATCGGAATCCCGCTTACTGCCGCCGGGATGTATGACGGCGCTGATGCCATGGGATGCCGCCAGACGAACGGTGTCATCGAAGGGGAAAAAGCCATCGCTGGCCAGAACAGCGCCCTTGGCCTTTGCAGCGGCTGCCTCCAGTGCAAGCCGGGCAGAACCCACTCGATTCATCTGACCAGCACCAACGCCCAGGCTCTGGCCATCCCTCGCCACAACAATGGCATTGGAGCGCACGTGGCGCACCAGACGCCAGGCGAATTCAAGGTCCTGGCGTTCCTGCGGGGACGGCGGGCGCACAGTCGCCACCGTCCATGCATCGGAGGTGCTGGGCTGATCATCAAGATCCTGCACCAGCAGTCCACCGAGGATGCTGCGCACATGATCCGGGCCGGCGGCATCAATCGCAGCTGGCGCCAACTCCAGCAATCGAAGATTGGGCTTCGCCGCAAGAATTTCCCGGGCCTCCGGACTGAAGCCAGGGGCCACCACGCACTCCAGGAAAAGACTGGTGAGTTCCCGAGCAGCCGCAGCCTCGACACACCCGTTGATGGCAACAATTCCCCCGAAGGCACTGATGCGATCTCCATCAAGCGCCCTGGTTAATGCGGCGGGCAGACCGTCAGCGACAGCGACGCCACAGGGGTTGGTGTGCTTTACAACAACAGCTGCCGGTTGCCTGGCTGGGTGGTCACCGTCTGTGCCGTAACCAAACTCCCGCACCGTTGCGAGGGCAGCCTCCAGGTCGAGCAGATTGTTGGTGCTGAGCTCTTTCCCCTGCAACTGGATGGCACCACCCCAGCCTTGCTTTGGCTGACTGAACCAGCGTGCTTTCTGATGCGGATTCTCCCCGTAACGCAGCGTTTGCCGAAGAGGAACAGCACTGAGCCAGGGACTGTCAGGTCGATCAACCTGATCAGCCATCCAGCCGCTGATCGCTGTGTCGTAGGCAGCGGTGTGCTGAAAGGCCTCAAGAGCCAGACATCGCTTCAGATCAGCGGGGACGCCGTCGCTGGACTCATCCATGGCTGCCAGAACGAGGTCATATTGCTCCGGGCTCGTGAGCACGGCCACATCAGCGTGGTTTTTGGCAGCGGCGCGCACCATGGCCGGACCACCGATGTCGATGTTCTCGATGGCCTCGTCCCAGGTGACATCAGCCTTGGCGATCGTCTCCCGAAAGGGGTAGAGATTGACCACAACAAGATCGATCGCGTCAATTCCCTGCTGGTCCAGATCGGATCGGTGTCCAGGATCTCCACGCTTCGCCAGGATTCCGCCATGAACACGCGGATGAAGCGTCTTGACGCGACCACCAAGGATTTCCGGAGCGCCGGTGTGGTCGGACACACGGGTCACCGGAAGCCCAGCGGCCTCGAGAACCTTGGCGGTGCCGCCACTTGAAAGAAGCTGATAGCCATGGCGCCGATGCAGAGCCTCGGCGAGAGGCACCAGGCCTGTCTTGTCCGAAACACTCAAGAGAGCGAAAGGAGCCATGAATCCCGCGGGAACATGATGCTGAGCCAACCTACGCATCAGAGCTCAAGGCCCCAGTGATGCCACGTCTGGTTCTTCTGCACGGATGGGGGGCCAATGCAGATGATCTGCGACCGGTGGGAGAGGCTCTCCAACATCGCCATCCCACTCCACTCGATGTACTGGCTCTCGATGCACCGGAACCACACCCTCAACCACCTGGCCGGCAGTGGTACGGCCTGTTTCCAGCCCAGTGGCAGGACGTGCCGGCAGCGGTGGAATCCCTCAGAGCCAGGCTGACGCAGCTCGATGGCAGTGAAGAAGCGCTTTCCAGCACAGTGCTTTTCGGATTTTCCCAGGGAGGGGCCATGGCCCTGGAGGTCGGGTGTTCCCTCAACCTGGCAGGCGTGATCTCATGCAGCGGCTATCCACATCCGGGATGGACTCCGCCTGCAACGCACCCCCCCGTTCTGTTGCTCCATGGCGATCAGGACGCCATCGTTCCAGCCATGGCGATGGATGCCATCTGGCAACGACTGGATCCCTCTCGCCGTGAGAAGCATCAGTTTCAGGATGGACACACCATTCCTGAAAACGTGATGCCCTCACTCAGCCAGACCTTGATACAGATGCTGAACCAATCCAGCAGCAACTGATCAGACGAAGGCGTATTCGTATTCCTCCATCTCCTCCCAATCATCGGCGGCGAGATCGAGCCCTTCGAAGAGCTGATCTTCACCCACCGAATCGACTATCACCCTCAGAGAAGGGAAGAGGAAATGATTTTCCTCGGCGTATTGGGCACTGAAAAGACCTTTCTCACCCCAGAAAAACCGGTCGGTCGTGTGCTCGTTGCGTCGAACGTTCAGCAGAGCAGGGGGAACCAGCGCAGCTTCAGCGATAAAGCGTCGTGCCGCCGTGACGGGCTTGTATTCGCCGGTTTCGAGATGATGGGTCGACACGTGGGCCAGAACACGCTGCCCGGCAAGCCGGCGACGACTGATGCGCTTGCGCTTCTTGGACATGACTGAACTCCGGGGATGGAACTTTTAAGAGGAAAACAAGGCTGAAAAACCATCCGGTGATGGACACAGGGAAACTGCGCCGATCAATTGGAATGGACTGGGCGACGCAGGAACGTCAGGAGACCGCGTCACGAAGTAGCTGCAGCCATGCCGCAGCCGTCGGAACACCAACAACCCAGCAAGGCCGGAGCCGGCAAACAGCAGGGGACTCTTCAACCTCTGCTGTAGCCTTGGTCGCATCGGAAATGCAACCTTTACGAGGTCTGGCGGACATTCGCTCTTGTGAGCTCTGTCTCGGTCGATCCTCAAATCTTAAGACTTTTCCTAGATTTTTCAAGTCCCCCTGCGAGCGGGTCAAATCCCTGCTGTCATCCGCACACCTGTCTCGATGCCGTTGACAGACCGATTTCTCGGGTTCTCGGACAGGTTGCTTTCGGCGCTCTGCCAAAAGACGTCTCTGCGTCAATTGGCGCTTTACCTCAGTCGACCCGAACAGAACCCCGGCCCGGCGCTGGAGCTGGTGCGGCAATGGCCACGGGGAGACCTCCAGCTGCCTGCGGTCGAACGTGATCCAGATCTTCGACTGCCGTCTCCGGATCGACGCTGGTACCCGCTTCAGGACGGCTCGCTGATTCTCGGGGCATTACGGGCCGAGATCCCCCCTGAAGCGGATTGGAGTCCTGCACTGGACGAGCGACTGCGCAGCACTGCCGTTGCGATCAGCCATGGACTGACACTCGACCTCGAATGCCTGCAGCTGCGTCAGGAGTTGATCGACCAGCGTCGCCAGACGCAAACGCTGGTGCACCAGCTGCGCAACCCGTTATCCGCCCTGCGGACCTACGCCCAGCTGCTGCTGCGGCGAATGGAACCGGACAGCCAGCACCGAGAGCTTGTGGAGGGCATGCTGAGCGAGCAGAGCCAGCTCGGTCGATACATCAATGCCCTGGATGGCCTGAACCAGGACGTTCTCCCAGCCGCCGCCGATCCCGGCAGCCCCCTGCTGCTTCCACCAGGGCTGTCATCCAGCCCCGTTTCTCTTCAGGAACAGCTGCGTCCCCTGATCGATCGCGCTGCAGCCACAGCCTCGCTTCAGGGGCGACCCTGGCAAGGGCCACAGGATTGGCCGCAATGGGCAACGGACATCACCACTTCGGGTACCGATTCCATCGTGGAGATCGTCGCCAACCTGCTGGAGAACGCCTTCCGCTATAGCCCTCCTAACCAGTCGATTGGCCTGAGCCTCCTGGACGATGGACTGGCTGTGTGGGACAGCGGGCCGCCCATCCAAGAAGCCGATCGGGACAGGATCTTCCAGCGGGGATACCGCGGTGCAGCTGGGCAGGACCGTTCCGGTACGGGGCTAGGCCTGGCGTTGGCACGCGATCTGGCGGAGCAGCATGGCGGAAGCCTTGAGCTGCTGATTCAACCGTCGCGCATCGCTCCCGAACTTCCAAGCAGTGGCAATGCCTTTCAGCTCAGATGGCCATCGCCAGCAGCGCCAATACCAGCAGAATGAAGGCCTCGCTGAGCACCACTGAGGCTCCATAGGAATCTCCGGTATGTCCGCCGAGCCGTCGACCAAGCCATTCCGGTATCAGCAGAGCCACCAACGCCCCCATCACCACAGGGAGAGCACCGGCCAGGAACAGAAGCAGACCCAGTAACGGCAGCAGCGGCAAAAGATCCCAGCCAGGACGCAAGTGATGACGATGAAAGGCAGCGGAGCCATCGAGACGGAGGTAATCGAAATGAGCCATGGCCCACAGCGGGGCGGCGCGCCCTCCGATTGCTGCCAGAAGCAGAGCAACTGGGGCCTGGGGACCCAGCTGAATCAGAGATCCCATCTCAATCAGCAGCACCATGGCCAGAGCCAAAACGCCGCTGGCCCCAACGCGACTGTCCTCCATCGCTTCAAGACGACGCGCCCCTCCGGCCGCGAGTCCATCCGCCGTGTCCATTAGGCCGTCGTGATGCAGTCCCCCGCTGAACCAGATGCCAAAGGCCAACAGCAGCGGAGCCAACGCAGTAGACGACCAGCCGAGGGGCGTCAGAAGCAACCAGCAGCCAGCCTGAAACAGGCCAAGCACCAACCCCATCCAGGGCGCAAAACGTGCGATTCGCTGGAAGCTTGGTTCCACTCTGGGCAAGCCGGGCAGAACGGAATAAAACACCCAGGCTCCGGCAAAATCAGCCAACCAGGGTGGTGATTTCCCAGCGATTGACGTACTGCATGGCCTTTCAAACCTACGGGTGAGGGATCAGGTCAACGGAATCCCCCCTCAAGGCGTGACCGTAGGGTCAACAAAACGGTGATCAACCGTGTTCAGCTTTGAAATCAGCGCGCACTGCCCCCGCAGTGCAGCTCGTTGCGGCTGTTTTCAGACCCCACATGGACCGGTTCATACGCCGCGGTTCATGCCCGTAGGCACGCTGGCCACCGTCAAGGGCATCAGCACGGAGCAACTCCTCCGCACCGGTGCCGAAATGGTGCTCTCCAACACATATCACCTCCATCTGCAACCAGGAGAGGAGGTGGTCGCAGGGGCGGGGGGACTTCACCAGTTCATGGGTTGGCAAGGTCCAATCCTGACGGATTCCGGCGGTTTTCAGGTCTTCAGCCTGGGGGACCTGAACCGCATCGATGATCGGGGCGTGGTGTTTCGAAACCCTCGTGATGGCCGCATGATCGACATGACGCCGGAGCACGCCATCGCCATTCAGATGGCCCTCGGCGCTGACGTGGTCATGGCGTTTGATCAATGCCCGCCTTATCCCGCCACGGAGAACGACGTGGTCGACGCCTGCCGACGCACCCACGCCTGGCTTGAACGTTGCGTCAGCAGCCACAGCCGCGAAGACCAGGCTCTGTTTGGGATCGTTCAGGGCGGTTGCTTTCCCCATCTACGCCGTGAAAGCGCCATGGCCGTCGCGGATTTCGATCTGCCAGGCATCGCCGTCGGAGGAGTCAGCGTCGGGGAACCGGTGGAGGAGATGCACCGGATCGTGCGCGACGTGACGCCGCTGCTTCCTGCCGATCGACCGCGTTATCTCATGGGCATTGGCACACTTCGGGAGATGGCCATCGCTGTGGCCAACGGAATTGATCTCTTCGACTGTGTAATTCCAACCAGACTTGGCCGACACGGCACAGCACTGGTGGGAGGAGAACGATGGAATCTGCGCAACGCACGCTTCCGGCATGACCACACCCCCCTCGACCCGACCTGTCCGTGCATCGCCTGTCAAAACCACAGCAGGGCTTACCTGCATCACTTGATCCGCAGTGAGGAGCTGTTGGGTCTCACGCTGCTGAGCCTGCACAACATCACCCATCTGATCCGGTTCACAACCGCCATAGGACAGGCGATCCGGGATGGCTGTTTCTCAGAGGATTTCGCTCCCTGGCAACCAGACTCACCGGCCCATCACACGTGGTAGCGTCCAGCCCTCGCCCTTTTATGACCAGGGATGGCTGCCTACACCTTCGATCTGCTGGCTCAGCTTCCTGAGGCTTACCAGGCCTTCGGTCCCCTGATCGACATCCTGCCGTTGATCCCGGTGTTTTTCCTTCTCCTGGCTTTTGTCTGGCAGGCCTCCGTCGGTTTCCGCTGATCAGCGCGTAGCGCGCTCACCCTTCCGGATCACCTCCCAGACGAACTGCGGAAGTGACAACATCCGCCGCCAACGGCTGGGCTCCTGGATCAGCCTGTAAAGCCATTCGATCTGAAACCGCCCCATCCAGCTTGGTGCTCTGGTTTTCACCCCAGCCCAGACATCAAAGCTGCCGCCAACTCCCATCCAGAGCCCTGCAACGCCGGATCCAATGGCTTGAGACCAGGTTTCCTGGCGGGGAACTCCAAGAGCGATCAAGATCAGATCGGGTTGCAGTCCCAGTAGTTGCGATTTCAGCCCAGGCCAGGCCTCCTCAGGCTGGTAGCCATGCACAGCCATCACCAAATTCAAACCCGGAAGCTGGTCCGGAAGGTTCTGCTGAAGCGCGCTCATCACCTCTGGAGAGGCACCGATGAGAGCGACGCGCCACTGGTGGGCCGCTGCGTAGCTCAACAGAGTCCAGGCCAGCTCGATCCCTGGACTTCGCACAACCTTCACACCCTGACGGGACAGAGCCCACACCACGCCGGCCCCATCGGGAATCACCAACTCCGCTGAGGCGATGGCTCTGCGGAGCTCCGGGTTGGCCCGAGCCGTCATGGTCATCTCGGCATTCAGGGTGACGATGCGACCGCCACCACGGGCATGCAGCCCAAGGGCAGCGGCTCGGACATCCCGGCAGGCATCCACTGGGATGTCAAGAACCCTGCAGCGCCGCCGATCGTCAGGGGTCGTAGAGACGAAGTCCATGGCCGGAGGCTGAGATGGAGAATTTAGGAGCGGTGTCGCAAGAGGTCATGGTTCTGTTCTCAACGGAAACCGCCACTGACGACTCGCGGGCCGCGGAGCTTCTCAAGCGACTCGACAGCTCCATCGAGCGCGTTGTCCTGAACCGTCAGGACCCGATCAGTGGACTGCTGCCAGCCAGCACAGCCCACACGGTGCATGGCAACTACGGCGATGCCTGGGTAAGGGACTGCGTCTATTCCATTCAGTGCGTCTGGGCTCTCGCGATCGCCCACCGACGACGCCTCGGGGAACGCTGCAGCCGGGCCTGGGAGCTGAATGAAAGGGTGCAGTCCCTGATGCGTGGCCTGCTCAGAGCCATGATGCGCCAGGCCGCCAAGGTCGAACGTTTCAAGCACAGCCTTGATCCCCTGGATGCACTGCATGCCAAGTACGACAGCAGCAGTGGTGACCCCGTTGTGGCCGACAACGCCTGGGGGCATCTTCAGCTCGATGCCACCTCGTTGTTTCTGCTGCAGCTGGCCCAGCTGACCCGTGGAGGGCTGCCGGTGGTCCGCAGCCGGGACGAAGCTGATTTTCTGCAGAACCTGGTGCACTACGTGTCCAGGGCCTACCGCACGCGCGACTACGGGATCTGGGAACGCGGAGACAAGGGCAATCACGGGCTCCCCGAACGCAATGCCAGCTCAATCGGCATGGCCAAGGCTGCGCTTGAAGCCCTGGAAGGAGTTGACCTGTTTGGCCCCTATGGCGATGGCAGTGTGCAACTGCTGATCCCCCAGGGAGCCATCGTCCGTCTGAGAAGGGCGCTCGAAAGCCTGCTGCCGAGGGAGTCCGCCAGCAAGGAAGCCGACAGTGCCTGTCTGTCGGTGATCGGATATCCCGCCTGGGCGGTGGAGGATTCAGAGCTGATTGAACGCACGGTCAGCCGCATTCGACGGGACCTGGGCGGCGCTTACGGCTACAAACGCTTTCTTCGGGATGGCCATCAAACAGCCGTCGAGGACGTCAGCCGTCTGCATTACGAACCCGAGGAGCTGATGCGCTTTGCGGGGATTGAATCGGAGTGGCCCCTGTTTCTTGCCTTCGAACTGGTGACGGCCTGTTGCGAAGGTCGCTGGGACGATGCCCGTCAATGGCATGACCGTCTCAGCCCTCTAGCCGTTTCCCTGAATGGAGAGCAACTGTTTCCCGAGCTTTATCGCGTTCCCGATGATCTTGTGGATCTGGAACGCCAGACGCCAGGCAGTCAGGTGCGTGAGGCCAACAGCAACATTCCTCTGATCTGGACCCAGAGCCTCGCCTGGGTTGGGGAGATGTTGCTGGAGGGTTTGATCACCCCAGAGGATCTCGACCCCTGCGAACGGCGGCAACCGGCACGGCTCGGCGCTGATTCGGTACTGGTGGCGCTGGAACCAGAAACCGCATCCATTCAGCACGCTTTGATCGCCGCTGGGCTGCCGGTCGAGAGCAACGATTCGATCAAAGTGCTCTCATCCGGGATGCTGAGCCGGCAACTGCGCCGCATCGGCGAGAACCCGCGGCTGGCACTGAGTGGTCAACCCTCGCAACGGATCGAAACCGAGGACACGGCCCGTTTCTATCGCTGCGACGATCGCTCGCTCTGTTTCACTGCTGCCGTTCTCGAGGACACGATCAGTTACCTGGCCGACGATCCACGCCAACTGGTGGAAACCGTTGTCGATGAGCTTCACCTGTTGCAGCGTCACTGGCGAGGCCAGGGCCTGCCACTTCTGGTGATTCCAATCGGGGCTGAAGCATTCCAACTCCACCCGGACGCATTCATCGCGCTGGGGCGAACACTGTTGAGCGGGCTGATCGAGGGGATCCCGGTGCAGTTCGACAGGCTGTCGCGGCTGGCGGATCAGGGACGCTGGCACGCGCTGCCAACGACCGAATCGGACAGCTTGATCAGAGCAGCTGCACAGCCCCCCCAGGGTCCAAGGCTGAGGGATGCCACAGACCTAGCTGATCTCACTGCGGCGCAGGAACAGGAGCTCGATGACACACCCGTTGAACAACTGCATCAGCGGTTGTGGGCCAGCTCATCCCTGCATGAACAGGCGGAGGTGCTGGAGCTTCTGCAGCGACGTCTCGGCGACAAGGCAATCGAAATCGGACCGGATGGGCGACCTGTCGACGTGCTGATCCTGCTTGAGGAGGTTTACCACCATGGCCTGCGCTGCCAGGACTGGAGCGTGGTGCGTCGCTGCGCAGGTGCCATGGGCATGGTGCATCCCCAACTGGAGGATGCCCTGACGGACCTGCTGGTCCGGCAGAAGCAGGTGGTTGTCGGGCGCAACTACACGGCGGATTCCTGTCTGATCACACCGCAGTCGAGCGCATCGATCGCTGCATTGATTGATCGCACCAGCGGTACGGATGCCAGGGAGCGCATGCTGGAACAGGAGTTGCTGCTGGCGCTCGACGCGATCGCCAGACGCGAACCTGGACTGCTGAAAGGCAGCTTGACCCTGCAGCTTGGACAGTTGCTGCTGCTTCTGACCTCGGAACTGGCCCTTGCGAAAAACCTCAGCCAGGACAAGGCCTTTGAAGCGGTCTGTAACGAACCCCCCCACGCGATCCGCACCCGGCTCCGGGGGGTACTCACCGACATGGACCATGCCCGGGCTGCCTTGCAGAGGGGAGAGCATCTGCATCTGAGTGGCCGGATCCAGTGGAGAGTCCCAGCACCACTGGAGCAACGGCCTGGAGGTGACAGCTGGCTGCAGCACCGCATCCGTCTTGGAACGCTTCAACGGGTACCGCGTGATTTCTACGCCGGCATCTGGTCCCTGTTGCAGCACTGCCGCGGCCTGGTCATCGGGGACAAGCTGGAACGACGCAACCGCCTCAACAGTGCTCTGGTGCTGGAAAAAACAGCTGGCGAACGCAATTTCGCAAACCAGGTGGACCATCTCCTCAGCCGCATTGAGGCCCCCGAATACCGGCAGCTGTGCTGTGAATGTCTTCTCTCCTTAATGGCCTTCATCGAGACCAACCCTGATGTGCAGGTTGATGACGACCTTGCTCTCGACGTTGTGATCGGCCACGCGGTACGGGTGGGGTGGCAGCAGAGCCATCCAGATCTGGATGCCGATCAGTACGCCAAGCACAAGACGTCGGCCTGGGGGCTCTTCTATCAGGCCTCTCCAGCGGATTGCCGTCGCTGGCAGATCACAGCATTACGCCAGTTGGCCGAACAGCAAGGCCTGGTTAAATCGGAGCCGTAAGCGGGGCTCCCATCGCGGAATGTTCGACTGCCTGCTCAATCAAATCAGCCAGCCGCAGTGCCCTTGAGGCCTGCTCGCCATCGACCGCCGGTGTTTCGCGTCCACGGACGCACTGCAGGAAATGCTCCAACTCGGCATAGAGCGGTTCGATCGAGGTGGTGCTCACCTCCTCAATGAAACCGTCATTGCGGTAAAGCAGCTCTCCATGGTCCGCGGAGTACCACTCGTGGGCACGGCGATGGATGTGCAGGGTGTGGTTGAGGAAGTCCGTCTCCACAAGGCTGGAACGGCAATGGGCGCTCAGGCTGCGGATCTTGCGGTGGCTCATCTTGCTCGCCGTGAGGCTGGCCACAACACCATTGCTGAAGCCGAGCGTTGCATTCACGTAGTCGATCGGACCCTCGGCGCTGCGACCGCCAGCAGCCGCAAGTCGGACGACAGGAGCCTGAGCCAGCTCCAGGACAAGGTCGATGTCGTGGATCATCAGATCCAGCACGACGGAGACATCGTTGGCCCGGTCGGCGTGGGGGCTGTGGCGACGCCCCTCCAGAACCACCACCTCCTCATTGGCCACCACCTTGGTGAGCTCTCGGAAGGCTGGATTGAAGCGCTCGATGTGGCCGACCTGAAGCAGGCGACCAGCCCGGTTGGAGGCGTCAATCAACGCAGCCGCTTCATCCTGACTCGCGGCGATCGGCTTCTCGATCAGGACATGCAGACCTGCATCAAGACACTCCATTCCCACTTGGTGGTGAAGCAGCGTCGGCACAGCAATACAGACTGCCTCGACCTCTTTGAGCATCGCCCGATAGTCGGGAAACCAGTGGCAGCCGAACTGTTCACGGGCCAAACAACCACGCTGCTCATCCAGATCGGCCACGCCAACCAGATCAGCATCCTTGAGCAGGCTGAGCACACGAGCGTGGTGCCAGCCCATGTTGCCGATCCCGATCACCCCGACCTTGACTGGAACCATGGGGTCGGGGGACATCAGATCACCATGGTGGTTGAGGGCAAGATTAAAGGCGATCAGTCCTGGGGCTCCTCAGCCACCGGAAGCATGAGACGCACACGCTCGATGCGGGGCCCCTGCATGGCTGTGATCTCGAACTGGAGGCCGTTGAACCGCAAAGCCTCACCAGGGGAAGGGATGTGCTGGAGACGTTCGAGCAGAAAGCCAGCCAGGGTGTGATGGTCGTCCGCTTCCGGCAGGTCGAGATTGAGCTGGCGATTGAGCTCGAAAATCTCAAAATCACCGTCCACCATCCAGACATCGGCCTGCCCGTCCTCCTGCTCAAGCACAGGCTCATCGCAATCCTCCTGCAACTCATCGCCGACGATCTCACCCGTGAGGTCCGCTGCCGTCACAAGCCCTTCCGTACCTCCGTGCTCATCAACAACCAGCAGCAGGGGATGACCACTGCGGATCAACGGCATCAGTTCCGCCAGCGTGCTGGTTTCAAGAACGCGAACGGCGGGCTGGAGATAGGGCTCCAGGGGTGAATCGGCTCGCAGCTTGCCGAGGGCGATCAGTTCCGCCAACTGGCGAAGGTCCAACAGTCCCCGCACATCATCCAGCGACTGACCGATCACAGGAAACCGTGCATGGCGGGTCTGGTGCACGGCTTCCATCAACTGGGCGAAGCGCACATCCACCGGCAGGGTCACCATGCCGGAACGGGGAACCATCACTTCACGCACCTGGGTGTCCCGCAGAGCAAAGACGCCCTCAAGAATGTTGCGCTCATCAGGAAACAACCCAGTCACACGACCGGACTCAATCAATGTCTCCAGTTCCCCTGCCGACAAGGCAGGCACGAGCGAATCCCACTGGGGTGTCAGGCCCACCAGCTTCAGCAGCAAAGCTGCAAACCCATCCAGCAGATTGAGCAGAGGCGCGAGAGCCCGCATCACAGCCTCCAGGAGCGGAGCGAGACGCAAAGCCGCAGGCTCAGGCCGATTCAGCACCCAGGCCTTGGGCATCAAACCGGCCAGCAGGCTGGCGGCCAGAACGATCAGGAGAAACAAGCCGGCATCCAACCAGGCGGCCCCGGGGGTGCCATCAGGCCACAACTGCCGTCCCAGTCCGCGACTCACCCACCCGACCGCGACCAGGGCCAGGGTGGCTCCCAACTGCGACAACATCAGGGCACGGCGCAGCCGACGTTGCAGTCGCTGTATGGCCTGCGCGCCATCCAACCCCTCATCAACCAGCACCTCCACGCGACTGGGGCGCAATCGCAACAAAGCCACTTCACCGGCGGCGAAGAAGGCCGGCAGAAGCAGAAGCAGAACCAGGAGCGGCAGCCTCATCGCTGAAACGGAATGGGGGTCGCGAGGATCGAACTCGCCTTAGGCGAATTATGAGTTCGCTGCATTCACCAGATTGCTAGACCCCCAAAGCCAAAACACCGAAGCGTTTCAAACCTTCCGAAGTGTTACCACAACGGCTGCAGTGGTGTTGGTTCAGCAGGGATCTCGAACCCCTTTGGCTGGTCTTCCATGGCCAAGCTGGAGTCGAAGCCATTCGGTAGATCCATCGTTCTCCAGGGGCGTGCGGGGCTCTGCTCCTCGATCAGCGCTTCGACGGTGTTCCCGATGGCAGAAGCATCCCAAATCACGGCTTGATCTGGAAAACCAAAGCCCATCAAACGATTGCCTTCCGCCCCCCCAACCGCAATGCCAAGCAGATCGGTGAACTGGTGAACCATGTCGATACCTCGGGCATAGGGCGCCCTCCAGGTAAAAAAGCGACGGTTGACCAGTTCACGGGTGGTTTCCACGCTTTCACAGGTGGTGACCTGCACTGGCGAACGACTGTCCGCTGACGGGTCGGGAGCTTCCATGGTGGTTGTGCAGATCACAGGACCCGCAACAGCCGGCGCACCAAGCAGCGCCATGGCGAACAGCAACCTTGGGAACACAGATCTTTTCCCTTCTGCACGCAAACTAAGAAGGGTTGTTCAACGCCGCCAGCCCCATGCCCACCATGCCGCTCACACCTGAGGAGCAGCGCCAGACACTGCTGCGGCAACTGGCTCGGGATGCCTATCGACGGGGACATTTCACCCTGGCATCGGGACGACAGAGCGAGCACTACGTGAATTGCAAACCGGTGAGCCTCAGCGGTAGCGGACTCGCTCTCGTGAGTGCCGCCATGCTTCCCCACGTGGAACCCGAATCGGTTGCGGTGGCCGGGCTCACCCTGGGTGCTGACCCGCTGGTCAGCGGAGTTGCGATGACGGCTGCAACAGCAGGACGTTCCCTCGATGCCCTGATCGTGAGAAAGCAAGCCAAAGGCCATGGAACCGGCGCCTGGCTGGAGGGTCCTCTACCCAAATCCGGAGCTCTGGTGACGGTTCTCGAGGACGTGGTGACCACGGGTGGGTCGTCCCTCAAGGCCGTGAATCAACTCAAGGAAGCCGGCTACCGGGTCCAGCGGGTGGTCACCATCGTGGATCGAGAGGAAGGGGGCGCGGCCGCGATGCAAGCGGCGGGTCTTGATCTGGTGAGCCTTTTTCTCCTGTCTGAGGTAGCGGCCTGTGCCACAGAACTGACGTCATGAACAAAACGCCTTCGCTGACGACCCTTCGCTGGGACGCCGAATTTCCAGTGCTGCGGCTGGAAGGTTCCGGTGCCGAATCGTTCCTGCAGGGACAAACCAGCGCTGACCTCAGCAAAAACAAGGACGAGCTGATCCACAGTTGCTGGCTCACGGCCAGTGGACGTCTCAGAGCCCTGCTGGAAATCCGCTTCGATGAAAGCGGTGCGGACGTGATGGTGCTGGCCGGTGATGCCAACAGCATTCAGCAGGGCTTCGATCAGGTGATTTTTCCGGCAGACCGGGTTCGCCTGCTGTCACGCCAACCCCAACGGCGCCTCCAGACCCTCTCGGATCAGGAGTCCTCCGAAGTGATCTGGCATGACACGACCGCTGCCTTGCCGGAACTCTGGGAACAACGGCCCATCGCCGATGCCGATGCGCTGGAACGCTGGCGGTTGCAGCAGGGGTGGCCAGGCGGCGACGGGGAGCTCTCCGGTGAAACCAATCCCTTTGAACTTGGCTTGAGTCACTGGGTGAGCCTCAGCAAAGGCTGCTACCTCGGGCAGGAAACCATGGCCAAGCTGGCCAGCAAAGGGGGTGTGAAGCAACAGCTCCGAACCTGGAGCAGCACATCCCCACTGGTCCAAGGCACGCTGCTCAAGCGGGATGGCGCGCGAGCGGGGCTGATCACCTCGGTGTTGCCGAATCGTGATTCTCCAGGCTGCATCGGGCTGGCACTGGTGCGCCGCCAGCACCTGGATGCCACGAGCCTGCAGGGACCGACAGGGGAAGAGCTAATCCTGCAGCGTCCTTCAGGATTTCAGGATCCACCTCAGCCGGTGGCGTCCTGACCCGCCATCCAGGACGCCACCGCCCAGGTCGCCAGACAATCGTCGCGGTTGTACTGCAGGATCCAGCGCAGGGCATAACGGCTACCGCGCCGCCGCGGGCCCTCACCCAGCCACTGCCTCCACCACAGCAGTGCCCTGGCCCCATCCGCTCCCGGCAGACTCCAACGAAAGCCCTGCCAGCTTGCAACTGATTTGAGTCCGTAACTGCTGAGCGGCAATCGCCAGGAACGTCGAACACGGGCATGCACATCAATCAGGCGTTCCTGTAGGTGCTTCAGCTGAACGTCCGGCACGGACTGACGCTGGCCCATCCGCCGCAGAGCCAGGGATTCGGTCTCGCCGTAATGAAGAATCGGCCAGTCCCGGTACTGGGAAAGAAAACGGTCCAGCCGTTGCCAGCAACGCGCCTCACCGTGATGCTCCAACACAAGGATCGGGTGATAACGCGCCTGATCCAGATCCCAACGACCGTCACTGCAGCGCGGTACACGAACAAAGCCGTGCAGAAAATCATGGCGAGCGTCCGGATCCGATTCGATGTCGTAGAGAAGAACCCCAGGTGCCTCGATCAGTTCAGGCAGAGCCGGGCCTTCTGTGAGACGGGTCATGAGGTTGTCCCGCTGGGCTCTGGCCTGCAGGACGAGAGCCCGAGCCACCTCGCCGTGCTGATCGCCGAACCGCTCCATGCGCGATGCGAGCTGATCGGGATCGGCTGCCGCAAGGTCCGCCAGGCCCTCAATGCCCAGCTCGATCAGCATTTCCCGTCGCTTCGCGCCAATTCCACTGACTTCACTGAGATGGCCCTGCGCTGAGGCCTCCTCTCCACAGACCCCACGCCAGCAGCAGAGCGTGCACTTGCGGCGGTCGGCGGCCAACGCCGGTGGACTCTGCCGCTGCAGATCCTGGGCAAGCTTGCGCAGCGAATCAGTGAGCTGACGCTTCAAACCCGCTGTGAAAGGCACACGATCGCGTTCGAGGCGACGGCCACCTCCTCCGACAACCAGCAGTTCAGGGACAGGAGCCTGCTGCTCCGATTCCAGAAGCTGAGCACTGAGCGCCAACGGCAGTTGGTGCTCACGGGTGAGGCGTCGCCCCTGGCGCGCAAGGACCGGTTGGTAGGCAAAACGGCCCCAGCGGCTCTCACCCGGCACTTTCAACAACAGCGGTGGATGTGCTTCCAACGCCATGTCGGCCGGTCCTGAGCCTTTGAGGCGCAAACCCACAACTCCTTTGGCGCCACTGCGGCAGGCCGCCTCACCGTGACCTGGAGGTTGTGGCAGCAGAGCGACAAAACACCGTTGCTGATCATCAAGCTGGAGGTTGCGATGCGCTGTCCATCGGCGATCGGAGGGATCCGCGTGACGATCAAGCCAGGCCTTGCGCCGACAGCGCAGCCAACTGCGCAGCAAACGATCGGTGAGGACGTTGGCGGCAGGCGGGGTGTCACCCATCGAGCGACCCTACGGCGACCAGCTGCTAAATCCTGATCACTGCCTGCGAACCCATGTCCTCGGCCCCACTGCCTCTGGACCCAAACCCGATCCGCTTCGGCACCGATGGCTGGCGCGGAGTCCTGGGTGTCGACATCACGGTCGAGCGGCTTCTGCCGGTGGCAGCGGCCGCTGCCCAGGAGCTGGCACACAGCGCGCCGGACGGGCTCAACAGCCGCACCGTGGTGATCGGTTACGACCGAAGGTTCCTCGCTCCGGAGCTGGCAGAAGCGATTGCAGCGGCTGTGCGCGGCTGCGAACTGGAACCCCTTCTGACGGAGACGGCCGTTCCGACACCGGCCTGCAGCTGGACGGTGGTGGAACGTCAGGCCCTCGGTGCCCTGGTGATCACAGCCAGCCACAACCCTCCTGAATGGCTTGGGCTCAAGATCAAGGGCCCCTTTGGCGGTTCCGTGGAGGGGGAGTTCACGGCTGCGGTTGAGAAGCGCCTGGCCGCCGGCGGGATCACAGCGCCGATCCCGCAGAAGGTGAATCGTTTCGACGGACGAGGCGAGCACCTTGATGGGCTGAAACGAAAACTTGATATTCGAGCTCTGGTGCAGGGGCTGAAGGCCATGAACCTCAAGGTGATCGTCGATCCGATGCACGGATCTGCCGCTGGCTGCATCTCGGAACTGCTGGGTGCTGACGCCCAGGCGCTGGTGGAGGAGATCCGCAGCGAACGCGACCCCCTGTTCGGCGGCAATCCCCCGGAACCGCTGGAGCGATACCTCGATGCGTTGATCATCAGCGTTAAGGAAGCCGCTTCAACGGGACGTCCAGCCGTTGGGCTGGTGTTCGACGGCGATGGAGATCGGATCGCCGCCGTGGATGAATCCGGTCGGTTCTGCAGCACCCAGCTGTTGATGCCCCTGCTGATTGATCATCTGGCAGGCGCCCGCGGCCTGCCCGGCTCGGTTGTGAAGACCGTCAGTGGATCAGACCTGATGCGCCTCGTCGCGGAGGACCACGGACGTGACGTGATCGAACTCCCCGTCGGTTTCAAGTACATCGCTGCCGAAATGCTTGCTGGTGACGTTCTGGTCGGCGGCGAGGAGTCAGGAGGGGTTGGCTTCGGAATGCATCTGCCGGAGCGTGATGCCCTCTTTGCAGCTCTGCTGGTTCTCGAAGCGCTGGTGGAGGGTGGCCAGGCCCTCGGTGCACGGCTCGATGCGTTGAAGCAACGCCATGGTGGGGCCAGTCACTACGACCGCCTCGATCTGCGACTGGCGGATATGGAGGCGCGCCGTCGCCTGGAAGGGTTGCTGGCTGAGGCGCCCCCAACGGAGGTCGCTGGCTTGCCGGTCCAGGAGGTGATCAGCACCGATGGCGTGAAGCTGCGGCTGGGGCCCAGTCACTGGCTGATGCTGCGCTTCTCCGGCACCGAGCCCCTGCTGCGGCTCTACTGCGAAGGGCCTGATCCACAACGGGTCGCCTCCGTACTCGGCTGGGCCCGCGACCTCGCGGAAGCCACATGAGCGATCACAACCGCGTCCTGGTGATCGCCAGCGGCAACAAGGGCAAGATCCGTGAATTCCAGGGCTTGCTCGACGGCCTGCCTTTGAGCATCGAAGCCCAGCCCGACGGTCTTGACGTTGACGAGACCGGCGAGACCTTTCAGGCGAACGCGCGCATCAAAGCGCAAACCGTCGCGCGCCTCACCGGCCATTGGGCCCTGGCGGACGACTCAGGATTAAGCGTGACGGCTCTTGGCGGAGCCCCAGGAGTGCATTCAGCCCGTTACGCCCCTAGTGATCCGGAACGGATCGCCAAATTGCTCCGGGCACTGACTGGTGAAAGCAACCGTTGCGCCAGGTTCTGTGCAGCCCTCTGCATCGCCGAGCCGGGAGGGCAGCCGCTGCTGGAAGTGGAAGGTCGCTGCGAGGGGATCATCACCACAGAACCCCGTGGCGAGGGTGGCTTCGGCTACGACCCGATCTTTGAGGTGACCGGCACCGGTCGAACCTTTGCGGAGATGCCGTTGGCGGAAAAAAAACAACACGGACACCGCGGCAAGGCCTTCACGCTTCTGGAACCGCAGTTGCGGCGCCTGCTCCAGGAGATCTGAAGCTGATGAGTTGATCAAGGGTCCTGAAGACCATGGTCTGTACGGTGAGGCCTGCCGCTGACGAGGTCTATGGCCATCGCCATGACCACGGGTTACAGCGCACAGACCGAGGGCGCTCTTCTGTGCATCGAAGCCGCCTCTGACTGGGCCTTGACTTGTGTCAATCACATGGGTGTCTCTGACAGCCATGTTCTGATCGATTACGGAGCCGCCGATGGAGGAACGGCTGTCGGACTCTGGAACCAGGTGCTGGATCGCCTGCACGCAAACCAGCCTGATGCGCATCTGACATTGATTGGCAACGACTTGCCGAGCAATGACAACATCGCGCTGGCGGAGAACCTGGCGCTTCAGATCCCCCGTACTCCAAAGCCCACGGTGCTAGTGAGTGCCCGCAGCTTCTATGAGCCCTCCGTGGCTCCAAACACGGTGGGCTTTGGCTTTTCCGCCACGGCGATGCACTGGCTCAGTGCTTCACCGGGGCCACTCGACAGCCACACCCACGTGCTGGCCTCTGGCGATGCGGATGCTTTGGAGCGTTTCACCGCCCAGGCGATGAAGGACTGGAACCACATCCTTGAACTGCGCAGCCGTGAACTCACCGTGGGCGGCCGCCTGCTGACAGTGAACCTCTCCCGCGACGGAGAAGGGCGTTATCTCGGCCACAACGGCGGCCGAACCCGCAATGTTCATGACCAGCTTCATCAGATCTGGCGCGGCATGGCCGATGAGGGCTTGATCAACGACGAGCAGTACCGCAACGGCACCATTCTGAACTTCTACAAATCTCCAGAGGAGTTCATGGCTCCCTTGAAAGACGAGAGCAGCGCCGCATACCGCAACGGTCTGCGGTTGGTGGATGAGCGGACTGTCTATGTGACCTGCCCCTACCGCCGGCGCTGGGACAAAGACGGAGACACTGCAGCATTTGCCGCCGGCCTGATGGCGACGATCCGCAGCTGGAGCCGCCACAGCTTTGCTGGTGCTGCCGGTGATGCAGCTGCAGACATGGTTTTTGCTCGGCTGCAGCAACGCATCGCCGAGGCCCCCAACGAGTGGAGTCTCGACTATGTCGAGCACCATCAGATGATGGAGAAAGTGGCCTGATGGCAACGAAGACCCAACCGAGCCCGAACATTTCGGTGCTGGCCGAACACGTCTCCGAGCACCTGTCGGTGTTCGTGGTTGCCGAGGACACCAATTCCGAACGGCCTGCAAACGGTGGGCTACGCCTGCTGAATTACCCGACGGATGCGGCCTGTATCGCCGATGGGGAACGCCTGGCGGGGCTGATGACGTACAAGCACGATCTCTATGGAACCGGCTTCGCAGGCGGAAAGATCGTGGCGCGAGCCAAGGAACCGGGAGCCGTCAAGGACGAGCTGATCAGCATCACCGCTGAATTGCTGCAGTCCCTGGAGGGCTCGATGATCACCGGTTGCGATCTGAACACCAGCCTGGAGGACATGGAGCGCCTGACGGCGCTCACCCCACATGTTCTGGCTGCGGTGGGCAGCCCTGTTGACGCCAGTGCCGCCACCGCCCATGGCACCCTCGGCGCCGTTGAAGCGGCTCTCAACGCGGAACTCAAAGATGCCAAGCCAGGTCGCGTTCTGGTGCATGGCTGCGGCGCCGTGGGCGGCACGGTGGCGCGCACGCTTGCGCGCCACGGCTGGACAGTGTTCACCGTGGATCTCAGCCGAGAGCGAGCAGCCGTTCCTGGCGCAACACCCCTGCCTCAGGGATGCCCCTGGTGGCAACTCAAGCTGGATCTTTTGGTGCCCTGCTCGATTTCCGGCCTGATCACAGCCGAGATGACGAGAGCTATTCGTACATCTGCCGTCGTACCGGCCGCCAATGCTCCTTTTCAGCACCCACAACTCGCGGAGGAACTTCGTCAGCGCGGGATCCAGGTGCTGCCTGACCCGCTGGTGAATGCCGGTGCGGTGATCGCCGATTCGATCGAACGCTTCTCACCTGAGGCCTGGAAAGATGCTGGTCCTGAAGAGGTTTATGCGTTCGTGCGAGGCGAAGTGCGTCAGCGAGCCATGAACTTCTTGGAGCAACGGAAGCAGGGAATCTCCGTCAGCGAAGCCCTCGTCCATGTGGCAGCGGAACGATCCAACGACCCGATTGGGCTCAGTTTCGGAGAACTTCTATGACCACTCCTGCGGACCTGCCTCAGACAACCTCCGTTGTGATCATCGGCGGAGGAATGGCTGGCCTCAGCTGTGCCGCTGCTCTGGCACGCCACGGCATCGGTGATGTCGTCCTTCTCGAGGCCAAAACCCTGGCCCACGCCGGTGCCAGCAGCTTCGGCGAAACCCGGATGTTCCGGGAGATGTATTCCGATCCAGTGCTTTGCCGGCTAGCTCAGGAAGCCAACCGGCTATGGCGACAGGAAGAGGTCCTGGCGGGTGAACCCCTGCGCGAAACGCATGGTCTCCTCTTCTATGGCGAAAGCTGGGATGAAGAAACCATCGAGGGGTCGATTCCCGGTGCTCGCCGGGTGATGGACGACCAGGGCATCCCCTATGAAGCCCTCAGTGCTGAAGAGATCAAGACACGGTTTCCCCTGAACCCGAAACCGGACTTCACCGGACTCTTCGAGCCCACTGCCGGCGCGGTACGTAGCGACAAGGTGATCGCCCACTGGATCCGCACAGCTCGAAAGGCGGGGCATCGCCTGGTCGAACACTGCCCTGTGGCAGGCATTGATCCGGATGGCGCGGGCATCACCCTCGAGAACGGCCATCACATCAGCGCTGGCCAGGTTGTGGTGACCAGCGGCATCTGGAGTCAGCTGCTATTGGCTCCGTTGGGGCTGGCACCGAAACTCGAGGTCTGGCCAATGCTCTGGGCCCACTACACCGTCGATCCAGCCCTGGCCGATCGCTATCCCCAGTGGTTCTGCTTCCAGCAGGAACGCGGCGACGACGGTGGCTTGTATTACGGCTTCCCCGTTCTCAGCCACACGGCTGATGGCCGACCGCGGATCAAAGCCGGAATCGACTGGGCTCCGGAGGTGCTCCGCGTAGCCGAGCCCAATGCCATGGCCACCGAGCCGCCTCCACGGCTCGTGGAACTGCTCGACACCTTCCTGTTCAACGAAGTGGAAGGCATTCAAGAACGGGTCGAAACCGTGATCAGTCCTTACTCAATGACGAGCGATGTGAATTTCATCCTCGATCGACTGACACCAACTCTGAGCTTGTTTGCTGGCGGATCCGGCCAAGCCTTCAAGTTCGCCCCGTTGATCGGCGACTCTCTGGCCCGTCTTGCCAGCGGAAACACGCCTGCTGTTGATCTGTCCTGCTGGAGCCACCAGCGCAAAGCCGTTCGTCTCTAAACCTGTGTCCATGCCTGATAGCGCCACGCCCCCCCGCCCCTGGCTGCGGGAAAACCCTCTCTGGGTTGGCGCCGTTCCCCTACTGATTTTTCTGCTGGTCTCTGCCCTTGACCTGGCCCTGGCCAAGCAGTTCACCGAAAGCGGCCAAGCCGTTGTCAGTAATGCCCTGGGTGGGGTCTGGCAGTGGACGGTGGTGCTGCTGTTTCTGATCGCGTTGATCCTTGCCATCAGCCCTGTCGGGAAAGTCCGGCTTGGGGGTGAGGAGGCCAAGCCGAGCCTGAAATTCTTTGATTGGTGCGCAGTGCTGATCTGCACCCTGCTGGCGGGAGGTGGCGTGTTCTGGTCCGCGGCCGAACCGCTGTTTCACTTTCAAACCCCGTCACCGGTGTTCGAAGGTGTCAAAGCCAGCACGGCGGCAGCGGTGGATCCAGCCCTGGCCGTGAGTTTTCTGCACTGGGGGTTCCTGGCCTGGGCCCTGGTCGCCACCACCACCACCATCACCTTCTCGATGATGGAACGCCGAGGAGAACCCCTGCGTCCGAGAACGCTTTTGGTCAATATCGTGCCGCGGGGCTGGGTGGATGGCCCCCTGGGTGATCTGGCGGATGGATTGTCTGTGGTGGCCGCGATCGCCGGCACTGTTGGCCCTCTGGGCTTCCTGTCCCTACAGCTCAGCAACGCCGCTGGACAATTGCCCTGGCTTTCCGACAGTGCCGGATTGCAATCCCTGGTGGTGGTGCTGCTCACAGCTGTGTTCGCGAGCTCCACAGTCAGCGGCATACAGAAGGGAATCAAATGGCTCTCAGAGCTCAACGTGTGGCTCACCCTGGCCATGGCGGCGGGCCTCTTACTGCTGGGCCCAGGCCTATGGCTAATCCAGCATTTCTTCAGCAGCTTTTTCACCTACCTGATCCATCTGCCACAGATGGCTCTTACCCCCAATGCGATTCCCGACAACTGGGTGAACGGCTGGACGGTTTTCTACTGGGGTTGGTTCCTCGGCTATGCCCCCCTGATGGGGCTCTTCACCGCCGGCGTCAGCCGGGGGCGCAGCATCCGTGAACTGGTGCTGGCAGTGGCGATCCTCTGCCCGATCGTGACCAACCTCTGGTTCACCCTGCTTGGGTGAACAGGCATGCACCTGGAACTGGCAGGAGGAGGCATCAGTGATGCCCTGGCTCAGAACGGAGCCGCCGCGGCACTGCTGGCCATCCTTAGTCAATTGCCCCTGGCCGGACTACTGATCCCCATTGGCCTGGTGCTGGTAGTGCTGTTCATGTGCACGAGTGCCGACTCCATGAGTTACGCCGCTGCGATGGTGGTGAGCGGCCGCAATGAGCCGCCAGCACCGCTGCGGTTGTTCTGGGCTCTGATGATCGGCAGCCTCACCCTCGTGCTGCTGCGCATCGGCACAGGCCTTGGAGACAGCACCTCGATCGATGCATTGCAGGCCTTCATCGTGATTACAGCGGTGCCAGTCACCCCCCTTGTGCTGGCAACTCTCTGGCTGGCACCGAGGCTGGCCTGGAAGGAGTCACGCCTGAACCGAGCTCATCAAAACCCGACAAATTGAGGATTGCCGTTCACTCATCAATTTCTCAGGATTAGGATGAAAATCCAAGGTGCAGGAAGCAGCAGCTTCAATGCGAAACAAGTTCAGTGATGCAATAAACAACTCGAACCTCGGACCTATTCAATCGCTATCAGATGATTTAACGAGGAAAGTCCTGTTTGGTCATCCTGCCGGCTGCATTTGCTGCCGCACATTGCCGGATGCGGATATCACCAAGCTTGGCGAACTCATTCTCGCCAATCAAAGCGATGAGAAGATATCAGCTGGGGCCGCAGGCTCCAATGTCACGCTGGCAACGTATTTAAGGTCTGGATTTTGGAGTGATTTCAGCAGCAGCCCCAGGAAGTTCAACCTGACAAATACAGGGACATATGCAAAAAACGGCGTTATTACGTACAACACATCTGGCAATAATTTTGACGGCAGCGGTATCTCTTCTGCAAGAGCATTACTCGTTGATGAAGCCTTCAAAATTTTTGAAGATGCTTTAGGCATTGATTTCCAGAGCACATCAAATTCGGACGCTGATTTCCGCTTTGGAGATGCATACTCAGGTGCCTATGCATCCTCAAGCTCACTCTCTGGGAACATCAACTATGTGAATGTCAACGTGTCCTCAAGCTGGCATGGTGGACGCAGTGGCTATGGCAACTACACCTTCCAAACCATTCTGCATGAAATTGGCCACGGATTAGGGCTAGGCCACCAGGGCGATTACAACGGCTCTGCCAGTTACAGCAGCGACGCCAAATACGCCAATGACTCATGGCAAACCACCATGATGTCGTATTTCTCTCAAAATGAGAACACATCAATCACAGCAACTTACTCCTTTTTAAGTTCACCAATGGCGGTGGACTGGATCGCCTTTGATGATTTATACGGTCCACAAGGATTCAGCATCAGCAATGCCTTCACTGGAGACACAACCTATGGATACAACACCAACATTAATTCATCCACGAGTGAGATCTTTTCGGATTTAAAAGATTGGATCAGTTCAACAGCTTTCACCATTCTTGATGGATCAGGAACGGACACTTTTGATTTCAGTGGCTTCAGCAATGACCAATCGATTGATCTCCGATCAACGGATGAATCCGCATCCAGCCTGTATCCCTCCAACATTGCCGGCGACATCGGCAACCTTGTGATTGCTGCAGGCACGGTGATCGAAAAAGCCATCGGTGGTAGTGGTGCAGACACATTGACGGGCAACTCTGCCAACAACACCCTGGATGGCAGTACTGGCGCTGACACGCTGACCGGTGGCGCCGGAGATGACACCTACGTCGTTGATTCCAGCTCGGATGTTGTCACTGAATCCAGCGGCGAAGGGACCGATCTGATCCAAACCTCAGTGGACTTCACCACTGCAAGCAATGTTGAAAATATCGAGATCACCGGCGCAACAGCACGAACGGCCACCGGCAACTCAGCGAACAACACCCTCACAGGAAATTCTGCTGCCAGCACCCTCATTGGAGCGGCTGGAGACGACACCTACGTCATCTCGGATGCCACCACTGTCGTCACTGAATCCTCCTCAGAAGGCACTGATCTGATTCAGGCCTCGGTGACCTATACCGCTCCCGCCAACGTCGAGCAACTCACCCTCACGGGCTCTAGCAACATCAACGCCACTGGCAACGCCCTCGACAACACACTCACCGGCAACACCGGCAACAACTCCATCGATGGCAGCACCGGCGACGACACCCTCATTGGTGGCGCCGGTGATGACACCTACGTCGTTGATTCCACCTCAGACGTTGTCACTGAATCCTCCTCAGAAGGCACCGATCTGATCCAGGCCTCGGTGACCTACACCGCCCCTGCCAACGTCGAGCAACTCACCCTCACGGGCTCCGGCCACATCAACGCCACGGGCAATGCCCTCGCCAACACACTCATCGGCAACAGCGGCGCCAACCGCCTGATCGGCGGCGATGCCAACGACACCCTCACCGGCGGCACCGGTGCCGATCAGTTCCAGCTCGGTGGCGGCGATGACCTGATCACCGACTTCTCCGCTGCAAGCGGAGATGCTGTTGGCATCGAAAACGGCCAGGATTACTCGATCTCCCAGTCCGGGAGTGATGCGCTGATCAGCGTCGCGTCCGTGGGATCGGTTCTGCTGCAGGGCATTAACGCCGGAGACTTCGATGAGGAGACGCTAATTGTGCGGACCGATGGGTCGGGCAACCCCAGCTCAACCGCGCCAACGCTGACATCCGCCACCTACAACGATTCCAGCGGTGTTCTCGCCCTCAGCGGCAGCAACCTGCCCGCCTATGCAGGTTCCAGCAACGACATCGACGTCTCCAAGCTCACCATCACCGGTGGCTCCGGCATCACCTACACCCTCACCACCGGCGACGTTGAGCTGACATCGGCGACAGCCGCCAGCATCACACTCAACAGCACCGATCAGAGCAACCTCGATTTCCTGCTCAATAAGAACGGCACCGCCTCCACCCAAGGCACCACTTACAACATCGCCGCTGCAGATGACTGGGCTCCCGGCGCTGACAGCAGCGCCGACATTGCCGATCTCTCCGGTAACGGCATCACGGTTTCGGGGATTTCTCAAACACCCGCTCCAACCCCCGCACCCTCACCCAGTGGTGGCGGTGGTGGTGGCGGTGGTGGTGGTGGTGGTGGCGGTGGTGGTGGCGCCCCAGCACCGGCACCTGCCCCAAGGCGACCGCGAACTCCCATACCCACTCCGGCTCCTGGTCCCACACAGCCACCTGGCCCCGTACAGCCACCTGATCCCGCACAGCCACCTGGCCCCGTACAGCCACCTGGCCCCGTACAGCCGACAGCACCGACTACTAGGCCTACACGGCCTCCTGGCCCCACCAAGCCACCCACTTCGGGCCCAAACAACGAAAAAAACATCCCATCCCTGCTGCCTGATCAGATCGCCACGTTCAAGCCAAACCAAATTGCAGCCCTGCCGCCTACAACCATTGCCATCCTGAGCACTCAGCAGGTGAAACAGCTGAGCCCCGCCAGCATCAGCGCGCTCAAGCCTGCGCAACTATCGAAATTCAAGCCTGACGTGATCGGCAGCTTCACTCAGCAACAGATCGCCAACATCAAACCGAGCGCCATCAAAGCTCTCAAACCCTCTCAGCTCACAAGCATGGCAACCACGCTGATCAACGCCATGCAGGGAAAGCAGGTGCGCAAACTGACGCCCAAAACCATCAAAGCCCTGCAACCAACACAGATCAGCAAACTCTCCACTCAGTTCGTCGCAGCGATGACCAACAAACAGCTGCGCAAACTGCCCTCCAACAATCTCACCCCCAAACAGCTCAAAACCCTCCCCACAAAGGCACTCAGCAAGCTCACCCCAAAGCAGTTCAATCAGCTCAATCGCAAGCAGATCAACGCCTTGCCCGATGCCGTTTGGAACACGCTCAACAACCGGCAGCTCAAAGCACTAGGTCGTGCCTTGTACGGAACCAATGGATCCAGGCGCCTCAGTCCCAACGCCCAACGCAGGGCAATCGAGCCCCTCACAGAGCCGATCGTCATCCAGGATCCAGGTGAAACCTGGTTCTCAGTCACAACAGACCAATCAACACACCCGCAGGATCTGCAAGCCCACGATCGTCTTGCTCTGCTGGGCCTAAACGACCCCAACCAGTCCCTTCCCCTCTAATCCATCACTCAGGCAGTAATCCAGCTGCAGACGCAGTGTTTGCGCAGGTTTTGGTGCTTCTCCGGGTCTGAATCCTGATCGCGCCGTCTCCAGAGCAATCGCACGGGGACGCACCATCGCATCCTGACGGTTGATCCGCAGCAAACGCACCCGAGCGACGCCGATCGCTGCAGCCATCGCTTCCGCCTCCGCCGTTCCTCGGCGAAGCGCCGCCACGGTGAGGCGCTGCTGCACAAGCTCCGCTTCGCTTGCGTCCGCCTGAGATGTCATTCCCTGAAGGCGAACGCCTGGCAATCCACCAACAGCCTCAATCAGAGCGTTGTATTTGCTGCGCTTCACTTCACCGGACACACCCGTACTGGCCGTGTGTTGCCGGTCAGCATCAACCTGGTTGCCACGCTGATGGGTGGATGGGGCAGGAACCGACAACGTCCCAACAACCAGGGGCTCTAGCGCGAGGCGCAGACGTCTCAATCTCTCCTGCAGCTGTTGAAGAGCGGCTTTCTCACTGCTGCCTTCAGCCATCAGAGCCAGTGAGAAACGAAAACGGACCGCTGATGTTGTGCCCTGTTCCGCCACCGAAAGCTGCAGCACAGTGCCGCTGCAAGGAGGCTCATCCGCCTGCACCGCTGCAGGAGCAGGCAAGAGAATCGCAGCGACTGAAGCTGTCAGCACAGACAACGCCAAGGCGCGATGGCTTCGAGACGTTTGAAAGAACAACCCATGGCGGCAGCTGTTTCAGCTGTAGCTCCAGGGAGCTGTGAATTCGCGACTCAGGGATGTCAGAACAGCGTTGAGATGTTCACAGATCTGACCAGCTGCCGTGAAGGCCATGGGGAACCGCCAGAGGCAGCTCGAGCACAGCCACCTCAGAGAGATCCCTCGCATTGAGAATCACCAGATCTGATGCATCACGGGAACCGTTCCAAATCAAATCCAGCACCCAGCCATCGTCCTCTGAATCAGCACCGGGCCGCCGCACCATCAGAGGTTCACTGACAAATCCGCGGGGAGCCGCACTCCAGGTCTGGGTCTCACCACTACTCAAATCCAGCTTCTGAATGGCCTGCAGTGGATCATTACCGGTGTCCCGTTCCGCCACCGCCATCCAGGCGTAGCGAGAACTGAGACCCTGTCGCTGTGGATTCACCATGGCGAACTCGCAGGTGCGCTCACTGATGCGCTCGCTTTTCACGGTCTCGCGGCTGAGATCCAGACGGCAGCGATGCAGGATGCCCTCGGGGACCTTGTCAAAGTCCACCTCAACGAAATCCTCATCCGGGCCGATCGACGGGAAGTCGTCGTAAACGATGCTCTCAACGACAACGTGATCGCCATCCTCAAAGGCATTGAGGTGATGGAAGACAAAGCCATCGGGGGCTTCAAGGATGCGGGGCTTCTGCCCTGCAAAACGTCCGCAATCTCGCGGAATCAACCAGAAACGTCCCTTGCCGCCAGGCTGCGAAGCCAAGCATTGAGCAGCCCCTTTTTCACCAGTCACGAAGGGAATCGGGTTGAAAGAGATGGCGTTCTGGAGGAATACAGCCCAGTTGGGGGTGATGGCGAAGTCGTGCAGGAAGGCAAAGCCGGGGAAGCTGTCGGAACGGTCATGCAACAGACGACCGGCCTCCGGCCCCTCGGTGGCGAACTCCATCAGACGAATCGTGCTGCGTGGCCCTGTCTTGACGCCGAAGGTCACCATGCGCGGACTGCCGTGATGGCCAGGATCGAAGCGGGGATGGGCACTGAAGGCCTCACCTTTTTTCAAGACTCCATCAAGCCGGGACAGACCATGGGTTTCCAGGCTGATCGGATCGAGCGCATGGGGTTCAGCGGCCTCCCAGAGCGCCAGAAGCTGATCACCAAGACGCACCACATTGGTGTTGGCGATGTTCTTCAAGCGCAGGTCGAAGGCATTGGCCAGTCGACCGCCGGGCTTCTGACTGCCAAACACACCGCGGTAGAGGACCTTGCCGGCTTTCTCTTCCGCAAGCCAGCCTTCAGTTCGCACAAAACGGTTACTCAGCGTCACGCTGCCGTTCTCAAAACGCATGGCCGCAATCATCCCGTCCCCATCGAAGGGGTGGTGAACACGATGGCCATTACGCTCCAGACGCCCTGGCCCGTTGCGATAAAAGGTGCCATTGAGCTCGGTTGGCACCGTTCCACGAACCGCTGACAGAGGCACCTCCGTCAGTTCCTGATCCACGTTGACGAAGGCACTGGCCCAGTCGCTGCGGTTGTAGGCGCGAACAGGAGTGACGGTCACGGAGGAGCAATCAACGTTGTCCCATCCTCTCGTAACGGACTGTGAAGCGTGTCCCGGACGCCTAAATCAGTTCGCTCCGGCCTGCTCGAGCACGCCTTTACTGCTCGGAATCGCTCCGGAGCGCCTGGGATCAATCTCCGTGGCCATCCTCAGAGCTCTCGAGAAAGCCTTGAAGCAGGCCTCCACGATGTGATGGGAATTCACACCATCCAGCTGACGGATGTGCAGGGTCATGCCGCTGTTGTTCACCACGGCCACGAAGAACTCCTTCACGAGCTCGGTGTCATACGTGCCGATCTTCTGGGATGGGATCTCCAGGCTGTAGCTGAGATGCGGTCGACCGGAGCAATCGAGCGCCACCTGCACCAGGGCCTCATCCAAAGGCGCGACGAAATGGCCGAAACGATGAATGCCGCGACGGTCTCCCAGGGCCTGAGCCAGGGCCTGACCAACGGCAATGCCCACATCCTCATTTGTGTGATGGTCATCGATATGGGTATCACCAACAGCCTGAATCTCCAGATCCAGCAGACCGTGACTGCTGATCTGATGCAGCATGTGATCGAGAAACGGCACTCCGGTTGAGGCCTGGCAGCTCCCGCTGCCATCGAGATCGAGGCGCACCTTCACATTGGTTTCACCGGTGACCCGATGCACGGTTCCACTGCGCATGTCCGTGACTCCGATGACACCACTTAATGCACTAATCATCGCGAAACGGGGAGGTGCCGCCAAGCGCTTCGGGCCTCAGGTCACCACCGGACCGGGATGGTTCCTCTGATGCTGTGCCAGTGGATGATCATCGCCAAGCAGATTGGCTGTGATCAGCTGACAGATCCGATCAAGGGGCAGGGCAAACCTTGGATCGCGGAACGGGTTTTCCAGAAACATGCCGATCCGCTCGGCCATCAGCAAGGTCAGGAATGCCAGCCAACCCACAACGGCAGCGCTGAGCAGACCCAGCGCATCCATCTTGAGGAACACGAGGTAGCCATAAACCCAGGTCAGGGCTCTGATGCAGAAGGTCGACGACGCCGGCAGAGGCTGACTGCGAATGCGCTCAAGACCACCGATGGCACGGGTCAGCTCCTGCTGCACGTGGATCAGATCAGCACGCTCGATGCTGTTCAGCTGTTGTTGCTCGACCAGCTCTCTTTGATGGCGGGCCATGACCTGCAGCACCAGCTGCACTGATGGATCTTGAATGCGCAGGGATTCGGCTAGCCCCTGAACCGCTGAAGGCAGGGAGCCGATCTGTCCATCTCGTGTTCGCAAGCTGGCGTTCACACACCAGACGAGCAACACCTCCAACTGCAGCAGCCGCTGCCGGATCGCGAATGACGATCGACGCGGCAGCACGGTGGTGAGCAGATCCCGCCAGTTCCGGCTTTCATTCACCAGCGCACCCCAGAGCACCCGGGCTTCCCACCAGCGGTTGTAGGCCTGGCTGAAGCGGAAACCGAGGAAGAAGGCGAGCAGAAATCCCAGAACCTGGAGCAGGTCTTCCGGCAACAGCACCGCCGCGATGGTGTCGTGAACAGGAAGAGTGACCAGGCAAACGGCGGTGGCAATCAGCAGAGAACGCTGCTCATGCCGGATCATCCACCAGGTCAGCCTCAGAACGTCCCTGGGGCCTCGAGACTGAATCACATGCCGTTAATGCAGTAACCGGCGTCCACATAGATCGTTTGACCGGAGATGCCGCTGGCCAGATCGCTGAGCAGGAAGGCCGCGGTACCACCCACTTCCATCTGAGTGACGGTGCGCCGCAGGGGTGCCTTCTCCTCCACGTTGTGGATCATGTCGAGAATGCCGCCGATCGCGGAGCTGGCCAGGGTACGGATCGGGCCGGCACTGATGGCATTAACGCGCACCTGCTTGTCAGGGCCGAGCTCGGCGGAGAGATAGCGAACGGACGCTTCCAGAGCGGCCTTGGCCACACCCATCACGTTGTAGTTGGGGATAGCGCGTTCAGCGCCGAGGTAAGTAAGCGTGACCACCCCGGCTTTCTCGCTGAACAGGGGTTTGGCATGGGCACAGAGGGGTGCCAGCGAGTAGGCGCTGATCTCGAGAGCTCGGGCAAAACCCTCAGAGGTGGTGGCGCTGTAATCACCGATCAGTTCCTCCTTGCCCGCGAAAGCAAGGCAATGCACCAGGCCATCGAGAACGCCCCACTTCTCTTTAATTTCAGCGAAGACACCGGCCATTTGCTCGGCATCCTGAACATTCAGGGGCAGAAACAGGCTGGGTTCGAGGGGTGCAGTGAGCTCACGCACCTTGGCCTCGAAGCGTCCCTTCTCATCCGGGAGATAGGTAATGCCGAGCTCGGCACCAGCGGCTTTGAGTTGCTGAGCGATGCCCCATGCGATCGAGCGGTTGTTGGCGATGCCGGTGACGAGGATCTTCTTGCCGGTGAGATCAAGCAGCATCAGGCGGACCGGAACGGGTTGGAATCGCGCGATTCTCCCCCATCACTCGCCAAGATCTCCCAACCGTTGCTGCCAAAAGCCGGTGACCACCGCTCCATCAACCTCAATCAGCGGCGATCTGCCACGGCAGTTCGCTTCACGAAACGACCTCGATCAGCTGCTGGCACACGAGTTCCCTGAAGCTCAGGGGCGCATCAGCCCGATTCAGGGTGGACGTCAAGCTGCAGACAAAGCACTCAAGCGCGTGGATGCGAAGCGCTACGCCAAAAGCCGCAACCACCTCAATGGAGCTGTCACAGGGCTATCCCCTTACATCCGCCACGGCGTGCTGACGCTGGCTGAGGTGCGCGACGCGATGTTTCAACGGATTCGCAGCCGTGAGGAGGGCGGCAAACTGATCAACGAGCTGGGCTGGCGCGATTTCTGGCAGCGGATGTGGCATGAGCTGGGGGATCGCATCGAGGACGACCAGGAAGCGATCAAGACCGGCCATGACGCCATCAGCTACGCCCAAGAGCTTCCCGATGACGTTCGTGAAGGGCGAACCGGACTGGCCTGCATGGACGGCTTCCAGCACGAACTGGTGACCAACGGCTGGTTGCACAACCACGCCCGCATGTGGATGGCGGCCTGGCTGGTGCATTGGCGCAAGGTGCACTGGAAAGCGGGAGCCGATTGGTTCCTCGAGCATCTGCTGGATGGTGACCCCGCCAGCAACCACCTCAGCTGGCAATGGGTTGCCAGCACCTTCAGCCACAAGCCTTACTTCTTCAACAGGGACAACCTCGAGCGCTACAGCAACGGCCGTTTCTGCAACAGCTGCCCCAGCTCTGAACACTGCCCATTTGAGGGCAGCTATGCGCACCTGGAGAGCCAACTGTTTGCCGTGCAACCAAGCGTGCGTGGTGTTCCAACGCGACGTTCCGGACATCGCAGCGACAAGGCGCAGGGCCACCACAAAAAGGGAAGCCAGCGATGAATCTCAGCCATCCGATTGTGTGGGTGCATGAGGAAGCCCTCGGCCCTGCCAATCCCGCTCTCGAGGACTGGCCCCAGACGCCGGCGCTGTTTGTGTTCGATCAAACCTGGATCGCACATCAGCGGATCAGCCGCAAGCGGCTTGGCTTCCTGTACGAATGTTGTCTTGAACTTCCCGTCACCATCCGCAAAGGCGATGTGGTGAAGGAAGTTGTGGCGTTTGCCCATCGCCACGGTGCTGATGGCGTTGTCACCAGTGGAGCGGTGGACCCTCGCCTGAATCGCATCGCCGCCTCCATCGATCGGGAGCTGCCCCTCTGGATCCTCGACGGAGAACCATTCGTCAACCTGCCAAGGCCTCCCCGGCTGGGTCGTTTCAGCCGCTACTGGCGCGAGGCGGAACCGGTTGTCTGGTCGGCTTTCTGAATTCAGAGTCTGGCCCGACCATCTGTGTCGGTGTCGTCCCCCAGCAAGGCCTTCTGCCGTTTCAGTTCCTCGTTTGGGTTGGTGAGAAGTTCAGGCTCCTCCAGAGCCGGCAGCTGAACAGGTGACACCTCTGCCTCAGAACGGGGTGGATCGACCCATTGCCAACGTGCCTGCGGTGCCCGGGCCGTGCAAAGCAGCTCAAGCTCCTGCTTCACAGCGTCCAGAACATCCTTTCGCCGCATTGCCTCGAAGAATTCCTGACGCGATGCCAGACCTGAGCTGAACGGTGCTGTCCCGCGGCCATTGAAGAGCCGTGCTGGGTCTGGAATCCAGCGCGGCTTGCACAGCTTGGAATCACTGGTGTCTGTCTCCAGAAAAATGTGCAGGCCGTAGCCATCCGGCTGGCTCACCACCGCCAGGCCATCGTGCGGAGAACTGCGCGGCAAAGGGAAGACGCTCCAGGGGGCTGAACTGGGCGTGTTGGTGGAGCAACCGGCAAGAACAAGCAGTGCCATCGACGCCCAGGCTGACGGTGACTCCCCTGGCCTTGGCATGGTCATCTCGATTGCTTCCCCAGACCGCCATCCTGATAGGGACTTTCTGTTCCTGCATCGGAACCATGGCGCTGACCCCTTCCACGATGCTTCCTCTGGAGACGGGTCTGCCCGCCTTCTCCCTGCCCACAGCAAAGAGCAGTGAGCTCGCCAGCAACGATCTGGATGAACGGCCGATTCTGCTGATGGTGATCTGCTCACACTGCCCGTTTGTCAAGCACATCGAACCGGAACTCACGCGCCTGGAACAGGACTTTGGAGAGACCATTCAAATGGTGGGCATCAGCAGCAACAGCCTGATCACGCACCCCCAGGATGGCGCCGATCAACTGGCGGATCAGGCCACACGACACGGCTGGCGCTTCCCTTACCTGATGGATCAGGAACAGACGCTGGCCAAAGCTCTTCAAGCCGCCTGCACACCGGAGTTTTATCTGTTCGCCCAAACAGAAAGCCATCAACACAGCCTTCGTTACCGCGGCCAGCTCGACGGCAGCCGACCCGGCAACGACCAACCCTTGAATGGCGCTGACCTGCGCCAAGCCATCAACGCCGTTCTGAATGATCAACCGGTGAATCCTCAGCAAATCGCTTCCGTTGGATGCAATGTGAAATGGCATCCCGGCCAGGAACCGAGCTGGTTCGGCTGACCGACACCGAATGGATCGGCTTAAGGTGGCGTTCATGCAAGTGCCTCCTTTCAGCCTCAGCCAGCAGATCAACGATCTGGGCTCAGACCTCGAGCAGGCAGTGCTGGAAGTGCTGCGCAGCGGTCAATACATCGGTGGAGCCCAGATCCAACTTTTTGAACAGGCCTTTGCCGACAACGTTGGTACCCGTCATGCCGTGGGCTGTAACAGCGGCACCGATGCCCTGATCCTTGCTCTGCGTGCACTCGGTGTTGGTCCAGGGGATCAGGTGATCACTTGTGCCTTCAGTTTCTTTGCGACAGCTGAAGCGATCAGTTCCGTTGGAGCTGAACCGGTTTTCGTCGATGCGAATCCCGACACGTATTTGATCAATCTCGATCAAATCGAGGCGGCGATCACCCCAGCCACCAAGGCTTTAATTCCTGTCCATCTGTTTGGTCGACCAGTCGATATGACCCGGGTCATGGCCATGGCCTCCGCCCATGGCCTCCGGGTGATCGAAGACTGTGCCCAGGCAACAGGAGCCACATGGCAGGACCAGGCCGTGGGCAGTTTTGGTGATGTGGGATGTTTCAGCTTTTTTCCCACCAAAAATCTCGGTGCTGCCGGGGATGCAGGGGCAGTCACCACCAACAACGACGACGTGGCACAGACCATGCGCGAATTAGCCGTGCATGGCATGCCTCAGAGATATCTGCATACGGCACTCGGTTACAACAGTCGCCTCGACGCCATCCAGGCTGCAGTTCTCAATGTCAAATTGCCGCTGCTCAGCGATTGGATCGACAAACGCAGGGCACTTGCCGAGCGTTATCTCGAACTCCTTGCTGATCTGCCTGGCATCACCCTGCCCTCAGATGAAGACGGCCACAGCTGGAACCAGTTCGTGGTACGAGTCAACTGCTGCGCGCCGAGCGACTCTCTTGGCCAACCGGAATCGAGCCCTTCAGCGATCAGCAGCCGTCATGGACTGCCTGAGAGCACAAGCCGCGACTGGCTGAAACAAAGTCTGCAAGACAATGGCGTCAGCACGATCATCTACTACCCGATCCCAATTCACCGGCAACCCGCCTACGACCATCTGAACCTTCAGTCGGGATCCATGCCAACGACAGAGCGGCTGTGCACCCAGGTACTGAGCTTGCCGATCTTCCCTGAACTAAGTGAGCTCGCCCAGCAGCAGGTGGTCTCCGTGCTTCAGCAGTTGTTAAACGGCAGCGTCCCGGCAGCCCCGGCTCCAATGGTTGCTTAAGAGAAGCTTCGCCCTGCCCGTTCTGACACATCGAAGATTGAATGTTGGGAAGGAAAACCCCAACCAAACGGTGTATGCATTTGTTCAAGACATGCTGATCCCAGCATCATCAATGAACGATCAATCAGGTTGAATCAATCACTCACTGATCACCGCGATTAACCACTGCGACTGATCACTGCGATCGTCGTCAAAAATATGAATACTGGAAGCTTGTGATTCTCAACTGCTCAAGCGAACTGTTCACGCATATATTCAAGCAATATCGAACACGCTTTCTGCTCGCTCATCCTCAGACAGAAGCACCATGAGAAAAGCATGAAATCCCCGTGAGAAACGTTCATGGACTTGAAGGATAAAACCTAGACAACCATCAGCCATACGAAGGGGAAACAACAAGCCATATCACAAAGACTAAGGGCAAGATTCAAACAATTCAATGCCTTCCTCAGAGAAGCCGTCATCTTCTTTGATGCAGGTTCATCGATTCAGTGAGTCTGTTCTTGATCAAGAACAGATTGCAGGAGCCAACCATATCCACGTTAAAACCTGCGCATGCCCAACATGCAAAAATCAATCCGAAAGCAACCAGCAATGGCTTGCGGATTCACCGAATGATTTCAGCAGAAACAATCAAACAGGATCAATCGATCCCTCTCTACTCATCAGCCACGCTTTTGGAGACATCACAAAGGCATATTTAAGCGGGCGCGAAACACTTAATTATTATATATACGATCAATCGATCAATATTCAATACCTCGGAAGTGAACTAAAGACACTCGAACATCAAGACGACGCAACTCAGTTCATCAATAATCTTTTTCTGCGACTTGACCCCCTGATCGACCTTGATTTTCAAGCAACATCAAACCTGGATGAATCAGATCTGACAATCATCTCCGTTGACGGTTGGAACGCATGGACTAGCGACACTGTTGGACAAGTCGTGAATCTTGATTCCAGCTGGAATGTCCTTTGGAAGGACATCACACAAGATTCTCTGAGGGGAAATGCCTCTGGCTCCAACGACAGCTTTGATGCCAATACGATCATCCACGAGATCGGTCACGCGCTGGGTTTATCCCACCCCAATGAAGATCCATTCAACAGTCAATGGACGACGGACGATTCCGTCATGTCTTACAACATCAGTCCCGATGGCTGGGACGCTTCCTTCACAGATGCAGATCTTGATGCCCTGCAACGAATCTGGGGCATGGAAGACGACAATGTTGCAACCAATGCAGCACCTGCACTGACTGGAAAGAAAGCAACTCTCTCTGAAGGACGTGAAGACCTGAATTACATTATTAGAGCAACTGATTTACTGCAGGGATACTCAGACCCCAACGGAGACAGTCTTTTCATCTCAGAATTCTCAGCATCCAATGGCGCACTATCAAACAATGGCGATCAATCCTGGACATTCGCGCCCACCAGCAATTTCAACGGCCAAGTTGACCTGAACTACTCCATTGATGATGGCCTTGGAGGCTCGATTGCATCTAATCAATCCTTCAGGATTACACCAATCAACGACATCCCAGTACTCGCGTGGAAGCAAGCATCTCTTTCAGCAGGAAAGGAGAATTCGGCATACACAATTACAGAAAAAGATCTCCTCCAGGGATATTACGATCCCGACGGAGACCAACTCTTCATCACAAATCTCTCCGCTTCCAATGGCTCGCTCTCCAAGAATGACAATGGATCATGGACACTGAAGCCAGCCAAAACATTCAACGGCATCATCGGCCTCACTTACTCAGTTGCGGATGGCAACGGAGGATCCGTCAATGCCAACAACCGATTCAACATTGCACCGATCAAAAATTCTCCGGCTCCAATATCTGAAGAAGAGATTACTGGAGGGACTGATCATCCTCTGACGCGAGGCAACGGAAGTGAAAAGCCAAACCCTCCGCATCCATCAGCTGGCAAGCACAATCAACCCATCCAAGCGCTGGAAGCATTGAACTCGGAAACGACCAACATCATCCAATCAAAGGGCAAACAAGCCGACAAGATCAGAGGAACGCAGGACGATGATTCTCTTTTGGCAGGGAAAGGAGCAGACATTCTGATCGGGAAAGGAGGAGCTGATCAATTCTTGTTCATCCACAACGATCGATTTGGCAGGCGAGGTGCTGACACAATCAAAGACTTTGACATTAATGAAGGTGACAGGCTCTTGCTTGGAGCGAGGCGACTGAACGGGCTTGATTCAGATCCAACATTCGCTACTGCCTCCAGGAAGAAACAACTTAAGAAGCTGATTACGAAAGACATTGATGTCATTTATTTTGAACCTCTAGGACGGCTGATTTACAACCAAAACGGCGAGAACCCTGGATTTGGACGCGGTGGGATATTTGCCGTTCTGGAGAACAAACCCGAACTGTCTTCAGAAGCCATCCATTTCCTGGCAGCTTGAGTGGGATAACGCCAATCAATCACTTGATTCAATACATGAACCTCACAACAAACAAAATCGAGCCTTGAATCAACACGTTGAAATCAAATCACCAGCGCCGATGGTCATCACGCAGAGCCTGATGCTTTGCGAGCAAGAATGTTAATCAACTGCGGATGGTGGCGTAGAGCGCTTTGAAATGCGCCTGCTGAAGTTTGTGGTTGATCAAGGGCTCGGGATAACCGCGTCGTTCCAGGCCAGCGATGTCGCCGCTGAGCAGATCCTTCGTGTTCACATGCTTCAACTCCGGCACCCAGTGCCGGATGTAATCGCCTTCGGCATCGAATTTTGAAGCCTGGGTCGCTGGGTTGAAAATCCGCAGGGGCTTGGGATCCATGCCACTGCTGGCACTCCATTGCCAGCCGCCGTTGTTGGCCGCCAGGTCCCCGTCCACCTCCAGTTCCATGAAGGCGCGCTCTCCCCAGCGCCAGTCGCAGATCAGATCCTTCACCAGAAACGACGCCACGATCATTCGGCAACGGTTGTGCATCCAACCGCTCTGATTCAGTTGACGCATAGCGGCATCAATGATCGGCATGCCGGTCAGCCCCTCTTTCCAGGAGGCAAACCACTCTTCGTTGTTCTCCCAGGGGAAGCGGCGCCACTGCTCGCGGTAGGGGCCGTCCGCCAGCTCCGGAAAATGAAACAGCGCCTGCTGATAAAACTCTCGCCAGCCCAGTTCCTGCTCCCAAACGCCAATCGCGGCCAGCTGCTCATCACTGCGGGATTGTTCACGGGCCTCTTGGGCGGCCACCCAGGCCTGGCGAGGGCTCAAGGTGCCAACACTTAAAGCCGCACTCAGATACGACGTCCCTACGACGCCAGGGAAATTGCGATCGGGCTCATAACTGGACAGAGCACCATCAGAGAACGTCTGCAGTTGTTGGACCGCTGCCGTCTCACCGGGACGACAGGGACAGAGATCGGCGCCCTCAAAACCATGGGACTCGCGCAGCGCAGCCAGGGGATCCCCCGTAGGAACATGCTCTGGATCCAAATCCAGCAGACCGGACGGAGCATCCGTACAGATGGGTTGCCTGGCCTGCACCTGGCCGCGCCAGTTGCGCAGGAAAGGGCCATACACCCGATAGGGATCGCCACCACCGGTCTTGAGCAGCTCCGGTGCAATCAAAAGCTGGTCCCAATCGACAACAACCCGACGTCCGTCGGCTTGCAGACGCTTGGCGACCTGGCGATCCCTCTCCCGGGCATAGGGCTCGACATCGCGGTTCCACAGCACTGCTTCGGCGCCAAGCCGCTCTGCCAGCTGCGGCAACACCGCCGCAGGATCCCCCTCAAGGATCAGCAAACGACTGCCGGCCTCACGCCAGCGCTGCTGCAGCTCGATCAGACTTTCGATCAGAAACCACAAACGAGCCGGTGCCATCGGCGGCAGATGCTCAGGCGGTGTGATCACCTGAGGGTCCAGCACGTAAACACCGGTCAGCGCAGGACTGATCTCAGACGCAGCGGCAAGACCAAGGTTGTCTGCCAGACGCAGATCACGGCGGTGCCAGAACAGAACCCGGGGCGTCGTCATGCCAGACCCAGCAATTGTTTGGCGCGGTACCAGGCGGTGATGCTCTTGCCATCCAGCCATTCATCGCCCGAGGCCAAAGCCGCATCAAGGGCGGCTGGGCTCATCAGCAACACCTCGAGATCTTCATCGTCGTCTCCCGCCGGCGGGTTCTCCAGGGGGGTAAGTTCGCGCGCCAGGAAGCAGTGGATCACCTCATCGGAGTAGCCGGGGCAAGGCAGCATCGGGCCCAGGGCGTCCCACCGCTCAGCGCTGTAGCCGGCTTCCTCACCGAGCTCGCGCTTCATCGAATCCAGCGGGTCCTCACCCTCCTCCAGGGTGCCGGCGGGGAATTCGAGCAACCGCGCCTGCACGGCAAAACGGTATTGGCGCAGCACCACCACCTGGCCGTCGTTGGTGATCGGAACCGCTAACGAAGCCCCGGGATGGCGAATGATGCCGAAGGTGCCTTCAACGCCCATCGGCAACTTGATCCGATTGCGCTCAAAGCGAATCTTGCCCGCATCAAGCGCATCGACGGCATCCAGTAACGCGTAGGGCTCTGGAGTCGGCAGCGGCGCCATGAGGAACAGGCAAAAGGTCTAACAGCATGGCTGTAATCCGCTTGGTTCCGCTGATCACTTGGCAGAAACCATCCATCACACCAAAGACACAAGCCAGATTGTTTATCGGAAGAATCTGAATAACGCCTGAGAGTCCTCGGCCAATGCTCAGACAGACATCACCCAAATGGGGGGTTCAAGAGATCACCACAAAAGAAACAATATGCGTATCGAAGAATCAACGCAATGGCTCCTCTACTCAAAGGCAAAACACAACCAACGCAACCGCTAGAACTCGCCGCAACACTTGAAGATCAGCCAATCTTTCTCTACGAAGCAGACCTGCTGACAAACTACGAAGGGTCAGGAACACTGAGCATTGAAAGCCTCTCCGCAGACAGAGGCGTCATCACATCGGATCCCTCCAATAAGGGCTTTAAGTTCACCCCAGAAAACAATTACAACGGAACGGTAACACTCACATACGTCGTCAAAGACGACAATGGCTGGACAAACGGTTCCAACATATTTGAAATCAAACCTGTCAATGATGCACCTAAAAAGACTGGCACTCAATTCACATTTCCCGAAATAATAAACGATTCGTCATTAACATTCACATCAGCCCAATTACTTCAGGGATTTACAGACATAGACGGAGACACTCTCTCCGTGAGCGACCTAGTAGCCAACGAAGACAAGGGAGTCCTCTCTCAAACAGGAACCAGCTGGACATACACACCAGAAAAAAACCAGACCGGAATAATCACACTTAACTACTTAGTTTATGACGGCAAAGGCGGAGAGATTAACGCCTCAAAATTATTTAAAGTCGTTCAATCCAATAACAAACCAGCCCTTACCGGCGAGAAAGCAATCCTGAAAACAGGCAGAGAAGACGCAAGTTACACGTTGAGGAAAGCTGACCTTTTAGAAGGTTTTTCTGATGCAGATGGAGACAACCTTACCGTCGTAGAGATGGAGGCAAGCAATGGAAAGGTTTCAGAAAACAGCGATGGCTCTTGGACCTTTAATCCGAACAGCGATTATTTCGGAACGGTTGACATTAACTATCGAATCAACGACGGCAACAGCAACTCGATTGCAGCATCCAACAGTTTTAGCCTCAAGAATGTTAATGACGCTCCCTCTCTGACAGGCGAGCGAGCAGAGCTGGACTCCACAACAGTCAATCAGGTCGTAGAGCTCAAGTCATCTGATTTTTTGGCTGGCTTTACCGATGCCGACAAAGACCTTCTATCTATTAGCAGGCTTAAAGCAAATAACGGCAAGATCGAGGCGATCAACAACACATCGTGGACATTAACGCCCGAGGAGAATTTCACAGGTGTAATTACACTAAGCTATGACGTCATGGACCCATACGGACGAACTTCCAAAGCCAACCAATCATTCAAGGTCCTTAACAACCTCCCAAAACTCACTGGCTCAGCAGCTGATCTGGACGATGGAAAAGTCAACAAAACAATATTCGTCAAATCCTCGGACCTACTGAAAGGTTATACAGATTTAGATGGACATTCTCTTTTTATCAATGATCTCAAGGCAAATAATGGGACAGTCAAAAATATCAATGACAAAACCTGGTCATTGACTCCCAAAAACGATTTCACTGGTACAGCAAAACTGAGTTACGACGTCTCAGATGGTAACGGAGGAATCACAGCCGCTACTCAATCTGTCGAGATCCTTTCATTCAACAATGCTCCATTAAAGAGCGGTGGTACAGCATCGTTCAAACAGTCAAACAGCAATTTCAAAGCCAGAACAAGTGAAAGTTCCGCCATTCTGATTCGGTCCCGTGATCTTCTCAAGGGCTACAGCGACCCCGATGGCGATCAGTTGAGTATCAGTGGCCTGCAGACTTCTGGAGGTTCACTCGAACAGAAAGACAACGACACCTGGTTGTTCACTCCCGATCGTGAATCCTCAACATTGATTGAATTCTCTTACACAATTGAAGATTCAGAAGGGGCCTCTCTCTTTGTCTCCAACACAATCTTCAATGAGAAAGAACGCGGGAGCAGGCAATCCGGGACAAAGCGTCGCGACATCCTTTCAGGCACACAAGGCGATGATGAGCTGACCGGGTTGAAGGGCCATGACAAGATTTCAGGTTTGAGGGGTAACGATGTCCTCCATGGAGGAGATGGAAAAGATCAACTCAAGGGTGGACAAGGTGATGATGAGCTGATCGGAGGCAAAGGAAAGGATCGTCTCTGGGGAGATAGCGGAAGCGATCTCTTCATCGTCAAAGGAGGAACTGGTTATGACGTGATCGCTGATTTCGATCCCAATGATGATCTGATCCAGGTAAGCGAAGGATTGAGAGAGATCGAGATCACATCCAGGAAGGGAGACGCCTTGATTTACAAGGACGATGATCTGATTGCCAAAGTGAAAGGGTTGGGTGAGTCACTCTCCATGGCCAGAGACTTTGTGATGTGACTGCATCACCTGCAGCAAGGGCTCCAGAACGAACGTTCTCAGGTGCAGACGGGGATGGGGCAGCACCACCCGAGGAGTGTCCAGCCGCAATTCCCCCCAGAACAACAGGTCGAGATCAAGGGTTCGTGGTCCCCAGCGCTGTTCCCGCTCACGATCACGGCCGAACCGACGCTCCAGCCCATGCAGCCGATCCAGAAGCTGTAAAGCCGAAGTTTCTGACGGTTCCGCTGCGATCTTCCTCACCAGCAACACACCATTGAGGTAACAGGGTTGCTCCACAGGCCCCACCGGATCGGTGGTCAGCAGAGCTGACCAATAAAACTGCAATGGCTGATCAGCCCAGGCCTTGAGTTGCTCTTCCAAAAGGGGACGCACCGCCGCGAGCGTCTGCCGCGGCCCACCAATCGCACTGGGCTGATTCGCCCCCAGGGCCACCGCCAACGGTGCCTCCAAGGCTGCATCGTCTGAAAAGGGCATCGGCGAGACTGGCCGGCACAAAGGAACTCGACGCGTCCATGGTGGCAAGCGGTGTAGCGGCAAAGGACGACCGGGCCATCCGTGCTTTCCCGCTGGCTGCGATCACCGGCCACGGCACGTTGAAACTGGCCCTGCTTCTGGCGGCCGTCGATCCAGGCTTAGGCGGCGTGGTCATTGCAGGTGGACGCGGAACCGGCAAATCCGTGCTCGCTCGCGGCCTCCATGCCCTGCTGCCACCGATCGACATTCTCGATGCGATCAGCGGCGTGGGACGCAATCTCGATCCACAGAATCCCGAGGAATGGGATCCCACCACACGTGGGCAGATCAGCGGTGATGCCCCCTCCAAGGTGATCCCAGCGCCTTTCGTTCAGATCCCCCTCGGCATCACGGAAGATCGCTTAATCGGTGCTGTTGATGTGGCCGCCTCACTCTCCAGCGGCAGTGCCGTGTTCCAACCGGGCCTGCTGGCCGATGCCCACCGCGGCGTGCTCTACGTCGATGAACTCAACCTGCTCGACGACGGCATCGTGAACCTGATGCTGGCGGCTGTGGGCAGCGGCGAAAACCGGGTGGAACGGGAGGGGCTCAGCCTCAGCCACCCCTGTCGCCCGCTGCTGATTGCGACGTACAACCCCGAGGAGGGCAATGTGCGCGATCACTTGCTGGATCGCTTTGCCATCGCCCTTTCGGCCAATCAACTGGTCACGACCGAACAGCGCGTGGAGATCACCAATGCGGTGTTGAACCATGGCCAGTGCAGCCGCTCCTTCGCGGAGACCTGGGCGGAGGAGACCGATGCCCTGGCCACCCAGCTGCTGCTCGCGCGCCAATGGCTGCCGGATGTTCAGATCAGCCACGAGCAGATTCAATATCTCGTCAACGAAGCGATCCGTGGCGGTGTGGAAGGTCACCGTTCGGAGCTCTACGCCGTACGGGTCGCTCGCGCCCATGCCGCTCTGAGCGGCCGCGATCGAGTCGAAGCCGACGACCTCCAGGTTGCGGTGGCGCTGGTGATTGCTCCGCGCGCTTCCCAGCTGCCGCCACCGGATCAGCAGATGGAGCCACCCCCGCCGCAGGAGCAGGAGCCGCCGCCGCCACCAGAAGGAGAAACGCCGCCGGATGAGGAGCAGGAACCCCCGGAGGACAGCAACGAGGACGACGACGAACCCGACAACGAAGACGAGGACGACACTCCAGAGGATCAGGCACCCCCTTCAATCCCGGAGGAATTCATGCTCGACCCCGAGGCGGTGGCCATCGATCCCGATCTGCTGCTGTTCAATGCCGCGAAGAGCAAAAGCGGCAGCAGCGGCAGCCGTTCGATGGTGATGAGTGACAGCCGCGGTCGGTACGTGAAACCGATGTTGCCCCGCGGGCCCGTCCGGCGCATTGCCGTGGACGCAACGCTTCGAGCCGCCGCCCCGTATCAGAAGGTGCGCCGCGAACGGCAGCCGGAACGAACCGTGATCGTTGAGGAAGGCGACCTGCGCGCCAAGTTGCTGCAGCGCAAGGCCGGGGCTCTGGTGGTGTTTCTGGTGGATGCCAGCGGATCGATGGCCCTGAACCGCATGCAGAGCGCCAAAGGTGCCGTGATCCGTCTTCTCACTGAGGCCTACGAAAACCGCGATGAGGTGGCCCTGATCCCATTCCGTGGCGATCAGGCCGAGGTGCTGCTGCCGCCCACACGCTCCATCACCGCCGCCCGCCGGCGACTGGAGTCGATGCCCTGTGGTGGTGGCTCACCGCTGGCCCATGGCCTGACCCAGGCGGCCCGCGTCGGCGCCAATGCTCTGGCCACCGGCGATCTCAGCCAGGTGGTTGTCGTGGCGATCACCGATGGGCGCGGCAACGTTCCACTGAGCACCTCTCTGGGGCAACCGGAGCTGGAGGGCGAGGACAAACCCGACCTCAAACAGGAGGTTCTGGATGTGGCAGCGCGCTACCGCATGCTCGGCATCAAATTGCTGGTGATCGACACGGAGCGGAAATTCATCGGCAGTGGCATGGGCAAAGACCTGGCTGAAGCCGCGGGAGGGAAATATGTCCAACTGCCCAAAGCCAGCGATCAGGCCATTGCAGCGGTGGCGATGGATGCCATCAGCACGATATAGGCACTAAGCCGTGTATTTATCGTGCTTAATTCGTTTCTGCTGGATAAATCTCAGAGAACAATTCTCCTAACCCGATGGTGACGTTGCGCAAACCCTTCATAAATTCCGGATCAGAGGTGAGCTTCTCAACATCGCCGCCAACCGCATCAATCTTTGCGGTGAGCTGGCTGGCGTTGTATGCGGTCTGACGTAATTCGTTCAAGGTGGCCGGATTATCCAAAGACGCCACGATGTTGTTCACATGGGCCGATGCTTTCATAGCATTTGCCGTGGCGGCATTGAGGTTGGAAATCATCGGCTCAGCCTTGGCGATTTCAGCCTGCAATTGCTTCACCAGTACATCGATCTCCTTTGTCGTGAGTTCGGCATTCTCCAGGAACTGGGAAGCGTCCTTCGCTGTGTTTTCAAACTGGCGGGTGGATTGAGCCAAAGCCGGCACCAACCTCGCCTTTTCTGCTTCAGAAAGAAGCTGCTGCAGCGTTCTGGTGACGGTGGCGATGCTGGGGGCCTGCAATCCACGAATCGTGCCGCCGTCACAGAGCTGTTTTGCTGAATCGCACTCTCCGGATCGGGGCATCGGAGCATCCTTCGGCAGAGCCACTCCTTTGCTGACCAAAGAGACCTGAGCGTCACCCCCCAGCAGTGACCCCGGGGCAACGGTGGCGGTCACAGGCATCGGCAGCTTGAGATCGCCCTGACTGATCTCGAGATCCGCCACCACCGCGCCGGGCGTGACACGGATCGCCTTCACCGAACCGACCAGGATGCCGCGATAGGTGACCGGTGATCGCTCCGCCAGTCCTGAGGCATCTGAAAACTGGGCTGTGACCCTCCACTCGCTCGCCCCGATCCGGATGCCGCGCATCCAAGCCACCGTCGCCGCAAAACCAACAATCGCTCCGATCACGGAGAAACCAACGATGGCGTCACGAACACTGCGTCTCATCGGCAATCAGTGCGCAGGCTGCATGGGTCCGCGAAGGCTACCGGTCCTGAACTGTTCAACGAATGGGTTGTCTGAACTGCGGAACTCATCCACCGATCCCTGCCACTGAAACTGGCCTCCGTACACCATCACCACCCGCTGGGCCGATCGCTCGATCGTGCTGCGCACGTGGCTCACCACCACGGAGCAACCCTTGGCAACCGTGGTGGTTTTCACGATCAGGTCTTCAATCCTGGTGGACGCCACCGGATCGAGACCAGCCGTGGGCTCGTCGTAGAGCAACAGGGGCATGGTCTGATCACTGCGCTGCGGATCGTCGATCAGGGCCCGGGCAAAACTCACCCGCTTCTGCATTCCGCCACTCAGCTCCCCGGGATACAGATCAGCCACATCAAACAGTCCCACTTCCTGCAGGCAGGCCTCCACCCGTTCACTGATGTCCTTTTCGGTCAATCCCCCCTTCTTGCGAAGCAGGAAACCAACGTTCTCCCCGACCGTGAGCGACGCCAGCAGGGCGGGGTTCTGGAACACCAGGCGCACATCAGGAGGATTGTCCTGGTCCAGGCGCAGATAGCTCTGCGGCTTTCCGAACAATCTCAGTTCTCCCTCGGTGGGCATCTGCAACCCAGCCAACAGTCTCAGCACCGTGGACTTTCCCGCACCGGACGGGCCCACCACTGCCAATCGTTCGCCGGGCTGCATGTCGAGATTGACAGCGTCCAAAATTCGTCTTGAGCCCCACTGCATGGTGAGGTCGCGCATCTCGACCACCGGTTGGTTCTCGGTCACGGGGGGACGCGTCGTTTGGGCCACATCCTGGCTGGTGTCGACAGCCTCCGTACAGTTCAGGTGACGCCCTGCTTTCACGCTTCTTGGCGCCTGTGCCCACGCAGAGCAGAAAACGACAAGCCAAGGTGCTGAGAGATCAGCGGCGACGCGATCTGCTGACGCGCTCCCGCCGCGCCATGCGCTGGCTGCAGCCCGGTCTCGTGGTGAAGCGCTGGGTGCTCACCTCAGGCCTGGGGCTGCTCATGGCCCTGCTGGGAGCGGCCGTCTGGGCCGATTTGAAGCCGATTTACTGGATCCTGGAAACCCTCAGCTGGTTTCTCAGCTTCATCACCGCTGTGCTGCCGCGCGAGATCACAGGGCCACTGGTAGTGCTGTTGGGGATCGGTCTTCTGCTCTGGGGACAAAGCAGAAGCTTCGGGTCGATTCAGCGCGCCCTCGTTCCCGACAAAGACACGATCCTGGTGGATGCGCTGCGAGCCAAGAGCCGTCTCAACCGTGGGCCCAACATCGTTGCGATCGGCGGCGGCACCGGGCTGTCGACACTGCTTAGCGGACTGAAGCGCTACAGCAGTCACATCACAGCGGTCGTCACCGTTGCGGATGACGGCGGTAGCAGCGGTGTTCTACGCAGAGAGCTGGGCGTTCTGCCACCGGGAGACATCCGCAACTGCCTTGCCGCCCTCTCCACCGAGGAGCCCCTGCTGACGCGCCTGTTTCAATACCGCTTCTCCGCCGGCAGCGGCCTTGAAGGGCACAGTTTCGGCAACCTCTTCCTCTCAGCACTGACGGCCATCACCGGCAACCTGGAGACGGCCATCACCGCGTCCAGTCGGGTGCTTGCGGTGCAAGGCCAGGTGGTTCCGGCCACCAACGTGGATGTGCGCCTATGGGCGGAGCTGGAAAACGGGGATCGCATCGAGGGTGAAAGCAACATCGGCAAGGCCCCCAGCCCGATCGTGCGCCTTGGCTGTCTGCCGGAACGTCCGCCAGCCCTGCCCCGGGCCCTCGAAGCCATCGCCAATGCCGATCTGATCCTGCTGGGGCCTGGCAGTTTGTACACCTCCCTGCTTCCCAACCTTCTGGTTCCAGAGCTGGTGTCCGCCATTCAGGCCAGTCGCGCCCCGAGGCTCTACATCTGCAATCTGATGACCCAGCCCGGAGAGACGGATGGACTGGATGTCAGCGGCCATCTACGGGCAATCGAGGCACAGCTCGCCAGCATCGGCATCAGCCGGCGTTTGTTCACGGCTGTTCTGGCACAGGATGATCTCGGATCATCCCCTTTGGTGGAGCATTACCGGTCCCGTGGAGCTGATCCGGTGATCTGCAACCTGGACAGTCTTCGCCAGGATGGATACGACGTCATGCAGGCGCCATTGCAGGGCGCCCGTCCAACGGCCACCCTGCGGCATGATCCACGCAGCCTGGCTTTAGCTGTGATGCGTTTTTACCGGAAGCATCGTCGTGAAGCCACAGGGCGCGATCAGTAAGCGTCCTGCATTTCGTAAAAGTCAGGCTGTACGTAGTCCTTCCGCAAGGGCCATCCCTTCCAGTCCTCCGGCATCAGTAGCCGCTTCGGATGGGGGTGCCCCTCAAACTGGATGCCGTACATGTCGAAGGTTTCACGTTCTTGCCAATCGGCACCGCGGAATAATCCATAAATCGAAGGCAGGGTCGGCGTCCCTTCGCGATCGAGAAACACCTTGAGGCGAACTTCTCGGGGTTGAACGTCTGGGGAATGCGCCATGGCCTCCACTTGTTCGGCCATGGCCAGAAAGTGGTAGAAGCAGACAAGCTTTTTGCCGGGTCCCTCGTCGTACCCCCCCTGCACCTGCAGGTAATCAAAGCCATGGGCCTTCAGGGCCGCAGCAAGGATCGGAAGCATCGGCGCGTCAACTCCGATCTGTTCAACTCCAACGTGATCGGGATCGAGGACAGCGTGCTCGAAGCCCTGCTCGGCTAACCACTGACTGACCTTGCCAGGCTCAGAGGCCACAACTGCCGAAGAGTCATTCTCAGGTGCTGGCGGGGTAGCCGGTGTTTCGGTCATGACTCAACGGGTTCAGCAGCAGGGGTAAGAACGGCCGCATCCGTCACCAATGCCTGCCCAGGAGCTGCAGCGAGGGCTTCACGTTGGGTGTCGGCGCGCAGATACTGGCCAGTCACAGCGGGTTCCACCCGTTTCATCTGATGGGACAGAGTGATGTAGCGGTGGGTCTGCTGATGCTGATGACGCTCAGCGATGGAATCGTTGCCCACTTTCTTACGGAGCTTGATCACGGCATCGAAGATCGATTCGGGCCTGGGGGGACATCCCGGCAGATAGAGATCAACCGGAATCAACTTGTCGACTCCCCGGACAGCTGTTGTGGAATCGGCACTGAACATGCCGCCGGTGATCGTGCATGCCCCCATGGCAATCACATATTTCGGCTCCGGCATCTGCTCGTAGAGCCGAACCAGCGCAGGCGCCATTTTCATGGTGACAGTGCCTGCGACGATCAGAAGATCAGCTTGTCGCGGTGAGCTTCTGGGCACCAAACCGAAACGATCAAAGTCAAAGCGAGACCCGATCAGGGCTGCGAATTCAATGAAGCAACATGCTGTGCCATAGAGCAAAGGCCAAAGACTGCTCAGTCGGGCCCAGTTGTGCAGATCATCGAGGCTCGTGAGGATGACGTTCTCGCTCAGGTCTGTGGTGACCTGAGGTGCACCGATGGGGCCACATGTCGCTTCGCGCAGATCGCGGACGGCTGTGATGGAAGGGGGTGAAAGTTCAGTCATGGCTCAGCTCCACTCAAGGGCGCCCTTGCGCCAGGCATAGGCGAGGGCCACTAGCAGGATTGCGATGAAAATCAGCGCTTCGATGAAGGCCAGAAGGCCCAATCGATGAAATGCAACAGCCCATGGATAGAGAAAAACGGTCTCCACGTCAAAAATGACGAAGACCAGGGCAAACATGTAGTAGCGGATATTGAACTGAATCCAGGCCCCGCCGATCGGTTCCATGCCGGATTCGTAGGTGAGCTGGCGCTCACCTGCGCGGCTCCTGGGAGCCAACAGCTTGTTGGTGATCAGTGCCAAAACCGGGACGGCAGCGGCGATCAGTAGAAAGCCGAGGAAGGCGTCGTAGCCGGGCAGGGCGAACATGGGCGTCCCCATAGTCAAGGAGCAGTCTGGCACTCACTGACGGAAGATGACGTCGATAGAGTCTTCCGGCATGACATCAACGTGGTGAGCGACGAGATTCAGTCCGTTGAGGACACGAGCGCTTCGCCGGAGATCGCATCGGAGCTGACTGCCGCAGCGGAAACCGAGAGCGACCCCCGCACCCACCGCTTTGAATGCCGCAGCTGCGGTTACGTCTACGACCCCGACGAGGGCGTCAAGAAAGTGGGGATTGTTGCCGGCACGGCTTTTGAGGATCTTGATCCGATGAGCTTCCGCTGTCCGGTCTGTCGGAGCAGGGTGGCGGCCTTCCGTGACATCGGTCCCCGCAGCAAAGCTAGCGGCTTCGACGAGAATCTTGACTACGGCCTGGGTGTGAATCGCCTGACCCCTGGTCAGAAAAACGTCCTTATTTTCGGAGGTCTGGCTCTGGCCTTCGCTTTCTTCCTTTCGCTTTACTCCCTCCGCTAACCAGCCCAGCCATGAACCGACTGCTGACCTCCATCCTCAACCTGGCGCTTGTGATGGCTCTCGGCGTCAGCCTCAGCGGCTGCGTCACCACACGACTCCCGATCGCTGCCATCAGTCCCTGGGAAGCGCAGAACCTGGACACGGAAGCCAATCCCCTGGACGTGGCCTTCACCGATGCCAACCATGGCTTTCTGGTGGGTAGCAATCGAATGATCCAGGAAACCGATGACGGAGGCCAGAGCTGGAGCGAACGAAGCCTCGACCTACCAGACGAAGAAAACTTCCGATTGATCAGTATCGATTTCAATGGACAGGAAGGTTGGATCGCCGGCCAACCCGGACTGCTGATGCACAGCACCGATGCCGGTCAGAACTGGACCCGTCTGTTTCTCGACACGAAACTGCCAGGTGAGCCGTATCTCATTACGGCCTTGACCTCTAATTCCGCAGAACTGGCCACCAACGTCGGAGCCGTTTACGAGACCCACGACGGCGGTGGAAGCTGGGAAGCCAGAGTGACTGATGCGGCAGGTGCCGTTCGCGATCTTCGCCGCAGCGACGACGGCAGCTACGTCAGTGTGAGCGGCCTTGGCAACTTCTATGCCACCTGGGAGCCCGGTGATGCGGTGTGGCAAGTGCATCAACGCGTCAGCAGCCAGAGATTGCAGAGCATCGGCTACCAGTCCGACGGGAACCTCTGGATGGTGGCCCGCGGCGCTCAAATTCGTTTAAACGATGATCCCGGCGATCTTGAGAGCTGGAGCAAGCCCATCATTCCCATCACCAATGGCTACGGCTACTTGGATATGGCCTGGGATGAGAACGGGGACATCTGGGCCGGAGGAGGAAACGGCACCCTGCTGGTGAGTCATGACAATGGCGATAACTGGGAGATCGATCCAGTCGGAGACAGTCAACCGAGCAATTTCACCCGCATCGTGTTGGATGAAGAACACGCCTTTGTGCTTGGTGAACGGGGCAATCTTCTGCGCTGGGTCGGCAACGCTGTGTAACTGGAGAGGACCAGCACCGACGACCACCCTGGACTGCCCTTTAGGATCTCCTGGCTGATACGCCCGAGACCATGGCTGCAGGCTCTACCGGAGAACGGCCGTTCTTCGAAATCATTACGAGCATCCGCTACTGGGTGATCCATGCCGTGACTCTTCCGTCGATCTTTCTGGCTGGATTCCTATTCGTGTCCACAGGCCTTGCCTATGACGCATTTGGGACCCCCCGTCCGGATGCTTACTTTCAGGCAACTGAAAGCAGAGCTCCTGTTGTGAGCCAGCGATTTGAGGGCAAAGACCAACTTGACGTTCGCTTGAAATAAGCCATGACACAGGCTCCAATGTCCACCACGCCACGCAACTATCCGATCTTCACGGTGCGTTGGCTTGCCGTTCACACCCTGGGTGTGCCAACGGTGTTCTTCCTCGGCGCCCTCGCCGCGATGCAATTCATCCGCCGCTGAGTCACACCGAAATGGAACGCAATCCCAATCCGAACAATCTTCCGGTTGAACTCAATCGCACCAGCCTGTTTCTGGGCCTGCTGTTTGTGTTCACCACCGGTGTGCTGTTCTCCAGCTACTTCTTCAACTGAGGTCTGAGTCCCATGAGCGGAAAGAAGTCTCCCTTCCCCGACGGTCGAATTCCTGATCGTCTTCCTGATGGTCGCCCGGCCGTTCCGTGGCGTTCCCGCTGGACTGAAGGCGTTTTACCTCTCTGGCTGGTTGCCACGGCAGGTGGAATGGCTGTTCTGTTCGTGGTGGGTCTTTTCTTCTATGGCTCCTACACAGGCGTTGGTTCGGCTTGATCGACATCCAGTGCTTTTTGATTGATTCATCAGCGGATCAGCATTCCTTGAATCCATCATCAAATCGGTCATAGGGCCGATTTTTTTATGGCATCAACGGAAGAACGAACAATCTTGGTCAGCCATCGCGGGATGCATTGATCAAACTGCGTAAAAGCTTCGATACCACTGAGCAAAACGCTCAACGCCAAGTTCAATCGATGTTGAAGGTCGAAATCCCACCCAGTTCTCCAGTGCCTGGGTATCGGCTGCCGTCGCCACCACATCTCCTGGCTGCATGGGCTGAAAGTTCTTGATTGCCTCTTGCCCGAGCGCCTGTTCCATCACCTGAATGAAGCGCAGCAGGGGAGTGGGTTGGCTGTTGCCGATGTTGAACACCCGATGCGGAGCAGCTGCCGTCGCAGGATCAGGCTGCAGTGGGTCAAACAGGGGATCAGCTGTTGCAGGTTTGTCGCAACAGCGCAGCACCCCTTCGACGATGTCATCGATGTACGTGAAGTCCCGCTGCATCCGGCCGTGATTGAACACCTTGATGGGCTCGCTGGCGAGAATGGCGCGAGCAAACAACATCGGGGCCATGTCCGGGCGGCCCCAAGGGCCATACACCGTGAAGAAGCGCAGCCCGGTGGCGGGCAATCCATAGAGGTGGCTGTAGGTGTGTGCCATCAATTCGTTGGCCTTTTTGCTGGCGGCATAAAGGCTCACGGGATGATTCACAGGCTGTCGCTCGTGAAACGGGAGGTTGCGATTCCCCCCGTACACCGAACTGCTGGAGGCATACACAAGATGCTGCACGCCATGGTGGCGACAGCCCTCAAGGATGTGACCGAAGCCCACCAGATTGCTCTGGATGTAAGCGGCGGGGTTGTCGAGCGAGTAACGAACCCCCGCCTGGGCCGCCAGATTCACCACCACCTGAGGTGACTCCTCGGCAAACAGGGCCATCAAGGCCTCTCCCTCCTCGAGGGCCACACGCTCAAAGCGCCATTGGCCTTCAGGAGCCATGGCCGTGATCTGGGCCAGGCGCGCCTGTTTCAGAGAGGGGTCGTAATAGCTGTTGAGATTGTCAAGACCAACAACGCGATCGCCCCGCTGGAGAAGACGTTGCGTTAAAACAGCTCCGATGAAGCCAGCAGCTCCGGTAACGACAACCGTGCGGCTCACTGAGCGCCGTCACCCACACGCCAAAGCATGAGACCTGCCTCCTTCACCTGGATGGGATTGGCAACCGCACGAGCATCAAAGACCCAAGCTGGTCTTCGCATCCGAGCAGCAAGGGACTTCCAGTTGAGCGACTGATAGTCGCGCCACTCCGTCAGGATTAAAACTGCGTCAGCTCCGTTGACTGCCTCCTCAACCGATGTGGCTTGCCCCCAACTGCCAATTCCACTGAGCCCTTCGCTGGTTCCTGATGACTCCAATTTCAAGTCACGAGCGATCTGACTGACCATGACCTTGGGATCATGAATCGCCAATTGAGCCCCCTCCTCCAGAAGATCACCAGCAATACGAATGGCGGGAGCCTCGCGCGTGTCGTTGGTATCAGCCTTGAAGGCAAACCCCAATATCGCCAGTCTCTTGCCGGTAACAGTGCCAAACAACTTTTGCACCACAAGACGTGAAATCCGATGTTGCTGCCAGGTATTCAGCGTCACAACACTTTCCCAGTAATCAGCGACTTCTGGCAATCCAAAATATCGGCAGAGATACACCAAATTCAGGATGTCTTTTTGAAAGCAACTACCTCCGAAACCTGGTCCTGATTGAAGAAATTTTGGCCCTATGCGGCTATCGGTACCTATCGCGCGGGCAACCTCCCGAACATCGGCACCAGTGGCTTCACATAGAGCCGCCACAGAGTTGATGGAGCTAATCCTTTGAGCCAAGAAGGCATTAGCAGTGAGTTTCGAGAGCTCACTGCTCCATAAATTGGTACGGAGGATTTGGTTGGCAGGAACCCAATGGCTGTACACCTCCGCCAAAGCATCAATGGACGATTGATCCTCACCGCCAATCAACACACGGTCTGGCGTCTCAAGATCCCGAATCGCTGTTCCTTCTGCCAAAAATTCAGGGTTAGACAGCACCGAAAACGATCGCATCTCACTGCCATCGTGGGCTGCCTCCAAAATCGTTTTTATCGCCTCAGCCGTTCGGACAGGCAATGTGCTCTTCTCCACGACAATGGTGTGGCCAGTTGCAGCAAGGGCGACTTCTCGAGCACATGCCTCAACCCAGCGGAGATCACTCGCCTGACCAGCACCCAATCCCTTGGTCTTGGTTGGGGTATTGACCGAGATAAACACCATGTCGGCTGAGGCAATCGCCTCAGACACAGCCGTTGAAAACGTCAGATTTCGACCGCGAGCACGCCCGACAACTGCATCCAATCCGGGTTCGTAGACGGGCAGCTGAGCAAGGTCAGCGTTATTCCAGGCATCGATGCGAGTTTGGTTGATGTCCACCACAGTCACCTGGACATCGGGGCAACGATCGGCAATCACCGCCATGGTCGGCCCCCCGACATATCCGGCACCGATGCAGCAGATCCGTTGGACCCTCACGCTCCTGACCTCATCTCCAGATTGAGGACACTACGAAAGGAGTCGATCGTCGCTCCCAATCCTTGCTCCAGTGACACAGTCGGCTGCCATCCCAGCGCTTGCTGCGCTGTATCTATCCGTGGACATCGCTGACGTGGATCATCCTCAGGCAAAGGTTTGTAGATCAATTCCAAACTGGGATCAATCCTGGACCTCACGAGCTCAGCCAGCCTCCGAATTGTGAATTCATCGGGGTTACCGAGATTCACAGGACCCGATTGCTCACCGTTCATTAATTTGATTAAACCCTCCACCAAATCACTGACATAGCAGAAGGAACGAGTCTGGCCTCCATCGCCATACAACGTAAGCGGCTCTCCGCGGAGAGCCTGAACGATGAAATTACTGACAACCCGACCATCATCAATCAACATCCTAGGCCCATAAGTGTTGAAAATTCGCGCTATTCGTATATCAAGACCATTCATTCTTTTGTAGTCAAAGCAAAGTGTTTCAGCGATTCGCTTCCCTTCGTCATAGCAGCTTCTAACCCCTATGGGATTTACACAACCACGATAAGACTCTGGCTGGGGATGAATTTCAGGGTCCCCATACACCTCACTGGTACTAGCTAAGAGCAAACGCGCTCCCACACGCCTTGCCAGACCAAGCATGTTGTAAGTCCCAAGAAAACTCGTTTTGGCGGTCTTCACTGGGTTGGTTTGGTAATGAATCGGCGATGCAGGGCAAGCAAGATGCCAAATCCTATCGACCTCTAATTTAATCGGCTCAGTAACATCGTGACGTATCAATTCAAAGCGCGGATGTGAAATCCAGCGTTCAATGTTGCACTTACGACCCGTGAAATAATTATCCAGACATATCACCTCTTCCCCAGCCTCCATTAACCAATCAATCAGGTGTGAGCCGAGAAAGCCAGCGCCGCCAGTAACCAGATGAATATTCATTTCAGCTTGCCTTAAGATGATCCACAATTAGGTTGATATCCCCGAGTGAAAAGGTGCTTTCGCTTGCCTGTTGTTGCAAGACTTTGATGCGGACAATCCCGTTCTTTATCTCATCATCACCTATAACCAAAGCCTGTTTTGCACCGCAGCGGTCAGCTCTCTTGAACTGCTTAGAAAAGCTGGCTCCACTGTCATCAAGCTGCACGGAAAGTCCTGCACGTCTGAGCTGTCTGGCTAACACCAACGCAGCCCGCTCAGCAGAGTCTCCACGATTCACCAAATAAGCCGTGGGGACTGGGACTTCCGTTAGTCGCGCAGCAGGTCCGGATGAATCCTTAGAGGCGGCAGACTCCAACACCAGCATCAACCGTTCCAGTCCCAGCGCCCAGCCGATGGCTGGGGTTGAAGGACCACCCAGCTGCTCTACCAGACCGTTGTAACGACCACCACCACAGACAGTGGCTTGCGCGCCGAGCTGGTCACTGGTGATCTCGAAGGCGGTGTGCCCGTAGTAATCCAAGCCCCGCACCAGGCGAGGGTTCAAGCGAAAGGGAATGCCAAGGTCATGAAGACCATGCTGCACACTGTCGAATCTCTCCCGACTGTCAGAGCCAAGAGCGTCAATCAGGCGGGGAGCCGACTCCAGCAAATCCTGGGTGTCAGGATTCTTGGAATCCAGAATCCTCAGTGGATTGCTCTCCAGACGCGACCTGGAATCGTCGTCCAACGCATCGCGCCGTTCCTGAAACCAACCCACCAGCGCAGACCGATAGGCCTGACGATCCTCGATCGAACCAAGGCTGTTGAGCTCGAGCTCGAGGCCACCAACTCCAAGCCGATCAAGCAAATCCCAGGCCAAGGCGATCACCTCGACATCACTGCGAGGGCTGGAAGCCCCCAACCACTCAACGCCGATCTGATGAAACTGGCGTTGACGTCCAGCCTGGGGTCGCTCATAGCGGAACATGGAGCCGCAATACCACAGCCGCTGTGGGCCCTGACTCAACAGTCCATGCTCCAAAGCAGCCCGAACCACGGAAGCCGTGCCCTCCGGTCGCAGGGTGCAAGAACGCTCGCCACGATCCTGAAACGTATACATCTCCTTGCCCACAACATCGGTGGCCTCTCCGATGCCACGGCAGAACAAGTCTGTGTTTTCCAGCAATGGCGTCCTGATTTCGCCGAAGCCGGACCGACGAAAGTGTTCGCGTGCCGCAGCCTCAACCGCTTGCCAGCGCTGCAAAGCGTCCGGCAGAAGATCCACCATGCCCCGGAGGCTCTTCAGTTGCGTCAAGACGAACGATCGCAATCAGCGCTCCAGTTTGCCGCTTCAGGCTCCGATTGAACCGCTGGCCACCAAATTGATCAGAGCCAGATGTCGGGACACACAGGCATTGAGCTCATAAGTCCGTTGAACCGTCTCGCGCGCAGCTTCGCCAAAGACACGAGCACGCTCCCGATCTCTCAGCAGCTCAGCCACAGCCGTCGCCAGATCGCCAGACGAAAAGAAATCAACCAATAAACCGTTTTCCCCATGGCGAATTGCCTCCCGCACAGGAGCCGTATCGGAGCCCACAACAGCGCAACCGCAGGCCATCGCTTCGAGCAGGCTCCAACTCATCACGAACGGATAAGTGAGATAGACGTGGCAAGCACTCAGCTGCAGCAGGGGAATGAAACTCGCATAAGGAAGAGTTCCGGTGAAATGCACCTTGGAAGGGTCGTAGCGGCCATCAATTTCAGCCAGAAAACGATCTCCCCATTCGCCCTCTTCACAGGCGGCGCCGTAACTCACCCCCTTGGTCTCTCCAACAATCACGATGCGAGCCTCTGGGCATTGTTCCTGAAGAAGAGGGATCGCTCTGATGAACGTGTGACAGCCTCGGTAGGGCTCAAGTCGCCGGTTCACGAACGTCACGATCGGCTGCCCCGCCTCCAGCACGGTTCCATCCGGGAGAGTTAAGGGATCGGGACTGGTATTCGGCTTGGCCCGCTCCGTATCAACTCCGTCATGAATCACGCTGATGCGTTGGCGCCAAAAGGGCGGGAAACTGCTGGCCTGGAAATGCGTCGGAGAAACATTCCAATCAGACTGCTCAAGCGTTAAATGCAAATAAGCATTTTTCATAATGAGTTTTGCTTGCGCTCCCCAGGAACGATCTTCCTGAAACTCAGCGTCAAAATTAGAATCAAAACCGTGCTCTTTATAGAAAAATTCTTGATAACAAAGCAACGGCGAATCAGGCCAGATCGTTTTCAAGAACATGGGCTCTCCCCAACCCGGATGAGCCAAAATCACATCGGGCGTAAATCCTTTCAGCTTCAACTGTTCAGCAGCACGGGCGCAACCTTCAGCGCGAATCATCTTGGTTTCTGTTTCCATCACAAGCGGATGGACACCCTTTGTATTTCCTCGATCAAGCCGATATTGAAAATAGTTCAGCGAATCAGAAATAGGCCTGCTTTTGTCCAGCTGGTTGATACCAAGGGCAACAAGCTGATGATTGCCATGCTGCGCCAATCTCTGGACAATATGAAGATACTGACCAGGAAAATTCTGGTGAATGAACAGAATCCGCATCGAACTTAGAGCCTCTGCAAAGACTCTGCTTTGTCCTGGAACTCACCCAGAAGAAGCTGGAGATAGGACACCTTGCGCAGCTTGATGTTGGCACTCAAGCTCATGCCGACTCCGAGCCGGAGATTGCTTCCACTCTTCAGCTTGAGCTGCTGATCGGCCAATGTGATCGTCACGGGGAAGGCCAGTTCCTGACGCTGTTCCTGAGGATCGGGCGGCAGGGCGTCTGATCCGACCTTGGTCACTTCACCCTGGAGCACACCGAAATCTGTGGATGGATAGGAATCAATGCTGATATCCGATTCCATACCGGTGCGGACAAATCCGATCTTGTTGCTAGGCACCTCGACCCTTGCCTCCAGAGCGCCATAGTCCTCTTCCCCCCCTGGCCCATCCTGGCGATAAGGAACAATCTTCATCACGGTTTCTGTGCTCTGGGCCGTGTAACCAGGAGAGGTGGGCTGCATATCAAACACCAACCCACGAACGGGTGACTTCAGCTCCTGGTAGCGCAGCGTGACACGACTCTCAGTTAATTTTGCCTTCAGATCAGCAAGCTGAACATTAAGTTGCTGGATTGACTGCTCCAGTTGCTGAATACTTTGGTTGAGAATTGCAGTTTGGCGAAGACGATCGACTTGGGACTGCCTCAAGCGGCCACGAGTTTCTTCAACAGTATTTTTCTGGGATAAATATTGAAGCTCAGCCGTCGCACCTTCCAAGGAAAGTTTCTCATAACGACTGAGAATCTCAATTTCCAACTGCAACTTGTTACGCAGCATGGACTGCTCCTGAAGGTTCATATCGAGATAGCTTTGCAACTCCTTTTTTTTGAGGTTGAGCTCTTCAGCCTTGAGCTTCAGACTTTGCTCCGTGGATTTGATCTGACTTTCAAACGCCTCTTTCTGATCTTCACTGGTTTCGGTATCAAGCTTGATCAGCACCTGGCCGGCCTGAACCTCCTGACCATCCTTCACAAGGATCTGCTGTACAACGCCTCCAACAGGCATTTGAATTTTTTTCACTGAACCAATCGGCTCGAGCTTTCCTGTCGCCACGACGATTTCCTCGGTGCGTGCCAGGGCCAGCCAGGCCACACCGAAAATCGTGGTGCCGATCAAAGTCCAGGTGACCGTTCGCATCCAGAAACGGCTCTGCTGCAGGACGGACTCGTCGTACTTGGTGATCGACACGGTCGATCCAGTGACGTCCTCAACCTCCGGCTGCTCAGCCAAGGAACCGCCCCGAAAGCGCTTGAAAGGATTCAGCTTCATGATCAGGCGTCCCCCTGTTGGCGATAAAGGGCGTAGTAACGCCCGCGATGATTCATCAGCTCGTCGTGGGTGCCGACTTCGACGATGGCTCCCTTATCCAGCATCACGATCATGTCCGCATTGCGGATGGTGGAAAGACGGTGCGTGATGAAGAAAACCGTGCGGTCGTTGAGGTTTTCCAGCAGGTTGTCGCAGACCTTGCGCTCAGTTTCATAGTCCAGGGCGCTGGTCGCCTCATCCATGACAAGCAGCTTCGGATTGCTCAACAGGGTTCGTGCAATGGCTACACGCTGGCGCTGACCACCACTGAGGGCAGCTCCCCGTTCACCCACTGGAGTGCTGTAGCCGCTGGCCAAATCCATGATGAATTCGTGGGCATTCGCCAATCGGGCCGCCCGCACGATCTCTTCGCTGGAGGCTTCGGGATTGGTCAATGCGATGTTCTCACTCACCGTGCCGCTGAACAGCAACGGGTCCTGGGGAACAATGCCGATCTGACGGCGCAGCGAATAGAGCTCCACCTTGCCGATGTCGTAGCCGTCAATGAGGATGCGACCCTCTCCAGGTTCATAAAGACGAGGCAGAAGCTTCATCAACGTGCTTTTGCCGCTGCCGCTCTGGCCGACGATGCCAACAAACGTTCCAGACGGAACTTCCAGATTCACGTCCTTGAGGACTTCCGGCTGGCCTGGACGGAAACGAAAGGACAGATCCTCGAAGCGCACCAGACCTTGCAACGGAGGCAGCATCACCTTCGATTTATCCACCTCATCCGATTCCTCCGGCGTGTCGATCACATCGGCAAGGCGCTCGAAACTGACACGCAGCTCCTGGATGTTCTGCCAGATCGTCGACAACCTCAGCAGTGGCTGGGTCACATATCCCGAAATGATTCGGAAAGCAATCAACTGGCCGAGGGTCAGATCACCGCTGAGCACCATCGAGGCACCAATCCAAAGCACCATGAGCTGGGAGATTTTCTGAAGCACCTGGCTGGTCTGGTTCAGAGCCGTCCCGGTGATCGTTTTTTCAAAAGTGCGCGCGATGTACTGGGAATAAAACTCCTGCCAGCGCCAACGACTCACCATCTCCACGTTCTGAGCCTTCACCGTCTGAATGCCGGTGAGTACCTCCACCAGATGGCTCTGGGTTTTGGCGTTTTCTTCAGCAGCAGCGCGGAACTGACGGCGGAACAGGGGTGCCCCAAGAATGGTCAAGCCGATTTGGATCGGAAGAACACAGAGGGCGATCAGGGTGAGCAACCAGCTGTAGATCACCATCACGGCGATATAAATCAGCGAAAAAGCGGCATCCAGAATCGTGGTGAGGGCCTGTCCGGTGAGGAAGTTGCGGATCTTCTCGAGTTCAGCGACCCGTGTCCCCAGTTCACCCACCGGGCGACGGTCGAAGTAGCCGAGCGGCAGACGAAGCAGATGGTCGATCACTTCTGCACCTAAACGCTGATCGATCCGGTTCGTGGTCTCCGCAAACAGAAAGGTCTTGAGGCTGCCGAGCACACCCTCGAGGATCGTCACCACCACGAGAGCGATGCCGAGAACCTGCAAGGTGTCGAGACTTCGCTGACTAATCACCTTGTCGATGATCACCTGAATCAGCAGAGGGTTGGCGAGCGTGAACAGCTGGACGACGAAACTGGCCGCCAACACCTGAGTGAGAACACCCCGGTAACGCTTCAGCGCCGGCCAGAACCAACCAGGCCCGAACTTCTGATCCGGTGTCGCGTTGGATCGCTCCATCAGGAGCAATTCGATTCCTTCCGGGAAATTCTCCTCAAGGTCATCCGGAAGCAGCGTGACCATCCCATGCTTCGGAGAAGCCAGCTTCAGCGCCCGTTCATGGCTGGCCACCACAAGAGCGAATCCGTTTTTCCAAGGCACCAGCGATGGAACCTGGAGTCGTGTGCCGGCAGCGGCGGGCACCCGCGCCGCCATCACATGCAGCCCAAGGCTCGCCGCGAGCTGACCACAAAGCTGGAGATTGGGCGTCAGTCCTCGGCGCAGATTGTCCTGGAGGACTTTTTCGATCGAATCACGACGAAACGGCAACTTCATCAGCTGCGCCAGCATCTGGAAACAGGCCAGGGTCTCCTGCAGTGGGCCGTCTGCTCGGATCAGCCGCAGGCTGTCGACCACATTGCGTTCCGGGCTGTAGCGGCTGACCGGAGGCAGTGTTTCTCCCGCTTCTGAATCCTCAAAGGGAATCAGATCTCCACGAGCACTGTCCCCGTCCGTTTCCGGATCAGCAGGGGGGAGTGTCTGCGAAAGGCGTTGCTGGAACTCCGGGGCCAGGGCGACAAGACGCGAACGGAAGCTCCCGCTGGATTCAAGGTCGCTCTCGGACTGGACAGCCTTACCGATCTCATCCGAACCCCAGTGCGAGGAGAGGAAGAGGAGTTGCCCTTCGGCAAGGGCCGCGTCGATGGCAGCCGTCTCTGCTGCACAGCGCTGCGCCAGCTTCAGACCGTCCTCAAGCAACTCAATGGCCGTGTCCTCGACACTGGCGGAACGTTCGGCAAGCACTTCAAGGAGCTGGAGCAGTTCCTGAGGCCAGATCTGACGATCACACCAACCCTGGAAGTCCGTCTCTGAGATGTAGAGATCACTCCAGAGCTCATCGCTGATCGAACAGGCCACCACCTCCTGCGAGGCGACGATGTTTTCACAGGGTTTTCCCACCAACAGACTGGCGGCACCCAGAACACTGCCGGGGCCGAATTTGCCAACGGTGGTCAGCCGACCGTTATGACGCCCCACCAGACGCGCCTGCCCCTGGAGCACCACCAGCACCCTGGCTGGGATGTCATCCGGCTCAACAAGCTGCTGGCCGAGTTCAAAGCGAAGCACCTTGGTGCCCTGGCGCAGACGTGCAGCACCGGAGTCGCTGAGACCCTTGAAGGCCGGATGCTTGAGCAGGGGAAACGGAGGTGACGTCGTCATGAGTGGGCGCTGGCGTCGACGTTCCCGTTCAGTTGGCTCAAACTAGTTGTGGTCTGCTCATTGATCCACTCATCAAACATTTCCCGGCACATTCGATCTGAAATCTCATCGGTGAATGTGGCTGGCGAATAACGCTCCAAACGCACCACGAGCCACCAGTCGGAAATCCGGAAAGGCTCGAGCAGCACACCTGGCTGGGAGACTCTCAATTTCTCAACTAGCGACGGATGGGCCTGGGTAAGGGGAACGGGTCCAACAATTCCATTGGTGTTGCGCTCCGGTCCTTCGGCATAACGTTTGGCCAGATCAGCGAAGTTGGATTCGCCGGACTCAATCTGCAGATACAACTCCCTGGCGAGGAAGCGGTTCTCCAGCCGCAACAGGCTGTAAACAACCTGATCAAGCTCGTTTTTGCGTTCGAGGAAACGCGCTTCCGCCTTCACAGCGAATTGATTTCTGGCCGTGGCCCTCTGTTGAATGCCCCGCTTCAGCTGGTCAAGCACCGCCTGTTCCGGACGACCCAACTCCTCGAGCAGTTGAGGCCATTCCTCCATCGTCTCGTAACCGCGACGCTCAAGCAGACCCTGGCGGGCACGCATCAGGGAGTCGTCATCCACCGGGGTTTGCGAGACGGACTCGGCGATCACCATCTGTTCAACCAGCGGGCGCAGCAAATTGAACTTTTGAAGCAGCGCCCGGCCATCGGAGCCGATCAAACGTTTCAACTCAGCAACCGCTGATCCACTCTCCACTTCAAGACCGTCGGTTTTTGAACCTTAGGGATGAACCCCCGCAGTGACAGGCGATTTGAAGGCCTGATCCAGAATCAGGTCTTTCCGGACCAGCATTTTTGATGGCCAACCGTCTGCTGATCACCGGCGGAGCTGGTTTTATCGGCAGCCACACCTGCGTTGTCCTGCTTGAACAGGGCTACGAGCTGGTGGTCCTCGACAGCTTTGATAACAGCAGCCCGCTGGCCCTCGAACGGGTGAAGGAACTGAGCGGCAGTACAGCACTGCACGTGCTGAAGGGGGACATCCGGGATGCAGAGACGGTCGATCGAGCCTTTCAAAGCCGCGGCCCCATCGATGGTGTGATTCATTTCGCCGGCCTCAAGGCTGTCGGCGAGTCGGTGGCCAACCCATTGCTCTACTGGGATGTGAATCTCAATGGAAGTCGCGTTTTGGCCGCAGCGATGGAACGGCACAGCTGCCGCACCATCGTGTTCAGCAGCACCTCAACGGTGTACGGCGAACCAGACACATTTCCGCTGCATGAGGGCATGCCAACGGCGCCAATCCACCCCTACGCCCAGACGAAGGTGGCCGTGGAGCAGCTGCTGCAGGCCCTTTGCCGTCAAAGCGAATGGCGCGTTGCCAGTCTTCGATACTTCAATCCGGTAGGGGCTCATCCCAGCGGCCGAATCGGAGAAGACCCTCTTGGAATTCCCAACAATCTGTTCCCATTCATCACCCAGGTGGCAGCCGGGAGACGATCAAAGCTGCGCATTTTCGGTTCGGACTACTCGACGCCGGATGGCACAGGCATCCGTGACTACCTGCATGTGATGGATCTCGCCGAAGCCCATTGCGCCACCATCAGCCACCTGTTGAAGCAGGGTCCATCCAGCCATCTCACCCTCAACATCGGTACAGGTCAGGGGCTTTCGGTGCTTGAGGTGGTTCACGGCTTCGAGCAGGCCACCGGTCTGACCATCCCCTTTGAAGTAGTGGAACGCCGTCCAGGGGATGTGCCAAGGCTGGAAGCCTGTCCTGATCTGGCCGAAGAAGCTCTGGGATGGCGTGCCAAACGCTCCCTGCTGGACATATGCCGCGATGGATGGACCTGGCAGCAGGCCAATCCCAGCGGCTATCGCACAGCGGCGTGAACAACCAGGGAGCTTTGCTGCTGGCCGGCGGGGGGCACAGCCATGCCCTGCTCCTCAAACGTTGGGCGATGCAGCCGCGCACGCGGCCAAAACGAACTCTCATCCTGGTGAACCGTCAGAGCACAGCGCTTTACTCCGGCATGGTTCCGGGATTGATCGCCGGCCTCTATCGCCGTGACGAAGTCGAGATCAACCTGCGCCATCTCTGCGATCGAGCTGGAGCGGCGTTCATCAGCGCCAACATTGCCGGGATCGATCCAAATCGCCGACAACTGCTGCTGGACAGCCGACCACCGCTGACATACGGATTGCTGAGCCTGAATGTTGGAGCGATATCGCGACCAACTGCCGCAGGAGTCCCCATCAAACCGCTGGAGCCGGCGCTGGCTTTTTTGGACGGGCAGGACACCGAGGTTCACAGCCCGTTTCGCGTCGTCGGCGCTGGACCCGCTGGCATCGAGGTGGTCCTGGCGCTGCGCCGACGCTGGCCGCAGCGCACTCTGGAACTGCAGACCCGCCTGAATCAGCTGGATCGTCAGATCCGGCAGGCCATGGCCGACGCCGACATTCGGCTGGTCACCGACGAAGACACCGCCACAGGTCCAGTGCTCCTCTGCAGCGGCAGCCGGGCCCCAGCATGGCTGTCGGACTGTGGCTTCTCGGTCGACAGGCACGGGCGGGTCTGCACCGATGCCCGCCTCAACGTTGTGGGACATACCGACATCTTCGCCAGCGGTGACTGTGCGGTGCTGGTCAACGCGCCTCGACCCGCCTCAGGCGTGTGGGCTGTTCGAGCAGCGCGGCCGCTCGCCCGCAATGTGGAAGCCCTCTGCAGGGGCGAAACGGCACGGCCGTGGCGACCCCAGCCATCGGCCCTCCAACTGATCGGCGACCTCAGCCAGAACGACCGACGCCGTGCCTGGGGTCGCAGGGGTCGTTGGCGCCTGGGGGCCAGCTCCCTTGCGTGGCGATGGAAAGAACGGATCGATCGGCGCTTCATGGCGGGGTTCGCGCCAGCAGCAGGCATGCAGACATCCGCCAAGGACGGCGATCAAGCAATGGCCTGCCGGGGCTGTGCAGCCAAGTTGCCTGCAGAGTCTCTCGCCGCGGCCCTGGCAGACGCCGGGTTAGCCAGCCTGGGGACCAGCCCGCAGGATGCCGTGCTGATCAGCAGCGAAGCATCACTGCTTCAGAGCGTTGACGGTTTCCCGGCCCTGGTCAGCGACCCGTGGCTCAACGGCCGACTGACCGCCCTGCATGCCTGTTCAGACCTGTGGGCGAGCGGTGCCCGCACCACAAGCGCCATGGCCGTGATCACATTGCCCGCCACCGAACTGACGCAGCAGCAACAGTTGCTCGGGCAAACCCTGGCCGGGATCCGCTCGGCCCTCGAGCAGCAGGGCGCCTCCCTGGTCGGAGGCCACACGCTGGAAGCCCGCCATGCACCACCGCTACCGGACAGTCTTGGTGTGCAGGTCAGCCTGAGCGTTAACGGCACCGCACCAAGGATCTGGAGCAAACAGGGGATGCGGGCCGGCGACGTACTGCTGCTGAGCCGACCCCTGGGAACCGGCGTGCTCTTCGCCGCTGCCATGCGCGGAGCCGCTGACCCCCATCACCTTGACGCTGCATTGCAGCGGATGAGCCAGAGCCAGCACCCCTTGGTCGAACAACTCCTGGAACTCGGAGATGCCCTGCATGCCTGCACCGACATCACCGGCTTCGGGCTGCTGGGACACCTCGGGGAAATGCTGGCTGGCTCAGACATGCACGTGGAGTTGGATGCCACAGCCATCCCGGCCTACGACGGTGTTCTCGAGCTGTTGGATAAGGGATTGGCCAGCACCCTGGCACCGGCCAATCGCCGAGCCCTGGCGTTGCTCGACAGAAGCATTTCAATGACAGGGCAGAGCCCCTCAGTTCTGCAGGAGCTGCTGGTGGATCCCCAAACCTGTGGACCGCTCCTGGTGAGCTGCAGCAAGCCCGCCGCCATGACGCTCATCTCTCAGGGATCCTGGACCCAGATTGGCAGTGCAACAGCCGAGCATGGCTGAGATCTGATGCCTCCTCCGCGCAGATGTAGCCGGCCTGCTCCATCATCTCCTCGAGAGGTCTGAGCTTCTTTTGCATCGCCCGTTCAGGACCACTGCTGGCCAACCAAAGTTCGGCTGGAGGCGTGGTGTCCTCAAGACGGGCCCTGAGCAGACGCGGACCCTGCCAACTGCCGACTGGCTGCTCAAGCCTCCCCATCGACCACTCCATGCGGTCGCTGAGATTCAAGAGTCGCGCCCGTGGTGAGTAGCGCTCTTCCAAGCCAGCCGCACGCTGACTGACGGCGCGGAAGTGATCCTGTTCCCGGACGCCACTCCGGACGCCACCGACGACCGGATCCAACTCGGCAAAACCAGGCCCCCACCAGCTGATGAGCAGCACGATCAGGGCAGCATTCACCAGCCAGCGTCCGCGGCGATCAAGGCTCCAGTCCAGCGACTGCATCACCAGCCAGGGCAGCAGAGCCGGCAACATCACCACGAAATAGCGGCTGAAGGCGAGGGGTTTGAAGAAAGACACGAGCACCACGACCCCGGTCATCACAGCGGAAGGGATCAGCCCACTGCGATCAAGCAGATCAGGGTCGCTCCAGGACTGCGACCGTTGACTCCCCCAGCGGCGTAACAGCACCAGCAACACGGCCAGCAGCACCAGCTTGGGAATGGGCCAGACGCCGATACCCCGCGCCAGGGTGTCTTCCAGCAGAGCGAAATCCGGCCGACCGATCCAGCTACCGGAACGAGAGCTCAACAGATAGGAGGAGGCAAACACGATCCAGCCAAGACTGGGCAGGACCGCCAGTCCTGCTGCAAACGCCATGGACCAGCGCTGCTTCCACCCGTCCCAAAACGCGGTCGCTAAAAACAGAAAAAGGCCATAGAAGTGCGTGAGCGAGGCAAAGGCCACCGCGCAGCCATAAAGAAGTGGGCGTTCCGCCCGACGCCACCACCAGGCCAGCGCCACCACCAGAACCAGCAAGGCATAGCTCTTGCCCTCGATTGCGAAACGGACAGGAAAAGGGCTGCAGAAGGCCAGCAGCAGAGCCAAGGGGACCACACGCTGTCCCCCAAGCGCTCTGGACTGAGCCACCATCACCAGCCCTCCCGCCAGGTAGGCGAGCCAAGAGAACAAGCGCAGCGTGATCGGACTCTGCCCAACAACCTGTCCCCAGATCCAAAGCAGGGCGTAATAAGCGGGCGGGTGGGTGTCCTCCCGGAGCATCGCAATCAGGGCCGCAGGACTGGCCTGGAAGCTTTTGCCCACGCTGTAGAGCTCATCGCTCCAGAGGCCGGTGGCATCCATCAGCAGCAGACAACGCAGCGCGAACGCTGCTGCCACAACAACAGCGAGAAGCAGATCCCAATGCAGCCGATGCCTCATCGACCCTGATCAAGCTCCACCAGGCGCAGGCGCTGGAGCTCGGCCCCAAGGGCAGGGCCCGGCGCCCAGCCGGCAGCAATCAGATCGCGAGCCGCTAACGAGGAGCGGTGATGACGCCAGCGGCCCCACCAGCGCAGCAGGGGACGCCAGTTCTGCGGTCGCTCACAAATCAGCAAAGCCACCGTGCCTGGGAACCAACCGCCACGTTCCAAAGCCTGGGTCCACTGAGAGGGCGAGGCCTTCAGAGGCGGCGCATCGCTCTCAGCCCATTGGCGCAGGGACGGAAGCTGCTCAAGCCAGCACAGCTGCACCCCAGACAACTGCAACCGTCGTGCCGTTTCCAGCGGGTGATCCGCGGCCGTCAACAGGGCTGGCAGCAGGGGCATGTCCAAACTTTGAGCCCAGCGCAGACGCCTGGACCGCTGAGTATCCCGTTGCAAGCCGACGTCAATCAGGGACAAAGCCCCCCAACGATCGAGAAGATCCAGGCCCTGTTGCCAGGGCTCATGGTCCAGCAGGCGGTCCAGTTCTATCCGCAATCGCGTGGAAAGTGCAGGGGGAAACGGATCAGCCTGATCGCCTGGGTGCCAAGGCCAGGGCCATTTGGCGATGGTGGACTGAACCTGATCCAGGGCATCTGGACTGAGATCAAAACCCAGCCGTGCGCCGTAGCGGGCAGCGCGAATCAAACGGGTCGGATCATCCGCAACGCTTCCCTGATGCAGAAACACAAGCTGGTGTGCCGCCAGATGGACGCGCCCGTCAAAACGATCAATCAGCTCTCCAGAAAGCAGATCAAGGGCCATGGCATTGATGGTGAAATCACGCCGCACCAGGTCGGATTCCAGGGAGCCTGGCCGCACCACGGGATTGTCGGCCGGAGCCGGGTAGGTCTCAGCACGGGCGGTCGCCAGATCCACCGCCAGGCCATCCAGCGTCAACGCCACCGTCGCGAAGCTGGCGTGCTCGAGGCAGCGGGTCAACCGGTTCGGTCCACAGCGTTGCTTCAGTGCGGATGCAACGGCGGAAGCGTCTCCTTCCACCACCAGATCCAGATCGGTGACGCCAGTCCAGGTTCTTTGCTGCTCGCGGTGCAGCAGACCATCACGGACCACACCACCGACAAGAGCCAACCGAGTTGCCCCCGCGCTCGTTGCAGCGTGACGAAGGTCTTCCAGCAATGCGGTTGGCACACCTGGTATGTCCATCGCGAGGTGTGCACGACAATGGCCTGATCATCTCGGATCGAGCACGTGTCTGCTCTTACACGCTGCCTGCAAGAGGAAGCATCTGCCATCGCTTCGGCAGCGGAACGTCTCAACAGTGACGAAGTGGAATCCGCTTTGGCACTGTTGGATCACTGTGCCGATCGCAAGGCAAAGCTGGTGATCACAGGCGTAGGCAAAAGCGGGATCGTGGCTCGCAAGATTGCTGCGACCTTTTCATCGATTGGCCTGATGGCCTTATTCCTCAATCCTCTTGATGCCCTGCATGGTGATCTCGGGGTGGTGGCGCCTGAGGATGTTTGCCTCATGCTGTCCAACAGTGGCGAGACGGCAGAACTTCTTGAGGTCTTACCCCATTTGAAGCGGAGAGGAACCGGACGCATTGCCATTGTTGGCCGTGCTGAATCGTCACTTGCACGAGGCAGCAATGTGGTGCTGATCGCTGGGGTGGATCGCGAAGTTTGTCCTCTCAATCTTGCTCCAACCGCGAGCACCGCAGTTGCCATGGCCATCGGTGATGCCCTGGCAGCCGTGTGGATGCAAAGACGGGGAATCTCTCCGGCAGATTTTGCCCTGAATCACCCAGCAGGATCCCTTGGCAAACAGCTGACGCTGACGGCCGCTGATCTGATGGTCCCCGCCAGCAAACTGCATCCGATGCAACCCAGCACATCCCTACCGGAGGTCATTGGGGGACTGACACGTGATGGAATCGGCAGTGGATGGGTCGAAAACCCCGCTCAACCTGGGGCCTTGGTGGGAATCCTGACCGATGGTGATCTGCGGCGTGCCCTTCAGGAGCATGGGACTGAATCCTGGCCCGATCTCACCGCCAAGGATCTGATGACAGCCGACCCCATCACCGTCGAAGGAGATGTGCTGGTCGTCAACGCCCTGGAACGCATGGAACGCAATCGTCGCAAGCCGATTTCGGTGTTGCCTGTGGTGAACAACAAGAAGCGCATGCTCGGGTTGCTGCGACTGCATGATCTCGTCCAAGCCGGCTTGGCATGAGGGAGCTGCGTTGGCGCCTGATTCGCCAGACCTTGCGGCAGATCAACCTGCTAGTACTCGATGTCGATGGAGTGCTCACCGATGGCGGACTGTGGTTTAACGCCGATGGAGAGCTAACCAAACGCTTTGATGTCCGCGACGGACTCGGCATTCGTCTGCTGCAGCAGGAGGGGCTGGAGGTGGTGTTTCTAAGCGGCGGTCAGGGGGGCGCTACCCAGGTGCGTGCAGATCAACTGGGGATTCGCCACTGTCTGGTTGGGATCAAGGACAAACCTGCCGCTCTGATCGCTCTGCAAAAGGAGCTGGAGAGACCTCAAAGCGAAACTGCCTTTCTGGGGGATGACCTCAACGACCTTGCTGTACGTCCTGTGGTGAAACTTTTGCTGGCTCCCAACGACGCATGCGGCCCGGTTCGTCGTGGAGCCAATGCAGTGCTGAGCCGTTCTGGCGGACACGGTGCTGTGAGAGAGCTGGCAGAACGGATATTGCGAGCGAAAGGACGCTGGCAGCAACTAAGCGAACAAGGTTGGAGAGATCGGAACGACTAGCGACCTGAAGCGATCGCCCTGGCCTGCTCCAGCTGCTCAGCGGTGTCGACGGACAAGGACGTCCCTTGCACCTCAAAGGTGGCGATGGTGAGGCCAGCTTCGATAAGGCGAAGCTGCTCTAGACGCTCGACATCCTCGAGTGGCGAGGCTGGAAGCTGATCCCAACCCGCGAGAACATCTCCTCGGAAGCCATACATCCCAACATGGCCCCAGTACGTGGTGTGCTGATGCCACTCAGCAGGGTCTACATCGCGAACGTGGGGAATCGCCGAGCGGGAGAAATACAACGCACGGCCGTCATGGGCCAGCAGAGTCTTCACCACGTTGGGGTTGTGCACTGTCTCCGGCCGAAGGCCATAGACCGGAGTGACCACGGCAGGGAGAGGATCACGCCGTCGAAATTCAGCCACCATTGCATCAATGGTGATCGGATCAATGAACGGCTGATCCCCCTGCACATTGATCACAGCCGTTTCAGCTGCACTGGGGGCTGCATCGCCCCAGGCAAGTGCCAGCAACGCATCCGCCACTGAAGCGATCCTTTCACTTCCGGAACTGCAGTCCCCTGAGGTCATCAAGACGGGAAAACCCCATTGCACCGCGAGATCATGCAGCTGAGAGCTATCGGTGCACAGAACCACGGTCTCCACCTGAGAGGCCTGAACACATCCCTCCAGCACCCTCTGAATCATGGGCTTCCCCCCAATATCCGCTAAGACCTTGTTTGGGAGTCGAGACGACTGCAGGCGAGCCGGGACTGCGACGAGCGCGCGTTGAATCGCCATCAATCCCAGAGCTTCATGGCATCGTCACGGGCACTGAACCATTCTGCGGCCAGCGCTCCACCCATGGTCCGCTGCTCACGAAACCAAGGCCCTCCCAAAGTCCAGTGGAGCATCGGAGGCTTATTCATCACCTCAGGAGGGGTCTGAACATCGACCAGGTGGTTCCACCCTCCCTGGATCGCACCGATCTCATGATCACCCTCAAGCCAATGAAAACGATGAAGCTCCAAGCCTGAGGCTTTATTGACAAAGTCAGGTGTCAGCTTTCGGCAGCGGCTGCAGTTCAGCAACATCAGCGAACTCCAGTTCTTTTTGGGATAAGCGCTCTGGACCTCCCCCAGGAACTTCACTGTTTCCCCAGGTATGTGCTCGTGTTGGACACACATTGCCCCGTATTGCTCATCCCGCTGATCCCAGAGAGCTTTGATGTCACTGCGGCAGAGCATGTCGCAGTCCATAAAGATTGCCCAGCCGCTGTAGTCCATCAGATGCGGCACCAGGAACCTGGTAAATGAAAACGCCGTGCTCTGCTTTGGATCACGCTCACGCCAATACAGACCCTGCTGCTCCAATTGCGGGGTCACCAGTGGTGTGATCGCTAGCGGCACACTGCTCAGTTGATAAAGGCTGTCAATCAGAACATTCGTGGCAGCCCGTTCGCGCGGGTCGTAGCCGATGAAGATCGGAATCACCTGGCTGAAAGTCGACACTGGCGATCTTGGATTGGTGAGGAGGTTAGTCGGCAACTTTTATGGTCTGTCCCTCGGCAGCGCTGAGGCAAGACAGGTTTGAAAAACTAAGAAATGGTTTTCATGAGGCCTCGTCGACTGGCTCAATGGGCGCCAGGCGTGGATCAAGGATCTTGGGTCCCATCCCTGTGAACTTCACCGCAATCGACACCTTCTCGCCACTGCCGAAGGTGTGGGTGATCTCGCCAACTCCGAAGCTGCTGTGGGTCACTTTGTCGCCAACACTCCAGCTGCGACCGGGGGCGGGCCCGGCATGCCTCCGCCGAACGGCGTTCGCCGGAGGCGACGACGTCACATCACGATCAACACGGGTGAGCCGCTCCAACCGCCGCTCTCGCCTCAGGGAAGCACCGCCGCTCTGGGGCAGGTCGCCTTGCACCAAAGCCTCAGGAAGTTCCGACAGGAAGATCGACGGCACGGCAGCCTCACGCATACCGCCCCACAAGCGCCGTTCACTGGCGTGGGAGAGGAACAGCCGTTCCTTGGCACGGGTGATCCCCACGTAGCAGAGCCGCCGTTCCTCCTCAAGGGAAGCGGGGTCATCGAGGGAGCGGAAGCTGGGGAAAAGACCCTGCTCCAGTCCCACCAGACAGACCACGGGGAATTCCAGTCCCTTGCTGCTGTGCAATGTCATCAGAGTGACGCGATCGGCGGCTGTGTCCTTGCTATCGGCATCACTGGAGAGGGCAGCGGTGGCGAGAAATCCTTCAAGATCAGCCTCCTCGTTCTCCTCCTGAAACTGCAGCGCGGCGTTCACCAGCTCCTGCAGGTTGCGCCGACGCTCATCCGCCTCATCGGTTCCCTCCGTGATCAGTTCGCGGACATAGCCGCTCTTTTCCATCACCTGCTGAATCAATTCCGATGGAGCCGCTTCAGTCACCTGCTGCCTCAGGTCGTTCAGTAGTTCACAGAACTGCAGCAGACCTTTCGCGGAGCGTCCGCCCAGGGAGCGCACCGCTTCGGGATCACTCACCACATCCCACAGCGGGATCCCCAGTTGATTGGCCGCATCGGTCAAGCGCTGGATCGTGGTCTTGCCGATGCCCCGCTTGGGCACGTTGATCACCCGCAGCAGGCTGACCGTGTCAGCTGGATTCACGAGCAGTCGCAGATAAGCCAGCAGATCCTTGATCTCACGCCGGTCGTAAAACCGCAGACCACCCACCACCACATAAGGAATCCCCCAGCGCACCAGCGATTCCTCAACCGCTCGGGACTGGGCATTGGTGCGGTACAAAACCGCCATATCCCCCCAGCTCAGATCCGGGTGGGCTGCTTCCAGCATCCGCAGCCGATGCACGACGGCTTCGGCCTCAGCGATCTCGTCATCACAGCGCGTGAGGCTGATCAGCTCACCTTCACCGCGCGTGGGCCGCAGCACTTTGTCGATCCGTTCACTGTTGTTGGCGATCAGTGCGTTGGCAGCCTCGAGAATCGTCGCAGTGGAGCGATAGTTCTCCTCGAGCTTCACCATCGTGCGGGTGGAGTCATCCGGCTCTCGATCGCCGAAGTCATCCTGGAACCCCATCAGGATTGTGAAATCCGCGGCCCGGAAGCTGTAGATGCTCTGGTCCGCATCGCCCACCACAAAAACGGAACGTCCACCCCAGTCCTCAACGTTCTGGGGATCCTTCCCGCCCGTCACCAGCAATTTGATCAATTCGTATTGGGTGCGGTTCGTGTCCTGGTATTCATCCACCAGAACGTGCCGGAACCGCCGGTACCAGTAACTGCAAACCTGCTCGTTCTGCTGCAACAGCTGAACAGGCAGTAAGAGCAAATCGTCGAAATCGAGGGCGTTATTGGCGGCCAGGGCCCTGCGGTAACGCCGATAGGTCTCCGCAGTGAGCTTTCCACGCTGCCCTTCCGCGTTGGCTTCCAGCTGATCCGGCAGCCAACCCTGGTTCTTAGCGTTGCTGATCGCCCAGCGAACCTTCTTGGGTTCGAAACGCTTGGGATCGAGCTGCAACTCCTGGGTGACGATCTCTTTAACCAGGCTCTGGGCATCGGCCTCGTCGTAAATCGAAAACTGGCGGGTCCAGGTGAGGCCCTCGGAATCCTTAAATTTGTCGATATCGAACCGCAACATCCGCGCAAACAGCGCGTGAAAGGTGCCAATCCAGAGCTCTTTGGTGACCTCCCTGTAGATGCGGGAGCGCAACTGTCTCTGTTCAACAGCCGGCAACGTGCTCCAAGGCTGTCCGAACTGGCTTTGAGCCAGACGCTGGGCCAGAAGAAGCTCCAGCCGCTCCTTCATCTCCCGGGCAGCCTTGTTGGTGAAGGTCACCGCCAACACATGGGCCGGATCAACCCCATGGGCACCAATAAGGTGCGCAATGCGATGGGTGAGGGCGCGGGTCTTACCACTGCCAGCACCAGCAACCACCAGCAGAGGGCCTTCGTGGTGATCCACCGCCCGGCGTTGGGCGTCGTTGAGGCCGGCCAGAAAGCTCATGGCTGGAGGCTATCGCTCATAACCCCGCAGAACAGAGCCGGTAAGCTCCGCCCGGCACCAATGGTCGGTGATGACAGCAAGTCAAATTCAGCTCGGCGACATCACCTTCGCCAATAACGGCCCCTTTGCGCTGCTCGGCGGTGTGAATGTCCTGGAGGATCTGGACTTCGCCCTGCGCTGCGCCGGTCACTACAAACTCGTCTGTGAACGCCTGGCTATTCCACTGGTGTTCAAGGCCTCCTACGACAAGGCCAACCGCTCATCCGTTCATTCCTTCCGCGGGCCAGGACTGAACGAGGGGCTGTCCATCCTTCAGGCGGTGAAGGACAGGCATGGCATACCCGTGATCACCGATGTCCACAGTCCGGAGGAGGCCACGGCAGCCGCCAAGGTGGCCGACATAATTCAGCTGCCGGCCTTCCTGGCCAGGCAGACCGATCTGGTACGGGCGATGGCTGAAACAGGAGCGGTGATCAACATCAAGAAGCCGCAGTTCCTCAGCCCTGAACAGATGCGCAACATTGTTGAAAAATTTCGCGAATGCGGCAACGAGAGGCTGCTGATCTGCGAGCGGGGTACCAATTTCGGCTACGACAACCTTGTGGTGGACATGCTCGGCTTCGGGGTGATGAAACGTACCTGCGACGACCTGCCGCTGATCTTCGATGTCACCCATGCCCTCCAGTGCCGCGACCCTGGCGGCACTGCCTCCGGTGGACGTCGCTCCCAGGTGGTGGATCTGGCCAAAGCGGGTATGTCTGTTGGCTTGGCGGGTCTGTTCCTCGAAGCCCACCCCGATCCAAACCAGGCCCGCTGCGATGGTCCCAGTGCCTTGCCCCTGGATCTGCTGGAGCCGTTCCTCAGCCAGATGAAAGCGATCGACGATCTGGTGAAGCACATGACTCCCATTGCAATTGAATGAGTGAAAACATGAACTCCGCAGGTACCTTCTTACTGGGCTTGGGGGCCCAGAAAGCGGGCACGAGCTGGCTTCATCACAACCTTCATCGACGGAATGATGCCGATTTTGGATTTTGCAAGGAATATCACATTCACGATGCACTCTTTCTGCCGCAGTTCAGCCGCTTCCAACCAAAGCGCCCAATGCCATGGAAGTGGCGCACATGGAGACGAGCACGATTCCTGAATCGCCCAGAACGATATTTCGACTATTTCCTCTCACTTCTGAAGCAACATGACATCAAGCTCACGGGTGACATAACTCCCTCCTATGCCTGCCTCGAGCCACAGACACTGACTTGGATCCGACAGGAACTGGAATGCCGCAATATTGCGATTCGAACGGTCTTTGTCATGCGTGATCCTCTCGAACGATGGCTGTCCCAGCACAGGATGCAATTACGAAAGAAAGGGCAACTCCATCCAGACGCCGAACGTGATCACTTTCAAGCTCTCGCTTCCAAGAGCCTAAACTCAAATCGCATGAGCCTGCGAAGCGATTACGCCGCTACTTTGAATGCTCTGAAGCGCGTCTTTTGTCCCGATCAGATCTTCATCAGTTTTTACGAACAACTTTTTAGCGAGGCCGAATATAGCCGCCTATGTTGTCATTTAAACGTGGATTACCAAGAACCGCTCTGGGAACAACGAATCAATGCAAGTGAAGGCACAACGAATCTTCCCGACTCCCTAATGGCACAACTTGGTCGCTGTCACGCAGAAACTTATCAATCGATAGTCAAACAATTTCCAATTATTGAAGCCGAGCAGCTCTGGCCCACAGCTCGACGTTGGTGCAAAATCTGAGATTCATGGAAACACTATTGTGAGATCAATATATTGTTTGCGAAATCTCATCAGATGACAATCCAATCCAGATCGTAAATACAAACTTTTCAAAATTCGCTGATCACTCCCATTAGATAACTCTGCATTAGGCGATCACCCTCTCAGCCAAAACAACTTGTCAAAAGCATGAACTTCAAACATTTAAACTATCTCTTCAAACCCTGGTTTGTTCTATCGGCAATCTCGGCTTTCTTAAGCATGGGAGCAGTAGGAGCATGGCTTTGGCTGGACAAGGCCACTGAATGGCTTCCCTCACCTCGTAGCAATGCGGGTAAAGATCTGCTTTATCACTACAACCGAACCTCGCATGACATTGCATTAGTGCTGCTTCTGAGCGTGGTTGTTGTCCTGCTTTGGAGCAGCCGCCCCAAGAATGCAACAGTCAAGTCAATACCCTGGTGGCAACATTTATACCAATTTGCCAAGGAACATCCTGCTGTACTCGGTCTATTTGTGATCTATACGATCGCCATGGTGAATGGAACGAGCTGGTTTTATCCTGAACTCGTGGCCTGGTATGACGGAATAATTGATCATCAACTTCTCGATAACTTCTCAATTCGATTTGAATTTATTGTGGAAACAATGCTTCGCAATGACTATCGATTTTTTCCGCTTGCTCACCAGGACCTACACATTCTCAGCTGGTTTACTCCCTATGTAAAAGTGTGGATGATCGTCAGCGCCGCAGAACTATTCGCCATCATCATCCTTGGCGCACGTTTTATTCGCAGGCTTTGCGGCTATCCATCAGCAAACTATCTTCTGCTCATCATTAGTCTCCTATTCCTGAGTGCTCCATCCACAGGCTTCGCTTTTTTTCAGCTGATTTACAGCGAACGGATACTGACACTGCTCTTTAGTGTTTACATTTTTTTTTACTTACGTCATCAACAAAGCAAGAATATTGGCGACAAAAATATCACTCTTGCAACTGCTCTAGTAGGAATGTTTGTGAAGGATATTGGCATTTTGCTGTTTGTCACACCTGCAGTTGTTCAGCTAGTACTCGGCTCACTTGGACAGCTTCAATCTTATCCAAAATTGCAATGGTTTCAAAGCAACTGGAGCGAACGTCTTCAACTAATGAAAGCTTATAGTCTTGAACTGTGGCTATGCTCATTTGTAGTATTTTTTGGCATATCCTATGCCTATTTATCTTTTCTACCAAGCATCTATCACAATGTTGGTAGCTACACAATGGATAATTCAGGTGGGCTCGATTTAGATCCACGCAGCTTGTTCCTAGTTGGTTTCATCCTGATTCGCACGTTAATTGTAGCGTGTCGAAATATCAATTTTAATTTTTTAGACAATTTAAATATCGCAGCCATTTGCTATATCGTTGCACTCTATGAAATCATTGGTTACGAAGGTCATAGCTACACCAGCCTCCCAATTCAACTCATCGCTGTTCTCGATGTTGCGTTTATCTGGCAACTCTGGAATGCAACACGCTGGCCAAATTCACGTCGCAGTCAAATAGGAATCGGGCTAACAGTCACAACAATTTGTATCGGCTTGATCAGCTTTGAAAACAAACTTGAAAATAGTTTTATCAAAAATGTTGGCAAGATTAAATCGAAACAAAATTCATGGCAACAGACATTTAGCAAGGTCGATCAACTAACAAAAGAGGCAAAACAGCGCGGCGAGGATGTCAATCTTATCTTCACAAAATCATGGTTTCGGAGAAAGCGCCATCTCGATCGATTCAAATATGACCGTCTAATCTTTTTTAACCCTGAGACCCGGTCATACACAACGGTCGACGGGATAAATCGTGGCGAATCATACACACCAAGAACTGGAGATTTTTTGATTAATATCGACAGAGGCAATACTGATTTTCTTGGTGAAGAACTCAATAAATACAAGGAGATTTACCGGTTCAGCCCTAAAAAAAATAAGGGCTGGATTTACCGTTTTAACTGACCAGAATAAACAAGCCGACGATTCATTGCAGCTATCCAAGGCATCAATAGTGCCAATTGAGCCAAACCACTTGGATAACTCAACCAAGTTCCATCATAAGTAATATGCCCTGTACGTTCGGGGTCAAATCGCACCCGATTGCCGGAGAGTATATGGCTGCTTGAACAACATCCAGGCCGCAACATCGCTTCAGAAAAGTCAAGATTCAACCAACCACACAAACGCTCAAGATGATGTCGAGGATCAAGCGCAAGCTCCTCATAACCCAACCGAAACAAAGGATTGGGCGAACGTTTTAGCAACATTTCATGACGGGCATTGGTCCGCACCCAACGCAACAAGGGTTGCCAAGCTGAAAACCAAGCACCACGATCACGAGCACTTCGGGAGCGAGAGTGCACCCAAGAGCGCACATCGCGTGTGAGGTGAAGTACCAATCGATTCAATTCAGATTGGTTATCCAAGGACAACTCAAAATCATCCTGATAAGAGTCCACGATTAGCTCCGGAGTTGGTCCCTCAAGCTGAGACACAATCTGCACAAGCTGCTGCATCTTGATCGGCAGAGTTTGATCGTCATGATCATCAAGCCAACACAGCATCGGACCCCAAACAGGGCACTCTGCAGCAATCGCCCCACATGTACAGCGTCGCTCGTACCGATGCGCTCCGCGCAACATGGCCGGACCTCGGTGCTCCTCACCAGGTTTCGGGGTCTCCAGAATCCTTGTGGCTTCCCCAAGCCCCATGACGAGGGGATGGGCGCCAAGAGCAAGATCAAGGATCGTGGTGCCGCTGTGGCCCAGTCCACGAATCAGCAGCAAAGAAGGACGTCGAGGATTCATGCCAGACACTGAAGCAAGCCTCAAATCAGAGCAGCCAAGTGGGCAGCTGCTAAGCGATCTGAGTAGTTGTAGCGCTGCAGGAGTTGGTCAGCGAAGTCCAAATCTTGCTCCGAAAAATAATCCGTAAAGCCTCCAATCTTGCCCCGCCTAACTTTGAAGCTGTCCTGATTATCAGGATCACCGGGAGTCAGCGCTTTGTCATAGCGGCGAGCAAAGACGCCTTGTTTCTCCTGCTGCTGCATTCGATCGAAACTAGCGTGCTCAACCTCTCTGCGAATGCGACGTCGACTGACAGGACGGGACGGCAAATAAGTTGTCATCAAAGCTGTCAGTCCGTCCACAGTGTTGGCCCGTAATGCCTCGTAGGAGAGTGTTCGATTGGAGTTGGCTGAGCTAGTGCAGTGATCAATCCAGGCCAGATTGAACACAAGGATTTTCTCAAGGCCGTGATGCGGATCGCGGATGAACTGCGCTAAGTCGCCTTCGTAGCCGTTCTCGATCCGCAGGGATTTTTGAAAAAACCCCGAGACCGCTGTATCGCGTGGATCGCGATGAAGAAAGACCAGTGGCTGACCCTTGGACTCGAGACCACAGCACTGCAACGCATCAAAGTGAGTCGCATATTTATGGTCGCTGCCGTCGTGGGTGTAATGCAGGGGAATACGCAGGCGATCCAGCATCACGCGCACCCAGGTACGACCTGATTTCGGGAACGACACCAATGTTCCCAAAGGCTGGTCATCACGATGCGACCAAAAAAAGCGATCCCACAACGACATAGATCCGAATTCAAACATTGTTTTTTTGATCATTGTTATCACTCGAACATGGATTGCCAGTCACCAAATTTGATCCATTTCCGCATCCTTTGAAGCAAACTTTGACGCCTTAACCGAACCGGCAAGGTCCAGGCACTGATCAAAAGCATCTGCCGCCAAGACAGTTGCCACAACCATTTTCGATCGAGGCGGATCCGATCCGATGTTCCAAACCGCATGACGTTGCCATGGATATCACGATGTACACCAGCCCGCCAGGTGAGCTGTGAATCTTCAAGCGATAAACCCAAATACTCCATAATCTTTCGCAATTGTTGCCGCGGCCGTGTCGCCAGTCGTTCATAGCTGACAAACATGCTGCGGCACACTTTCAATTGCTCCTGGGTACGAAAAAACATCAGGTTGTAGTTGTAAGCGGCCTGTCGCAAATCGTCTCCCTTTTTCAAGGCACTGTTGAGGGAGCCAAGCGGGCCACGATGCAGGTGGAGAATGCTCAAGTTCAAGGCAGACGTGTTGGAAAACGCCTGCTGCAATGCCATGGCACGTTGGATCGATTTGGATGAATCCACAAGGATTGAGCAATCACTCACTGATGCCACCGCCTGAAGCAGGGCCAGATTGTCCCGCCGAAACTTGGATGGGTCGTCCCCGCTCAAATCGAGCTGCATGAACGTCTGCCCAATCGCATCAATCAATCGGTCCTGAATAACGCTCCAGAACGGACACATCTCCGGAGGCAGGCGATGACAGCTGCACAGTTTTCGATGCGGATCCGCATTGGTGAGCATCTTGATCTCACCAAGGCAGAGCACGCGGCTGTGGGAGCCGATCAGCTGACTGAGGAGTGTGGAGCCACTGTGACCGCGACTGGTGATGTAGATGAGCCGGATCAACGCTTCCTTCATCAGCCCGTCGGCACCAGGGAATTCAGCAGAGAACTGACCTCATTGATGTGGTGCTGCACGGTGTAAGACGTCAAAGCGTGAGAGCGTCCAGCGGAACCCATCCTCTGTGCCAGTGCCCCATCGTTCGCCAAACGCAGCATCGCATCGGCCATCGCTTGGACATCCCCCTCCGACACCAGGAATCCACTGACACCGGTTTGAACCACATCAGGGATCCCGCCATGAACCGTCGCCACCACGGGTAAACCGCACAACTGAGCCTCCATAACGGCCACAGGACATCCCTCCTGGTCCCCATCGGCTGCGGTACGGGAATGCTGCACGAAGGCTCTGGCTTGTCGCATCAGAGCCACCACGCCGTCAGGGGCAAGCACCCCTGGGAAGCGCACCGAGTTCTCCAGGCCCAAAGCCAACACCTTGCTTCGGACGATCTCGAGCAGGGGACCATCGCCGACCATCACCAACGAGGACTGCCGACCCCATGGAGCTGTCTGCCGCAAGATGCGATAGGCCTCGAGCGTTTCAAGAGGACCCTTCTTCTCAACAAAACGACCAACCGATAGGAAACAAGGAGGATTCTTTTCCGGTGCTGCCCCGCTGAACCGATGTTCATCAGCCCCTGAAGGACTGATCAAAACCGGCTGAGCGCCGGCACCAAGCCGTGTGAGGGTCCGTTGCATCTCACGGCTTTTAACAATCAACGCTGAGGTCAGGGTGAGCAGCCGGCGGTAACGAGCACCTAGCCGCTTCAGATAGCGATCCGCCGAGGCATCAGCACCGCGGAAATGAACGACCAACGGACGGTCAGACCAGGACGCCAGTTCCATGACCCGCACTGCATGAAATCCAAATTCCACAAGCACGACGTCCGGCCGGTGATGGCGAATCAGAAGAACCGCCACTGCGGAAGGGAGAAGAGACGCCAGACGGAGCAATCCAAGGCGACTGAGCACCTTGCTGATCAAGACAGCCAGCCCATAAAGAAACCGACGTGGTTGCCTCCAGAGGACTTCGTCCCCGAAGTAGGCATCGATCAAAAACGGCAAGCGCTGCAGATTGGCGCGGATGAAAGTCTCACTGGCGGCGCGGCGAGTCGGCGCGAGAACCAGAAGTCGCGGAGGACCGGTGGATGGCAGGTTTGGCGTCAGCACGCCGTCCATCAGAGCTGTTCGAGAGCGAGAACGGATCGCCACAGCGGCTCCACCACAGGCCATTCCATCGAACGCAGCGTCTGCCGCGCCGCTTCACCCAGCTGAAGCCGATGCGCCGGAGTCGCCATCAATGTGTTGAGAGCAGCAGCAAACGCGGCGGGATCCTCCGTCGGCACGACCAGACCATTGCGACCATCCGACACCATTTCAAGAGGTCCGGGCGAGGCATCGGTCACCACCGCCGGCAACCCGGACGCCATCGCTTCCAGCAAGGCATTCGGCATGCCTTCAAATCTGGATGGGAGCGCAAAAATGGCGGCAGATTGCATGTATTGCAACGGGTTTGGCTGGAATCCCTCGAACCGAACCGAATCCGCAATCGACAGACTCTCAACCAAGCTCCCTAGTTGCTCTCGTTCCGGGCCATCCCCAACCAAAACAACGGTCCAACCGAAGCGAACGGTTTCAGGTAATGAGGCGAAGGCCCGCAGCAGCAGATCGAGACCTTTCTGGGGCACGAGTCGGGCGACTGACAGGATTTGTTGGCGACGGTCCGTGGAAGCGGGCGAGCTGTGTGTGCTGACTAGAGCAGGCAGTGGATTGGGCAACAGCTCCAACCGTCGCCACGATCCCATCTCTTGAAGAGCCTCCAGCACTCCCTCGGTGTTGGCTGTCACCACATCAGCCCGGCGGTAAAACACACGACGCAGCCAGCGCCAGAGACGATCCATCCTCTGCAAGCGCGGGTCATTCCGTTCCGACACCACAAGATGAATCGGCAGATCCCAAGCTGCTGAGCAGCAAAGGATGTTGGTTTTGCTGAGCAGTGCCAACACCCGTCGCGGACGCTGCTCAACCAGCAATGAACGCAGTCGCGCATAACGCAGACCACCGGCGCTGAGCATGCAGTGGGCTAACAACCAGCCTGCAAATCCCTTGCAACCAGGCTGAAAGTGACGGTTCACCCCGGATGGGAGCAGCTGCAGGATCAAAACCAAGATCTGCGTGATCAAACGGATCAACAAGCGCCGGTAACGGATCAGTTGGGCGACGCTGAAGCGACGTCCACGCGCCATCAGCGACCGATCCCAAACATCCCTGAGCCAGGGATGAACGGCTCCATCGGGATTGAGATCGATGCTGAAGGTTGTGACGTTCTCCGGCAAACGGTGCTTCACGGGATGCTCCGGTCGCAGCGACAGAACCCTGACCCGAAGACCCTTTTCAGCAAAGTGTTCAGCAGCCAAAAGACCGACCTTCTGGGCTCCTCCGGCACCGAGATGGGGCAGCACCACCCAGAGATCATCCACGGTTCAGACCCTCGAGGGAGCACAAAAACGACTGCCGAAGCCGCTGCTCGCTGAACCGCTCCCTCACGGCCAGGGCATTCCTTGCCAGTTGAGAACGTTTTGGAGCGTCTTGAAGCAGCAGCTCGAGCACGTCGATCCATTGATCTGTCGTGGCATCCTGCGCCAGCAATCGACCGTTGTGGCTGTCCTGAATCAGATCAGAGGGGCCGGTTAGGCAATCTCTGGCGACACATGCGCAGCCAGCTGCCATCGCCTCGAGCAGGACGTTGGGGAATCCTTCGAAGCGCGACGGCAGCACAAACAGGCTGGCCCGCTCGTACCAGTGAGCCATGTTGCCGACGGCCCCTGGTATGAGAAGGCGCTGCTGATGGTCGGGATTCGCACCCAGCAGCTCTCTCAACCAGGTCTGCTGACAGACACCTCGATAGGGCTGGTCGCTCAGCCCCAGCACCACCAGCCGCAAACGAGGCCATCGATCAGCAAGAGCAGCAAAGATCGGCATCAACCGATCAAAGCCCTTCTGCTGGGCTTTTGTTCCCGCCGCCAGGATCACCTGGGCATCCTCCGGCAGGAGCGATTCCGGAGCCAGGGACGGCTCGTGACTGGGCAGCGGCCAGATCACAGGGTTGGGAAGCAGTAGCTGGCGATTCGCACCGCAATGACGCTGCAACCAAGCGCCGATTGTTGTGGTTTGGACAAGGTGAAGATCAGCCCAGGGGTAACTGAGACGCCGCAGCCAACGCCAGGGCAAGGAGGGCGAACGCGCCGGTGGGTAGTTGCGCTCGGCCACCACACAACGGATTGACAGACCGCGGCTGGCAAGCAGAAGCTTCACGGCGGGCAGCACCGTGACGCCGACAGCGATCGAGACAGACTCCTCTCGCAGCAGGGATCTCAGAGCCAGCAGTCTGGCCGGGAACGCCCACCAACCCAAACGCTCCAAACCGAAGGGGAGTCGGGCCTCCCGGCGTCGAATCAACCCTGACGGCAGCGGGTAGGCATCACGCTCTGGCCCTTGGCGAGTGATCACCACCACCCGCCAACCGGCATCACGACACCAGACAGCCCAGCGGAGCAGCGTTCTTTCAGCCCCACCAAGCTTGAGAGAGTCGATCGTGAAGGCGATCGCCGGAGTCGACCCCTTGCTCATGCCGTCGCCTGACCCGTCAGTGCCGTGAGAAAGCGCCAAGCCTTTTCGGCACGGTCTGGACGCAGCACAGGGAAATAAACGAGCAGAAGGGGCTCAACAAACGCTTCAGCTGATGGAACCGTGGCTGACAGATCCGTGGCAGAGGGATCCATTGCAGAGGGATCCGTGGACCAGCGGCAACAGCGCAGCCTCTCCAGCATCTGATCGGCAAAACCGCGATGGTCCTCCTGCGTCCGTTGCGACATGGCATCAAAGCAATCGGCATAACAGGCTGTACGCAATCGCTCGACCTGCGCCAGAACGGCATCCATGCGCTGGCTATCGGAGGCATGCCAAGCCATCACGGCTGCGATCGCCAGACACCGCATCATGTTGCGCGTCATCCGAGTTGCCGTGGTGCGATCAATCGCGAACGGGTCGTAGCGCTCGGCGCAGCTACCAAGCTCACGGGCCGCCTGATCAAGGCCATTATGGTCGTGAAGTGCCATCAATCCACGCAACCTGGTGAGGTGAGCGGAGATCAGCAATTTGGCTCGATTCTCACGGTTCGGTTTCAGGCAGCGATACGTATTCGGATCCTGTTCGAGCTGCTCAATGACACTCGCCAATGCCCTGCAACAGCGTTGCAGGGTGGCCGGGTCCTTGGCATCGATGGCTCGATAGGTGCGCACCACACGGCAATAGCCGGCGAAATGAAGCGGTAGGACGCTGCTGGCTGCCAAGGCATCGAACATCGCCAGCTGATCCGTTCGATCGCCGGGACGCGAGCCTCGACGGAAGAGAAGTTGATGGAGCAGCTCTGCCTCACCGTCCAGCAGCCAGATCCGCTCGATCAGTTGTCGGCCGGTGGGATGGTTGCCGGCAGCAAACGCTTGCCTGGCTCGCGCCGCAAGAAACACAACGCGATCGGGACTCCGGCTCAGCAAGCCATCCAGACAACGTTGGCTGAGCCCGGAGACTCCCAGTCGTTCGAGTCCCTGCACCAGCAGCAGACCCAGGCTCGCGGCGAACCATCCAGCCCGCAACTGGCGCCGCACACGGTGATACGGCATCGCCTGCGGCGGAGCTGGATCCGGAGGCATCAGCCCATGGGCCCCAAGGCAGTCCAGCATCGAAGCGGTACGACTGTCATAGGTGAACTGAGCCGCCCTGGCCAGACGCCGCTCCAACGGAGGACCGTCCCCCTTCAGTAGCCCAGCAATCGCCGCCTGGAACGGCTCAACGTCCGGGGGACAGAGATAGGCCACATCCGCTTGATCCAAGAGGGAAGGGATGGCAGTGGACACAACCGGACAACCGGCAGCCAGGTACTCGAAAAATTTCATCGGGTACATGTGGCGGGTGTAATCGTTGAGCTGCAGCGGCAGCAGAGCGACGTCAGCGGCAGCCAGATACGCCGGCAGCTCGCTGTAGAGCTTTGGGCCCAGCCAATGAACGTTGTGATGCGCGGTCAGCACGGATGCATCCGTGCTCGGGTCGGTCTCACCAACAGGGCCAATCAGGATGAAGGTCCACTGCGGATTCCCGGCAGCCAGGGCTTCGAACAGCGGCAGGTCGAGCTTGTAGGCATCGATGGCACCGATGAAGATCAGACAAGGGCCATCGATCGACGGCAAATCACTGGGCCGCGAAAGAGCCCCAGAACGGGCCTGAGCGAAATGGCTGGCATCGGCGACATTGCCGAACAGGTGAGTACCGGCATTCAGGGGCGACAAGGCCTCTTGCAACTGAGGTGCTGTCGTGAAAACAGCATTGACAGCCCCGCAGAGATCCTGTTCGGCAGATTCGAGTTCCGCGACAGGCATCCCCGGTTGCGCCTGGATGCGATCCACACAGTGATAAACCGTGGAATGAAAGCGACCAAGCTTCAGATAAAAACGTGTGTTGGGATTAAACGTCCACAGCAGGGGGGTGCGCAGATCGAGGCAACAATCCGCCCAGAACAGGGCAAGGTTGAGACTCCAGCGGTTGAGTCGACCCTTCAAACCGCTCACCTGCCCAGGCATCACCAGGGGCGAAAGCACCCAAACATGCTGACGTACCTGCCGCAACGGGGACAGGCATCGGCGCAATCGGCGCATGATCCGTTTTGCGTCTGAGCGTCCGACACGGGCAGGGCGGACACCCAGAGAATCGATGTACAGAACCCGGTGACCTGCATCAGCAAGAGAAACAGCCAGATGCTGCTTGTTGGTCCACAAGGGGTGATCCCAGTCCGCAGTGGACAGGAGAATCACATCAGCCATCAAACTCAACCTTCATCGATCATCGCCATGTCCCGGAAGCTTGGCGAGATTGCCGTAAGAGTCTCAAAATCTCCGGAGGCCTGAATTCCACCATCAGCGAGTTCATAGATCCGATCACACTTCTTCACCGTGGACAGCCGGTGCGCAATCACCACCATCGTGCAACGACGACCAACCAGCTCGAGGGCCTGCATGACGTCATGCTCAGTTTTGTTGTCGAGAGCACTGGTGGCTTCATCCAGAACCAACAGCTTGGCTTTGCGATAGAACGCACGCGCCAATGAGAGTCGTTGACGCTGACCACCAGAGAGCTTCATACCGTTTTCACCACACATGGTGAACAAGCCATAGGGCATATCACCAACCACATCTGCAAACTGAGCAGCTTTCAATGCAGCCCAAACCTCATCATCATCAATTGAATCAGGCTGTTCGCAGAACGCCACGTTTTCTCTCACGCTGGCATCAAGCAACCGAATTTGCTGCGGAACAAATGCACAGTTGGCCTGCCACGCTGGCATTTCCTCATCCGAGACAGGTAATCCATCCAACATCAAATCGCCAGAATCGGGACGAAATAAACCAAGTAACAAATGGGCAAGAGTTGTTTTACCGCTACCGGTTTTTCCAACCAACGCAATTCTGGAGCCAACCGGGATGGAAAGGTCGATATTGCTGAGAACAGGTTTCTGAGAAGTGGCATATGAAAAGGTCACATCACTCAACTCAATCAATCGACGCGGCATCACGCCATCCGGGGATGGAACGACAGGATCCGAGAGCTCCAAACGAGTGGGCTTCATACATAACAATTCCAAGGCGTCTTTCACCTCGGGAAGGCCACCTCGCAGCTTGTTGATATTGCGAAATGTTGACTGAAGAGGGCCTGATATTCGTTGCAGGATGACAAGGACAGTAGCCAACTCGGGCATGGCATCTCGCAAAGCACCGCCGTCCTGATTAATAAGAGCCGGAGCCATACCAATCACAAACAAAACCGTAATTCCAGTTGGTTCAATTAAAAACTTGGGTACATTTGGAAGAAGATTGGCAAGTCGATCATTACGCTTTGCAATCGTGCCATCCCGCATAAAGCGCTGGATAAAGAAATCGTGCGATGAATAGAGCTGAAGGTCGCGAATAGAACGTAATGATTCGCCAAATGTAAGTCGAATTCTTCGGGTAAAACGCATCTTCTGTCGAAGCGCTAAACGCATATAGGGCGTAATTATCAGAGAGGCGATAAGATAAGCGACTAACAGGAATAGAAAAACAGAGATGGCTTTACCACCTAAGGAAAAAGCAACACCGATCAAGAGAGCTGCAACAGTGAGCAGATTTCCAGTAATCGCAATCAGTGGAGAGATTACAGCTGCAGTTACACGAGTTAAAATGCGATTAAAACGCTCAGAGAGAACAGATGTACGTTTTTGAGTGAAAAAATCGTAGTTCTGCAGCAGGAGATTGCGATAAACTTTATTAACTAGATCAGACCAGATATCAGCTGCCAGAAGGGCTTCAAGCAGTGCCACCCCAAACCGGATTGCCGAGGCGAACCAAAAAGATCCAATCAGGAGAACAACAATCCATCCAGCCTGGTCAAGGAGACCACCACCGAAAAATCGGATCCCAGGGATTTGATCGCCCAGTTTCGCTCCAGCCAGTAGACCAACCAACCGCGCGAGCAGGCCAACCAGAAAAATATCGACAACTCCCTGAATCAGGGAGGTAAACAACACCAAGCCGAGAAATTTCTGCCTTTTTGGAGACAGCTCACGCAGGAGAGTACTCAGCTCATTCCAGGTCTGGCTCTGCAAAACGGGCATAGAAGGAACCGATCGCTTCGCCGAAACGAATCCGCGTAAAAATCCAGGCTTCAGGCAGAGTTAAGCCGCCAGCTATCGGCTTTCAGGCCTGATTCGGCCAGCCGGGAAACCGATCGACCACTCGCCTTGCACGCTGCTTGATCTGGCCCCAACGCAGGCGCCAGGTGGGAGGGCTTGAAAGCGGCGGATCCTGATTCCACTGCATCTGAAGCTGATCGAGCTCCAGCAACACGTGTCGCCAACGGTCCAGCAGTCGCGGCTCTGCGTTGGCATGCAGCAGGGCACCGAGTTCCGCTGCCGGAGGACGCCATTGGGAGGGTTCACCAATCGCAGCCTGGATGCGATGAAGGTCGTGAGCCAAGCTGCCACAACCGATCTGGTGGGCTGAACGCCCTGGGTCACAGTGATCGGCAAGGGCATGATTAAGGCTGGTGAACACGACGCAACCGCAGGCCATTGCCTCAAGTGGTGGAAGACCAAATCCTTCCGTCACCCCGCGAACGCGCCAGTACTCAGCCGAGTCGTACAAGTAAACCTTTGACCGATTGAACAGCGAGACAAGGTCCTCCACCCAACCGTTCTGCACCTCCACCGTCACCCCGCGCTGACGCAGGGCAGGAACCAGCTGTTTCAGGACGTAATCACTGCTTTTTCTGGCTTGCACAAGCACGTCGATCGGACGATCGCGCCCGCTGGCATCCGCCCGGTCCCCGTGTTCGAGCCATTGAGGATCCAGCGCATTCGGCACGAGGAACAAGGGATTGCGCGGCGCCCGGTCCCCCCAGTAGCCGAGGGTGTTGCGGCTAACCGCCAGCACCGGAACACCTGGCGGAAGATCAAAGCCATAGCCACTGCTGTGGGCGTGATAGGCCACCCGGTGGCCCCTCAAACGCCTGATCAGCTGGGGAACATCAAATCCCCAGCTCACAATCCAGAGAACATCCTCAGAAGCAGACTCCGTGCTGAGCAGATCTGCCATGTGATGGCAATCATCACGGCGCTCCCTGTAGGTGACGATCTCGCTGTCACAGACAGTCCCGACAAGGCGGGCCGTCTGTAACTCAACGCTCAGACCACCGCAGCGGAAACGACCGCTGGTTCCAGGAACCAGGAAACGAACAACCCTGGTGGCCACAGAATCAGGCGGTTGCCGCCTCCGTGCTTCCGGCCCGCTGCCGGCGGGTGAGGAAACCAAAGAGAACCTTGCCGATGGCGGCAACCAGATTGCCTTCCAGCTCCTTGAACATGTTCATATTGAGGTGGAAGGCATGGTTGGCCTCCTCAACAATGCGATCCGCCGTGGCCTGGTCGATGGGCAAAGCATCCATGGCCGATCTGTAGTTGGTTTTAAAGGCCTTCTCATCGTCGATCTCGTCGAAGACGTAGAAGCGCAAGCCGTCATCACCGTCCATGTTCATCGCCTTTTGCGCGATGTTCTTGAGAATCTGGCCACCCGAAAGGTCGCCCATGTAGCGGGTGTAGTGATGGCCAACCAACAGCTCGGGCGACTCCTTGGCGATGGCATGAATGCGCTCGACATACTCAACCGCCGAAGGAGAGGGCTCGATCTGATCCCGCCAATTGGCTCCGTAGTAGTAAGTCAGATCCTGCTCAAGAGTTTCGCGGCGGTTGAGCTCCTCCATGCCGATCGGACCCACCACAGGATGATCCCCAAGCTTGCCGATCTCCTCTTCCATCGCTGTGTAAACGAAATAGAGATCAGCGACGAGCTTCCGATAGCTGGCCTTATCAACAACACCTTTGAGAAAACAGCTCACGAAGCCGGTGTTCTCGGCCATCGTGTGTGATTTTTTTGTGCCTTCACGGATCTGGGCAGCCAAAGCAACGGACATGATCAGCCTGCGGCAAGCAACTGATTGACCTTATTAGGAGAGCCTCAAACAGCGGTGATCTGAGTTGCGAAGGGTTACGGCCCGGTGCCATTCGTTGCATCAGTCGGAAACAGTTCAAACAAGTCCTGGCAAATTTCGCGGAGTTGTTTCACCTGGTCCGGCTGAGGCAGATGGGACCCCGCCGGCTGCCAGTCACCAACAGTGGCCAACCGCCAACGCTCGCCCTCGTAGGTCATCCCACGCATCAGCACCCCGAGAAGGTGGGCCTGCCGCTCTTGATCGTCACTGCTGAGGCGTAGCTGAATCAGCAGGCTGCGGCACTGCAAGCGAGGACTCCAGCCTGGGAAATGAAAGGCAAGGTCGATGGACTCCGGTTCACTCCACTGACGTGTCTGAGCGTCGTCGCGCCAGGGGCGAAGGTTGGGCGTGGCCGCTGGAAAGTGCCTTCTCACAAGGGTGACGGCGGAGGCCAGGGCCTGCACCTGCTCCACACTGCGAACGGTTTCACCTGCGTTCAAGATTGTGCTCTTGCCTCCCTTAATCCTGCAGGGGGCGTCCAGGGGTCGCCGTTACGGTGACATCACATCACAGGTTTCATGACTCGCCCGCTCCATCTCGGTCTGCTTGGAGCCATGCCGGAGGAAATCGGCTCTGATCTGGCCCATCTGGAAGAGCCGAGTCAGGAGACATTCGGGGACCTGGTGATCCATCGCGGTCGCTGGACTGGTGATGACGGCGCCGCAGTTCAGATCACCCTGGCCTGGAGCGGCTGGGGCAAGGTCTGTGCTGCACGCACCGCCACCCGCGTCCTGGCTTCTGCCCCGGCGGATGACCCGATCGATCTCATCCTGTTCACCGGCGTCGCGGGTGGGGCGGATCCATCGCTGCAGCAATGGGATGTCGTGCTGGCGGATGCCGTTGTGCAGCACGACCTGGACGTTCGCCCGATTCTGCCGCGCTTCGTGGTGCCGCCTCTGGATCGCGCTGTACTCAACCCCCAGCAGGCCTGGTTCGAATGGGCCAGAAAAGCACTTGATCAGAGTCATCTGGCTGGAGAGCTCCCAGGTTTCGGCAGGCCGAGGCCTGGCCTGATCGGCACCGGAGACCAGTTCATCGGTGATGCGAGCGTCTTGATGTCGTTATGCGATGCCTTGCCGGATCTGACAGCCGTGGAGATGGAAGGGGCCGCCGTGGCCCAGGTGGCTGAACAGGAGGGGGTTCCCTGGCTGGTGCTTCGGGTGATCTCCGATGGCGCGGATGCGGAAGCCGCCCAAAGCTTCAATGACTTCGTCAAGGCCTATGACCAGCGGGCCTGGAGTTTGATTGCAACGCTGTTGCGTCAACAGGCCTCTGCGCCACGCCCTTGAACGCTCCTGAGTGACCAAGCCTTGAAGCCAGAGTCTCCGATGAGCGAACCATCTCTGATCCTGCGTCTGAGCCGATACGGCGCCGTTGGGGGTACTGCAGCGCTGGTGCACACCACCGCGCTGCTCAGCCTGGAGCGGGTAGCTCCTTTGTGGCTGGCCAACCCCCTGGCCTTTCTGATGGCGTCCATCGCCGGTTACATCGGTCATGCCTTGGTGACCTTCCGTGAGGAAACGGGAGGCCGGCGGTTTGCCAGGCGCTGGCTGCTGTTGCAGTACGCGGTGAATCTGGCTGTCTGTGCGCTGCTGCCTCTGCTGCTGGGCAACTGGATGCCGATGCCGCTGCGAACGGCCGTCCTTGTGTTCACGCCCACGCTGCTCAATGCCTTGATCTGGAGCCGTGCCGCCCGTTTCAGTGCCAAGGCTCGGCAGCAACAGAACGGCCAACCACCGCTGCTCCACGCCGACGACCTCGGCCTGGCGGAGGGCGTGGATTCGGCCATCATCGTTCTCGCCCAAAGCGGGCTGCTTCAGGGGGCCAGTCTTCTGGTGAATGGTCCAAGTGCGGCCAACGCCGTCGAGGCCTGGCGCGACCTCACCGACCCACCACCGCTCACCCTGCATGTCTGTCTCACCGAGGGGCATGGTCTGCCCCACTGCCCGGATCTTCCAACCGGATTCAGCAGCTTGCTGGTGGCCTCACTCCTGCCCTGGCAGCGCCGACGTATCGCCCCCCAGTTACGCACGGTTCTGCTGGAGCAGTTCAGCAGCTATCGCCAGCTCACGGGGCTGCGGCACATCCGCCTCGATGGCCACCAGCACATTCACCTTGTGCCGCTGGTACTGGATGCGGTGCTGGATCTGTCCCGTTCCGAATCGATCACCTGGGTGCGGACGACGCTGGAAGCCCTGCCGGAAGGGCTGTCGCTGAGGCTTTGGTGGCGAAGCATAAAGACCGGAGGATTTATAAAGTGGCTCATCCTGCAGCTGTTGAGCGGGCTGGCCATCCCCCGTCTGCGCCGGGCTGGGCTGCATACCAACAGACGCTTTGCTGGTGTTTTGTTCAGTGGATCGATGTATGGCGAAGCATTTCGTCATTGCTGGATCACAGCGCACAGCCCCAAAAGGATCCATCGCGCTTTACGACCCGTTGTGCTGATCCACCCTGCTCAGCGCCATGCTGCAGCGGGTATGGATCAGGAGGCTTTTCAGCAATCTGCGGCCTTTTTCAACTCGAGCAACCGCCAAAAGGAGTGGACGTCAGCGCAACAGCTTTTAGAGTCATAAAAGTTCTGAAATCCAGTAAGAGGTCCTAAAAGTGCATGACGGCGCAGAGACACCGAAGAATCTAGATCTTCCCAACATTGATTCAAAACCAGTCCGACACGAAAACATGCGAACGATTTACATATACAAACTTTCACATGATGAACAAGAAAAGCAGGAGCGAACCTCTTCCTCTCGATAAAGCAGTAAACTAGACTAAATCCACATTAGAACTCACGGCGCTACATGCCCGCGCTCCTCCAGCTAATCGAAGAAGCTTTTACAGCTTCAACTAGGAAAACTAGCAAGTATGACAGCTACTACCTGTCTTACGCGTCTGCACTTGAGCAATTTCTAACTAAGAAGAAAAAAGACAGCAAGCCAATAAAATTTCTTGAAATTGGCGTGATGGACGGCGGGTCTTTAGAAGCTTGGAAGAAAATCCTTGGGCCACACTCAAAAATCTATGGGCTAGACTTAAATCCAGAATGCGTAAAGTTAAGTTGTGATGATTACACCGTTTTCTGTGGAGACCAAAGTGATCCGAAGGTATGGAAAAACCTTGTCAAAAAATGTGGGCAGTTTGACATCATCATCGATGATGGAAGCCACATTGGATTTTCACAGGCTAAAACAATTGATTTTGCCCTCATGGGGGCAATCGGGACCGAAGGTGTAATCATCATTGAGGATACGCACACCGCCTACATAGAGGGGTTCCACGGCGACGGAACAGGAATTAATTTCATTCACAAGCTAAACGACATAATAGCCAGAATTAATTCTCGCTCCATTAGGCTCATCAATGATCCAAACTCCCGTTTGTCATACATAAAGCATAATGATCTTGCCAGAACTTCCATAGAGAATCTAATGATATTCGAATCAATCGTTGCCTTCAGAATTCGAAGAGGATTGTCAGACTCCTCCCAGGCTGGATCAAGAGGAAAAGCCAAGCACGATCAAGTGATTACAAAAGACGTACGCGCAGAATCGAACATTTATATATAGAAATTATCGCATTCAAACAATACAAACCTACTTAATAATATAAAAGAGGATTTAACCAGATTGTCTCAAGAAAGATTTTTAATGCAATCACATCATGCTTAATCACATTTAGCAAAAGCTTCTCTCAAAATTTTAAGTTGATCACATTTCGGCTGGAAGCTATCAGCAACTAGATGCAGTTGTAAAATAATCCGAAATGCTTAGTGCCTCATGTCCTAGGCCTCCAGACTTGCCTGATTCAGGATGGATCAGGAGACGTTTAAACTGGCTGTGGACTTTTCAACTCGACCGACCGTCAAAAAGAATGGCCTGAAACGCAAAAGCTTTGAATATGCGTGATACATCTTTGAAGAGCATTAATCTGGATTGATAGCTGTAATTCGCATGTCACGGGGTTCACGCAATTTAAACTGAGCTGGCTCTTGCTGAACACTTTTAAACCCAGCTTCATGCAGCACAGCCATCAAAGATTCAGGCGTATAGGCCCATTTGTGACACATCAATGGATCTTTCCATGATGGATCCCCATACAGGGGCCACATCGACATCTGACCAGCCTTGCCAGGCTGACTACGCATTAAAGGATTTTTAACAATCATCTGGCAGGCATAGAGAAGATTAGGGCATTCAAGAATCAGCTTTCCGCCTTTCCTTAGCAGCCTTCTCCAGCTCTTCAACAATGGCACAACCTCCCAATAATAAAAGTGCTCAACAACATGAACGGCTAAAATCTCATCAGCAATAGATGACTTGATCATTTTTAGGTCACGTATGTCAGCATTAATGTCAGGCTGCTTGCCCGCACGCGTGGAAACCGTGTCGATATTCACATATCCCTGGAGAATTTTATCGCCACACCCCAAATTGAGCCTAACCACAAGATTGTCTTAAGATTAATGGATTTTAATCTTATTTTACCTTAAAAGCGCTTTTGAATTCATTCCTGGTGAATGGCTCTGATGAAGTAATGCGGTCGCCGCTTCACATCGATGTAAATCCGGCCGATGTATTCGCCCAGAACACCGATTCCAATCAACTGAATCCCCCCCAGGAACAGTATCGCCACGATCAGTGAGGCATAGCCGGGAAGGTCGATGCCAAACACAAGTGTGCGGAGCACGATCAGAGCGGCATAGAAAAAGCTCACACAGGAGATCAGCACGCCAATCACCCCCCACACCTTGAGCGGCTTCACGGAAAACGAGAAGATCCCATCGAGGGCATAACGCCACAGCTTCAGGGAACTCCAGGAACTGCTGCCACCAGCCCGAGCCACGCGGCTGTAGGGGATTTCAACGCTGCGGTAACCGGTCCAGGGCATCAGACCCTTTGAAAAGCGTGTTGCCTCACGCATCTGGGTCACCGCCTCCACCACAGGTGCGGACAGCAAACGGAAATCACCGGCACCCTCCTGAAGCTGAATCGAATCAACCAACCTGTTGAACACCCGGTAGAACCAGGAGGCCGTGGCCACTTTCATTCGCGATTCTTCATCCCTGTCATCGCGCACGGCGGTGACCACCTCAGCCCCATCCCGCCAGGCCGCCACCAGCACAGGAATCCGCTCTGGCGGGTGCTGCAGATCGGAGTCAATCAGAATCGCAGCAGCGCAGCGACCGTTGGCGAAGTCCAGTCCCGCCAGCATTGCGGCTTCCTTGCCGAAGTTGCGGGTGAGCTCAAGCAGGGTCACCGGAGCTTCGGCGTGGTCCTGTTGCCACTGACGGATCACTGCGACCGTGGCATCGCGAGAGCCATCGTCGATCAGCACGAGTCGATCCACCTGCTGAAGCTGAAGCACCGCTTCCATGAACTGACAGATGAGGCTCTCTTCGTTGAAGCAAGCCGCCACAACCCAGAGCTCGTCCCTGCCCATCCGATCCCAATCCCTCAAGCAACGGTAGGACTCACCGCTCAGTCATAGGCTCAAGTTGCTGACGCCCGATCGACCGCCATGGCCCAGTTCGAGAAGCTCACCGCCCCCAGCCAAGGCACACCGATCCGCTTCGAGAAAGGCCAACCCGTTGTGGCCGATGACCCGGTGATTCCCTTCATCCGCGGCGATGGAACCGGCGTGGACATCTGGCCGGCCACCCAGAAGGTGCTGGATGCGGCAGTCGCCAAAGCCTACGGCGGCTCCAAGCGCATCGAATGGTTCAAGATGTACGCCGGGGATGAAGCCTGCGAGCTTTACGGCACCTATCAGTACCTGCCCGAAGACACTCTCGAAGCAATTCGCAGCTACGGCGTCGCGATCAAGGGCCCGCTGACCACGCCCGTAGGCGGTGGCATCCGTTCCCTCAACGTGGCCCTGCGCCAGATTTTCGATCTCTATTCCTGTGTTCGTCCCTGCCGGTACTACGCCGGCACCCCAAGTCCCCATAAGCGTCCCCAGGACCTGGACGTGATCGTTTACAGGGAAAACACCGAAGACATCTACATGGGCGTGGAATGGGAAGCCGATGACGCCGTCGGCCAAGAACTGCGCAAGCACCTCAACGAGGTGGTGATTCCTGCGAATGGCAAGCTCGGCCAACGCCAGATTCCTGAAGGATCAGGCATCGGCATCAAGCCCGTGAGCAAGCACGGCAGCCAGCGCCACATCCGCAAGGCGATCCAACACGCTCTGCGCCTGGAAGGAAACAAGCGCCACGTCACACTGGTGCACAAGGGCAACATCATGAAGTTCACGGAAGGGGCCTTCCGCGACTGGGGCTATGAATTGGCCACCAGCGAATTCCGCGACGTCTGCATCACGGAACGGGAGAGCTGGATCCTTGGGAACCTGGAAAAGGATTCAAGCCTGAGCGTGCAGGCCAACGCCCGCATGATTGAACCTGGCTACGACAGCCTTACCCCTGAAAAGAAATCAGACATCGACGCCGAAGTGCAAGCGGTGATTGATTCCATCGGCAGCAGCCACGGTGGCGGCAAATGGAAGGAGATGGTACTAGTCGATGACCGCATCGCCGACAGCATCTTCCAGCAGATTCAAACCCGGCCTCAGGAGTATTCGATCCTGGCCACCCTCAATCTCAACGGTGACTACATCTCCGATGCCGCCGCGGCAATGGTGGGGGGGCTCGGCATGGCCCCTGGCGCCAACATCGGTGAAAACGCTGCCATCTTCGAAGCCACCCATGGCACCGCTCCCAAACATGCGGGACTCGACCGCATCAACCCGGGCTCGGTGATTCTCAGCGGCGTGATGATGCTGGAGTTCCTCGGCTGGCAGGAGGCCGCTGATCTGGTGACCAAGGGCCTCAGTGCCGCCATCGCCGACAAGCAGGTCACCTACGACCTGGCACGACTGATGGAGCCCCAGGTGGATCCGGTGAGCTGCAGCGGTTTCGCTGAAGCGATCATCCAGCGCTTCTAAATAATTGATCAACGCAATGAAACCGAAACTATGGATTCACATCGGCACCCATAAAACAGGCACCACATCCATTGAGGCGTTTCTCAAAACCAACCGAACAGCACTAGCTCACCAGGGAATTGGATTACTTACCTTCCCACGTGATGCACGGCGCGTGCTTCGCAAACATGCCGAAGGGAACGAGACAGCCGCCAAAAGATTGGCCAATACACTCGAAGACCTAATCACTAAACAATCGCGACCATGCACAAGCCAACTCAATACATACATCCTTAGCTGGGAAGGATTTTGCGGCAACGCAATCAAAGGCTATAACGACGCTCCCCTTATGGCTAATACCTTAAACATAGCATCTAAATATTCCAACCTCAACCCATATATCATTTTATATATTCGTCCACAGGAAGAGTTTATTAGTTCATATTACTCTCAAATCGTCAAAGACGGTACAACAAAATCAATTCAAGAGTTTCTGCATGGCCTACCCAGCGATAGCTTCAACTGGCTCAGGCTAACTGAAACATTTGAACATCAATTTGGAGCCAACCAAGTAGTCGTCGAGCGCTATTGCAGGGAATTATTTACAGGAAAAAATGAGATTCTTAAAAACTTTTGCGCACATCTATCCATCAATACTAAAGACCTTGCATTTCCCTTAAGCTCAATAAATTCTGCCAAAAATGCTGGATGGTCAAAACCAATGATAGAGATCTCAAGAAGACTTAACGCACAACTCAGCAAAGACGAGCAGCAAACGATGAAGGAAATTTTCAACCAATTAACTCCTCAAATAGAAAAAAATAATTACACTTACTTTACTGCAGATGCGACCACATTAATAAAGAATTGTTATTTCAAATCAAATCAAGAGCTTTGCGCGAAACGTTTCCCTACACAGACATCTCTATTTCCAAGTCACAACACCAATACCGACCGCAGTTCCCATCGAACATCAACAGAGATCCTCATCAATAACATTACCGGGTTCAACTACAAGCCCAACCTTGACGACACTCTGGAACTTACATTGAAGCTTGTTAAATTCATCCACGAAAGGCAATATCAATCTCAACCAATCCCTCCAAGCAGACAACACCCATTCACGATACTAAAAAGACTGCACATTAAAATCAAACATGCCTTTACCAAGGTGTTGCGAACAAACAACTCCAAATAAATCATTTAGCCAGATTTTCCCCTGCTATATAATACATAGGGAACGAAAATAAGAAAGTCTCAATTAAAGAAAAATCTAAGGCTGAAAAGATGCGTGATCCAAAGTCAAGCTCTCACCCCAGCAAACACCATCACTGGCTGACACAACTGGCGATGGCATAGATCACCCTGAGTGCTGCGATCACCGACAAACAGGTCACCTATGACCTGGCCCGACTGATGTACCCCCCCAGGTTGATCCGGTGAGCTGCAGGGGCTTCGCGCAGGCAATCATTGAACGGTTCTGAATCAACAGAAACGAACTTAAAAACAAACTTTGGGACCAATGATTGGCGACCTTTTATATAAAATTAGTGCACAAATTATCGCTATCTGTACATCGGAGCCTTAATCAGCCGAGAGAATTGGCATTCGACAAAGCACCGAATAGAAGACAGAGCTCAATGGATTTCGCCGAATATCATCAGGATGACGCTTAAAAATGGTGTTATTTCGAGGATCAATTAAAACGCGAGAATGAATACGATTGCGATCCAAATAATTTTCCCAGCGCGCATAGATATTTCGATATGCCTTTTCAGCCTTCCGACGATTGACAAGACCAAACTCAAACAATGCCAATGCACGTTCGCTGATACTTTCCTCGGCGTCCATCCTTGCTTGAATCCGTTGTCGCCATTCCTGGTATGGCAGGTAAAGCTGGATTGAATGAATGGCCCTGAACTGAGAAAAAATAATCGGACAGAACTTCAAATGCTTGCCACGGCTGTCAGATGTCAAATCAAGATGAAGAATCCGATGGTGATTCTTCGGCACAAGACTCTCCCCTCGCTTGATCAAGTTTCTGGCCGGATTCGCCCCCATTGAACAAAACCTGAAAGTCGGCGAAATTGCCATTGATGCGAGAGTCTGTAGAGCCAAACATGAACGATTCCGACGTTTCAGCTGCTTAATAAATGTTGACTTACCCGAGGCCGATGGACCCGCAACAACAACAAGAATTGATGCATGTTGCACACGATTACTCACCATCATTCAGCATCTTGAGTCTGGCCAGAAAAACCAAATTTCTACCCGCAATGATCAAAGATTAAGAACAAATTAAAGAATATCACATCATTGCTATGGGGCCGCGAATGGATCCAATTGTTAAAACACTGTTCAGAGCATCCATCCCATACCAAGGCCCCCAGAGAACAATTGACAGATGCCAAACTCAACATCAACGGAGCAACATCAACGACTCAATAGCGAACCAGCTGATACCAAATCAGACTTGAAATGATCCTGCGCATCGCGAAATTATTGACATCACAGTCAAGACATTCAAATCAATGAGTGAGGAAGGGATCTTCCCAATCAGGCACGCATCCTTGCAACCAACGAATCCATCAAGTGATTGCAGCGGAGGGTCGGCAGGTCAATTGCAATCAACTGACCCGAACCACAACGCCTGAGTCAGAGCCTCCCTCTGAACTCGAATGGCCCGATCCGAACGGTGCAAATCAGCCAGAATTGCTGCATGGCCTCACCGACCACCCTTCCCGGCCTCCCGCCGGGAGCCGCTGATCCCTGTGTGCATTGCGGCTTCTGTTTGCCCACCTGCGCCAGCTACCGCGTGCTCGCCAGTGAGATGGATTCACCGCGAGGTCGTATCCACGCTCTTCGCGCGATCGAAGCCGGTGAGCTGGAGCTGGATGCCACCGTTGCGAGCCATTTCGACACCTGTCTGGGCTGCTTTGCCTGCGTCACCGCATGCCCTTCCGGCGTGCGTTACGACCAGCTGATCGAACACACCCGTCCAAAACTGATCAACGCCGGGCAACGCAGCGCCTGGCAGACCAGCTTCCGCCAGTTGCTGTTGCAGGTCCTTCCCTACCCCAATCGCCTGCGAGCCCTGCTGCAACCCTTGCGGGCCTACACCGGCACACCGCTCCAGGCCCTGGCCCGCCACACAGGGCTCACCCGTTTGTTCGGCCCTGAGATCGAAGCGATGGAGCGGTTGCTGCCGCCCCTGGCAGCGGAGGCCTTCAGCGATCAATTGCCTCTGATCAATCCCGCTGAGGGTGCATGCCGCGGCCGGGTTACGCTGCTGCTCGGTTGCGTGCAGCGTTGCTTCGATCCGAATGTGAGCACCGCAACGGTGAGGGTGCTGCAGGCCAACGGCTTTGAGGTGGTGATCCCGCCAGACCAGGGCTGCTGTGGTGCAGTGAGTCATCACCAGGGGGAGCTGGAACTGACACGCAGGCTTGCCACCGATCTGGTGCGGAGCATGAATGGCATTGAAGGCCAGCTCGACGCGGTGTTGGTCGCCGCTTCCGGCTGCGGCCACACCATGAAGGCCTACGGCGAGCTGCTGACCACTGAAGACACCCAGTTCCGTGCACCGGTGCAGGACGTGCAGGAATTTCTGGCGATTCATGGCCTGAGCGAGGCGTTCAGAGCCCGGTTGAAACCGCTCGCCACCACCGTGGCAATGCACGATGCCTGCCACATGATTCACGGGCAGGGGATTCAGGCCCAGCCGCGCCAGCTGCTTCGTGCCATCCCGGATCTACAACTCAAGGAAGCCACCGAAGCCGGCGTCTGCTGCGGCAGCGCCGGCATCTACAACCTGGTGCAGTACGAAGAGGCGGCTGAACTGGGGCGGATCAAGGCAGACGACCTCAGCAGTACCGGTGCTGAGCTGGTGGCCAGCGCCAATATCGGCTGCACGATGCAATTGCGTCGTCATCTTGGAGATCGGGCTGACGTGCTTCACCCGATGGAACTGTTGGCCGCCTCAGCCGGCCTGCATCCGCTGCCAGGCGTCCTCAAGGGTTCCAGGATCGCCAAGGTTGCCGGGGAACGTGAGGATCGGTAGCCCTCGGAACGCTCCCTCCAGAGGCCGCACCAGCGAGAGTCCCGGCAGCAGCTGACCCTCAAGCTGCACAGCCTCCAACCCGAGACCATGAGTCAGAAGCGTCTGAGTCGTGATGCCACCCTTGCTAATCAGATAACCAAGCTCTGACGCCAGAGCAGCTGCCAACCTGGCCATCAGTTTTGACAGGGCCTGTGAAAAGCGACGACTCTCCTGTTCAGAGATGAAGCGGAGTTCACCACGGCTGCTGAACAGCACCGGGGTTTGTCCCGTCGCCAGTGCATCGCGTAGCTGAGCCCGCCAGATCATCTCAAGATCGTTGAGCATCAGATCCGGTGTCGGACCCTCAACAACCCGGGCGATACGCCTAACCGGTAGTTCGACAGCGATGCAGGTCGATGCCTCCAGCAAACGCTCAAGTTGCTGATCAGCCAGAGGCACATGGGATCCGACCATCACCAGGCCCGGTCGGCCACGCCCATCGGCATCACGACGCCGCAGCCGCGCCAGACCGGACGCATCAAGCTGCTGAGGACCGGGATCCGCCAGCGCCTTCACAAGGCTGGCCGCCGCTCGGAACAGAAACCGTTTCTCACCCTGCAACGCCCGCACCGCAGCCGCAAACGCCTCGAGCTGCTCCTGGCGCTCAGCGTCGACCACAACAGAACGATTGCCCTGCAACTGCTGTAGCCGAGCGATCAGGGCCGACTGATCATCTGCGCAGGCCTGATCTAAGTCATTCGCGTGGATGCGCTCCACATCGGCGGCCTGAATCACGCCGCCGCTCTTTTGCTCCAGCCAAATCGCCAGATCGCTGCTGTCGTAGCCGAACAGCCGGTCCCGGGCGAAGGCCGTGGTGTGAACCGGTTGCCCATGCAACAGATGCACCCCGTTCAGCGTGGTGCGGCCACCCTCAAGAAACGCCGGCACATGGAAGGTGGCATCAAACGGCCCAAAGGCCTGCTCCAATACGGCGGGCTCCAACACCCCGTGGCCCCGCAGGGTGGAGTCGCCACGACTCACGAGCAGCACGTCTTGCCGCCGCAAGCCTTCAGCTTCGAGGGCACGATCCAGATTCGAAGCGATCTCGCGATTGCGCTGGGCGGCCGATTCCGGCGCCAGCGAACGGGTATCCGCCAGCAGAAACAGCAACGGCGAGGGATGACGTAACCCCCGTCTCAGGCTTGAGACATCCCAGCGCAGCAGCAACAGACAACCATGAACCGTCTGCGAGCCGGTGGGGTCATCATCGATCGCCACGACCTTCATGGCACCATCGTGCCGTGGATCATTCCCCTGCCACACGCAATGCGCTGATCGATCTGGTGCGCCAGTGGCATCAGGATGCAACTCCCTGGGTGCCCAGTGGCATGGGGAGCCGCCTGCACTGGGGGCCGACGATCGAGGCAACCCCCGATGTCCTCAGCTGCCGCGCACTTCGAGGGGTCATCGACCACGCCGTCGATGACCTCACGATCACGGTTGAAGCGGGGCTCTCCCTGGCGGACCTGCAATCACTCCTGGCCAGAGAAGGGCAGTGGCTCCCCGTCGACTGGCCGCGGGGCACGGATCCTCAAGAACTCAAGAGTGCCGGCAGCATCGGTGGGCTTGTGGCCCGTGGCCTGGCGGGCGGACTGCGTCAGCGACACCTCGGCATCCGCGACCAGATCATCGGCATAGGTCTGCTGAGAACCGACGGAACCAGCGCCAAGGCTGGCGGCAGGGTCGTCAAAAATGTGGCTGGTTACGACCTGATGCGTCTGCTCTGCGGCAGCTGGGGCAGTCTCGCCCTGATCACCGACATCACCCTCAAGGTGCAACCGATCCGACCAGCCCATGCCGCTCTTCACCTGCAAGGGGGAGTTGAAGAGCTGGAACGCTTTCGCGCGGGCGTGCTGCGCTCAACCCTCACGCCAGAACGCTGCGACTGGTGGAACGAGGGCGACAACGCCTGGACACTGCGGCTGCTGGTGAGCAGCGTGTCCGATCAGGCGGTGCGAGACCAGCTGAGCCGCCTCGCATCTCTTGGGAAGCAACACAGATTGAGCGCGGAACAACACGCCTGTGACAACCCGCTCTACAGCGGACGCTTCGCCGATCCAATGCACTGGCTGGTGCGTGTGGTCCTGCCGCCAGCAGCGCTGGCATCGCTGCTGATCAGCACGGAATGCTCAGGACTGCGAGGCTGGCACTGGGATCTGGCGGCAGGGGCCGGCTGCGGTGATGGCTGGCAACCGCAGCAGGCATCAGCCACAAAAGCCGCGACGGTGGTCCAGCTGCGCCGCAGGGTGGAGGAGCTGGGCGGACGCCTCACCGTGCTGCAACAGCCTGATGTGTCCATTGATCGCATTCCCTGCTGGCTGGATGCACCGGCACGCACGGTGATTGAAGCTGTGAAGCAACAGTTCGATCCAAAGCGGCAACTCAGCCCTGGACGACTCCCAGGCGTCGGCGGCTAGCCGCTCAGGAGATGGCGTAGCGGCAGCTGAGTTCGTGGCGATCGCCCGGCTGAATTTCAAGCTTGCGATCGCCGGAGATGAGGGATTGGCGCGGACCCGTCCAGGGCTCAACGCAGACCATCGGGCGAGGGGGCTCGGTCCAGATCACCGTGAGATCCATCGGCTCCTGATGCTGCAGCTGCAGATGGCCTTCGTTGGCCTGATCGATCAGGGTGACGGGGCCGGCGGGACGACAGAGGAAATCGACCCCGTCCAGAAAGCGACCGAGCTGGGAGGCGGTGTCGGTCTCAGCCATCTCGAGGTGGTTGAGGCAGCGTTCATTGAGACCTGCCAGCTCAACCTGAGACAGATCGCTCACGTTGAAATAAGGATGCAGGCCAAAGCTGAATGGCATCACCTGCTCACTGCGATTGAGAATGGACGTCCTGATCTCCAGAGCCTGGGCCATGGGGCGGACCTGCATCTCGATCAAAAAAGAGAAGGGGTAGGACGCGCGGGTCTCGTCCGTATCGCTGAGGCTGAGGCTGATGCCCGTTTGATCATCAAGAAGCTGCAGTTGCCAGGGCAGATTGCGTGCGAAACCGTGCTGCTTGAGGGTGTAATCGATTCCGTTCACCGGCAGCACATCACCCGACAGGTTTCCGCAGATCGGGAAAAGCACGGGAATGCCGCCGCGGATGCTTTTGGTGGGGTCGCTGTAACGCTTGGCGTCGAAATAAAGAACCTCTCGATCACCGCAGCGCCATTCGGTGACGATGCCTCCGCGCTCAGGCACAACCCGAAGCCTGTCTCCGCTCTCCGGGTGAACGTATTCCCAATGGGTGTAAGGAGCGGTTTGCTGCGTCAGTGTCATCGGCATCCGCCGGGATGGGTCAGATGGCCGGAAGCTAACCGTGGCCTTCAGGACTGCTTGTGCTCTGGCTGACCTCGAGCTGGGACAACCATCGCAACAAGGCTTCGTTCACCTGATCGGGAACTTCGTCGTGGGGGCAGTGGCCTGCTTCCAGAACCACTTCGGTGGTAGCAGCGGGAGCATGCCGCTGGAAAGTGGACCTTCGCCCAGGTGCATTAATCCAGGGATCGCGGATTCCCCAGAGCAAAAGCAGCGGCGCCTGGAGTTCCGCGAACAGTTCGTCTAGAGGTTGGCCGCGAGGAATATCGAACACGGTGCGAAACACGCCGAATGCCCCTCGATCGAGGGATGGTCGACGGATCGACTCAATCAAGAAGTCATCCACATTCGTGCGATCGAGATACACCTGATTGAGAGTGCGGCGAATGGTGGCCGGTCGGCGCAGATTTTCAAACAGAAGCCTCTGCAGCACGGGACTCTTCAGAAGGGCGTTTCCAATGGTTTGGCGTGCGATTGCGCCAAGGCCCTTGGGAGGCTTTTGCTCATCGCTGAAAGGACCAGCCGCATTCAACAAAACCACGCCGGCACAATCGTTTTGCAGAGCGGCACCGGCAGCCAGTGCAGCAAAGCCTCCCAGGGAATTACCGGCAATCACCGTGGGACGACCGATCCGTTCATGGACATAGGCCACAAGCTGGTCGCGCCAGAGACTTCCCCCGTATGGCAATCCCTGAGGCTTGGCGCTGCGGCCAAAGCCCAGCAGATCCAGGGCGTGGACCTCATAACGGGCCGCCAGGGCCGGAATGTTGTGTCTCCAGTGATCCGTGGACGCGCCGAATCCATGCACCAGCAGCACGGCGGGCTGATCCCGTCCGTCCTCGGCGTGCGGTGGGGTTTGTCGCACGCTGTGAACGGGATGCTCGATGTAGTTCCAGGTGAAGGACTCCACAGTCCGGCGCGGAAGCGGCGATGCTAGGCAGCTCAACAAGGGTGCTGAATGCAGAGCTACGAGGTGATCGGCGGCCCGCTGGCTGAACCGGCCATCTGGCGCGGAGCCCTGTTCTGGGCGTTGGCGCTCTACATCCCTCTCAGCGGTCCGCTGGCCCGTTTTGAGAAGAGTCTGGAATCAAGCCCCGTGCCGGAGTCAGGTCGACAGGGAGTTCTGATCGCCAGCAGTCTGTTACTGGCAATGGCCGTGGGATTGGTGACGCAGCTGGTGTTCAGCTGGACCCTCGGGCCTGAATGGGCCTCAAGCATGGCGCTGATCGGGATCGGCTGGAGTCTGCTGCTGCTGTTGTCAGACAACGGTCAGGAGGACGGCTGAGTCCCCCTGAACCAATCAGGCCAACGATTCAGAGCGTTGAGGTTCCTGCAGTGGGATCGGCGACGAATTCATCGGGAACCCTGTCTCCCTTTTCAGGCGGCTTGCCTTTGAGAACAATTCGGAGCAGCACCGGTGCCAGAAAGGTGGTGCCGATCACCATCAGCAGGATGGCTGCTTCCAGGCCGGGATTGAGCAGACCCGAGGCTGTGCCCAATCCAAGGAAGATCAGACCGACCTCGCCACGGGGCATCATTCCCAGACCCACCACTAGGTGATTGGTGGGTTTATCGCTGAACACGGCCCAACCAGCCACAACCTTGCCGATAATCGCTACCACAAACAGGAATCCCGCAATCACCAGAGCCGAGCGAGAAGCAGGGTCCGCAGGGTTGATCACTGACAGATCCATTCCGGCACCAACCAGAACGAAGAAGACCGTTGCGAACAGAGCAACAATCGGCGTTACCGCGGTCTGGATTTCTTCGCGGTGTTTTGATGTGCTGACGATCAGACCACCCGCAAAAGCACCCAGCGCCGCCTCAAGCCCGATGGCAGTTGCGGCGAAGCAGCTAAGAGCGAGCAACAGATAGGCACCGATCAGCTTGGCCCCGGGAGCCTTGAGTTGATCGATCACCCAGTCAAAGGCTGGCGCAGCTTTTTGACTGAGCAGTAGAGCGACAACCACAAACACCACGGCGGCCACAACGAGCTGCACGATCGGAGCAATCTCGAGACTTCCGCCAGCTGCGAGGGACACCACAACAGCCAGGATCACGATGCCGAGGATGTCGTCGAGAACGGCGGCACCGATCACGATCTGTCCCTCACGGGTTCTCAGATAGCCGAGCTCGCCGAACACACTCGCCGTGATGCCGATGCTGGTGGCCGTCATCGATGCCCCCGCAAAAATGGCCGGAATGGCATCGACATGGAAGATTGCCATGAGGCCGAAGGTTCCCAGGGCGAATGGGAGCACAACGCCAACAACGGCAACCGAGAAGGCCTGAACACCAACGGCCATGAGCTCCTCAAGTTCGCTCTCCAGTCCGGTCAGGAACAGAAGCGAGTAAAGGCCAAGGGTGGAAACGGATTCCAGAGCCCCGAAACTCTCTTCGTACAGCTCGGGAATCTCCTCAGCGGGTATGTGTGCCAGACCTGCCACAACATTCGAAAACATGGCGCTGAGCTGAACACCTGTTTCCGGTGGCACCAGCAGATGCAGGCCGGAGGCACCAATGATGACGCCGGCGAGCAGCTCCCCAAGAATTGTTGGTAACTCGAGACGACACAAGATTTCAGCCAGTGTTCTTGCGCCGACAAAAATCAGAATGAAGCGGAGGACTCCAATCAGAGTCTCCGCCACTTCCAGGTCGTGACTGCTGATCTCACTCAGCAGGGTGGGTAACAGCATGGTGCTGCAGTGCGGTCAAGCCGAGATTAGTGGCGATTCCTGAAGCGGACTGCTCATTGCCGGAAAGGAATGGTCCCGTTTGAACAAGAACCGAAAGCTTGTCCAGATGTTTAACGGCAGAGCGCAATGAGATGGCTACTTTCCAAACAACCACATGGTCTGGATGAAGCTTCCTTCGTCCCTCTGAGGCCGTGGGTGCCTTGACCAGCATTGCTACTTCGAGCAATTCATGACGACTGCGCACCAACAGCAAGCATTCGCTGCCGTGCAATCTCCTTCAGAGGAGGAGTTGCACAACCTTGACGCCTACTGGCGTACGGCCAACTACCTGGCCGTCGGCATGATTTATCTCCAGGACAACCCTTTGCTGAAGGAACCCCTTCGTGCAGAGCACATCAAGCCACGCCTGCTGGGCCACTGGGGATCAAGTCCTGGCCAGGCCTTCATCTGGACCCATGCCAACCGCCTGATCAACAAATACGACCTGAACATGATCTACATGTCAGGTCCTGGGCACGGTGCCCCTGGAGCCCGAGGCCCCGTCTACATCGATGGCAGCTATACCGAGCGATATCCCGACAAGTCAATCGACGAAGAAGGACTGAAGAAGTTCTTCAAGATGTTCTCCTTCCCGGGACACATCGGCAGCCACTGCACCGCCGAGATGCCGGGATCCATTCACGAGGGTGGTGAGCTCGGCTATGTGCTCTCCCATGCCTGTGGATCGATCCTCGACAATCCAGAGCTGATCACCATTGCCTGCGTCGGTGACGGCGAGGCGGAAACCGGACCGCTGGCCACCAGCTGGCACATCAACAAATTCATCAACCCGATCCGGGATGGCGCCGTTCTGCCGATCCTGCACCTGAACGGCTACAAGATCGCCAACCCCACGATTCTGAGCCGGATCGATCACGAAGAGCTTGAAAGCCTCTTCCGCGGGTATGGCTGGACACCGATCTTCGTCGAGGGCTCCGACCCGATGACGATGCATCGCGAGATGTCAGTCGCCCTCGAGCAGGCTGTACTTGAGATCCGTGCACAGCAGGAGCAGGCACGCAGCAGCGGCGAGTCTTTCCGACCCCGCTGGCCGATGATCGTGCTGCGGTCGCCAAAGGGTTGGACAGGCCCCAAGGAAGTCGACGGCAAGAAAATCGAGAACTTCTGGCGCTCCCACCAGGTTCCCGTCGCCGACGTGCAGTCCAACGAGAGCCATCTGCGACTGCTCGAGGACTGGATGAAGAGCTATCGCCCCTGGGAGCTCTTCGAAGAAGACGGTTCCGTCAAGCAGTTCATCCGCGATCAGTCCCCCAAAGGAAATCGCCGTATGGGCAGCAATCCCAACACCAACGGAGGTGTTCTGCGCAAGGACCTGCTGTTCCCAGCGATTGAAAAGCACTCTGTGGCCGTGGAGTCCCCCGGCACCACAGAGACCGAGAACACTTACCCCCTCGGCGAGGTGATCCGCGACCTGATTCGCGACAACCCCGGTGGCTATCGCCTCTTCGGTCCCGACGAAACCCATTCCAATCGTCTGCAGGCTGTTTACGAGGCCTCCAAGAAGGTTTGGATGGCCAACTTCCTGCCAGAAGACCTCAATGGGAGCGAGTTATCACGCGAGGGCTCGGTGATCGAAATGCTCTCAGAGCACACGCTCGTCGGGATGATGGAGGGCTACCTCTACACAGGGCGCAACGGCTTCTTCCACACCTATGAAGCCTTCGCCCACGTGGTCTCCTCGATGTACAACCAGCACTGCAAGTGGCTGGAGCATTGCGAGGAAATTCCCTGGCGTGCCCCGATCGGGCCCTGGAACATCCTGATCTCCTCCACGGTGTGGCGTCAGGACCACAACGGCTTCACCCACCAGGATCCCGGCTTCATGGATCTGGCCGGCAACAAGAAGGGGTCGATCACCCGCGTTTACCTGCCTGCTGACGCCAACTGCCTCCTGGCCGTCGCTGAGAAAGCACTCGTGGAAACGAACGTCTCCAACATCATCGTTTCCGACAAGCAGAAGCATCTGCAGTACCTCGACCTCGAAGCCGCCCGCCGCCATGTGGCCAAGGGTGCCGGCATCTGGGAATGGGCCTGCAACGATGACTGCGGCACCGACCTCGACGAACCCGATGTCGTGATGGCCTCCGCAGGAGACATTCCCACCAAGGAAACCCTTGCGGCGATCGAAATCCTGCGGGAACAGATCCCCCAGCTCAAGGTCCGCTACGTGAATGTGGTGAAGCTGTTTGCGCTTTCACCGGACAGTGAGCACCCCCACGGCCTCAGTGACGCCGACTTTGACAGCTTGTTCACGCCGGACAAACCGGTGATCTTCAACTTCCACGGATACCCCTGGTTGATTCACCGCCTGGCCTACCGCCGTCGTTGCGCCCACAGGCTGCACGTGCGTGGTTACAAGGAGCACGGCAACATCAACACGCCACTGGAACTCGCCATCAGCAATCAGATCGACCGCTTCAATCTGGTGATCGATGTGATCGACCGCGTCGACAAACTCGGCTCCCGTGCCGCCCACGTCAAAGAGCGCATGAAGGACGAGATCCAGAAGCACCGCTCCTACGCCTACACCGTGGGGATGGATTCTCCCGAGATCAACAACTGGCGTTGGAAATTTGGAGCAGACTCCGGCTGCTGCTGACGCACCCCTCATCACACACCAACGGGGAGAGCCATAGCTTCCCCTTTCACCTTTCTGTCGTCATGACCGCCTCACAACCCCTCGATCTGAGACTTCCGACCCCCGGTTGCTACAACGATCCAGAACGCGCCGGCCTCGATGCCAAGAGTGTGTTCGATGGGATGACCGAGCATCTGTTCTTCACGCTCGGCAAACTCGCTCCCACTGCCAGTCGCCATGACCTCTACATGGCCCTGAGCTACGCGGTGCGGGACCGTTTGATGACGCGGTACCTGGCGACGATGGAGGCAATGCGCGCCCATCCCCAGAAAGCGGTTGCTTACCTCTCCGCCGAATTCCTGATCGGCCCTCAGCTCAACAACAATCTGCTCAACCTGGGGATCCAGAAGGAAGCCGAGGAGGCCCTGCGCAACTTCGGCATCGAGTCGCTTCAGCAGATTCTTGAAGTCGAAGAGGAGCCCGGTCTGGGCAACGGCGGACTCGGCCGCCTGGCGGCCTGCTACATGGAATCGCTGGCAAGCCTCAAGATTCCCGCCACCGGCTATGGCATCCGCTACGAATTCGGCATTTTCGACCAGCTCATCCGTGATGGCTGGCAGGTGGAAATCACCGACAAGTGGCTGAAGGGTGGTTGGCCATGGGAACTGCCCCAACCCGATGAAGCCTGTTTCGTGGGCTTCGGCGGCCGAACCGAGAGCTACATCGACGACAAGGGCAACTATCGCTCCCGCTGGATTCCTGCGGAGCACGCCATCGGTGTGCCACACGATGTGCCAACCCTTGGATACCGGGTCAACATCTGCGACCGGCTTCGGCTCTGGCGCGCCGATGCCACAGAGAGCTTCGACTTCTATGCCTTCAACATCGGCGATTACTACGGAGCCGTTGAGGAAAAAGTCGGCAGCGAAACCCTCTCCAAGGTGCTATACCCCAACGACGGAACCGACGAGGGCCGACGCCTGCGCCTGAAGCAGCAGCACTTCTTTGTGAGCTGCTCACTGCAGGATATGTTGCGCAGCCTCGACAACCGCGGACTGCCCGTGGAGGACTTCCCGAAGTACTGGAGCGTTCAGCTGAACGACACCCACCCTGCCATCGCCGTGGCGGAGCTGATGCGCCTGCTGATCGACGATCGCCACATGGAGTGGGACAAGGCCTGGGACATCACCTCCCGTTCCGTGGCCTACACCAACCACACCCTGCTGCCCGAGGCCCTCGAGAAGTGGGATCTCAATCTGTTCGGCAATCTGCTGCCGAGACACCTGGAGCTGATCTACGAGATCAACCGTCGCTTCCTGCAGCAGGTGCGCATCCGCTATCCAGGCAACGATGCGATGCAACGCAAGCTCTCCATCATTGATGAAGAGGGCAGCAAAGCGGTGCGGATGGCTCACCTGGCCACGATCGGCGCCCATCACGTCAACGGGGTGGCCGCCCTCCACTCAGACCTGGTGAAAACCGATCTGCTCCCCGAGTTCGCCGATCTCTGGCCTGACAAATTCACCAATGTCACCAACGGCGTCACCCCCCGACGCTGGGTTGCCCTCTCCAATCCAGGACTGGCCAGCCTCCTGGATGAGCATGTCGGCAAAGACTGGATCTCCAACATGGAGTCTCTGCGCAAGCTTGAAGAGCGGCAGAACGACCAAGGCTTCCTTGAGTTGTGGGGTGAAACCAAGCTGTCCGTCAAACGCAAGCTGGCCGGCTACATCCACAAGAACACCGGTGTGCTGGTGGATCCCTCCACCCTGTTCGACGTTCAGGTGAAGCGCATCCACGAATACAAGCGTCAGCACCTCAACGCCCTGCAGGTGATCACCCAGTACCTGCGGATCAAGAACGGTCAGGCCGATGGCATGGCCCCTCGCACAGTGATCTTCGGAGGCAAAGCGGCTCCTGGCTACTACATGGCCAAGCTGATCATCCGTTTCATCAATGGCATCGCTGACACGATTAACAGCGATCCCGACATGGACGGACGCCTGCGGGTGGTGTTCCTGCCGGACTACAACGTGAAACTGTCTGAGCAGGTGTATCCCGCCTCCGATCTGTCGGAGCAGATTTCCACCGCTGGCAAGGAAGCCTCCGGCACCGGCAACATGAAGTTCGCCATGAATGGCGCCCTCACCATCGGCACCCTCGACGGCGCCAATGTTGAGATCCGCGAGCTGGTGGGTGCCGAGAACTTCTTCCTGTTCGGCAAAACCGTGGAAGAGATCAAGGCTCTCAAGGAGCAGGGCTACCGTCCCGGCGACTTCATCGCCGCCATCCCAGAGCTGCAGGAAGCCCTGCGACTGATCGAAATGGGCCACTTCAGCAATGGCGATGGGGAACTGTTCCGCCCACTGATGGACAACCTCACCGGCAACGATCCCTTCTTCGTGATGGCCGACTTTGGCGATTACGTGCGGGCTCAAGAAGCTGTAAGCCTGGCCTGGACCGATCGGATGCACTGGAATCGGATGTCCCTGCTCAACACGGCGCGGACCGGGTTCTTCTCATCCGACCGCTCCATCGCGGAGTACTGCAAGAACATCTGGAACGTCGACGCCCTCAACGTTGAGATCACTTGCGACGTTCGCTGATGACTGATCTGACGCTGGTCATCAACCTCGGCAGTTCAAGCATCAAAGCGGCCCTGGTGGATTCCACCGGGGCTTTCCTTTGGCACAGCGGACGAAGCATCGCTGCGGATGAGCCTCTCGAGGATGTGCTCCACAATTGGCTGGAACCCGACCTGGATCCCCATCGGCAACAGGTCGGACTGATCGGCCATCGCGTCGTTCATGGTGGTGAACGCTTCACGGCACCCACGCAAATCACGGAGGAGGTGTTGGCGACGCTGGAGCTTCTGACTCCCAATGCACCGCTGCACAATCCACCAGCCCTCAAAGGGATGGCATGGGCCACGACCTGGGCCCCCTCATTGCCTCAATGGGCTTGCTTTGATACGGCTTTTCATAGCAGCATGCCGGCTGCTGCATACACCTACGCGATCCCTGCTGCATTCAGAACGAAGGGATTCCGCCGTTTTGGCTTCCATGGCATCAACCACCAGCACATCGCAGAAACGGTGGCCGATCGATGGCGCAGCCAGAACAAAGACCCCTCAACACTGCGACTAGTGAGCGCCCATCTTGGAGCAGGAGCCTCCCTGGCAGCGATTCACGGCGGCCGTTGCATCGACACCACCATGGGATTCACCCCTCTTGAGGGACTCGTGATGGCAACCCGCTCCGGCAATCTTGACCCAGGCCTGATGCTGGGCCTGATGCGGGAGGGATACAGCGCAGATCAGATGTCGGCCATTCTTCAGAAGGAATCAGGCCTCAAAGGGCTTTCGGGTTTCAGTGGCGACATGCGGGAGATCCGAGAAGCGGCCGCCGCAGGACACATCGGCGCCATCGCAGCTCTCGACGTGTTCCGACACCGTCTGCTTCAGCTGCTGGGCTCCATGGCCGCCAGCCTCGGCGGCGTGGACGTGCTTGCACTCACTGGCGGGGTGGGTGAACACGACAAGAAGCTGCAGAAGGAGCTAGCGGAAGCGCTGCACTGGTGGGGCAACTACTCAACAATGGTGATTCCAGCCGATGAGGAAGGCATGATTGCCCGCCTCTGTCGGCGCCACAACGAAACCCCAGCCTCAGCTGCGGTCGGGTAAGTCGGGCGTTTGATGCAGCAGGCGATTCAGACGTAGACGATCGACATTGAGTGGATCAGGAGCCAGCTCACCGGCGAGCTCCCGGAATTTCTGTTCGATCTCCTCAGGCACACGTACATCAAACACACGCTCCATCAGAGCTTCGATGGAGAACAGATGGGCATTGATGTTTTCGAGGTCCGCCATCGCCTGCTGGAAAGCATCGCTGCTTTCCTCTGCGGCTCCTGCACCAGCACCCGAACCTGCAGGCTGTTGACCACTGGTGACTTCACTCTGCTGGCGGGCACCCTGTTGCTTTTGAAGATCCTCCAGCACACGACCGGAGAGCGTACGGAAGGATTGCAAGGCAGCCCAGTTGAGCTCCTGTTGCTGACGAAGAGTGGGGAACTCCCGGATCAATCGGTCATGCTCCCGATAAAACCTCTGGCAGTCCGGACATTGGCAGGGCTCTTCCGGCACCGCAGTCCTCATTCACTCAAATTCCACTATGACACCCCTCAAGCCGCTAGAGGGCCGGAATCACTGTCTTGCTCCAATTCATCGTCCTCAATCATGCCCGGCAGAGGTATTTCGATGGAGGACACCACCTGAATGACGTCCCGAAGCCGCATGGAATCTGCAAACCAACCCATGGCTTGCTCGGTATCCCCGCGACGTTCCGCGTCGCCGGCCTGATCTTCGTGAGCCTCAGCCAGAAGCGCTAGCCAGCAGAGGCAACGGGCCTGAACCACCGAGAGATCAAGATCCGTCGGCTGGGAATCGGCGATCCTCTCGCTCTCCTGCTGGACCAGTAAGCGAAGTCGGAGGTCGTGAAGCTGGGTCATAGCACCCACCTGGGTTACTCAACCCTAGCGATGGAGAGCAATCCAGCCACCCCACCAGATGTAGCGTTCACTACGACTTAACCAGAACTCAACGGGGCTGGCGGGACTCGAACCCACGACCTACGGTTTAGGAAACCGTCGCTCTATCCAGCTGAGCTACAGCCCCAGGGCAAGGGCAGTGTTGATCCCTCGGAACAAATTATGCCGAGGCGGCATGATGAAGTCTGAAAGCAGGCGAGGTGGTTGCGATCGGATCCCTTCGATCCGATTGAGGAAAGTCCGGGCTCCCAGATGGCCAGGCTTGCTGGGTAACGCCCAGTGCGGGTGACCGTGAGGAGAGTGCCACAGAAACACACCGCCGATGGCCCTATGGGGATTCCCCCAGGCACAGGCAAGGGTGCAAAGGTGCGGTAAGAGCGCACCAGCAGCATCGAGAGGTGCTGGCTCGGTAAACCCCGGCTGGGAGCAAGGCCAAGGAACAACGGTTGGCCATCAGCCCTGTTCCGACTGAACGCGCCGCTCGAGGCCGTCGGTAACGACGGTCCCAGATAGATAACCACCCACCATCCTTATGGAATGGTGAACAGAACCCGGCTTATGCCCTGCTTTCACCCAAATCCCGGCCTCAGCCCAGGGACTGTGGATGGCTCTAATAAGGTGAAATCAGCAGGGCTTTTTCCATATCCCATAAAGGGCGTTCGCTCCTCTTGAGCCTATGCAAGCTCACATCGCCGCTCAAAGTCCTTCAAAAAACAATTCATCTTCAACGCATCATCGATATACCGCAACGAATGCTCAGCATGCTGCTGGCCAGTCTTGCTTTTATTCTTTCGACCTGGATAGGCAAAATTCACTGAGATGCCCTGCTGAAGCAGCAGCCACTCAAAGACCACCATGGATTCACCAAACCGCTCGAGCACACCAAGATTGAATTGACGAAAAATATTTTCAGGAGGATTGTCATCAACTTTTGCCCCCACAGAGAACCCTTACCTGAAAATCATGATGCCGCTCAAGATAACTGGCATAGGGAACACTTTGATCCGTTGAACCGTGATGAATCTGAAAATTGCAAGCAGACCAGTTCCGATTCATTGGAATCCTCACCATTGAGCATGGAAACATTGCCAGCTCTACGCAAGCTGGTTCAGCCAGATGCGTCGACAGCACTTAATGTTTGCTGACATCCTCTTGCCGAAGATGCCTAAACGGATCAGCACCTCACCAAGAAAATCATTCTGAAGAATCCAGTTGAATGTTGCTCCGCCACATTTGAATCAATGGAAGAAACAAATTTGCATGTTGATCGACTTGAGACCAAAAACGCATCACCCGAACCGGATCGGATGCTCACTTCGATGACGCCAGTACCCGCAGACCGCCTACAAAAGCTAAGGAACTTCCTCGTCAGCATCGAGCCGCAATGGAAGAACGCCATTCAGGATTTAGATGTCATCAATGAAGCATTGACCCATACGTCTGCACGCATGGGGAAAAACCATGAACGTCTCGAATTTCTTGGCGACGCGGTTTTGAGGCTGGCCTGCTCAGAATTTATCGATCAACAGTATCCACAACTCATCGTCGGGAAACGATCTGAACTTCGGGCACAACTCGTAAGCGACCAATGGCTTGCTGATCTTGGTGAATCAATCAGGATTGAATCAATCCTCACAATGGGAGATGACGCCAGGGGCGATCTGCAAGCTCTCAAGACCCTGAGAGCTGAAGCGACGGAAGCGTTCATCGGTGCTCTTTACCTTCAAGATCAAGGCATGAAACTGGTTCATCAATGGCTGGAGCCCCGATGGATCAAAAGTGCTAAGGATGTCATCGATCATCCCCTTCGCTTCCAGAGCAAATCGGCCTTACAAGAATGGAGCCAATCTCGCAAAATCGGCCTCCCGCGCTATCTCACCGAAGAGAGCAATAGCAGACATGGGGACCCCAATCGATTTCACACCCGTGTACTTCTCAAGGAGCAGTTCACAGCTGAAGCCTGGGGTCGCTCAAGGAAGGAAGCGGAGCAAAGAGCCGCAGAAGCCGCACTTCAAACCTTGGAAGGCCTGTGATCAACAAGCAACCCGCCGCAACGATCGCAATGAACCGCATCATTACGGTGCCCGGAACGACCACAGGCCAGACAGCTGTTGGCTTTTAACTCCTGGCGCTGTTGTTGCACTCCCGAGTAAGTGAGAATCCCAGTCGGAATCGCAATGATTCCGAAACCCAGCATCATCACAGCAGACGCAAGCAGTCGCCCTAGTGCGGTTTGCGGCACATAATCTCCATATCCAACCGTTGTCATTGTGACAATCGCCCAGTAAACGCCATTACCCATAGTCTTAAAGGGACTGTCTGGATTAACACTTTCAATCACAAAAATAAAATACCCCAGCACAACCTGGAGCATGAAAACGAAGAAAAGATAGACAACAATTGTGCGGGCACTTTTTTGCAGTGCCTGACCAAGAACTCGTGCTTCATCGATAAAACGAAGAAGCTTGAAGACGCGGAGAATACGACCAAATTTGAAAACCCAAAGCAGTATTTCACTGCGAATCTGCGGTATCACAAAGAAAACGATCGCCAGCAAATCGATCAGACCATAAAAGCTGAAGAGATATTTAATCGGGCGCTCACTGACGTACATGTTCAGAACGAAGTCCGCCATGAAAACAGCAAGACAACCGTTCTGAATCAGTTGGATCCAGCCAATCTCTGATTGCCTATAAATTGATGTTGACAACGGATTGGGATCCATCATCAGCGCTAGGACGCTCAGCAAAATCGCGCCAAATACAACTGCGTTGTAAACACGTCCGGAGACAGTTTTCGTCTCCAGCACCATGGCCCTTAAGCGCAACTGGAGGCTGGTAGGCGACGGCATCAAACTCAGGAAACCTTCAAATCCTTGAGACGCATCGTCACAAGTTTGTCCCAGTTACCGCCTTCAAACAGCACAGCGGCTTGATCACCACTGATGCGTTGCACGAATCCGGTGTACCCGTTGTAAATGGAGCGGGGATCCTCAACAGTGACGGTCGAACCAGGCAGGATCGGTGCTGATGCTGTCGCCATCGCTCTGAGCTGAACAGATTACAAGGCATTATCAACAATTCTGACGACCCGCGTCATGTCCAAGCCGATGGAATGGCTCACGGTTGGCCACATCGTCGGAGCGCAAGGCCTGAAGGGGGACCTGAAAATCAACCCATGCACTGATTTTCCGGAACGGTTCCTCAACCCAGGGCCTCGCTGGCTGAACGGTCGCAAGGGCGAGCAGCCCCAGGAAGTTCGTCTTCAACGCGGCCGCCAGCTGCCTGGCCGATCCTTGTTCGTGGTTCATCTCGAAGGGATCGATGACCGGAGCGCAGCTGAAGCTCTGGTGGGTCTGGAGTTTCTTGTCATGGCAGACGACCGGCCTGAGCTGGGGGACGGAGAATTCCACCTGCTTGATCTGATCGGACTGGACGTTCATCTGGACCCTGATGGTGATCCGATCGGGACAGTGTCCGATTTGATCAGCGCCGGGCACGATCTGCTGGAAATCACCCGCCAGGACGGCAAAGTCAAGCTGGTTCCCTTCGTCGAAGCCATCGTGCCTGAAGTGCATCTCGAGGACGGATGGTTGCTGCTCACACCTCCACCTGGATTGCTCGATCTCTGAGAACCATCGACAGAGTCGGTGCATGCAGGCGATTCTGGGAAGCCTTGACTCGGGAATCTTGGCTGTTACTCCCTTAATACCGGTCATCCTCTGCGGCGGTACGGGAACCCGCCTGTGGCCGCTGTCTCGCGCCAGTTACCCCAAACAGTATTGGCCGCTGAGCGGTGATGGGGATGCCACCCTGCTGCAACAGACCCAGCAGCGGCTGACTGGTCTCGAGGGCCTGGCACCACCGTTGTTGATCTGCAACGAGGATCACCGCTTCATCGTGGCTGAGCAGATGCGCCAGATCGGCGTCGAGCCCAACGCGATCCTGCTGGAACCAATGGGGAGAAACACCGCGCCAGCGGTGACAGTGGCCGCGCTTCAGGCCACATCCCAGGGCGACGATCCGCTGCTGCTGGTGCTGGCGGCGGACCACCTGATCCGTGATGCCCAACATTTCCGCGATGCTGTGGCAGCGGGCCGCAGGCCAGCCGAAGAGGGACGCCTGGTGACCTTCGGCATTGTGCCAACAGCGCCGGAAACGGGATACGGGTATATCGAAGCCGCTAAGGCCTTCAGCAGCGATCAGCTGCTGGATGTGCCGATCAGTCGCTTTGTGGAGAAGCCTGATCAAGCCACTGCTGAGCAATTTCTGTCGACGGGTCGCTTCACCTGGAACAGCGGCATGTTCCTGTTCCGTGCCAGCGCCATGCTTGCTGAGCTGGAACGGCTCGTCCCAGAGGTGGTGAGCTGTTGCCGCGCGGCCCTTGAGCAGGACACGGCAGATCTGGAATTCCTGCGTCTCGAGCGCGAAGCCTTCGCCAAGTGCCCGAACGTGGCCATCGACGTTGCTGTGATGGAAAAAACAGACCTTGGCTCCGTCCTGCCACTGGATGCCGGCTGGAGCGATGTAGGCAGTTGGAGTGCGCTGTGGGAAACGGGAACGCAAGACAGCGAGGGCAATGTGCTGCAGGGACGGGTGATTTCAGAAGGGAGCCGCAACTGCTACATACGCAGCGAGCATCGCCTTGTGGTGGGTCTAGGGGTTGAAAATCTTGTGGTGGTGGAAACCGACGATGCCGTGCTGATTGCGGACCGCTCTCAGGCACAAGCCATCAAGAAGGTGGTGAAACAGCTGGAAACGGATGGCAGTCCGGAAGGCAAAGCGCACCGCAAGATTTACAGGCCATGGGGCTCATACACCGGCGTGGTGGAGGACCACCGCTGGCAGGTGAAACGGATTTCCGTGAAGCCAGGTGCCAGCCTCTCGCTGCAGATGCACCACCACCGTGCCGAACACTGGGTGGTGGTGCGCGGGACCGCTCTGGTGGAGCGGGACGGCGAACAGCAGCTGCTCGGTGAGAATCAAAGCACCTACATCCCTGTGGGCTGTCGGCACCGGCTTTCCAACCCCGGCAAAATCCCTGTTGAACTGATCGAGGTTCAGAGCGGTGAGTACCTCGGAGAAGACGACATCGTGCGTTTCGAAGACCGTTACGGCCGCAGCAATCTGAGCATCACTCGACCGTGACACTCTTGGCGAGATTGCGCGGCTGATCCACATCCAGGCCCCGATGGGCAGCGATGTGATAACTCATCAACTGCATGGGAACCACGGTAAGCAGAGGGCTGATCCACTCGCTCACCACCGGGACAGGCAGGAGTTCATCAAACAAAGCCGTATCCGGTCCATCCGGTGCCACCCCGATCAGCTGTGCATCCCGCGCTTTGGCTTCCTGGGCATTGCTGAGCACTTTTTCGAACACGAGACCGGGGACCGCGATCGAGACCACCGGCACATGGGAATCAAGCAAGGCGATCGGACCATGCTTCATCTCGCCGGCTGGATAACCCTCCGCGTGGATGTAGCTGATCTCCTTGAGCTTGAGGGCCCCCTCCAGCGCAATCGGATAGTTGATGCCGCGGCCCAGGAAAATCACATCCTGTGTTTCCGCGAAGCGGTGGGCAAACGCTGCACAGCGCTCATCATGCAGATCAACCAAACCCTGCAGCTGATCGGGCAATCGGCGCAGCTCCTGCACTAACGCAGCAATCTCATCATCCGAACGGCTGTTGCGACGCGCTGCAAACGCGATGGTCAGGCCGTAGAACGCCAGCAACTGACCCATGAAGGTCTTGGTGGCAGCAACGCCAACTTCAATCCCAGCCCCGATGTCGAGGATGTCTGGCACCTGGCGCGAGAGCGAACTTTCCGGCCGATTGGTGACACCAAGCTGACGTGGCGCAAAAGCAGGATTGCCGTGGTCGAGACGGCGCTTCGCCTCCATGGCGAGAGCGGCAAGAGTGTCTGCCGTCTCGCCGGATTGGGTCACCCCGATGGTGAGGGTGTGGGGCGCCAGTGGCGGCGGTGAATAACGGAACTCACTGGCGTAATGAATGACTGTGGGGATGCCAGCGAACTGCTCGAGCAAATAGCCCCCCACCATCGCAGCGTGACGGCTGGTGCCACAGGCAAGAATTTCGACACGTTCGATGCCCTCGTAGAACCCGTCGTCGAAGGGGAGGGCAACAGGAGAAGCAGCCGGCAGACCCTGAGGCAGATGCCTGGCAACCCAAAGATTCGCAGTATCCGGCTGCTCGTGAATCTCCTTCAGCATGAAATGGCGGAAATGGCGCTTATCCGCCACGTGGTCCGCACCAGAGAGAACCGATGGCATTCGCTGCTGGCGAAGCCCTGCTTCGTTGTAAAGCTCCACTCCCAAGGGAGAAAGCAGAGCCACTTCTCCGTCCTCCATCGGCAGGATTGTGCGCGTGAAACCCGCCAGAGCCGGCGTGTCACTGGCACAGAGGAACTCACCTTCACCCAGGCCGATCAACAGGGGGGCAGCCCGGCGAGCCACCACCAGCGCTCCGGGAGCCTCCTGCCAGATCACCGCCAGGGCATAGGCGCCCTGCAGAGCAGGAAGCACCGCCTGCAGTGCAGCCAGCAACAACGGACCACCGGCCTGTTCACCCGCCGCCAGGCGTCGCTGCAACTCAGCACTGATCAGATGGGGAATGACCTCCGTGTCGGTTTCGGAGCGGAACACCACCCCGTCCGCCTCAAGCTGTTCCCGAAGTACACGATGGTTCTCAATGATGCCGTTCTGAACCACGGCAACGGATCCATCCATGCTCCGGTGCGGGTGGGCATTGCGTTCTTCCGGCTTGCCATGGGTGGCCCAGCGGGTATGGCCGATGCCGCACTGGCCTGGTGAGCCGAGCTCCTCAAAACGTTTGGTGAGGTTGGCCAGTTTGCCGCTGGCCCTCAGACAGTGAAGTCCTTCGGCCTTGGCATCCACCGTCGCAATGCCGGCGGAGTCGTAGCCGCGATATTCGAGTTGCCGCAGCCCCTCAAGAAGCTGCGGGGCCGCCTCACGGGACCCCACCAGAGCAACGATTCCGCACATACAGAAAAGCCCGGCAGTCGCCGGGCAGAGCTTATGGGGTTTTCAGTGATTCGATCAGGGCTTAGTAGGCGAGCCCCATGCTTCGAGTGGTTTCATCGCCAAGGTAAACGCGGATGCTGAGGAAATCGGTGGGGCAGGCGGTTTCACAGCGCTTGCAACCCACGCAGTCCTCGGTGCGAGGTGAGGATGCGATCTGGCCGGCTTTGCAACCATCCCAGGGCACCATTTCGAGCACATCGAGAGGGCAGGCACGCACACACTGGGTGCAGCCGATGCAGGTGTCGTAGATCTTGACGGCGTGGGACATGCCCGGTGCTCAAAGAAGTCCTGGGGCTCAACGTACCTGCTGTGCAACCCCTCGGCGGCAGAGCCGTCACCGTTGTTCATACCCACGTGAATTGAGCTCAGGGCGTGCCCGTAGGATGCAGCGTCCCGTTGCCACGGCCCATGTCCCAGGAAGCGATCCTCGAGAAGGTGCGTTCGATCGTTGCGGAGCAGCTCAGCGTCGACGCTGGCGAGGTGAAGCCTGAATCCAACTTCCAGAACGACCTGGGCGCCGACTCCCTGGACACCGTGGAATTGGTGATGGCTCTGGAAGAGGCATTCGACATCGAAATCCCCGATGAAGCCGCTGAGGGCATCACCACCGTCGGCGACGCCGTCAAGTACATCGAAGACAAGCAGGCCTGAGGAACGGCATGGTGGACGGTCTCCATCGCGTCGTGGTCACCGGCCTCGGCGCGGTCACACCGATCGGCAACACGGTTCAGGACTATTGGAACGGTTTGACGTTCGGCACCAATGGTGTCGCGGCCATCACCCTGTTCGATGCCTCGGCCCATGCCTGCCGCTTCGCTGCTGAGGTGAAGGATTTCGATCCCACTGCGCTGATAGAACCGAAGGAAGCGAAACGCTGGGATCGCTTCTGCAAGTTCGGTGTCGTGGCTGCCAAGCAAGCGCTAGCAGATGCCGGCCTCAGCATCACCGATGAGAACGCCGAACGGATTGGGGTGATCATCGGCTCGGGCGTTGGCGGCCTGCTCACGATGGAAACCCAGGCCCATGTGCTGGAAGGCAAAGGGCCGGGGCGTGTGAGCCCGTTCACGGTGCCGATGATGATCCCCAACATGGCCACTGGCCTTGCCGCGATTGCGCTAGGGACCAAAGGCCCCAGCTCTGCGGTGGCCACGGCCTGCGCGGCAGGCTCCAACGCCATCGGTGATGCTTACCGGCTGCTGCAGCTCGGCAAGGCGGACGCGATGGTGGCCGGTGGAGCTGAATCCGCCATCACGCCCCTGGGGGTCGCGGGTTTTGCCAGTGCCAAGGCCCTCTCGTTCCGCAACGACGACCCAGCCACGGCCAGTCGCCCGTTCGACAAAGAGCGCGACGGCTTCGTGATCGGCGAAGGGGCGGGTTTGCTGGTGCTGGAGACCCTCGAACACGCCAACGCGCGCGGAGCGACCGTTCTGGCCGAAATCGTGGGTTATGGCATGACCTGTGACGCCTTTCACATCACTTCGCCGACCCCGGGTGGCGTGGGGGGCGCTGAAGCGATGCGGCTGGCCCTGCAGGACGGCGGCATCGACCCGTCCGAGATCGATTACGTGAACGCCCACGGCACCAGCACGCCGGCGAACGACAAAAACGAAACCTCGGCCATCAAGGGGGCCCTTGGGGATCGGGCCTTGCAGATCCCTGTGAGTTCCACCAAGTCGATGACCGGCCACCTGCTCGGTGGCTCCGGCGGCATTGAGGCGGTGGCTTGTGTTCTGGCTTTACAGAACAACGTGGTTCCACCCACGATCAACCACATTAATCCTGATCCCGACTGTGATCTGGATGTCGTCCCCAACGCGGCTCGAGAGCACACACTGGGAACAGTGCTGTCCAACTCCTTTGGTTTCGGCGGTCACAACGTCTGCCTGGCCATTCGACAGATGAGCTAACAGCGGCTCTGCCGCCATCAGTCAAACTCTTACGCAATTTCCCCAGAACCATGGTCGCCGCTCCCGCTTCTCTCGACACGCTCTGCATCAACAGCATCCGCTTCCTGGCGGTTGATGCGGTCAACAAGTCAAAGAGCGGCCACCCCGGTCTGCCGATGGGTTGTGCTCCGATGGGCTACACCCTGTGGGACAAGTTCCTCAAGCACAACCCCAAGAACCCCAAGTGGTTCAACCGCGACCGCTTCGTGCTGTCGGCTGGTCACGGCTGCATGCTGATTTATGCGCTGCTGCACCTCACCGGCTACGACTCGGTGACGATCGAGGACATCAAGCAGTTCCGGCAGTGGGGCTCGAAGACCCCGGGTCACCCGGAAACCTTTGAAACGCCCGGTGTTGAGGTGACCACCGGCCCCCTCGGTGCCGGAATCTCCAATGCGGTGGGTCTGGCCATCGCCGAATCCCACATGGCGGCCAAGTTCAACAAGGACGACGCCAAGGTCGTTGATCACTACACCTATGTGGTGATGGGTGATGGCTGCAACCAGGAGGGCATCGCGTCCGAGGCGTGCTCCCTGGCCGGCCACTTGAAACTTGGCAAGCTGATTGCCCTCTATGACGACAATCACATCACCATCGACGGCCGCACAGACGTGTCCTTCACCGAGGACGTGCTGAAGCGCTATGAGGCCTACGGATGGCACGTGCAGCACGTCGCAGATGGCAACACGGATGTCGATGCCATCGCCAAAGCGATCGAAGCCGCCAAGGCAGTCACCGATAAGCCATCGATCATCAAAGTCACCACCACGATCGGTTACGGCTCCCCCAACAAAGGCGATACCGCTGGCGTTCATGGCGCTCCTCTTGGAGAAGAAGAAGCCGAGTTGACCCGCAAGCAACTGGGTTGGAGTTATGCCCCCTTTGAAGTGCCTCAGGAGGCCTACGACCAGTACCGCCAGGCGATTGACCGTGGCGCCAGCCTCGAGGCCGAATGGAACCAGGCCCTGGCCGCTTACCGCACCAAATACCCCAGCGAAGCCGCCGAGTTCGAGCGCATGCTGCGCGGCGAACTTCCTCAGGGATGGGACAAGGATCTACCCACCGCCGGCCCTGAAGAGAAGGGTCTGGCAACCCGTAAGCATTCCCAGATCTGCCTGGGGGCTCTTGGGCCGAACCTGCCCGAACTGATCGGTGGCTCCGCCGACCTCACCCACTCCAATTACACGGACATCAAGGGGGAAACCGGCTCTTACCAGCCTGAAACCCCTGAGAAGCGCTACCTGCACTTCGGCGTGCGCGAACATGCCATGGCCGCCATCCTCAACGGCATCGCGTATCACGACAGCGGCCTGATCCCCTACGGCGGCACTTTCCTGGTCTTTGCCGACTACATGCGCGGTTCGATGCGGCTCTCCGCACTCAGCGAACTGGGTGTGATCTACGTGCTCACCCACGACTCCATCGGCGTGGGAGAAGACGGCCCAACCCACCAACCGATCGAAACCATCCCCTCCCTGCGCGCCATGCCCGGGATGCTGGTGTTCCGCCCTGGCGACTGCAATGAGACCAGCGGCGCCTACAAGCTGGCGATCGAAAACCGCAAGCGCCCCAGCGCCCTCTGCCTCAGCCGCCAGGGCATGGCCAACCAGGCCAACTCCTCCATCGACAAAGTCGCACTCGGCGGCTACATCCTTGAGGACTGCGATGGGACCCCGGATCTGATTCTGATCGGCACCGGCACCGAACTCGACCTGTGTGTTCAGGCCGCCAAACAACTCAGCGCTGACGGCAAGAATGTACGCGTTGTTTCCATGCCCTGCGTAGAACTCTTCGACGAACAGAGCGATGCCTACAAAGAGGAGGTCCTGCCCAGCGCCGTCCGCAAGCGCATCGTCGTGGAAGCCGCTGAATCCTTCGGTTGGCACCGTTTCATCGGCCTCGATGGCGACAGCGTCACCATGAACCGCTTCGGAGCTTCCGCCCCAGGCGGCACTTGTTTGAAGGAGTTTGGATTTACAGTTGAGAATGTGCTTGCAAAATCCAAGTCGTTACTTTCATGAATAATATTTACAGATGCAAGTCCTTACTTATGCACTTCTGACAAATGCAGGAGCAGAAAATTTCTATGTTACCTGAAGTATTTTCAAAAAATCTAAAGCTTAATTTAGGATGTGGGAATAAGAAAAAGACTGGTTACATAAATATTGACTCTAGCAGTCACTGCAATCCTGATCTTCTTTTAGACTTAAAAAATATTCCTTATCCATTCAAAGATTGCTCAGTAAGAGAGATAATTATGAAATCAGTCTTCGAACATCTACCAGCTGATCCAGAAATCTTCTTCGGAATAATCCAAGAAATTTATAGAATATGCCAACATAAAGCTGTTATCCACGTTGAATGCCCTCACCCTACGCATCGTTGGCAAATTATAGACTTTACTCACCAAAAAGCGATACATCCAGAGGGACTAAGACTATTGAGCAAAAAAGCGTGCACAAAGGATATAAGCAAAAATAGTACTTCATCTCCACTAGCTTTTATGTATGATGTTGATTTTGAAATGAAGGAATATTCATGCGAGATAGATCCAAAATGCATCAGCCATATAGAAAACTTGTTCGGTTCTTTTGACCGTAGCAAGCTAGAATCATATGCATACTTATTGAAAGACGTGGCAAGCAAGCAAAAGTTTAAGCTCATAGCAATAAAAGAATAAGAATATGTTGAAATCATATAATGTTCAAGGTACATCGAAAAATCTATTTCTATTTTAAATTGCAAATTTTTACTATTAGAGCTGCAAGAGCATCAAAACTATATTGAGAAGCTTGCTTTCGGATGGCATAAATGTTCCAGTGATCAGAATAAAATTGGCTTTTTATCACCTCAGTATAAAAACTTGAAGGCTTAAAGGGGTCTAATATAATTCCATCACTTTGATCTCTCAAAACATCCAAAGAAAAACCTGTATTCGTAACAATTGGATAAGCGCCGCAGCACATTGACTCCAATATGGGAAGCGGGCCACCTTCATGTACCGACAATGAAACAAAAATTCTCATCAAATTATAAAATACAGGGTAATACTTGTAACTTGAATTTATAAGAAAAATAAAAGGACTTTTTTGGGTAATAAGCTTTTCCCATCCTGGGCCAAGTATCACAACAGGTATTTTTAAATCTGCTAATTCATAAACAACTTTCTTAATTTTTGAGTAATTTTTGCGCCTAGTATATGTAGCTTTACTCCAATAACGACCACAAAATCCAACAGATGAGCGGCTTTCTAAATTACATCCAGATTGTCTTAGTTGTTCAATAATATGCAACATATCCGGGCTATCAAATTTCATTATACGATGAAATTTAGGATTTACAGCATGTGGTTTTAAATAAGCATTCTTCGGATTGTAGCCATTCGCTATAGCCATTGAAAGCTGAATAGAAGAATTAAATATCACAGCCTTACACTTGCTCAATATATCTGGCCTAAAATTAGTGATATCAAGATGCGTAAAGAGACAAATAGTACCGTCAGGTACATTTTCTTTTTTATTTAGACAATTCTTATTTAGCTGACCCTGTTGAACAAATATATGATATTCGGCATCAAGCCTCTTGCCCTTAAATACTTGATCAGTCCTTAAGACAGAAATAGATTTAACTTTCTCAAGTGAATTTGCGAGGTCCTGGGCTATTCCCTTGAGAACCCACTCCTCATCGCCATGATAAACACCTATTTCAGTCATCGTACAAAAATATGTTTAACGCAACGCTGAAAAAGCAATCAAGCATACTCATCGACTCAAGAATCCTAAAATATAGTTTATTTCATTAAAATTGGATTTGAAGCAAAGTGTTTTGTATCTTTAGATTTTAATACTTCTTCTATTCCATCGAGATCTTGATCCGTGATCTTGGTCTGCATCGGGCAGTGCTTCGGTCCACACATGGAGCAGAATTCGGCCTGTTTGTAGATATCGGCCGGCAGGGTTTCGTCGTGATACTGCTTGGCCCGCTCTGGATCGAGCGACAACTCGAACTGCTTGTTCCAGTCGAAGGCGTAGCGAGCCCGGCTGAGTTCGTCATCACGATCGCGAGCTCCAGGGCGATGGCGGGCAATGTCGGCCGCATGGGCAGCAATCTTGTAAGCGATCAGACCCTCACGAACATCCTCGGCATTGGGAAGGCCAAGGTGCTCCTTCGGCGTCACATAGCAGAGCATGGCCGTGCCGTGCCAGCCGGCCATGGCCGCACCAATGGCTGAGGTGATGTGGTCATAACCGGGAGCAATGTCAGTCACCAGGGGGCCGAGCACATAGAAGGGCGCTTCATTGCACTCCTCCATCTGTTTCCTCACGTTGAATTCGATCTGGTCCAGCGGCACATGGCCAGGACCTTCGACCATCACCTGCACGTCATGCTTCCAGGCCCGGCGGGTCAGCTCACCCAGGGTGTGCAATTCGGCCAGCTGCGCAGCATCCGAGGCGTCATGTTGGCAACCGGGACGCAACGAGTCACCCAGCGAGAACGTGCAGTCGTAGCGCTTGAAAATCTCACAGATGTCGTCGAAACGGGTGAAGAGCGGATTCTGACGGTGGTGGTAAAGCATCCACTGGGCCAGGATGCCGCCGCCTCGGCTGACGATGCCGGTGATGCGGCCCTTCACCTTGGGCAGGTGCTCGATCAGCAGACCGGCGTGGATGGTCTGGTAATCAACGCCCTGCTGGCAGTGCTTCTCGATGATGTGGAGGAAGTCATCCTCATCGAGCTTTTCGATTGAGCCATGGACGCTCTCAAGGGCCTGATAGACGGGCACCGTACCGATCGGCACCGGAGACGCATCGATGATTGCTGTCCGAACCTCATCCAGGTTCACGCCCCCGGTGGAGAGATCCATCACCGTGTCGGCGCCGTACTTCACCGCCAGCTTCAATTTGTTCACCTCCTCAGCTGCATCGGAGGCGTTGGGCGAAGCTCCGATGTTGGCGTTCACCTTGCATTTGCTGGCGATGCCGATCGCCATCGGCTCCAGGTTGGTGTGATTGATGTTGGCCGGGATGATCATGCGGCCCCGGGCCACCTCCTCCATCACCAGGGACTCAGGCAGGTTCTCGCGTTTGGCCACATGAGTCATCTCCTCAGTGACCTCGCCCTTCCGGGCGAAATGCATTTGAGACACGTTGGCCTGGCCCTTGCGGGTCTCAACCCAAGAAGCACGCATGATCAAAAGTGCGGTGGAAAGTCAGGAGTCGGCAGAAGCCGGTTCGATCACGCTGGTCACTTCCCTTCGCCGGCATGACCCGGGATCAGGTTCAGAGGGTGTGATCTCAGCCTGTCGGCGTCGTGAAACGCTTAGGCACCCCTAGTGATGTCGAAGTACTAGCAACGTTTGGAGAATCGAACCTTCAGCCGCCTTGCAAACCGTTTAAGGCGGCCGCCACCACACGGTGATCAACGTCCTGCTGCAGGGGCTGCAGCAAGCTGCGAGCTGTGCCGCCAAGTCCATCCGCCGGCTGCTCACGGACCAGACGCGCCAAGATCTCGGCACCGCTGACCCGGACCGTGCCGTCGCCATCGTCGATGGCATGACGGGACAACTCCAACAACCAGGTTGGATCAATGTCGGGTTGCTCTGCCAAGGCGGACAGAATGCTGCAGCGCACCAACCAGGCCTGATCGGCTGTAAACGCATCTTTGAGCAATTCCCAGGAACGTTGGACGCCGTAACTCACCATCGCGTTGGCCGCCTCGGCACGCACATTGGGGTCGGAATCCCCCTTAACCAGTCGGGTGAGAACCTGCCAGCCCTCCTCATTGCGCTTGTAACCCAGTCCGCTGCAGCTCAGGGATCGCACCAGGAACGGCTGCTGCTGAGTGCCAAGCACCAGCAGAGGAACAGCATCCTCTTCCGTGCAGAAGCGCAGCTGGGTCAGGGCCGGCATCGCCCGCACAGGATCGCCACTGGCAATCGCCTCGCGCAGGGCCTCGAGATCTGGCTGTTGCGGATCAGGTTGTTGTGAATCAGGGGTCTGGGTCATGAATCAATCCGGCTGAGCCCGGCTGCTGAGCAGAGCACTGAGCAGCTTGCCGCGACGTCGGCGGCGGCCGACGGCGCTGCTGATGATCAGGCCTGATCCCACCAGAACTGCCGGCAGAGCCTGCACCCGGTCATTGCCCTGACGTTGCTGACTGGCCAGCACCGCCAACAGAATCATCAGCGGCGCCCCGAAGGACAACCAGATGGTGACGGTCCGCCTCATCCGTTCACCCCCCGCTCCATCCAGGCCAGCAGCGTTGCGGTGAGCACGCGGACGCCAACGCCAAGGGCCCGTTCATCAGGATCAAAGGCACCGTTGTGAAGCGGCGCACATCCCTGTGGCCCCGCGACACCCAGACGCATCATCGTGCCGGGCACATCCCTCAGCAATTCCGCGAAATCCTCAGCACCCAAGGACGGAAGGTCCACGGGAAGGACAGACTCGCGACCCAGACAACCCACCGCAGCGGTTTCCAGCAGGGACGTCAGCGCAACGTCATTCCAGACGGGGGGAGCAATGCATCGATAGCGAACCTGCGCCTGGCCACCGCCACTGCGGCAGATCTCTTCCACGGTTTGTTCGATCCACTGGGGCAACTGCTGATGTTGCTCCACATCAAGGCAGCGCACCGTACCGAGAAGACGCACCTGATCAGCAATCACGTTGAAGGCCTTGCCACCTTCAATCTTCCCGAAGCTGATCACCACTGGCTGGAGAGCATTTAGCCGTCGCGAGATGCATTGCTGCAACTCCGTGACCACCCTGGCAGCCAACCAGATCGCATCAACGGACTGATGGGGTCGAGCCCCATGGCCGCCAACACCGTTCACGGTGATCTCCAACTCACCGGCGGCTGCGGTCAGGCAACCACTGCGCACACCCACGGTTCCGGCAGGCAGATCCGGCACCACGTGAACTCCGAACAGGGCTTGCAGTCCCTCGGTGGCACCGGCATCCCGCATCCAGATGGCGCCCTTTGCCAGCTCCTCTGCTGGCTGAAACAAAAGCCTGACCCGTGCCTGCAAAGCGGACTCCGCTGCCAGCATGCGCGCCACGCCGAGACCAATGCAGGTATGGATGTCGTGTCCGCAGGCATGCATGACCCCCTGCTGTTTGGAGGCGAACGCAAGACCCGTGCGTTCTTCCACCGGCAGTGCGTCCATATCCACGCGCAGACCAACCAGGGGAGCAGAGCTGGGTCCGAGTTCGGCCAGAACACCGGTTCGTCCAACCCCTTCCTGCACCTGCCATCCCAGATCACGCAACTCGCCGGCGATCAGCGCCGCCGTTTGATGCTCCTGGCCGCTGAGCTCAGGATGAGCATGCAGATGACGCCGCAACTCAATCAGCTGCGTCAGGTCCCGATCCAGCAGCTCGTGATGACTCATCGCTCCTCGAGAGCCAGAAAGGCCATCAGATCGGCGGCAGGCTGTGGGGGCCAGCGGCGAATCTCGAGCAACCAGTCGAGTTGCCGGTATCGCTGGTCGAGCCCTGCAGCGGCGGCCCAGTGACTTTCCGCCTCTCCGGAGGAACCCTGTCGCCACAGCAGGCCGCTGAGTGCAGCGCGGGCATCGGCAAACATCGGGTAACGGCGAATCAACTTGCGCAGTTCGGCCTCCGCCCATCCCAGATCACCCTCCTGCCAGGCTGCCAGGGCTTCACTGGAGCGGGCCATGGCAAATCCCGGCCGCACACTGAAGGCTTCGCCGAACAGCTGACGGGCAGACGTCCAGTCCTGCTCAGATCCCCGCACATTGCCGAGGTTGTAGAGAGCAGATGGGTCCTCTGGATCCCGCTCCAGGATCCAGAGATAGTCATTGGCCGCCGCTGACCAGTCCTGGAGGGCCTCCTCAGCCGTCCCCCGATTGAGATGGGGGTCGATTTCAGCGGGAGCCAATGCGATGGCGCGGGACTGATCTTCTATCGCTCCATCGGGATCGCCGAGAGCCAGGCGCACGTTTCCTCGATTGCTCAGAGCAGCTGCATCCCTGGGCTCGAGATCGAGCAGCTGATCCCAGAGCGGCAAAGCCCGGGCGAAGTCTCCGGCCTGGCTGGCCATCAGTGCCTGGTCGTAGAGCGACCGATAGGTCTCCGCCAACACTGAAGGCGGCAAAAGAAACTGCAAAAGCAGTGTCAACGCGAGAGCCAAACGGATCATGCCGCCTCTGCTCCATCGAGATGGGCGCGCGCTGCATCGGTGACCATGCGTCCACGGGGTGTGCGCATCAGCAGGCCCTGCTGCAGCAGGAACGGTTCCACAACGGACTCCAGGGTGGAGGCGTCTTCACCCAGAGCGGCCGCCAGCGTCTCCAGGCCGACGGGCCCACCTCCATGCTGATCAATCAACAACGTGAGCAGGCGCCGGTCGCTGGCATCAAGGCCTCGATGATCGACACGATGCAGGCTCAAGGCCTGGGCCACGAGTGCCTCGTCGATCGCTTCCTGGGAACCCTGAACGCTGGCCACGTCCCGGACCCGTCGCAGCAAACGGTTGGCGATCCGTGGAGTACCTCGACTGCATCCGGCAAGTCTGGAACAGGCAGAACTCGTCAGTGAGACCCCCAGCAAACCGGCGGTTCGCGCCACGATCGCCTCGAGATCGGCTTGTTCGTAAAACTCCAGTCGCTGGATCAAGCCAAAGCGATCGCGCAGTGGCGAGCTGAGTGAACCGGCGCGGGTCGTAGCGCCCACCAACGTGAACGGGGGGAGCTCCAGTGATCGCGTGCGGGCTGTACTGCCCTTGCCAACCGTGAGATCCAGGCGGCGGTCTTCCATCGCCGGGTAGAGAAGCTCTTCGGCAACCCTTGTGAGGCGGTGGATTTCATCGATGAACAGCAGCTCCCTTGGCTGCAGATTCACCAGCAGCCCGACAATGTCCCTCGGGCGCTCCAGTGCCGGAGCACTGGTGATCCTGCAGGAGACCCCAAGCTCCTCAGCCAGCACCAGAGCCATGGTGGTTTTGCCCAGGCCAGGGGGCCCGTACAGCAAGACGTGATCGAGGGCATCACCGCGAGCGCTCGACGCCTGTACAGCAATCCCAAGAACCTGCTTCAGTTCTGATTGTCCGATGTAGTCGTCCAGGCGGCGCGGACGCAGTCCGTCATCAGGCCTGGAGCCAACCTCGTCGGGCGTGGGAGAGGAATTGAGCACCTCATTCGAGGGGCGCTCCATTGACGGACGACTGCGATCTGCGCTGGAGGAGACAATCGCCATGCAAGCAGGGTACCGAGACCTGGATAGGGTCGGGGAAGGCAGACAGCGCCATGGCGAAAGGAGGAAAAAAGGCCGCAGCGGCGGCACGGGCTGCGGCCAATCGGCTTCTGGCGGACAACAGGCAGGCCCGCCACCAGAACGAGATTCTCGAAACACTGGAAACAGGAATCGAGTTGGTCGGCACTGAGGTGAAATCCATCCGGGCCGGTAAAGCCAATCTCCGGGATGGTTTCTGCCTGATCCGGAACGGAGAGCTGCAACTCATGAACGTGCACATCTCTCCCCACAGCCATGCCGGCAGCTATTTCAATGACGACCCACTACGCACCCGAAAACTGCTGGCCCATCGCCGCGAAATCGACAAGCTATGTGGCCAACTCGATCAGAAAGGTCTGGCGCTGATCCCGCTCAATCTTCATCTCAAAGGGTCGTGGATCAAAATCACGAATAGCCTAGACCAAGGCCGGAAGTTGCTTGACAAACGCGCAACCGCAAAAGAAAAACAGTCAGGTGAAAGTTATAGTGACATTAAAGCGATAAATTAACAATATATTCATGAATAAGAAAGCACTTATTTTAATACCTTGCACAGGAGTGCATCGAGACATTACCGACGCGATTTGGAAGGGTAGAACAACACTAGCGAGCGACAGGCTGCAGACACTTCCACTCATGAAATGCCTCAAAAAAAATGGTTACGATCTGCAAGTTCTCTCTTATAATATAAGATATACATTTAAAGAAATAGAGAAAATTAGTCAGCCAGATATATGCTTTATCGGCAAGATGCGACACGACAAGACAACAGAAAACGGTGATCAGTTTTGCCAATTTCATTTAAATGTTGTCCTTAACATCAAAAGAAAGGGAGCAAAAATAGCCTGCATGTACTCAGACAATATCTGCGAATACGCGGATCAAGGCGGAGAAATGTATAAAAACTTACTCTATTTATCTGATCTAGTAATTACACCGTCAAAAAAAATGAAGGAACATGCTCTCAAAAGAGTTGCTTCACAAACAAGAGTAATTACAATCACAGATCCACAACTATTCGAAGAACAGCCTTTCAAAAGGCTACTGCCCAATCAGATTTGCAGACTCATCTGGTTTGGAAACGATAAGAATATTGAATACCTACAAGACATCCTGCCCCCACTAACAAAAAATTCAAACGCAAACATGAATTATGTCCTCACAGTATTGGCGTCTACTAATGCCTTAAATGCATTCAAATACCAAATGACAAAAAGCTTACCTCAATCAAAACACTGGACTCTGCGATTTGTTCCCTGGGACGCGAACAGACAACCAGAGCAACTTGTCAAAGAACTTGGCAATTCCCACATCTCACTTATACCCTCTAATCCAAAAGATCCTCTTAAAAATGGAGTCAGCCATAACAGACTCACAGACTCGATTCAGCATGGATGTATTTCTATAGCAAGTCCTATGGATTCATATATGGAACTAAATAAAGTGTGTTTAATTGGTAAAGATTTCTCACTACTTTTACAAAAAGCTGTTCAAGAGAATAAAAGATTATGCCGTAAATATGAGATATTAAGGCCAGCCTTTCTAGAACGCTTTAAACCAGAAAACAACCTTCTGTCGTGGACCAAAGCCCTTGAGATGCTTGAGAAAGGCTTTTATTAACAATTTATCTGAGCCAGAGAAAATCTGACTACTCAATTGAAACTCATTAAATCTTTCGAATAGTATCAAAATTACTGAACAATTAACCACCCTAAATTATAGAAGCAACCTCCCAAGTTACCAAATCCTGCAGCGCATTCAAGTCAACATCCAGCTTGAAGTGACGAGGATTATCGGCTCGGCAGGACAGTGTAAACAGAGATGATGTGACCTCCTCGTTGGTGACCATCACCTGCAAGGGCGAGCCCCCTCTTCCGCAATCCAGGCCAGACGCAAAGGACCGCGCTTTTGCACAACATCTCCCTTGGCTCTAAATAAATTAATTTGCATCAACAGTATACCGTTGATGCAAAAGGCAAACAAAGCTCCAACGCTGCAGGGCGGCGTGAAGGCTTGCAAGCGGAACTGGAGGAGACAACCTCTATGCGGGCAATTTGCCCAGAACTAGATAGGGTCGGGGAAGGCAGACAGCGCCATGGCGAAAGGAGGAAAAAAGGCCGCAGCGGCGGCACGGGCTGCGGCCAATCGGCTTCTGGCGGACAACAGGCAGGCCCGCCACCAGTACGAGATTCTCGAAACACTGGAAACAGGAATCGAGTTGGTCGGTACTGAGGTGAAATCCATCCGGGCCGGCAAAGCCAATCTCCGGGATGGTTTCTGCCTGATCCGGAACGGAGAGCTGCAACTCATGAACGTGCACATCTCTCCCCACAGCCATGCCGGCAGCTATTTCAATCACGACCCACTACGCACCCGAAAACTGCTGGCCCATCGCCGGGAAATCGACAAGATGCGGGGTCAGCTTGATCAGAAGGGACTGGCGCTGATTCCACTCAACCTTCACCTCAAGGGGTCCTGGATCAAGATCACCATTGGATTGGGCAAAGGTCGCAAGCTGCACGACAAGAGAGCTGCAGAGAAGGAAAAACAGGTGAGAAAGGAAGTGAAGGCAGCGATCGCTCGCTACTAAGTTTCATCATCCGGAACCAGGGGTACCTCGATGGAGGGCCTTTCCATGGAGGGCTGTTGTTCGGTAGGTGCCAGCGGCTCCGGCTGCATCGGAGCACCTGTCGCTGAATCCGGCACTGGTTCGGTCGGGATCTCGAGGTCAGGACCAAGCGCAGGATCTGGCTCGCGAATCGGGTTCGGCAACGGCGGCCTCAGCTCGGGCCTGACAGGAGCCGGAGTGACAGGACGCTTGGGTTGGTCCGCACGGCAGGACAAGGTGAGCAGACCGGACGCAACGCCCTCGTTCGTCACCAGGACCTGAACCGGAGAGCTCATCTCCGCAGGCAGCGTCACCACCCGCAGGGGACCACGCTCTGTTTCCACCTGCCCTTCAGAGCCGTAGATGGTCATCTGCATCAACGGCGTGCCATTGATCCCCATCACCAGCCCATACCCGCTTGGGACAGCGACAGCGATCAGACGAGCGCCACCAGCTGGGATACGTAACGACAGGTTGGTGGCCTGCCTGGGCTTGGCGACCAGCGTCTCAATCTTGACGTCAGCCAGGCTTTGAACCGCTGCGGCATACCAGAGCTGGCGGTACGGCTCCGGCGGCTTACGACCCTGGGAATCCCCGGGAAGCAGATTGCGCGCAGCAGCGCTGACCAGCTGCTCCACAACACGGGGATGAACGCCCTGTTTCTCGAGCACCTGCTGCTGCTGACGCCAGTCGGCGTCGTTCAGCTGTCCCAGCTTGGATCGGAGGCCAGGTGGCAGCTGCTCAATTCTGGCGAGCCACTCTTCGGCCAGGTCATTCCAGACGCGGCGGAGAGGGGCATCCTCCAGGGAATCACTGGGCAACCGGCCTCCCCGTTCGGGGAACCGGCTGAGCAGGCTGCTGTCCACGAGCTTGAGGAACCAGCTGCGATCAACCTGCAACGCCCGCAAGCGGCTGAGCAACTGCCGGCGCTCATCCACTTCAGCCGGCGGAAGACTCACCGAGGGAGCACGACCCACCACATCGCGACTGGTGGAAGGCGCCGTGCCTTTGGATGCGCCTCGCGACAACAAATACCAACCGATCGCCGTTCCCACCAGCGCTGAAAGGACCAAAGCAGCGACCACCGGCCAGAGACGTCCCTCAGCGCCCTGCTCCCGCTCTTCAGCCCGACTCAGTCGGCGTGGTTGAGCCGAAGCTGTGCCCGGTGAAGAGGACGCCGCAGGGTCTGTGAAGACCGGCTTGAGATCTGGCAAATCCGGTGCAGCCGGCGCCAAAACAACGGTGCGATCCGAGCGTGCGATCGGTCCGGTGCTGTCCGGCATAGGCACCGCCTCAAGGGCCTGAAGCACCTCAGTTGCCGCTGCGAAGCGGTGTTGCGGGTCTTCGCTCAGCAAACGCTCCAGCGCAGAGCGAAAAGCACTGTGTACATCAAGGCCGTCCGGCCAGGACCAATCGCTGGCATCAACAGCGATGAGGGATTCCGGCGCTTGCCCTGTCAGCAACACCAACGCTGTCACCCCAAGCCCATGCAGATCCATCCAGGCAGCACAGGATTCCTGTCGCCCCTGGGCGCGCGGGGCATAACCGGGCGAGGCTCCAGGTAAAGGAGCTTCCCCATCGGCCTGCACTAGGCCGAAGTCCAACAGCACAGGCAAGCCATCGCTGTGCCTGCGCAGCAGATTGCGGGGGTTGACATCGCCATGCACAACGCCGCGGCCATGCAGGACAGCCAGCACAGGCAGGATCTGACGCAGGAGTAGCAGCACCTCGCCGGGACCGAACACCAGCTGGCGTTCACGGCGCTGCTCGAGGATCTGATCGAAACCGCTGCCGTCCTGCCAATCCCTCACCGCCCAGAACGCTCCCTGCGCCTCCAGCAATTCACCAAAGCGTGGCAACTGAGGGTGCAGCAACGACTGCAGCAGGGGCCAGTGGCGCTGGAATCTCGATGTGGTGTCCGCTGACAGAAGCTGTCGGATCACCACGGGAATCTCACCCGCCAAAAGATCCTTTCCAAGCCAGAGGCAGCCCTGAACCGGATCGGGGTCAGAGAGCCCAGACTCCAGCCTGTAACGATCGTTCAGCACGGTGCCCGGAGCCATGGCGCTGGACTCGCTCACGCAATACCGAATGCTTCGCCGTGATCGTACCGGTGGTCAGCTCGTTGACACTCCCCACTAGGGTCCGCGGAACATCAACTGCCCCTTGCTGCTGAACACCCTGCTGGAGGTGCGACGGCGCAGTGAGTCGCTGATCGATCCACTGCAACCCGAGGATCTTGGACTCCAGGGCATGGAGGATGCCAGTCCACCCAAATGGCATCTGGCCCACACCAACTGGTTCTTCGAAACCTTTCTGCTGCAACCCCACCTCCCTTGCCATCAGCGCTGTGACCCGCGTTGGAGTGTGCTGTTCAACAGCTATTACGAAGCCGTCGGAGCCCGTCATCCCAGACCCCAGCGGGGTCTGCTGAGTCGTCCCGGGATCGATGAAGTGCTGCAGTGGCGATCTAGCGTGGATGAAGGCCTCACCCGTCTGTTCGAGTCAGCTGGACCAGACCTGATGCAGGTGGCGGAGCTCGGTCTCCATCACGAACAGCAGCATCAGGAACTGCTGTTGATGGATCTCCTGGATGGGTTCAGCCGACAGCCTTTGGAACCGGTTTATGCACCCAAGTCAGATCTCGTTGCCTTCAGGCCAGAAGGTGTCACCCAGTGGCTGAATTGCGATGGCGGACTGGTTGAGATCGGCCATCCAGGCGTTTATGAAAGCGATGCCTTCCATTTCGACAATGAAGCTCCCCGGCATCGCCTCTGGCTGGAGCCTTTCGCACTGCAGAACCGACTGGTGACCAATGGCGAGTACAGGGCCTTCATGGCGGATGGCGGTTATCAGCATGCAGACCTGTGGATGAGCGAAGGCTGGAGTCAGCGTCAACAGCAGAGGTGGGAAGCACCGTGCTACTGGCGCGGCGAAGGCCACTCCTGGGACTGGCAGGAGGAATTCACCCTGATGGGGCGGCAGCCCCTGCGTCCTGATGCGCCGGTGCGCCATCTGAGCTGGTTTGAAGCCGATGCTTTTGCCCGCTGGGCCGGCGCCAGACTTCCCAGCGAAGGAGAGTGGGAAATCGCCAAGTTGCGGCACGGTGAGGCGATGGCGCAGGCCCATGGCCATCTGTGGCAGTGGACGTCAAGTCCCTATCGGCCGTATCCAGGCTTTCGACCAGCCGCCGGAGCAATCGGTGAATACAACGGCAAATTCATGAGCTCTCAGTTCGTCCTGCGAGGCAGCTGCTTTCTCACTTCCCCTGGCCATGCCCGGGACACGTACAGAAACTTCTACCCGCCGGCGAGTCGATGGATGGCGTCGGGAGTGCGACTGGCCCGATGAACATCGAGCTCATTGATCTGCAACCAGCCGTGGCGGATCTGGTGCAGCTGGTCTGGGATGGCTTGCAGCATCAACCGCGTCAGCTGCCGGCCTGGCTGCTTTACGACGCCGAGGGATCGCGACTGTTCTCGCAGATCTGCGAGCAACCGGAATACAGCCTCACCCGCACTGAAATCGCTCTGCTTGAAAAGCATGCCGATGACATTGCCAACACTGCAGGGAGTGGGGTGGTGGTGGAGTTCGGCATCGGCAACGCCAGGAAAGTGGATCCGCTGCTGGCGAAGATCCAACCACCGGCATTCGTCGCTCTCGACATCAGTCGATCAGCCCTTGAGCAGTCCCTGGCGGGTTTGGCGACCAGTCATCCCAGCACCGCCATGGTTGGGATCTGCTGTGACCACAGCAGCCTCACTGATCTTCCCGACCATCCCCGCCTGAATGGGCAGCGCCGCATCGGCTTCTTCCCAGGCAGCTCTCTTGGCAATTTCCTGCATGACGACGCCGTCCGGGTGCTGCGTCAATTCCGCCAGCTGCTGGCTGGTGGGCCGCTACTGCTGGGACTCGATCAACCCCGCGATCCCATCGCCCTTGAGGCCGCCTACGACGATGCCGCAGGAGTGTCGGCAGCCTTCGCCCGCAATCTGCTCTGCAGACTCAACAAGGATCTACAGGGAACGATCGATCCCCAGCAATTTCAATATCAAGCGACGTGGCAGGACGCAGAGCAACGCATCGAAATGGCCCTTGTGAGTGCTTGTGAGCAGACCATCGACTTGGCGGGTGAAACCTGGACTTTCCAGGCGAATGAGCGCATGATCACTGAGCACAGCGTGAAATACTCACCCGCCGCCGCCGCCGATCTGGCCGCACAATCGGGCTGGTGCATCAAGCAGCGCTGGCATGACTGCGACGACAGCTTCTCTCTTCACTGGCTGGAGCCGGCAGACTGACGTTGATAGCGCGAAGCGTCATGAAACAGGACGAACGGCGGGAAGCGATCAGGACACAACGGGAACAACTGATCCGGGAGCTTGAAGCGCTTTATCTGGCAGCCTTCGATCGGCTTGGTCAGCTTGAAGGCGACGTCGGAGAGGTGAAAGCCGCCCAGCTCACCCAGATGATCCTGAATTCAAAAACCGGGGCGATTGAGCCGCTGCTCAAGGAAATCGAAAAGCCTGTGATCACAACGCCAGCTGGCGACACACCATGAGCTGGCTGGACCAGCTGGAACGAGAGCTCGATGCACGGCTGTCTGCATTTCTGCGCAGCAATCCCAATCAGGAGCGACTGTTCCAGGACCAGCACCTCAAGGATCGGGCTGAAGCCCTCAAGAGACAAAGAATCCAGCTCCAAGCAGAAGCAGATGTTCAGCGACAACAACTGCTCGATCTCGCCGCAGACGTACGGGCCTGGCGGGACCGCATGAATCGGGCCAAGGGGGCTGGAGCCGCTGACCTGGCTGCTCGGGCGTCAAACCATCTCGACGGCTTGATGCAACAGGGGCGCCATCTCTGGAGCGACCTTGATGATCTGGGACGCCGCTTCTCAGAGGTGGATCAACAGCTGGCAAGGCTCAGCGACGAGGAAGCCAAAGCCAGCAGACCAGTCGACCTGGACAAGGACTGGGCGTTGTTCGAGGCTGAACAGGAGCTGAAGAACCTGAGACGTCGTCATGGCCTCGACCCCTGAAGGTCAGGCCAGGTATCTCAGGCCTTGGGAGCCGGGGGTTCCAGGCTCACACCCTCGGGTGGAGGTGTCGGATCCGGATCGGCGATCAGCATGTGCTGCAGAACGATCTCAGGACGTTCGCTGTCACGCCAGCGGATGCGATAAGCCGGCATCTTGGTGCCACGGCTGGTGGTCTGTTCGACGGGTTCCATCACCCAACCCCGACGAGAACGGCCCTGCGGATTGCGCTTGACCACCGCATCGGCGTGCTTGAAGCGAAACCCTACGCGCTCACCACTCATGGAGTTCGGACCATGCCACTGCCCTAATTATCCACTCTGGGGGGGCAAACCTCTCAAACATCTGGACGTAAAAGCGGAAAAGCGATCACATCCCGAATTGACGGGCTGTCCGTCAGCAGCATCACCAGCCGATCGATCCCGATCCCAAGGCCTCCCGTCGGCGGCATCCCGACCTCCAGTGCATTGACAAAATCCTCATCGAGACCCTGGGCCTCCAGGTCTCCAGCCACCTTGCGAGCTTGCTGGTCCTCCAATCGTTGTCGCTGATCCACGGGATCGATCAGCTCACTGAAGGCATTGGCGGTCTCACGACCCACGATGAACAGTTCAAAGCGTTCCACGAGGCCTGGTTTACTGCGGTGCTTGCGGGCCAGAGGTGAGATTTCGATCGGATAATCCATCACGAACGTGGGTTGAATCAACTCTGTTTCAACGCGTTGTTCGAACGCTTCATTCAGCAGACGGCCGACGCTGTCCGCCTTGCTGGGCACCTCAAGACCTGCCGCCTGCATCGCCTCCGAGGCTGCCTCACGGCTGTCGAAGCCGTTGAAGTCCAACCCGGTGGCCTCCTGCACCAGTTCATGCATGGTGGCGCGACGCCAGGGCGGCGTGAGATCCACCTCAACCCCTTGATAGGTCAGACGTGTGCCGCCGCAGACCTGCTGGCAGACCGAACTGATCATCGACTCGGTGAGCTCCATCATGTCGACGTAGTCGGCATAGGCCTGGTACACCTCCACAGAGGTGAACTCAGGGTTATGGCGGGTGCTCACCCCCTCATTGCGGAAGATGCGGCCGAGCTCGTAGACCCTTTCAAATCCACCCACCACCAGACGCTTGAGGTGGAGTTCCGTGGCGATCCGCAGATAGAGAGCAAGGTCGAGGGTGTTGTGGTGCGTCACGAACGGACGGGCATCCGCACCACCCGCCTCCGCCTGGAGCACAGGCGTTTCAATCTCAAGAAACTGACGCTCATCCAACCAGCGACGAATCCCACTCACCGTGAGAGCGCGACGGCGAAAGGTCTCGCGCGACTGCGGTGACACGATCAGGTCGAGATAGCGCTGGCGATAGCGCTTCTCAACATCAGCCAGGCCATGCCACTTATCGGGCAAGGGCTGCAACGCCTTGCTGAGCATGCGCCAATCACGGACCTTCACCGACAACTCACCCCGATCCGTGCGGCGAAGAATGCCTGTGACGCCCAGCCAGTCCCCGGCATCGACAAGGCCCGTGATCTGTTTGAACCAGCCTTCCTGCTGCGCCTCGAGGCCGGCCTTCTCCAGAAACAGCTGGATGGTGCCGGTTTCATCAGCAAGGGTAAAGAAGGCGAGCTTGCCCATCACCCGGCGGGTCATCACACGACCAGCAACGGAAACGGTGACATCCCGCTCCTCGCCATTCGGCAGATCCGCGTGATCGCTCTGCAACGTCGCCAGACGGTGAGAGGGGCGGAAGTGCAGGGCATAGGGCCCCTGATCCAACTCCTGAAGCGAATGGGCCTTCTCCAGGCGGGTGTCGCGCAGATCAGACACGGATGAACGGCAGACGGGCGTCATCTTGCCCGCCCGTTGGTCGGATGTCGCTAATCAGCCGTCAACCCCAGGTCAGGCTGTCGCTGTTTCTCCAAGCCGCTGAGAGGCATAACCGATGCCGCGCACCGTGAGAATCAACTCAGGGTTGCGAGGATCCGGCTCCAATTTGCCGCGCAAACGGGCCACATACACGTCAACGACGCGAAGATCAGCGGCACGCCGAGGCGGATAGCCCCAGAGCTGCTCGAGAATTTCGGCTCTTGGAACCACGCTCCCTGGATCACGGAAGAGCAGCTCAAGCAAACTGAACTCGGTGTAGGTGAGGTTGATGCGTTCCCCACCGCGACTCACCTGTCGGCGGTTGGTGTCGACCACCAGATCACCCAGCTTGAAAACACCCTGGCCAGTGGGCACATCACGGTTCTCAACGACGGCATTACCGCGACCAACTCTCCGCAGAATGGTGGCAATGCGCGCCTCTAACTCCTTGGGACTGAAAGGCTTTGGTAAGTAGTCATCCGCTCCGAGGTCCAGCCCTGCAACTCGTTCGGAGATCGCCTCAACGGCTGACAGAAAGATGATCGGTACGCAGGATTCAGCGCGCAGCCGACGGCACACCGCGAAGCCATCGAGCTTCGGAAGCATGACGTCGAGAACGATCAGATCAGGCTCTTCCCTGTGGAAGAGCTCAAGGGCCTCTTCCCCATCTTCAGCACAGAGAACGCGATATCCAGACAGCTGCAACCGCATTACAAGGACACGCCGCACAGCTGCCTCGTCATCCACCACCAAAATCGTGGCTTTTGGTTGCGAGGGCCCACTGCCCGTCATCGGCCACACGCTTAACGACGTGTAACCCTACAGTTCAATGTTGCTTTGGTGATGTAAAAAGCCTGCACCGCAACCTGTTTTCCGATTCTCTTAATAATTCAAGCGTCCGGCCATCTCGAGGTTGCGTACTGATTCCACTCTTTTGCAGCCGATACAACAGCCTGATCACTGCTGATCTGCTCCAACATCGCTTTCTGCAACTGGGTGTAGAGGATCTTCTGGAGCCGCTTGATCCCCGGCAGCGCCGGCACAAGCACGCGGGCCTGCTCCAGAGTTTTGGCAGACAACAATCGCGCTGATCGAATCTGAGCCGCGGCCGCAGTGGTGGGTTGCTCCCGCTCGAGCGCTTGACGAATCGTCACGAGGGCCTGCTTTGAAGACGGCAGAACCCTGGCCTCTGTGGCGAAGCGGGTCTGATTGGCCGCATTCGTGAGATATGCAGCGAAGTCGACAGCCTCTGCGCGGCGTTGACTCTGACGCGGCACAGCCAGAGTCATCAGAGCCACATTGGCAGTGCCATCAGAGCCGGTGAGAGGAGGATGGGGTTCGGTCACAGCAGCCACACCGGGCGCATTGGTCTGGATGCTGCGCAAAAATTCCGCACCTGTCGCCGCCAGGGCCAGATCACCGCTCTGGAAGAGCTCGATGGCCCGTCGCTGGCCCTGGCTCACCACTTCGCGGGGCAGGAGCCCAGCTCGATAGAGATCAGTCCAGTAGCGAAAGGCTCGACGGCCAGCAGGGCTGTCGAACGCAGCGCGACGCCGATCATCCAGCAGCGTCACGCCCATCTGCACCAGCGTTTCCAACATCTCGGCCGAGTCATCCGGCACCACGGTCACAAACAGGCCATAGCGTCCGGTTTTGTCGCGCAGACGACGGGCGAAATCCGGAATTTCACTCCAATAACGCGGCGGTGAGGCGATGCCGGCCTGCTCCAGCAGGCTGCGGTTCACAAGGCTGAGCCGCACGGTGAGGTACCAGGGGATCGCGATCTGCCCGGCATCGTCATCACGGCAGGCCTGCCAGACCGATGGCAGATAACGCTGCTCCACCTCCTTCGACAAAAGAGGCGAAAGATCACTGAGCCCCCCCTTGCTGGCGAGATTGGCCGCAAATGGCGGATTGAGATTCACCAGATCCGGAGCCGTGCGTGCAAAAACGGCCGCCAGCAGCTTGCGTTCGACAGACCCCCAGGGCAGATCGGTCCAACGCACCGGCAGACGCGGGTGGCTGCGCTTCCATTCGGCCAGCAGATCAGCGAAGTAAGGATTGAATTTGGGCGCCAGCTGCAGCGTCCAGAGATCCAGCTCCTGTCCGGACGTTGTCGGACGACCACAGGCCGCCAGGGACGTAGCAGCAGCCGCAAGCAGCAGTTGGCGGCGCGTCCAAACCCCCGTCATGCCGGCGCCCTCCGTCGCCAGATCAACAGCTGAATCGAGACCAGCATCGGCGCGAGCAAGGCGGTGATCAGGGACTGACTCCAGGTGGTCTTCCAGGCCCAGCCAGCCAACCAGGGACCCAGCTCACCACCCTGGAGCACAAGAATCTGCAGGATCAGGCTGAGCCCGAGAGCGACGCTCCCGATCCAGGCAAGCAAACCGAGATTGAGGCTGCGCTGGATCGGTGGGGCACGGCGGCCCAGGCGACCCCACCACCAGCCCAGCAACAGCAAGGCTGGAACTTGCGTGGCTCCCCCGAGGCTGAGTCCATCCAGAACCAACCCCAGGGAAACTCCAGCGAAGGCACCGGACACAGGACCATCCACCAGGGACCAAGGCAGTAGCCAGAGCACGGCCCAGGCGGGACCAACGCCGGAAACTCCGAACCAGCTCGGCGTGGCCAGCGAGAGCAAAGGAACTAGGAGGGCTGTGGCCAGGGACAGGGGCTGACGGTGCAGGCGTGCCATGGTCAGCGCCTGCGGACCTGAACCCAGTCGATCGCCTCTGGTGCGGCGATCAACTGCACCACAGCGTGGGGAGCTGGAACAGCCCGCTCGTCCACCGACTGGACCACGCCGATGGGCAGGTTGGCCGGCAGCAGGGTGCTTGCGGGTGATGTGCTTACCAGATCCCCGGGCCGAACATTGGGATCCTTTTCGATGAACCGAAGCTGGGGTCGGCTGGTGCCCATCCCCACGAGCAGTCCATGACTGCGAGAGCGGGGCAGCCATACACCGACCTCCGTCCCCGGAGCTGTGAGCAACTTCACCCGACTGGTTGCGGGGGTGACGCTCTGAACCTGCCCCACCAATCCGCCGGGACCCATCACCGCATCACCTGCTGAGATGCCGTTTAGGGCACCCTTGCCCAGCTCCAGCTGCTGCCACCACCCGCGGGGGGAACGTGAAATCACAGCAGCAGAAAGGTTCTCCGGACTGTTCCCTCCATCCTGCAAACCGAGCAATCCACGCAGGCGCCGGTTGTCGGCCTCAAGAAGCTGGAGCGTTGCCCTTGCCTCCAGATCTGCCGCTGCACCCAACCACTCGCTCTGGGCAGGGCCTGGCCAGAACGGACGGATCAGCAAGGCATAAGCATCAGCAAATCCGGCGCCTTTGCTGGCACGGACCAAAAGGAAGGCGATCAGCAGGAGGGACCATGGCCAGAGCTTCAGAAAGCCCCGCCAACTGCTGCCGCCGGGCCACTGAGTCGGTGCCACGGATTTCAGGCGGTGACGGCGGAGCGGACGAATTCAGGCGTATCGACCACGCGCTGGAGACGCTTCCAGTCCTCCAGCACCTGACCGCAGCCATTCACCACACACAACAGAGGGTCCTCTGCCACATGAACGAAAATCCCTGTTTCATGGCTGATCAGGTCACTGATCCCGCGGACGAGAGCGCCACCGCCGGCGAGCATGATGCCACGGTCAACGATGTCTGCAGCGAGTTCAGGAGGCGTGCGCTCGAGGGTGCGCTTCACGGCCTCGACGATCACGTTGAGGGGCTCAGCAATCGCCTCGCGCAGGTCACCGGCCTTGAGATTGATGGTGCGCGGTAACCCGGACAGCAAGTGCAGCCCGCGCACATCCATGGATTGCTGATCGAATTCGTTATCCGGAAAGGCCGATCCAATGCGGATCTTGATGTCCTCAGCAGTGCGCTCGCCCACCACCATGTTGTGGACCTTCTTGAGATACACGCCGATCGAATCGCTGATCTCATCACCGGCCACACGCACCGACTCGCTCAGGACCGTGCCACCAAGACTCAGCACCGCCACCTCGGTGGTACCACCACCGATATCAACGATCATGGTTCCCACCGGTTCGGTGACGGGAAGCCCGGCACCAATCGCTGCGGCGACCGGCTCATCAATCAGGTGAACTTCTCGGGCCCCGGCCATACCGGCTTCGCGGACCGCGCGACGCTCGACCCCGGTGACGCCGCTGGGAATTCCAACAACCAAGCGGGGAGCCATGATTCCGCGACCCTCATTGCCTTTGTTGATAAAGGTTTTGAGCATCTGTTCAGCGGCATCGAAATCGGCGATGACGCCGTCTCGAAGTGGCCGCACCGCGCGGATGTTGCCGGGCGTACGGCCCAGCATCAGCTTCGCTTCATCCCCCACAGCGAGGGTGGCACCGCGCTCGAGATCGAGGGCGACCACAGAGGGCTCCTGAAGAACAATGCCGCGGCCTGAAACGTAAATCAGGGTGTTCGCGGTGCCCAGATCGATGCCGATGTCTCGTGACAGCTGGAAGCGACGGAGAAACACAGACACCGATTTCAGATCGCAGAAGTTTAGGGGCGTTTTCCAGGCAGACCTGATACATCCGACGTCAGGGGTGGAACTCCTTAAAAGCAGCCACTTCATCTGTGGCGCATCATTGACCAAATCACAGGAGAGAGTCATCCATGGGCGTGAATTCCGTCACCCTTGTCGGCCGTGCCGGCCGGGATCCCGAAGTTCGCTACTTCGAATCAGGCAGCGTTGTTGCCAACCTCACCATGGCCGTCAACCGGCGCAGCCGGGACGATGAGCCCGACTGGTTCAACCTTGAAATCTGGGGCAAGCAGGCCCAGGTCGCAGCGGACTACGTCAAGAAAGGGTCCCTGCTGGGGATCGTCGGCAGCTTCAAATTGGACCGCTGGAACGACCGCAACAGCGGCGAAGAGCGCAGCAAGCCGGTCGTCAGAGTCGACCGGCTGGAACTGCTCGGATCCAAACGCGACAACGAAGCTGCTGCTGGCGGTTTCGGCGGCAACCAAGCCAGCGACGAAGAGATTCCCTTCTGAGGGAATTGTGTGGTGCCGCAGGTCAGTCCGAAGACTGTTCAGTCGGATGACTGTCGGCGGCGCCAGACCCGCAGGCCCAGCCAAATGCCGCCGGCCAGCACAGCGATAACGAGCAGAACCTTGATCACCTTCGAGACGGGGTCGATCCAGGCCTCGACATTGCTGTAACCCTCCCCGAGCACCATGCCGGCGACAGTGAGCAGCAGCGTCCAGATCAGGCTGCCAGCCGTGGTCCAGATCAGAAAAGGACCCATCGGCATCATCTCGATCCCGGCGGGAACAGAAATCAAGGTGCGGATGCCCGGCACCAGACGTCCCCAGAACACCAGGGCGTTGCCATAGCGGGTGAACCAGCGGTGGCTCCGCGCCAGCTCCTGGGGACTGATCCCAATCCACCGACCGTGGCGAGCCAGCCACTGTTCAATTCTGTCTTCGTTGATCAAACGACCGATCCCGTACCAGGGAAGTGCTCCAAGCACTGTTCCCAACAGCCCAGCGAGCACAACCGGCACCAGCTGCAACTGGCCCTGCTGCACATAAAACCCGCCTAAGGGCATGATCAACTCTGACGGGATCGGCGGAAACAGATTTTCGAGAAACATCGCCGCGAAAATTGCGATGTACCCGAGCCATTGGTTGGACTCCACGGCCTGTCCGATCAGCTCAGGCAGCTGCGTGATCAAATCAGAAAGCCCCATGGAGACCGCGCGAAACGGCGCAAGTCTTCCACGCCGACTAATCAGTTACAACTAAATTCCTATTCATGACAAAGTTTGACCTAAAAATATTCCTAAGAACACCATTTTCACGCAGTCAATCCCAAAACCGTCAAAGCCCTTTCGCGAATCTCAGTGGCTGCTGAAGGGTCGAAGCGCGACCAGCGGGTAATTTCAAAGACAATATCTTTTGCAAGCTCTTTCTTTCCTTTGCAAAGTATAGAAATTGATCTCACTATAGCACTTATAATCTCTTCGTCAGAAGAATATTTTTCAAGTATTTTGTGATTCAACAGGCCATTTTCGTGAATCGCTTCTCGAATTGCAATCTGTTTCTTGCTGATTTGAAAATCGCTTACGCAAGACTTAAACCTTGCCTTAATATCTAACCAAAGGCGTGAGTCGATTGCACACATTTCACGAAGCCTTGGAAGCGAATATTCAAAAATCTTCTTCTGAGACGCTGTTGCTTTCCCAAGCTGAACCGGGTTGTGCTTCAAATCAGAAAATAAATTAATGATCGGTGGGAGATCATACATTTTTTCAATGCATATTAATGATGCATGCAAATAATCAGGAATAATAAACACCTTAACTTTTTGAAGCTGACTCTTTGCGACCTCGTAAAGCAATGCATGCTCAGAGTTCAGCGGGAAACAAGACAGAGTTTCTAAGTTTGATTCTCGATCAAAAGAGACTGAGTCGGCAATCGCTAAACCTGCGAGGCGCTTAGCAACACCATTTTGCTCATGGCGAAGTGGACCCGCCATTAACACCTCGAGCTTTTCAACAGCTTTCTGCTGAAAGCCTGTGAAATCCAAATCATTACCCACAAAATCAAATGCTTTCGAATGAAACCGAACAATTCCACTAGAAAGTCTTTTCAAGGGGTCGCGAGCATTGATCCATAAATCCCAGTCACCTCCAATACAAGACTCGATCCCAGAACAAAGATGTCCCCCTAGGATCCCACCATCGCGACTCTTACTTCTCACCTCATTCAATGTGAGAATTTCCGGTAAATCATATCGTGGCCATCCGTAGTCGCTAAACTGAGTACCAACCTTCAAATATGCGCTACCAAAATTACTCGACAACAATGAGTTCATCGTTGATCCCGCGCAACGCCAATTGTGCATAAAAAAAGCCTTCTTGCGACCAAGAGTGCAAGAAGGCTTCAAAAATACACTCATCTCAATTCAACAACTAGACACTAAATTACCACCGAGAAACGTCGATGGATCAATAGCGGTAGTGGTCTGGCTTGAAGGGGCCTTCCACCGGCACGTTGATGTAATCGGCCTGGTCCTTGCTCAGCTCGGTGAGCTTGGCGCCGATGCGATCGAGGTGAAGACGCGCCACCATCTCGTCGAGGTGCTTGGGCAGCACATAAACCTCTTTGCCGTATTCGCTGCCTTTTGTGAACAGCTCGATCTGCGCCAGCACCTGATTGGTGAAGGAGTTGCTCATCACGAAGCTGGGGTGACCCGTGGCACAACCGAGGTTCACCAGGCGTCCCTCAGCCAGAAGGATGATCCGATTACCGCTAGGCAGGGTGATGTGATCAACCTGCGGCTTGATGTTCTCCCACTCATAGGTCTTGAGAGAGGCGACATCGATCTCGTTATCGAAGTGGCCGATGTTGCAGACGATCGCCTCGTCTTTCATCTTCAGCAGGTGCTCATTTCGGATCACCTGGTAGTTGCCGGTTGCGGTCACGAAGATGTCCATCTGATCAACCACATCCTCGAGACGCACGACCCTGTAACCCTCCATGGCCGCCTGCAGTGCGCAGATGGGATCCACTTCGGCAATGCAGACGGTGGCGCCAAGGCCGCGCAAGGACTGAGCTGAGCCCTTGCCCACATCGCCGTAACCCATCACCAGGGCCTGCTTGCCAGCCACCATCACATCGGTGGCGCGCTTGATGCTGTCCACCAGCGACTCGCGGCAGCCGTAGAGGTTGTCGAACTTGCTCTTGGTGACCGAGTCGTTGACGTTGATGGCGGGGAAGGGCAGCTCACCGCTCTTCTGCATCTTGTACAGACGCGCCACACCGGTGGTGGTTTCCTCGGTCACGCCCTGGATCTGCGCCTTGGTGCGGCTGTAGAAGCTGGGATCCTGAGCCAGCTTCTTCTTGATGGACGCGAACAGGAAGGTCTCCTCTTCGTTACCTGGATTGTCGAGAACGGTGATGTCCTGCTCCGCCTTGCTGCCGAGCATCACCAGCCCGGTGGCATCACCACCGTCATCCAGGATCATGTTGGGGGAACCACCATCGCCCCACTCGAGAATGCGGTGGGTGTAATCCCAGTACTCCTCAAGGGTTTCACCCTTGACGGCGAACACCGGAATGTTCTGGGCTGCAATGGCGGCAGCGGCGTGATCTTGGGTGGAAAAGATGTTGCAGGACGCCCAGCGCACCTCAGCGCCCAGCTCCACAAGGGTCTCGATCAGACAGGCGGTCTGGATCGTCATGTGCAGAGAACCGGCGATCCGGGCTCCCTTGAGAGGCTTTTCCTGGCCGTACTTCTCTCGAAGCGCCATCAGCCCTGGCATTTCGGTCTCGGCAATGTCGAGCTCCTTGCGACCGAAGTCGGCAAGGTTGAGGTCGGCAATGACGTAATCATTGGCGAGCTTCAGCTCGGCCGTTGTTGTGGGCGCTGCCACCATGGTTTTAATGCTCCCTAGGAGTCGTGAAGATCAATCGCTGCAGAGACGCCGAGACTTCGGGCTCGCTTGTGGCGGACTCTACAGGGCTTGCCTGGCATCTTGAGACCCTTGAGACCACCCACGTACTGGGGCGTCAACTGGTCGAGCAACTGCCGCCGGGTTCGATTCTGTTGTTGAACGGCCCACTTGGCGCTGGCAAAACGTCTCTGGTTCAGGGGTTGGCACAGGGGCTGGGAATCACTGAACCGATCACCAGTCCAACGTTTGCGTTAGCGCAGCACTACACAGGCGGGCACTTACCCCTGGTGCATCTCGATCTGTATCGCCTGGAGCACCCCGCTGCTGCCGATGAACTCTTTCTTCAGGAAGAGGAGGAAGCCAAAGCCCTCAACGCCCTGATGGCGGTGGAATGGCCTGAACGTCTCAGCTTGTCCTTGCCGGAAGCCTGGAGCGTGGTGCTTGAGCCGCTGGCCAGCGGCGGACGGCAAGCTCAGCTCATTCCTCCAAAGGAGACAACCTCTGACTCGCTGGGTTGAGGATCGATTGCGCCAGCGCCACCGCAGACCAATGCCCCACAGGCGGCTGCAAAACGCAGACGCTCCGGCACCGGCGCAGCCCAGCGATGCAACAGGCCTGCGGTGAAGGCATCCCCGGCACCAGTGGTATCCACCACCTTGGAGGGCTTGAACGCGGGGATCTGAGCAGACACGCCATCCATGCGGCAGCGCACCGGCTGTGCACCGTCGGTCACCACCACCGCTGGTTGCTGCGGAAGAGCGGCCTGGATATGAGCGGGATCGTCGGAGCCAAAAAACCAAAGCGCCTCCTCCCGAGCCAGCTTGATCAGTGCGGCCTGCTGCAGGAGCGGCTGGATCGCCTTCAGGGCAACTGGCGCAGGCCCACTGCCCGGATCCGCTGAAGCATCCCAGAACGTTGGGCGCCAGTTCACATCAAGAGCAATCGCTGTCCCCTGCCTGCGAGCCAGATCGACGGCACAGTGCAGAGCCTGCGCGGATTGGGGCGTCGCCAGAGGAATCGTGCCGATCAGCAACCAGGAAGCCACTGTTGCAAGTTGGGGCCAGGCTTCAGCCAATCCCTCTGCAGCCAGGGCCTGATCGGCAAATCCCAAACCTGCGTCACCGGCGAAACCCTGGAACGTCCGCTCACCGGAACGATCCCGCCGCACCAGCACGACGCGTGAGGGACGCTCAGGGTCAATCTGCAAGCCAGCTCGATCGACCCCACGATCTTTGAACAGAGCCTGGAACGACGCTCCAATATCGTCGGCGCCGAGGCGTCCGAGGAAGGCAGCCGATGTGCCGAGGCGCGCCAGCGCGCAGGCCACATTGGCTGGGGCCCCGCCAAGACGGTCATCAAATGGTCGGCCGACGAGCGGATCGCCCCCCGGCGGTCCAAGGCGATCGATTAGAGCCTCCCCCAGGCACAACACCTGTGTCGGACGACCGGTCTCCAACATCAGGCCGCGCTGCGACTTGCTCCAGCCTGGTCAGAGTCGTTGAACTTGCCAAGCAAAGCCTCGATGATCCTGGCGTTGGCAGCTGGAAAGGGGTAGTCGGCAAGGTCGCTCGGTCGAACCCAGCGCACCTGCTGGCTGGCCAGTGGTTGCGGATCTCCGGAGAGCCAGGTGCAGAGATGCACCACAAAGCGCAGCTTTTTGTGGCTGTAGGCGTGGTCGATGCAGATCAACTCCTCCCCGACGCGGACCTCAATCGACAGTTCCTCGCGCAGCTCACGAGCAATGCACTCCGAGATGGCTTCTCCTTCTTCCTGCTTGCCTCCAGGGAACTCCCAGAGTCCGCCCAACAAACCCTCTTCGAGGCGTTGATCAATCAACACGTCACCCCCAGCATTCAGCACAACACCCACGCCGATCACCTGAAAGGGCAGAGGCTTGCGGTCGTCGGTCACGGGCCAGCGGGTCGGATCGCCGGCAGCGTAGGCAGCGCAATCGCCGATCCAGGGACAACACCGGCAATTGGGATGGCGAGGCGTGCAGACCGTGGCACCGAGATCCATCAAGGCCTGATTGAAATCGCGCGGACGTCTGCGATCCAGCAAGGCCTCGCTCACCTGCCAGAACAGGGCCTGATCCCGTGCCGGCGGTGACGGGTGTGCCTTCAGACGCGCCAGAACCCGCCGCACATTGCCATCCAGGATCGGTTCCGCTGCATTAAAGGCACTGGACAGGATGCCCCCGGCGGTGGTGCGGCCAATGCCTGGTAAAGCCAGCCAGCCCTCCAGATCACGCGGCCACGACTGATCCAGAACCATCTGGGCCGCCTCATGCAGGCGACGCGCCCGGGAGTAATAGCCCAGCCCCTGCCACTGCAGGCGAACCTTCTGCAATGACGCCGCGGCCAGGGCCTCAAGGCTGGGGAACGCCTCCATCCAGCGCTGCCAGTACGGAAGCACAACGGACAGCTGGGTTTGCTGCAGCATCACTTCAGCAATCCAGCACTGCAGAACAGAGAGTTCTTCGTTGGGCTCTGGCCAGCGGCCATCCTTGGTGAACATCCACGGCTTCAGGGCAGGGTCTTTACGGCCATTGACGTCCCACCAGGCCAACAAAGTCCGCCTTAGGCCAGGCGCTGTCGCGCTGGGATCGCAATGCTCGGAGCTGCCTCGTTGGTCCATCAGGCAGGAATCCACGCCCTCGTTGGCTTGGGACATCTTGTTAGGGGACGTGAGTCACCGGACTCTTCATGCCTCCCCGTCCTCGGATTGAGGTGTTGCTTCAGAGTGTTTCGGGTCGCAGGCGGCTGGGCCGGTAGGAAATCAGGAAGGCCTGCTCGCCGGCAACGTCCTGCTTCACAGCGGTGATCAAATCTTCACCGGTGTTCCAAACCCAGACCTGGTCGTTGTGGCTGTTGTGTTCAAGGTTTGTGCTGAGAGGTGGGCCGTGCCGGGCGCGAAGTCCCGCAAGAACTTCAGTCATGTCGTCGATGGCGAACTCATAGGCCAGGTGCAACAAGCCTTGATCCGGGTCCACGTCAAAGGTGGCCTGTGAGACGGGAAGTCGATCCAACAACACGTCGCGAGCGACATAGCGCCCGGACTGATCTCGATGCATGGGTTGACCGTCTCCCAGATGGATTTTCACCTGCTCGAGTTGCATGCCCCAAGCCAGACCTTCCACACAAGCTGCCGCGGGACCAGCGCCGCACAACAAAAACAGAGCGATCCCTGCACTGAACAAAAGGTTCCGAAGCCAACTCATCCCTTTCATTCAGTCAGCTTTTCACTTTTTGAAGTGTGCTGAGTCTTGGCTCACTTGCCCATCACTGCTGCGGCTTTGTCGCTCATCAGGCACATTGCTCTGGCTCTAAGCGTCCAATGTCCAGAAGGAACATCCAAATCGCTTCACTCGCCAGCGAAGTTCCAGAAAAGAAGTCCGGTGAATGCGGCTTGCTGCGGTTGTCATCCGTAGACCTGACTAGGACTCGAAGAGCTGGTTCTCCGTCTCAGCCAAAGAACGGATGCATTCCGAACCACTCACAGCAGTAGCCGAGCCTCAAGACCAGGGCGACCAAGACCGCTGTGGCTGTTGCGATGAAGGCAATGCCCGAGGCCATCACTTACAAGGTGACCAAAGGAAAAACGGCATGCCTCCTTTCGGTGCAAAACTCAGCACAACTGATCTTGCAGATGGTGTTAGAAACGTCGAATCTCAGTCAGCAAAGGGATGGTCTTAAAGACTCAATTTGCGACATTCTGAAAGAAGATTCTTTCAAATATTCTCCTGGTTAGGCAACTAATCAGGAGTTTTCACGTATTAGGAAGCAAAGACCTCGCACTCATCGCATCGCCTTGAGACGACGGGCCAACGTTCCACGCAGTTGGCGCCAAAGGCGGCTGTGATGACGCTGCTCCGATCGACGCAGGCGGGCATGGGCAAGCAACTGTTGCTGCTGGGCCATCGCATCCAGCAGACCAGAGAGTTCTGGCTTTAAGGACGCCGCGCGGCGACAGAGCTGGGGAAACGTTTCGCCAGGCGCGGGCACGGCCCCAAGGCTGGCAAGCAAGAACAGACTGCGCTGCAACGGATCCGCAGCTGGTGCACGCTGCAGCCATCGCAGGATCCACAGACCGCTGGCGCCAGCTACGCCGGCCCCCAACAGCACGATCAACCCGGTCCAGTCACCGGCCCAAGCCAGCAAGCGCTGCAGCAGCTCTTGCTGGCCAACCTGATTCCAGCCAAGCCACCACTGGGTCCAGGCGAGATCAAGGCCCCACCACTGCCACTGCATCCAGCGCCACCAGGGTGCCGACATGGCGGCAGCGGCTCCCTCGCTCCAGGGACGTGCCGAGGCATCCACCCGATCGACCCAGGTTGTGGGATCCACCCGACTCCAACCCCGTCCATCCAGCCAAACCTCACTCCAGGCGTGGGCCTCGCTCTGACGGATATCCAGATAAGGCGATCCGCTCAGGGGACGGACTAGACGGCCACCGCGGTAGCCACTCACAACGCGGGACGGGACCCCGGCCGCCCGCATCAGAGCGGAGAAGGCGCTGGCGTAGTGCCCACAGAACCCCACCTGCGTCTGAAACAGGAACTCATCCAATGATCCGGATCGCACAACACCCGGCTGAAGGCTGTAGGTGAATCGCTGCTGGCGGAACCAGTCCTCCGCCGCGGCAAGGCGGGCCTGGTCGTTTGGGAGAGTGCGCCAGGTTGCGGCAAGAGCCTCAAGCTGTGGCTGGCGTCCAGGTGGCAGCTCCAGATCAGTTGCGGTCGCAGGCTGCTGCCGCCAGGGCGCGGAATCGTTCAGCTCCTGCAAGCGATAGACCCTTTGTTTTGCTGGCGGTTGGCGCAGGCGCAACTCACCGAGCGCGTCCAACTGCAGACCTGGCGATGTCGGTCGGGAACGGCCATCCCAGGGCAAGGCATCGCTGGGGCTGGGCTCAACGGTCCACCATTGTTGTCCAGCCGTGCTGGACATGGCCAGGGTCTGGTCAAGGAATCGTTCGGAACGTGCAGAGGGTCGGCGTTGCCAACGCGTCCCATCGAAGTGGGAATGCACCAACACCCGCCAGTAGCCGTCGTCGGGCGGCTCACGGTTCTCTCCCAAACTCAGCCGAGCCGCAGGCGCGTCCGTTCTCACAAGTTCCGCAATGCCGAGGGGATCCAGATCGGGGGACAGGCCGGTGCGCGCTCGAGCGGAACCGCCAAGATCCGAACCCCAGAGAGGGCCGATACGCGGCAAGAGCAAAAACAGCATCAGAGCCAGCGGCAAAGCCGCGGTTATGAGCTGAAGGCTGCGCAGCAAAAGGACTCGAACGCGGGATACGCCAACCACGTCCACCGCCAGCAAAGAGGCGAGTGCCAACAATGCCGAGAGCATCTGCAGCAAGCTGGCCAGCAATCCCGGGGACTGGGCTGCCAGCAATCCCACGGCGATCAACTGCAGCAGCCCGACCAGCCGGAATTCGACGGATCGACGAGCCTCCAGCAACTTGAAACTGGACACCAACACCATGGCGAGGGTCACCCAACCCAGGACCATCGAGGGATCTAGCCCCAGACACTGCAGCAACAGCAAGGGCACGGTGCACCAGGCAAGGATTCGGCTCATGCCACAGCCAGCGCCGCCAGACAGGCATCGCGATGGGCAGCGCCGCGCCTGGGCTCGATTGTGAGACCTGGAAGCTGAAGGCCGTAGCTCTCCCCCTGGTGATGGAGCTGCCAGGTGCAATCGGCGAGATGCTCCAGAGCCCGTTCCCAGGGAACACCCAACATGGGTTTCAGCATTAGGTGCTGACTCGCTGGATCGCTGAACTGCTTCAGCTGCAAGGGACGACCTTTGGCCAGACTTCCCCAGTGGACCAGGGTCAGTCGTTCCCCGGGGCGATAGGGCTTCAGGTCCTGCCACTCCTGCGCTCCAGCCTGACCCTGTTCTGGACAATCGAATTCAACGGGTCCCTGCACGCGAGCGGGATAGATCAGCTGAGGTGTTTCAGGCTCCCAGCGACTCCAGCAGACAAACAATCCCAGGGGAGACGTGGTTGAAATGTGCAGCGCACCCGGACGCTGCAGTCCGCGATGGCTTGGACGCCAGAGCACCTCCAGTTGATGATCTCCAGTCGTGAGTTCAGCAATCTCGTGCAACTGGGCAGCTGAAAAGGACAGCTGCAGGTGTTGCCGCGGCAGGCGGCTGGTCATGAGCAAGGGATAGGCCAACAACTGGCCGGCAAACCCTGGCGATGGCTCGCCACAACGCATCTCCAGACCGCTCAAAGCGTCATGGGTGAGATGCATCGCCAACAGCATCAGGCCCAACAACAAAAAGCTGAGCAGAAGGGTGCCGTTGCTGCGCATCTGAATCGCCACCAGCTGCAGAAGCCCGGCTGCAGCCAGCCAGAGGAGACCAAAACGGGTTGGAAGAATGAACAGATTGCGCAGACCCAGACGCAGCTGTGTGCCGCTCTGACGTCGAATCAGCGGCGGCTTAACGAAGCGCATTCACCTGCTGAAGCAACGCCTGCGTCAGTGGGGCACCGCCATCAGGCTCTGATGGGATCCCGCGATCGAGACGGTGCTCAACCACTGCAGCGCAGACGATCTGAACATCATCCACCGTCACGTGGGGACGCTCCTCAAACAGCGACCAGGCCTGAGCCGCGGCCAGCAGTCCCTGACTGGCTCGCGGTGACAGACCAGTGCCGCACTGGCGTGTGGCCTGCACAAGATCCAACACGTAATGAATCAGGTTCTGTGAGCAATGCTGCTGAGAACAGCGCTGCTGCCAGTCGATCAGCTGAACGGACTCCAAGGTCGACACCAGCGACTCGGTTGGAACAGTTTTTCCCATCAGCAAGTCCCTTTCCGCTGCCCGATCGGGATATCCGAGGCTGAGACGCATCAGAAAGCGATCCAGCTGGGCTTCCGGAAGGGGGCTGGTGCCCACCTGATCAAGACTGTTTTGCGTGGCGATGACAAAGAAAGGCTGCGGCAGCGGATGGCTGGTGCCATCCACGCTGACGCGCCCGGCGGCCATCGCCTCCAACAGGGCACTCTGGGTGCGAGGGCTGGCACGGTTGATTTCATCAGCCAGCAACACCTGCGTGAAAATCGGTCCGGGCTGGAAGCGGAAGCTCGCAGTGGCGGGATCAAACACCGTCAGGCCCGTGAGATCAGCCGGCAGCAGATCGCTGGTGAAACTGACTCGCTTGAAAGCGAGTGCACAACTCCTGGCGAGTGATTCCGCCAGGGTCGATTTCCCCATGCCGGGTCGGTCCTCGATCAACAGATGCCCCCCCGCGATCAGACAGCAAAGAGCCAACCGCACCTGGTGCTGCTTCCCCAGCAGCACGGTGCTGAGGGCTTGGGTGAGCTGGTGCAGCTGAATCGCAGACTCCTCGAACCATGCAAAGTCAATTCTCGTCGTTAATTTCGGGAGGTGTTGCGCTTCTTGGATGACCTTCTCATTCGCCCGGCGAACATGGTTTCTTGGTGCAGCACTGGCAGCAGCACTGGCGGGATGCGGCCAGGAATCGACGAAGCAGACCCCCCTCTCGATTCAGACCACCAAGGTGGGCAATGCCAATTTCGCTCCCGTGGTGGAAGCGATTGCCCCCCTCGAAGCCACAGCAAATGTGGATCTCAAGCCATCCATTGATGGCCGCGTGGTGAAGATCCTGGCCAGGGATGGAGACACGGTGAAGGCCGGCCAGGTGATTCTGGTGCTGGACAACATTCAGGAACGGGCAGCTCTTGATGCGGCTCGATCGGAAGCGGTCAAAGACCGCTTAAACGCGCAACGCTACGAATACCTCTACGACCAAGGAGCTGTCTCCGCCAAGGATCGCGACAAATACATCGCCGAAGCGATCCAGTCCCGCGATGAAGCCCGCTCCGATGAGGCCACCCTCGGCTACAAGGTGGTGCGTTCACCGATCGATGGGGTGATCGGCAACCTCGACATGGTGAAGGTGGGAGATTACGTCACCACAGGGCAGACGATCACAGGAATCGTCGATAACTCCAACCTGTGGACCCTGATGGAGATCCCGTCATCCCTGGCCACAACCGTGCAGAAAGGACAGCCCGTCAGGCTGACCTCCCAGGGCAAGCCACCGATCACGGCGAACGGCGTAGTGGTGTTCATCTCGCCTTACTACGGTCAGGAAGACGAAGCCGGCAGCGCCCCCAATACGGTGATGGTGAAGGCGCAGTTTCCCAACCCCAATGGCGCCTTGAAAGCCGGCCAGTACGTGCAGACGGAGATCGTCACCGGCAACACCACGAGCCTGGCCGTTCCCGTTCAGGCCGTGATGATGCAGGCCGAGCAACCCTTCGTCTATCGGGTGATCCCTTTGAGTCAGGCCCTGCCCAAAATCAAGGCCTCCAAGAGCACGCCGGATAAAACAAAGAAGGAGCTCGAGAAGTTGCCCAGCAACACCCCGATCGTGGTGCAGACCAAAGTTGAGCTGGGAACGCTGCAGAAGAACGTCTATCCCGTCACATCAGGCCTGAAGGCCGGTGACGTGATCGCTGTCAGCAACACCTCGATGCTGCGCAGCGGCATGCCGGTGAAGGTGAGCTCAGCCAAGTCGACAACCTCGGCCAAACCGACGAACTGAGCGCGATGTCCTTTTCCGACAACTTCATCAAGCGCCCGGTTCTGACGACCGTTTGCAGCATCCTGATCGTGCTGGTGGGTGTGATCGCCATCCCGACCCTGCCGATCGCGAACCTGCCCAACATCGCCAACCCCCTGATTCAGGTCTCGGCGGTCTACGGCGGTGCGAATGCCGAAGTCACCGAACAGGCGGTCACCAATCCCCTGGAACAGCAGATCAATGGTGTTCCGGGGATGAGTTACATCACCTCCAACAGCGACATGTTGGGGAACAGCACGGTCAGCGTCTACTTCGACCAGACCACCGACATCGATATCGACCAGGTGAATGTGCAGAACCGGGTTTCCCTGGCAATGCCACAGCTGCCGGAACAGGTCTCTGCCACCGGTGTGTCGGTGGAGCAGAGCACACCCTCGATTCTGCTCGCCTACGAAGTGGGATCCAGCGAGGGCCAGTTTGATGCGGGTTATCTCAATGGTCTGATCTACGACCAGCTCTATTACCCGCTCTCACGCATCAATGGCGTCGCCACCGTGACGGTGTATGGCGGCGCCAACCCGGCGTTCTGGCTGTTCGTTGACCCCGACAAACTCGCCGCCAACGGCCTCACCTCGGAAGACGTGACCTCGGCCGTGCAAGCCCAGAACAGCATCGCCGTCGGAGGCCTTGTCGGCGGGCCACCAGCCGCAGGAAATCAGGCCTACACCTACCCGATCCTGGTGGAGAACAACGGGAATCTCACCTCGATCGACGATTTCAACAACCTGATCCTCAACCGCTCAGCAACGGGCAATCTGTTGAAGCTCAGCGATGTAGGTGAGGTGCGCTACGGCACCAACACCTACTCCGTTCAGGCGATCGACAAAAACAATCACCCCTCTCTGACCATCGGGGTGTTCCAAACGCCGAGCAGCAATGCCCTGGACGTGTCCGATGCCGTGGTGAAGCAGATGGAGCAGTTCGCCTCCACCGCACCGCCCGGCGTCACGGTGAATCAGATCTACGACATCGGTGAATTCATCGAAGCATCCGTGGATGGCGTGATCGACGCCCTTGGACTGGCGATCGTGCTCGTTCTGATCATCCTGTTCGTCTTCCTGCAGAACTGGCGCGCCACGTTGGTGCCCAGCCTGGCGATTCCGATCTCCCTGGTGGGAACGTTTGCGTTTCTGAAAGTTTTCGGCTTCTCGATCAACCAGCTCACCCTGCTGGGCCTGGTGCTGGCCACCGGGCTTGTCGTGGACGACGCGATTGTCGTGATCGAAGCCGTCTCCAGCAACATCGAGAAAGGCATGAAGCCCCGAGAGGCAGCTCTGGAGTGCATGGGTGAGCTGTTCGGCGCCCTGCTAGCCACAGCCCTTGTGCTGATGGCGGTGTTCGTGCCGGTGGCCTTCTATCCCGGTGGCATCGGGATCATCTATCAGCAGTTCGCGCTCACGATCGCCTTCTCGATCGCGATTTCAGCCTTCAACGCCCTCACCTTTTCGCCGATGCTGTCGGGCCTAATCCTGCCCAAGCAGAAACCCAAGGAGCCGCGCGGCTTCTCATGGATTGTGATCGGGGTGATCGTGGGACTGGCCTTCGGTCACTTCAGTGCCGATTCCTTCGGGTCCTGGACTTACATCCTCGGCCTGGTTGTCGGTGCCCTGGCCGGCGCCAATCTCGGTCTGATCTTCCGGGTGTTCAACGCCGGATTCGCGCGGCTTCAGTCGTTCTACGCCACGCTTCTGAAGATCCTGATCAAAGCGCGACTGCTGATCCTGGCTGGACTCGCCGCCGGAATCGCCCTCACGATGTTCGCCTTCGGCGCCCTGCCCACGGCCTTCATCCCTGACGAAGACCAGGGGTATGGCCTTGGCATCTACCAGTTGCAGAACGGCGCCTCACTCAACGAAACCAAGGAGTTCGCTTCGGCGATCGCCAAGGTGCTGGGCGAAGAACCGGAGCTGGAAAATGCCGCGATCATCAGCGGATCTGGCTTCAACGGCTCCAGCCCGGACCAGGGACTGTTCTTCTTCGGCCTGAAGCCGCTCTCCGAACGTAAACAAGCCAGCCAAAGCGCCGAAGCGATCATCAAAAGCCTCAACGAAAAACTGGTTGGGCTCAGTGATGGCATGGCCGTCGCCATCGGGCCGCCGGCGGTTCCAGGCTTCTCGCCCCAAGGTGGCTTCTACTTCCAGTTCAACGACCTCAGCAACGGTGCTTACTCGTTCAACCAGCTCTCCGACATGGCGGGTGAACTGATCAAGGAAGCCAACGCCAGCGGCGACTTCCAGAAGGTCTATTCCCAGTTCAATCCAAGTTCACCAGCTGTTGGGCTCTCGATCGATCGGGACGTGATGGGTGCACTCAACGTCGACTATCAGGAAGCGATGGACACGATCGCCGCCCTCGCTGGCAGCAATTACACCGGTCTCACCTATGAAGCCGGCGAGGTCCGCAACATCTACTTGCAGGGAGCGCCGGATCAGCGCGAAACCATCGAAGACGTGCTCGGCTATTACGTCCGGTCCAGGGATGGTGAGCTGGTGCAGGTATCTCAGTTCGCCACAGCAGACCTGAGCAGTGCACCTCCCACCATCAACCACTACAACCTGTCCCGTTCCGTCCTGGTCCAGGGCGGTCCGGCGGCGGGCAAGAGCAGCGGCCAGGCCCTCAGTTCGATTCAGAAACTGTTTGAGTCGCTCAACTTCAACAACATCGACTACGCCTTTACCGGTCTGGCAGCTCTTCAGCTGTCAGCCGGCAGCGCCAGCGTTCTGGTGTTCGGCCTTGGCGTGTTGATCGTGTACCTGGTGCTGTCAGCCCAGTACGAGAGCTATGTGACGCCTGTGATCATCCTGGCCACAGTGCCTCTGGCGATGTTGGGTGCACTCACCTTCCTGGCGATTCGCTCAATCGACCTGAACATCTATGCCCAGGTAGGACTGGTCACGCTCATCGGTCTGGCGGCCAAGAACGGAATCCTGATCGTGGAAGTGGCTGAGCAGAAGCTCAAACAGGGCATGAACGCCAGCGAGGCGGTCGTGGCCTCAGCTGAATCCAGGCTGCGTCCCATCCTGATGACGGCCATCGCAGCCCTCGCGGGCTTCCTTCCCTTGGTGGTGGCCAACGGCGCTGGAGCCAACAGCCAGCAGTCCCTCGGCACCGTGATCTTTGGCGGACTGGTAGTGGCCACGGTGTTGTCCCTTGGGGTGGTGCCGCCGTTTTATGTGTTGGTGAAGAACCTGGAAGACCGGCTGTTCGGTGGCGGCAGACCGGCACTCGACGAGCCAGCGACTGATCAGCCAGCCGGCAATCTGTCAACTGGGGCATGAAGCCAGCAAGACAATTCCTGTGGCAGTGGCAGGACTGGACAGTTGGCTGGTCTTTGAGCCAGCCCCAAATCGATTCCGAGTTGGCGGTGCTGCTCATCCATGGCTTCGGAGCGAACACGGGCCACTGGCGCTTCAACCAACCTGTGCTGGGCAAACTGGCTCCCACCTACGCCATCGATTTGCTGGGCTTCGGCCGCAGTGATCAACCCAGGGCACGCCTGAAGGATGAAGCGATCGAACCAGGCGCCGTGCACTACGGCTTTGATCTCTGGGGCCAGCAGGTGGCAGACTTCTGCAAGGAGGTCATCGAAAAACCCGTCTTGCTGGTCGGCAATTCGATCGGCGGCGTTGTGGCCCTGCAAGCAGCTCAGATGCTGCTGGAGGGTCCAAGCAAGATCTCCTGCAAAGGTGTCGTGCTGATTGATTGCGCTCAGCGCTTGATGGATGACAAGCAACTGGCCACACAACCCGCATGGATGGCTTTGATCAGGCCGCTACTTAAAACCTTGGTGCGGCAGCGCTGGTTAAGTACGGCCCTGTTCCGCAATGCCGCACGGCCTGGCGTGATCAGGCAGGTGCTGAAACAGGCCTACCCCAGCGGCAACAACATCGACGACACGTTAGTGGAATTGCTTTACGAGCCGACTCGCCGTGAAGGAGCAGCAGAGGCATTTCGCGGCTTCATCAACCTTTTCGACGATGTGCTGGCTCCGGACCTAATGAGAGATCTGGAGATATCTGTCGACCTTATCTGGGGCGAGAAGGATCCATGGGAGCCTTTAGTGGAAGCAGAACATTGGAATAACAACATCAGCTGCGTGCGCTCGCTCGAAGTTATCCTAGGAGCTGGACACTGCCCCCATGACGAGAACCCTCAGAAGCTAAATGAGCTTCTTCTTGGTAAGATTAAACAAGTTTAAACTACACAATTATAATGAGTAACTTCCTTGAAGCCTCCAAAGAATTACACAAAAAAAATTCTTCTTTTGGAAAAGCATCAGAATACAACACAAAAGGATCAATGAAACATGAGCTAACTATTCCACTAGCCGTCGCTGCCGCCCATCAAGTCCAACCGATCCAACATATTCTTGATCATGGATGCGGAAAAGGAGGACTTGTCAATGCCATCAATGAAGATACATCAGTTCCCGCGAAAGCCTATGGCTACGATCCTGCAGTCACGGAATTTTCGCAACTCCCCGATCATCCATTTGACATCATTACATCAATTGACGTACTCGAACATGTTGGCAGAGAAAACATTGGCGAAACTCTCAAAGAAATAAAAACACTTGACCCAGCCTTTTTTTTCTTTTGCATTGACTTACTTCCTGCCTCAAAAAAAACATCTGATAAAAGAAATGCACATTTTTTAGTTGCTCCATCAGACTGGTGGGCTCAACAAATTAAATCATATTTTAAGATCGTTACCGCCATAGAAGTTGGAGAAATGCCTGATCAGTCAAATTACCCTATCCATCTTTTTGGGTGCGCAACAAATTCCATCAAGAATTTTGATGCAATGACCACATTTCTACGGAACGTGCGAGTAGCTAACAAAAATTGGATTTGGAATCCCACCCAAGGGGGAGCAACTCTTCGCTAACGATTAATAAGAAAAGACAGCTCTTGTCTGGTTATTCTGCCAGACAAGCCCAGCCAACAGACCCTGATAAAATCTGACTGCATCGAAACTCATAATTATTATTTTTTAGATTGAAGCTTGCTTATCAGCAGATGAAGTCATGACATGCCAAAACTGTTGATCACTAAGCGCGCCAAGACTCCAAAGTACTGCAAGACATTGATAATCTTCAACAAGGAATCTCTTTAAATTACCGAGGGCCTTGGCATCAAGATCCTGATCAATACGCCTCTTGGATAAGTTACTTCTTTCTCGCATGCCTGATGCGTCTATTCCCAAAATCCTGGAGCAATCCTCAACTAAAGTCTCCTGACAAACAACGCCAAAAAGATTGGAAGGAGTAAGAACACCAAATAAAGGTTGGCAGTAAAAAGATATCGACTCTCGTAAATGGTGCACGGATCGGAAATCTCTTGCTACAGCCTGATCAAGCCGGTTATTAGGCCGATACAAAGATCGAGCGATGTTACCAAGGCTTTTATATTTACTGAGAATTTTTGCCTCTCCGGGGAAGCGATCAATTTGATGTGAAGCCAAGTCTTCAAGAACGAGCTTTTTTCGCCATTCAAAAGCCGAAAAAGCCCTTTCTATGGGATTGCGTACACAAAAAAAATAATCACAGCTAGGATCAACAACCACACCATTGATGTGTGATTCAAAAAAAGAAGAATATTTTTCAGCAATTACCGTTGAACGATAAAGTGCTGTTTTAAGTGTAGAACCTCCGCACTTGCCAATGTGTACAAACTGAAGTTTGCGCTTCAAATTACATGCCAAACAAAACTGAAGTCTAAAACTCGACTAGCACGCCACGTAAGCCTCAACCTGATCACTGATCCGACGCAAACCAGCCAAACCATCACGCTCAAGGTTACGGACCCGATCACGGCTCATGCCCAGAATCCGCCCAATCCCCGTGAGGCTCATCGGCTCCTCTCCATCCATGCCATACCGCATACGCAGGACCTGTTCCTGAAGATGAGGCAACTGTCCCAACAGGTTGCGTAAATCACCTTTCAAGCAATCCTCTTCGACTTGATCACTCGGGAGGTCACCATCTCCAGAAAGCAGTTCCAGCAATTCGGTGTCGTCACCATCCCCGACCTTCATCTCCAAGCTCACCGGCTGGCGAGCACGGCACATCAGGTCTTTGACGTCATCCTCAGGAAGTTCAACGAACTCAGCAAGTTCAGTGACTGTGGGAGTACGACCCAATTCCTGACTGAGTTCTCGCTGCCCCTTCTTAAGTTTGTTCAACATCTCTGTGATGTGAATCGGGAGGCGGATCGTGCGGCTCTTTTCAGCGATCGCACGCGTGATGCCCTGACGAATCCACCAGTAGGCGTAGGTGGAAAACTTGTAGCCACGAGTGGGATCAAATTTTTCAACACCGCGAACCAGTCCGATCGTTCCCTCCTGAATCAAATCGAGAAGTTCCATATTCCGCTTGGTGTACTTCTTGGCAACACTCACAACGAGCCTGAGGTTCGCAGCAACCATGCGCTCTTTGGCGCGGCGACCATGCTGAAGCTTGCGCTTGAGCTGCAGGTAAGACAATCCCGCTGCCTTGGCCAGCTGATCACGGGTTGGCGATGACCCATCGCGGCTTTCAAGCTCCCCTTCAAGAGCCTCTAAATCCATCAGGTCCTGAACCTGACGCCCAAGGGTGATTTCCTGCTCATGCGTCAGAAGCGGCACTCGTCCGATATCCCGCAAGTAAGAGCGAACCAGGTCAACGTCAACGCTGACGGAACGGGTGGTAGTAGTCGTTGCGGGCTTGGAAGCAACAGCAGTGGCAGGAGCCATGACGCTTCATTGAGTTATGTAAAGAGTACTCCTAAGAAACGTAAACAAGCTCTCAGAAAACAGAAGCTGCCAGAAATTGGGTAGAAATACTCGCTGCCTGCTGGAGCTGGGGAAGATGGGTCAGCAACCACTCAGCCGTTTTCAGATAAATCAGCGTGCCGGCCACGTCCGTGCAGGTGGTGATGAACGGCGTGGACATCAAGGCAGGGTCCAGACCCATCCGATCGAACACAAGAGGGAATGCAGCTCCAGCCGTCGCAGCCAGGGTCGTGATCGCCAAAAGACTGATCCCAACAGAGATGCCCACCAGAGCACTTTCACCTCTCCACCAGGCGAACGGCACGACCAAGAGCATCATCAAAATGCCAAGCAGCGCTCCGGCCATCACTTCACGGCCAACCGCCTTCATAGAACCAAGGGATGAAATGCTCTGGGTGCTTAAGCCTCGGATCACCACGGTTGAACTCTGGGCACCGACGTTGCCGCCGGTTCCCCCCAACAAAGGAATGAAGGCCGCCAGCAACACCACTTTCTGGAGCACGTCTTCATTGGCGGCAATCACCTCAGAGGTGAAGAAGCTGGCCACCACAAGCACTGCAAGCCAAACCACCCGACGGCGCGCCACCGTGAACAGGTTGCTGGAGAAGTAATCGTCTTCATCACCTGCTTGAACAGCACCAGCCGCGTAAAGATCCCGGGTGGCTTCCTGCTCAATCACATCAATCACGTCATCCACCGTGACGATGCCCACCAGACGTTGCTCGAGATCAACAACGGGAACCGCCAGAAAGTCGTAACGCTGAATGGTGCGCGCCACCTTTTCCTGATCCGTATCCGTCTGCACGCTCAGAACATCAGCCGTCATCACGTCCCCAATGCGGGTACCGGGATCAGCGGTGACGAGATCCCGCAGCGAAAGAATTCCGGTTAAGTGCCGTTCAGCATCGGTGACGTAAAGGCTGTAAACCGTTTCGGTATCGCGGGCACGGCGACGAACAATTTCCAGCGCCTCCTGCGCCAGATGATCTTCTTTAAGGTCGATAAACTCAGTCGTCATCAGACGACCTGCGGTTTCAGCCCTGAATCCGAGCAGCTCTGAGGTGACGCGGCGCTCATCGGGACTGAGTTCACTGAGCAGCTGACGAACAACCTTGGCGGGCAGTTCCTCGAACAAGCGAGCCCGATCGTCGGGAGACATCTCCTCGACTACCTCAAGCACCTCGCTGGACCGCAGCTTGCTGAGCAGGCTCTGTTGGGTCGTCGTACCGAGGTATTCATAGACGCTGATCGCCTCGTCCTTGCTCAACAAACGAAAAGCAATCGCCTGGAGCGTCGTTGGCAGATTGGCAATGGCTTCTGCGATATCAACCGGCTGAACCGGTTCCAGCAACATTTTGACAGCGTCGTAATTGCCGACGGCCAGCATCGCTTCAAGCTGACGCGTCACCACATCAGCGAGCATGTGGTGCTCAACGGTGACCCCGGTTGCTACCCCAGAACTTTCAGCCATCGAACCTCAGCTGACGACCAAGTGTATGGGGATTCAGGGCGTTAACCTCTCGCAGAACAGACGACTCAGGACATGGCCATCAGCGTCAGCAACGTGACCGTGACCACCCCCGAAGGCAGCAGCAAGTCCCTGGGTGACTACGCAGGACAGGTCCTGTTAATCGTGAATGTGGCCAGTCGTTGCGGCTTCACCAAGCAGTATTCCGGCCTGCAGGAGTTGCAGAACAGCTACGGAAGCAAAGGTTTAACGGTGCTCGGTTTCCCCTGCAATGACTTTGGCGCTCAGGAACCTGGAACTCTCGACGAGATCAAGACGTTCTGCTCCTCCACTTATGGCGCCAGTTTCGAGCTCTTCGACAAAGTACATGCCATGGGCAACACCACAGAGCCCTTCACCACTCTCAATCAGATGGATCCGGCCGGTGATGTGGCCTGGAATTTCGAGAAATTCCTTGTTGGCCGTGATGGCACAGTGATTGCTCGCTTTAAAAGTGGCATTGCGCCGGAGGATGGCGAACTCACAACCGCGATCGAGGCAGCGCTTGCGGCCTAAGCCATCGACCGATCAGCAAGCCGACTGCACCAGCCGCCAGCCCTAACACCAGCGTCGTGGCAATCAACGTGATGCATTGCCGCCAGTCCCCTGCGGCGAGCGAACGCAGAGCAGCCAAGATCCAGCCGCTGAACGTGGTGAGAGAACCGCAGAACCCAACTCCGATCAACAGCGTTCTTTTCGGAGAGGATTGAAGGCCAACAAGAATACCGAGAACGGCTGCGCCAAAAACGTTGACGAAAAGATTCTGATCATTGATCTGACTCGTGATCTGCCAGCGCAACAGAGCCCCAGGGACAGCGCCGATGGCGACCAGCCGCAACTCATCCAACTCTCGATTGAGGGAGGGTTTTGAATCAGGCATCGTTGAGATAACCGAGGCCATAGCCGGCTGCAGCAGCCATCAAACCCACAACGATGGATGCCAGTGCCAACAATGTTGCCGTTGCAGGACGCCGTGCCTGAAGCTCAGCCAATAGTTCCAGAACAAACGTTGAAAACGTGCTGAGACTCCCGAAAAATCCAACAGCAATCAGCAATGCCAGAGGAGCTTTGGCGTCCTGAGGAACAGCCTCAATCAGCGACAACACCAGACCAAGGGCAAAGCAGGCAATCACATTCACAGCAAACGTGCCCCAATGCTTCTTGGGGACAATTGGCGACCAGCGATTCACCAAAATCAAACGCAACCAGGCACCTGGCACGGCGCCAACACCTACCAGAAGGGCATCAGACCCGGAGCCAGCCACGACGAGACTCCCCTGTCAGTTCGTGAACATGAAGCCAGTCTCGTCCGTCATCTCCAGACCAACGATGCAACAAGCGCAGGGGAGTTCCAGCGGCAAGGCTGCATAAAGCCGGAGCCATTGCCACAGGACTCTGGTGCAGATCAGCTTCAAGGGTGGTGTGCAATGGTCCGCTGCCCTGATAACGACGTCGGATCTGGGGCTGGCAAATCTCACCGCCTCCTGCCGGCAACGTCGCGGGAGCCATCAGAGCGACTCCCAACAACCAACTCCAGCGCAAAACACCTTCAAAGCGAACACCGCCTAATCGAACAGCACCCATCAGATATCAAGGGCTGCCATATCCAGCTCAGCACTGTGGGTCTCGATGAACTCACGGCGAGGGGCCACCTTGTCGCCCATCAAAATGGTGAAAATACGATCTGCCTCAAGGGCATCCTCAATTTCCACGCGTTTCATCATTCGGGTTGAGGGATCCATCGTTGTTTCCCACAATTGCTTCGGCATCATTTCGCCAAGACCCTTGAAGCGCTGGATCGTGTAATTCGCTTTTTCTCCGAACCCATCCAGCGTTTTTTTGAGATCAGATTCGTTATAACAATAAGTGTGATTTTTTCCGCGCTCGACCTTATACAAAGGCGGGCAGGCAATGTAAATGTAGCCTCCTGCAACTAGATCTTTCTGGTATCGATAGAAGAAAGTAAGCAACAGAGTGCGAATATGAGCTCCATCCACATCGGCGTCCGTCATGATCACGACGCGGTGATAGCGAAGATTTTTTGCATCAAAATCCTCACCCTTAATCCCCAAGCCAAGGGCAGTGATTAAGGCCTGGATCTCAGTATTTTTATAAATCTTGGCGTCGTCTGTTTTCTCAATATTGAGAATTTTTCCTCGCAACGGAAGAATAGCTTGAAAGCGCCGGTCGCGGCCCTGCTTGGCAGAACCACCAGCAGAATCACCCTCAACAATGTAGATCTCCGATTCGGATGGATCTCGGGAGCTGCAATCAGCAAGTTTGCCGGGAAGTGTTGAACTTTCCAGAACACTTTTTCTCCGAACAAGCTCTCGGGCACGTCGAGCCGCCTCTGCTGCATTGAAAGCCTGAATCGCCTTTTCAAGAATCAAGCCAATCACCGATGGATTAAATTCCAAGAACTGACAAAGTGCTTCGCCGACCAGATTGTCGACAATGCCGCGAACTTCTGTGTTACCAAGTTTGGTTTTGGTTTGTCCCTCAAACTCCGGTTCGGGTACTTTCACCGACAGCACAGCCGTGAGGCCCTCGCGAATATTCTCTCCGGCCAGATTGGAATCGGCCTCCTTGCGTTTGCCTAACTTCTTGGCGAAAGCATTCAAGGTGCGTGTGAGAACTGTTTTAAGCCCTTCAATATGGGTTCCTCCATCAACAGTGCGGATGTTGTTAGCAAAACCAAGAATGCTGTCGGAGTAAGCGTCTGAACACCACTGCAAGGCAGCCTCAACCTGAACACCATCTTTTTCGGAATTCACATAAATAATCTCTGGATGTAGAGCATCTTTTTCAGAATTCATGTAAGAAACATATTCTTTAATGCCACCCTCATAAAAATAGATCTCTTCATGGGCCTCTCCCTCTGCATTGCGTGCTGCTTCACGTTCGTCCCGAAAAACGATTCGCACCCCACCATTGAGATAAGCGAGTTCGCGCAAGCGAGCGGACAGGGTGGCGTAATCAAAGACAATCCCGACCGTAAAAATTTCGGAATCGGGTTTGAAGCACACCGTCGTACCGGTGCGCTCCTCTTCGCCAGCAGGCAACGACTCCGACAAAAGGGTCCCGATTGGCGCGCCCCGCTCAAACCGTTGGCGATGTACCTGGCCCTGGCGCCGAACGGTGACCTGAACCCACTCACTCAGGGCATTGACCACTGAAACGCCAACACCGTGCAGCCCGCCGGACACCTTGTAGCCACCCGCGCCAAATTTGCCTCCGGCATGCAAGACCGTGAGGACCGTTTCCAGGGCGCTCTTGCCTGTTCTCGAGTGAACGTCGGTGGGGATTCCGCGGCCATTGTCACTAACGGCAGCTGAGCCGTCCTCACCCAGGACGACGAGGATTTCATCGCAGTGTCCGGCAAGAGCCTCATCGACAGAATTGTCGACCACCTCGTAGACGAGATGGTGCAAACCACGGGGACCGGTGGAACCGATGTACATCCCCGGACGCTTGCGGACGGGCTCCAAGCCCTCCAAAACCTGAATCTGTTCAGCGCCGTAGGCGTTCTGAACCTTGGAAGCGTCGCTCATTCAGAAGCTCTTAAGCCAGGAGACAGGGTTCTTTGACGCCTCAAAGCCTTGGAACCTCGACCTGGCAGGCTCAGATTACCACCGGCGGCCCGTGGAGGCACACAGAGGCCTCTGCGGAGATCTTCCCACTCTGGGTGCACCCCTCAAGCGATCCCCATGTCCTGCCAACCCCTGGTGATCGTGCTCCTGGGGCCCACAGCCAGTGGGAAAACAGCTCTGTCTCTGGACATCGCCGAACGGCTGAACATTCCGATCCACAACGTGGACTCGAGACAGCTCTACAGCGGCATGAACATTGGCACGGCCAAACCCACAGCATCCCAACGTGCGCGGGTGACCCACCACCTGTTGGATCTTCGGCGGCCGGATCAACCGATCACGCTTCAGGAATTCAAGAGCGAAGCGGAACGAAGCATCAATGAACAGTTGAAACAACAGGGAATCGCACTCCTGGTCGGGGGAAGCGGCCTTTACCTCAAGGCGATCACAGCAGGACTGAGACCTCCTGCCGTTCCTCCACAACCGCTACTACGAGAACAGCTGTCGCAACTGGGCCAGTCCATCTGCCACTCACTGTTGAGAGCGGCGGATCCAAAAGCCGCAACATCAATTGCGGCAGCCGACACGGTGCGCACGCAAAGGGCACTGGAAGTGGTTTACGCAACCGGGCAACCCATGAGCGAACAAATATCGATGTCACCTCCTCCATGGACCGTGCTGGAGCTTGGATTGAATCCCAGCAAGCTTCAACAGCGGATCCAGCAACGCACGCAGGAGATGTATGGCCATGGCCTCCTGGCTGAAACCCAGGGGCTCGCCGATCGCTATGGAGCACAACTTCCCCTGCTGCAAACGATTGGCTACCGAGAAGCACTTGACACGCTTGCTGGTTCGATCAGCAGACAGCGAGCGATTGAGATCACCAGCCAGCGCACACGGCAATTCGCGAAACGTCAGCGAACCTGGTTTCGGCGCCAGCACAACCCCAACTGGCTGGCTGGCGAAGACCTTCTAAAGGAAGCGATGACACTGATCGAGCGACAACTAAGGTGAAGGATGTGGATCTGTGGGTTGACACAGACGACCACTCCTGTCCCAAACAACATCTGAATGGCTCCACGTCCCCGCTTTGACCGTCGTGCTCCTGTCCGGGAGTTACCCAACATCAATGAGCGCATCAATTACCCGCAGCTGCGGGTCGTTGATTCAGACGGGACTCAACTCGGGGTGATCAGTCGCGAAGAAGCGCTGGACGTCTCAAAGGAGCGCGAACTCGATCTGGTTTTGGTGAGTGAAAAGGCCGACCCACCCGTCTGCCGAATCATGGATTACGGCAAATACAAATTCGAGCAGGAGAAAAAGGCCAAGGAAGCCAAGAAAAAATCGCATCAGACAGAAGTGAAAGAAGTCAAGATGCGATACAAGATCGATCAACACGACTACGACGTCCGCATCGGCCAGGCAGAACGATTCCTCAAAGCCGGCGACAAGGTGAAGTGCACCGTGATTTTTCGAGGTCGCGAAATTCAGCACACCGCCCTGGCTGAAACATTGCTGAGACGAATGGCTAAGGACCTCGAAGAAAAAGCCGAAATTCAGCAAGCTCCAAAGCGTGAAGGACGAAACATGATCATGTTCCTGACACCAAGGAAGACTCCTTTGGTGAAGAAGGAAGAAAAAGAAGCGGCTGCTGCCAAGGCTGTTCGCACCATTCCTTCTCCGCCACGACCAACGGCCGCCAAGCTGGCGTCCAAACCCGGCTAAGCAAGAGAAGAGAAGTCCTCCAACAGCAACTGCCATCCCAGGCTTGAGGCTTTGGAATTGAAACTGCTGCGCATTTCACACATAAATCCGTGGTCAGCCCCCTCAATCTCCTCGAAACGAAAACGATGACCGTTCGGATCCGCTGAACGCAGGCCGGCTCTGATCGCAGCACGTTCCTCGGCGGGAATCAACGGATCTCTTGTGCCGCAAAGACAGGTGAGACGACCCTTGACCTGAGGCAGGAGCTCCAACGACGGTGGCCCTCCGCCCGGGCGCATCCGGCTCACCCCAGCGCCATAAAAATCAAACGTGGACACCACTTGGGGGTGGGTCGCCGCCAGCAAAGCGGCATGACCCCCAAAACAAAACCCCACCACCGTGACGCTCGCCTTGGGACAACGCTGCTGCAACCAGGTGATCGCCAAAGCCACATCCGCCTGGATCTGATCCGCTGTAGTGGCGTCTTTATGTCTTCTGCCCTCCAGCAAGTCCGCCGGCTCGTAACCAAGATCAAGAGCGGGGGCCGTGCGGGCAAACAACGGCATCGCAAGAGCCTGAACACCAGCCTCGGCGATGCGCTCCGCGACGCTTCGCACCCAGAGATTGACGCCGAAAACCTCAGGCAGCACGAGAACAACACGTTCCCGTACATTTTTTGATACGTCAACGTGCTTTTGATGGTCAACGTCGGCCCACCAGCTGCGCAGTGGAACATCGCCTCCGAGCACCTGAACCCAGTTGCCACGAGGAGAGTTGGAAATTGTCACAGGTTCACGGGACACCCAACCAATTGTCACCAGGCGATTCGCTCCTTAGGGTGGCCGCATTCCAACCCGGCCTACCGGCGTGCGATTCCACATCCAGCAGGAAAGCGACATTCCGGCGTCGACCCAGCTGTACAACCAGATCTGCTTCGCGATTGCAGCGCGGCACTACCCCCCTGGGCACCGATTGCCCAGCACCCGTCAGCTGGCGATGCAGACCGGCCTGCATCGCAACACGATCAGCAAGGTGTATCGCCAACTGGAAACCGATGGCGTCGTGGAAGCGATGGCCGGCTCTGGGATCTATGTACGCGACCAGCAGAAGCCCCGAGAAATCCGAACACCCCCCCACATCAGGAATCGAGGGGTCACCGATCTTGATCGCGAGGTTCGTAAATGCGTCGACGGGCTGCTCAACGCCGGCTGCACCCTGCAGCAAACCCGCGAAATGCTCACCCGTGAGATCGACTGGCGCCTGCGCTGTGGAGCCAGGGTTCTCGTGAGCACTCCCCGCGAAGACATCGGAGCGTCGATGTTGATCGCCGAGGAATTGGAGCCCAGCCTGGACGTTCCTGTCGAAGTGGTGCCGATGGAGGAGCTGGAAAGCGTGCTGGAGAGCTCCAGCAATGGAACCGTCGTCACCAGTCGCTATTTTCTCCAACCCGTCGAGGAGCTCGCCAAGGCCCATGGCGTGAGAGCCGTTGCTGTGGATCTGAATGACTTCCGCCAGGAACTGGCGATGCTCAAGGAGCTGCGGCCGGGCAGCTGTGTTGGCCTTGTGAGCATCAGCCCCGGCATTCTCCGAGCTGCTGAAGTGATCCTGCACTCCATGCGCGGCAATGAACTGCTGCTGATGACCGCGACACCGGATGTTGGCAGTCGCCTTCTGGCCTTGTTGAGGGCCTCCAGCCACGTCCTCTGTGATCGCCCGAGTCTGCCCCTGGTTGAACAGAGCCTGCGCCAGAACCGATCCCAACTGATGCGGATGCCCCAGGTGCATTGCGCTGAGAGCTACCTCAGCGTCGATACGATTGAGCAACTCCGTAAGGAGATCGGTTTGCAAACCCCGGCTGCTAGTTGACGCCAACGCGATGCTTGATCACCTCCGCGCCGATCTGGCGATTATCCGCGAGCGTGATCCGGCTGCCCGCGGCTTGCTGGAGATTCTGTTTTGTTATCCGGGATTCCATGCCATCAGCCTGCACCGCCTCAGCCACAGGTTGTGGAGATCAAGACTGCCCCTCAAACTGTTGGCTCGCTGCCTCAGTCAGCTGGGGAGGGGACTGACGGGGATTGAAATCCACCCAGGAGCCAGGATCGGAACAAGCGTGTTTATCGACCACGGCATGGGGGTGGTGATCGGTGAAACCGCGGAAATCGGTCACCGCTGCCTGCTGTATCAGGGAGTCACTCTGGGCGGAACGGGCAAGGAATCAGGCAAGCGACACCCAACCCTCGCGGAAAACGTCGTCGTGGGAGCAGGAGCCAAGGTGCTGGGCGCCATCAACGTGGGACCCAACACACGCATTGGTGCTGGATCCGTGGTCGTGCGCGATGTGGAAGCCGATTGCACCGTGGTGGGCATCCCCGGCCGCGTGATCCATCAGAGCGGCGTACGCATCAATCCCCTGGCCCACTCGGCACTGCCGGATGCGGAAGCCAATGTGATCCGCAATCTGATGCAACGCATTGATGATCTGGAAAACACGGTGATCAATTTGCAGCGTTGCCTGAAGGAAGTGGCAGCTGGACGGCAGCTGCGCGATGTCTGCGCCGGAGAATCTCAAAGCCTGAAAGATCGAGAAATTCTGCAATTCCTAGGCGACACGGAATGATCATTGACCACAGCCTGAGGCTGGTGTTCCTGCACGTTCCGAAATGTGCTGGAACCAACCTGCGGCAGGCGTTTCTCGAGGCTGCCGAGGGACGGGATGTGGTGAGCCTGTTCGATTTCAGCTTCAGCCAGGTTCTGCAACGCCAGGTGGATCTCGCCCACCTTCCCTTGATGGATCTGCGTCATTTCCCGGAGTGGCGCTTCCTCAAGCGCTACCGGGTGATCGCCTGCATCCGTCACCCCTATGAGCGTCTGGCCTCGGCCTGCCGTGAATACCTGCGCCAGAAGAGCCGCAACACCGAGATGCAGGTACGCAGCCACCCCCCCAGCCGGGAGCAACTGCTGGCTTACCTACGCCGGCTTCCCGATGCGCTGGAGGCCCACGATCTGCGCTATGTGCACGGCTTCCCAATCACCTGGTTCACCCACTACGGCGAAGCGGCGATGGTGGATCACCTATTGCACTGCGATCAACTGGCCAACAGCGTTGCTGAGCTCAACGCAAATCTGAACCTGCCCACCAGCCTCAAGGGCCAACTGGAACGCATTGCTGCTGGGGAGGGACGCCGGCCGGCCGCTGATCTAGTCGAACTGACTCAGGACCCTGATCTCCGGGCCATGGCCCACCTGCTGCATCGCGATGACTTCCGCACCTTCGGCTTCGACCGCACACCGGCAGCCTTCACAGATTCAGAACTGGGGGAGCGCATGCAGGCCTGTCAGGCGATCAGCGAGTCCCATGCACTGCCGCTGACCAGCCTGACGCCCCAGATGCGCTGGTACTACGGCCGCAGCAGCACCAGACACGATCGGGTGCTGACGGCCACGCGACGCAGAGGAGGTCGGTGATGACCGTGGTTCTCACCCTGCTCTGCCGAGATGAGGCAGACATCCTCGAGAGCACGCTGCGCTTCCACTTCGATAAGGGGGTCGATCGATCATCGCCACCGACAACGGTTCGGTGGACGGCAGCCTGGAGATCCTGCAGCGGTATGAACAGCGCGGTCGCCTGCGGCTGCTGCAGGAGCCTGACCACACCCACGACCAGGCCGTCTGGGTGACCCGCATGGCACGTATGGCCGCCCGAGAGTTCAACGCCAACTGGGTGATCAACGGCGATGCCGATGAATTCTGGTACCCAATGAGGGGATCCCTTCAGGCCACATTGATGGCGATCCCCGAGGAAATAAAGGCGATCAGCGTTGATCGCAGCAACTTCCTGCCGCCGCCTCGGGATGCCGAAGATCAACGCCCCTTCCACGAGCGCCAAACCCTGCGAGAGCGCCAATCCTGCAACAGCCTTGGTGAGCCGCTACCCCCAAAGGTGATCCACCGCGCCCACCCCAGGGTGGAGATCAGCGACGGAAACCACAGCGCCAGCGTTAATGGCAAACCCCTGCCAGCACCGGCCAGCGAGGAGCTCGAAATCCTGCACCTGCCGATCCGCAGCTACCAGCAGTTCGAGCGCAAGATCCGGCAGGGAGCCGAAGCGCTGGAGCGCAACGAACGCCTGGATCCAGGCATCGGCCACAGTTGGCGCAGCTTGTACCGCAACCATCTGCGGGCCGGGACTCTGCCTCAGTACTACGACGGCCTGCGGCCGGATGCGCAAAGCCTGGCTGCCCAGCTGGCCAGTGGCGCGCTGATCGAGGACACCCGTCTTCAGCAAGCCCTGCAAGCCCGCCCCTGGTGGCGCTTGTGGTGAGTCCTTTGCAAGCGCGGGTCGCAGTGATCACGCCGTACTACAAAGAGCCTCTGGCCGTACTGGACCAGTGCCACCAGAGCGTGCTGAGCCAGACCATTCCCTGCCTGCATGTACTGGTGGCCGACGGCCATCCCCGACCTCGGATCAACCAGTGGAGCGCCGAACATGTGCGACTGCCGCGCAGCCATGGCGACATCGGCTCCACACCGCGTCTTATCGGCAGTTATCACGCCATAGGCCTTGGCGTGGACGTGGTGACCTTTCTCGATGCCGATAACTGGTACGCCCCGAACCACATTGCAAGCGCCCTGGCAGCGATGGAACAATCAGGTGCTGCGGTGGTCTCCACCAGTCGCACCCTGTGCCGCCTGGATGGAAGCGTGATGGGCCCCTGCCCCATAACCGATCCGGAGCAGTTCGTGGATACCAACGCCTTGGTGTTCGGCCGCGCAGCCTTTCCGCTGCTGCACCACTGGGTGCTGATGCCGGAGTACGGCCACCTGATCGGCGACAGAATCATGCTGCACCACATCAAAGCCTCCGGGCTGCCCCGTCAGCATCTGAACCAGGGCTCGGTGTTCTACCGCTGCAGCAAGGAGGGGCTGTACCGACAGTTGGGAGAAGCTGTTCCAGATGGGGTCCAGCCTCGACCCGACTACGACGCTTCATTCAAAAAATGGGAACTTGACCACAATCAAACATTGTTATGACTTTTAAAATCTTCAAATTTTATACAAGGAATGCATGAAGTTTCGTATTGTATCTGCCCATTTCGGCTCAAAAAAACCTTGGGACATCACACCTCAATCTAAACATAATTTTTCCTTCAAATATTATGATGACAACAATACGCATAGCAGAGAGATGGCCATGCATACAAGGTTGAAATCAAAAATACCCAAAATGCTCGAATGGCGCTTTCACAAAGCCGACTGGTATATCTGGATGGATTCATCTATCAGAATCAATCCACAGAGCGACTTGCCGGAAGAAGTCCTTAAAACATCTCAAGGGGCACCATTATGTTTGTTCAAGCATCCATCGCTCCACACCATTGAAGAAGAAGCTCAAGTTATTACTCGAAAAACCAGACCTGATCTACCCTACTTCTATGAACGTTTTAAGGGCGAACCGATCAATCAACAAATCAATAGCTACCTTGCAGACTCAAATTTTAACGACAATGCACTTTTTCAGATGACCTTTTTTGCATATCACTACTCAGCGCGCTACTTGATGCAAGAATGGTTTCTTCAGAATTGTATATTCACGATAAAAGATCAACTCTCATTCCCCTACGTCTTGACAAAATCAAAATTAAAATATTCACTATTTTCCGGAAGCGTCGCCAACAATCATATGTTCAAATGGGATTGGAAATCGAGAGAGCAACTGCCTAGAAGATAGTAATATTTAAAAAACTATTTTGACGTGGATGGCTGGAACATAAACATCGAATAGATCACATTTCGGCGCATGTTGGTCATCATTTCCAGGAACATATCGTAACCCTCGTTTTTATACTCAATCAACGGGTCTTTCTGGCCGTAACCGCGCAAACCCACCGACTCGCGCAAGGCATCCATGGCCTGCAGATGTTCACGCCAAAGCGTATCGATCTGTTGAAGGATGAAGAAACGCTCCGCTTCACGCATCAGGCCGGGGCGCTGCTGTTCGATCTGGCCCTCCTTGAGGTCGTAGGCATTGCGCAACTGTTCCTGCAGGAATGCCTTCAGCTCCTCGATGCCGAGCCCATGCACCTGATCAGAGTTGAGATCGTCCAGCAGATATATGAACTCCTTCACCTTGCCCACCAGCTGATCGAGATCCCATTCCTCCGGAGGCAGATCGGGATTCACATAGGCCTCCACGATCTCATTCATCGTGCGTTCGCCATAACCGATCACCTGTTTTTTCAAGGCTCTGCCGTCCAGCACCCGGCGCCGCTCTGAGTAGACCGCCCGGCGCTGATTGTTCATCACCTCGTCGTACTCGAACACCTGTTTGCGGATGTCGTAGTAGTACGTCTCAACCTTTTTCTGAGCCCCTTCCAGGGAGCGCGTCAACATGCCGGACTCGATTGGCATGTCCTCCTCCACCCGGAAAGCATTCATCAAACCGGCGACGCGATCTCCCCCGAAAATTCGCAAGAGGTTGTCGCCTAGCGACAGGAAGAATCGGGTCGACCCAGGATCACCCTGACGCCCGGCCCGGCCCCGCAGCTGGTTATCGACCCTGCGGGATTCATGCCGTTCGGTGCCGATCACATGCAGGCCACCTGCCTCACGCACCCGTTCCTCCTCCTGTTTGACCACAGCGTCGTATTCCGCTTTCACCCGGGCGATCGCCTCTCTCAGGGCCTGGATCTCTGCATCCTGGGTGGGCGCTTTCTCAGCGGCAGTGGCGATGCGCTCTTCCAGTTCAATTACCGAAAGCGCTCGATCTCCCCAGGCCTTCACCAGATCGCGCGCCAGCGCACCCAGGGCCTGATCGGTGTCATCCGCCAGCTGACAGGGGAAAAGACTGTCGCTGACACGGGCTGGGGCGATCGCTGCTGGGGCGTCTGCAAAACCGGCAGCGGCGCTGCGTTGCAGCGGAACAGGCGGCTTGTGGCCCTCTTCCGGGAGAACCAGACGAGGGAGCAACACTTCCCGCAGCTTGAGACGAGCCATGTAATCGCTGTTGCCACCGAGAATGATGTCGGTGCCACGCCCAGCCATGTTGGTGGCGATGGTCACTGCACCAGCTCGGCCGGCCTGGGCAACGATCTCCGACTCCCTCTCGACGTTCTCGGGCTTAGCGTTGAGCAGATTGTGGGGGACGTCCTGCTCAGCCAAGAGCGAACTGAGCAGCTCACTTTTTTCAACAGACGTGGTCCCCACCAAAACGGGCCGACCCTTCTTGTGAATCTCAGCGGTTTCACTGGCTACCGCGCGCCACTTGGCCGTTTCGGTTTTATAAACCTGATCGGCCCAGTCCTGGCGCGCCCGCACGCGGTTGGTGGGAACGATCGTGGTTTGCAGTTTGTAAGTCTTCTCGAACTCCACTTCCTCCGTCTTGGCGGTGCCGGTCATACCGGCCAGACGTGGATAGAGCAGGAAGAAGTTCTGATACGTGATGGAGGCGAGGGTCTGGGTTTCCGGCTGAATCGGCAAGGCTTCCTTGGCCTCGATCGCCTGGTGCTGACCATCACTCCATCGGCGCCCGGGCATCACCCGACCGGTGAATTCATCCACAATCACGGCCTCGCCATCGCGAACGATGTAGTTCACATCCTTCGTGAACAGCTCCTTCGCCTTGAGTGCATTGGTGATGTAGTGCGCCCATGGGTCCTGAGGATCGAACAGATCCTGCACTCCAAGCATCTGCTCGGCCTTGGCGTAACCCTCATCGGTGAGTGTGCAGCTGCGTTGCTTCTCATCCACCTCGTAATCACCCTCCGGGTCAATCCCGTCCTTGCCCATCTCCGCGGAGCGCTCGAGAGCCTCGGCGACCTGGGAAGCCTGCTGATACTTCTCCTGGGGACGCTCCACCTGTCCAGAGATAATCAGCGGCGTACGGGCCTCATCGATCAGGATCGAATCGACCTCGTCGATCACGCAGTACTGGAACTGACGCTGCACCACCTCCGAAATACTGGCAGCCATATTGTCCCGCAGGTAATCGAACCCCAGCTCTGAGTTGGTGGCATAGGTGATGTCACAGCCGTAGTTGCGGCGGCGCTCCTCAGGACGCATATCCTGCTGGATGAGACCGACAGACAGGCCGAGAAAACGGTGGACCTGCCCCATCCACTCGGCATCACGACGTGCCAGATAGTCGTTCACCGTCACCACGTGAACGCCTCGCCCCGTCAGGGCATTCAGAAAACTCGGCAAGGTGGCCACCAGCGTTTTTCCTTCGCCGGTTTTCATCTCAGCGATCTGGCCCTCGTGCAGCACCATGCCGCCGATCAACTGAACGTCGAAATGGCGCATGCCCAGCACCCTCTTGCCGGCTTCCCGAACAATGGCGAAGGCCTCAGGGAGGATCTCGTCCAGCACAGGACGCTGGTTCTCCAAGGTGCCTGCATTTGCCAACCGCTCCCGGAACCCAAGTGTTCTTGAGCGCAGATCGTCGTCGCTGAGGGGTGCAATGTCCTCTTCCAGGACGTTGACATCAGTCACAATCGGCTGGTAGCGCTTCAGCTTGCGGGCATTGGGATCACCCAGCAGGAGCTTGAGCATGGTGACGGCAACTACCAAAATCGTGATGGCAGCCTACTGAGGCCGTTTCACCCGAACGCGCATGACCGAGAAAAGCCATCTTCCCCACTTCCTCGGCCTTGGCACCCAGAAGGGCGGAACCACCACGCTGCATCAGCTGCTGGCATCACACCCACAGGTGTTTTTGCCTGCATGCAAGGAAGTGCATTATTTCGATCTAAATCACAAGCGACCAGTCGAGTGGTACGCACACCACTTCGATAAAGCTGGTAAAGATCAACACTGTGGGGAAATCACCCCATTTTATCTGTACCACCCCGAGGCGCCGAGGAGAATCAAAGCATTGCTACCAAACGTGAAGCTGATCGTTTTGCTCAGGGACCCAGTGGAAAGGGCACTCTCTCAGGTATTCCATGCCCGCAAACGGGGGTTTGAGAGGTTGGAGCCTGCAGATGCGTTAAAGGCTGAGTGTAAACGGCTAGCAACAAAAGATCCCTATAGTCTGCAAAAACACAGCTATCTAAGTCGCAGTCTTTATCTCGAGCAACTAGATCGATACGAGGCACTGTTCCCCTCTGAACAGTTGTTGGTCATGAAAAGCGAGACATTCTTTGAGGACCCCAGTGGTAGTTGGGATAACTTGCAGAGCTTCCTCGAATTACAGCCTCAGAAGTATCAAACAAACATGGCAAAGGCGAATGCGGGCGAGCCGGAGGGAAAAACTATTGATCAGTTATTACGTGATATTCTACGAAAAAAATTGTTAGCCACTGCCATTGGCGTACAAAAACGCTATGGATTTGGCTGGGATTGGGCAAACAAATTGAAATAGTTTCAGCAAACGGCATGCTTTAAAACATTAAAAATCGCCAGACAGGCCTATAAATACAATGAATTATTGAATAGAATCAAGACCGCTACGATGAACATGCAACTCGCAATAAATTTCTGGTGGGACAAAAGCATATGTTCAAACATTAGGAAAATATAAAACATTATTAAAATTAACACGATAAGCAGTTATCCAAAAAATCGTGAAAGCGCTCGATGCAGAGAATAAGTTAATAAATTAATTATCTAACGATTCCTGCAAATGCGGCATCGACACTACGCTTCATGGCATCAAAACTATAGGTTTTTCGTACAGATTTAGAACAAAGTAGTAAATTTTTGAAGACAGAATTTGGATCTGCATTAAATTGATCAATAAAAGACTTGATAGCCGAAAGGAACCCAAGCCAATCACCAACCATGATCTCATTGGATGCATTAAAAGAAGATGAGTGTCTAAATAGTTCACGACCGCCTAAGCCCGAATACCCAATTACATAACATCCGCAAGATAAAGCCTCAGCCACCGGCAAGCCAAATCCTTCGGGATGTCCAAATGATAGAAAGATCAGAGAATCCTTCATGAGCTTGGAAACCTGATCTTGCGTACAGTTTGTAATTGGGCAAACAGACCAGCCCTTAAACCAGGAATGACGCTTAAGCAAAGATATAACAGCCTTACAATCATGGGAATTCTTTCTTGGCATAAAAGCTACCTGAAGCTTCTTACGCTTATGTGGAAAAAATAGATTACTTTCTACTGCATTAATAATCAAACCTACACGCGATTCGGCCAGACCGAAGGCAGAACGAAGAAATAGCTGATCAGAACGAGAAACACATAAAATCTTGGAGATTAAATCCGAGTGATACAAACTAACAATATTATCTGGCGACGGAAAAACGTTATCTGGAAAACTTGGCGTGCCGAAGCTGTAGGATACATTTTGATTAAATATTACCTTACATAAGTCGTCTCGTAACAATAAAGGTGAATTGATGAATGTCTCAGGCAAAATTAGAACATCTTCAATTGACGTAAATCCACCTCTGTTCAACCATTTGTCATAGGAAATGGTTGGCAATTTACTACTAAACCAACCTGGGTGAAAATTTGCATCTTCTTGAATAAGTGTAGCTTGATAACCCAATTCCTCAATAACCTCCCCTAACCTATGCATCTGCTTTACACCTCCCAGAGGCCGAGTTACGTCCTGATGCAAGCCTAACCAAAATCGTCTCATTGAAAGCAATCCAGAGAATGAGGTGATAAAGTCAATAGATTAAAATAATTCAAATCTTAGGGGTGGGAAATCCAACTGGAAACAATTTGCTAATTATAAGCTTTGACCAATGGAGAGGGGACTGGGGCAATCCGCTAAAGCCTGTTATTAAACTGCCAACATATGAAAAGATTGCAGAAAATGGAATTATACTTACGAGATGTTACACAAATAGCCCCCAGTGCGTACCAGCAAGATTTAGTTGGATTACTGGTTTAGAGCCAAGCCAAACTTGCATCACTAAAAATGAGGACGTCAGTCTTCCAAGTGATGCGCCATCTATCATTCGAGACCTACAGAAAAATGGGTGGTATACAAGTATTGTTGGCAAAACTCATTGGTCAAGTCATAACAAACCAAGAGATATAAGAGTTACAAAAAGACTCATACATCAACTAGGTTTTGACGATGTCCTCGAAATTCCAGGGCCAAGAGCCCTTAGAACTATAGATTGCAAAATAACTGATCATTGGAAAGAGGAGGGATATCTTGAAATGCAAAGAAAAGATTTGTACAGAAGATATTGCGGGATTGAAAAAGCACTTGCATGGAAAAGAAACGAGACAATATTACCAAACTATCTTTACCCAGACATTTGGTTAGCTAATCAAGCAGTTGAAAAAATTGAGAAGCTGCCAGAAAGAAGTCCATGGTTGCTCTGGGTAAGCTTCGTAGGACCACATGAACCGTTTGACACACCACATCCATGGCGAGGAATCAATAAAAGTAATAATCTTCCGGCCGTAATAGAAAAAAGACTATGGATCAATGCGCTTAACCATGAATGCCAACTTAAAGAAAGCGAACAAAAATGGAAAGACTTATTGACAAAGCAAGATATTAAAGAACTAAGAGAAGATTACGCAGATCACCTATGTTTACTAGACGAACAAATAAACAAACTAATTAATACATTGAATAAAAGACCTGACTCGGACAATACGACAATTCTAGTGATGTCAGACCATGGCGAAATGCTTGGAGATGGAAATATGCTTTACAAAGGTACTTTTCTTGAGAGCTCAATCCGAGTACCGTTTATATTAAAACAGGCCAACTCAAATAAGAGAAGCATACAAATAAAGAAACCAATTAACCTCACGGGAGCCTTTAAAAGCATAATATTAGGACTCCAAAAGAATAATCCGAGCAAGAGTCTTAGGGTATATTGCAGAAAGCGACAAAATGTAGTTGTAGAATATAACAAAGAAAGACTTTATATACATGGAAACCGAAAAATTTGCACTAATTCGCATGGAAATATACTTTGGGCAACAAACATAAAAAAAGATCCAAACGAAGAAATTAATATCGCTAAATCTCAAAAATTTCAAAATAACAAAAAATGGCATATAATTCAAGAAAAAGCGAAAAAAGAAGATTTGAAAAGAGCACGACCTGAATGGATATGGAGAGATTTACTTAAAAATTCATACGATCAAATTTAGCCCTTATAGAGGAATTTGGATAAGCATTTAACCAACCAAATGAAGTGCGGAATCTGTCAAAATCCGAATTTAAATATTTAATAAATTCATTCACTTCTGAGGCATCAAATCGACCATGGATAACAGAGACAGGTTGGCCTCTTCCTGCTATCCATGGCTTAGAGGTGCGTAAATTAAATTCAGATGGAAGCGACAACAAACGAAAAGATTTACGAGAAAGCATCATTTCCCAAAGAGCAATACGAAGAGATGCTTGATCCCAGGATTGTGCATAATTATCAAACAGAAAGTCATAATAGCTCAACCAAAGCTTCACAAGTTTCTTCTGAACTTTGCTCCTCTTAAAAAACATCACACCGGAATTATATTCGGGAAAAGAAGATGGTACAAATTCAGAGTGAAACCCAGGTGGATGGCGAACTGGAGCATGAACAGCTGCAAAGTCAGCATAAATTCCTAAATCAAATATGTTATCAACTGGCTGAATGAGAAAAGCGTCAGAATCTAGAAATAAAGTAAACTTAAAAGGCAGATTGAGCAAAGGCAAAATTTTATCTCGATAACCATAACAAGGATTTTTATGCTTATAAACATAATCAAAATATTTGTAGTCAATATCGGTAGGTACATCAGTGACTAAACAAGATACACGAGAGCCTAAAAATTGACGCGAACGTGACATGTTGTAAATAGCTTCTTCCTTACATTTTGGACCAGTAGCTATATAAAGGATACCTTGATTATTCCGAATCATGTGACGTTAAGTTCAGCTTTATGTAATTGCAATTTTGAAGAAGCCCATTGAAGCTCAAATTGAAAAGGGGTAGATTTAAGCTCAGATTTTCGTTTATGGAGAAAATCCTTTAATTTACCTAAGCTACTATGAGTTGAATCTAAGCATATAGCCTTTTGAAGATATACTTCTGCCAATTGAATGTCACCACGCATAGAGGCAAGGCTAACTAAATTAATATAATGTTTCATGGTTGGCTGAGCTAAAATTATAGAATGCAATATACATATCTCTGCTTCTAAAAATTTATTTTTAGGGATGTAACCATCAGAAGCACAATCATAAATCAGTGATTCTACACCAATTTCTTGATGTGTTTGTGAACATAGCGAAAGTGCATAATCATAATTAGATTCTTTAACAGCAACCTGCGCTAATTTAAGCTTTTCCAAACCAATTGCGCGAGAATCCGAAGATGATGCTGCTTTCTTTAAATCCGGAGGAGGCGCTAATCGCCCGTGATTTTTAACTTCATCGCGTGAAAATGCTCTCATGAGTGGATCAAGTATAGCCTTTTGCGATGGCAATGTATTATCAGAAACAGAATCGGAACTAGCAATATTAGCGTTAGAACTATTTGCTTTTGAAAAAAGCGAACGAACTGCATCGAGACGCTTTGAATTCTCCTTGGCGTCTTCGTATTCAGGATTCTCTTTTAATAATTTTAAGAGAATTGCTTCAGCTTTTGAAAATTCGTGCATATCAATCAACAAATTTGCGTAATTATTTCTAAGCGAATGACTTGTAGGAGATATAGAAAGAGCACGCTCAAAAATATTTTCAGAAGATTTATAATTGCCAACTCTCCTCAAGGCAGCACCATATAAACCAAGATAACCTTCATCATCACCAAGACTTGATTCTAACTCACCTAATATTTCTAATGCCTCTGTAAACTGGCCAATAGAAAAATGAGAAGCTGCAACTATGTTAGAAGTTCTCGGATCATTACCTGGTTGAATATTATTTTCATCGGCAAGTCTAATTACTTCACTATAATAACCTTTTTTAAACTTGTCCAGAAAAGAATCGTACATTTTTAAAAATAAACTAAATGTATCATATCATCATTTTAAACCTATTGGCTATGATTTGGACCATATGTCGTGGGACATCCATCTTCAAGCCATTGTTTTGCTTGCTGAAATGCGGTTTGCCAGCCTAAGGTCTTAGATTCTCTAGCTATACCAACAGAAGGATACCAATAACTTCTCATAATTGATGGATCGGCAAACCAACGCCAATCATCAAAACGGCTCAATAAACATAATGTTGGAAGATTCAAACCGCCGGCACCATGAATAGTTGTATTAGCAACACTCAAGACAGCATCACAACATGACACCTGACTTAACCAACAATCCATATCTTTCAATGCATTAACAGATGGATCATAAATTATATCAATTCCACGAGAATTCCATGAATTAACTAACTTTTCGCAGTTCCCGTACTGAAGACTAATAAAACGAACATTTTTTATGCTCTGCAAAAACGTAAAAAAATCCTCTTCATCGATTGACTTTTGTTTCATGCGATCTGATTTTCCACCACCGCGCCAACTGAGACCTACTAATCGTTTACCTTCTGCATTTTTAATATAGCTTGATCGCAATTTTTCTCGAGCAATTGGATCGGCCGTTAAACATGGAACTGATGGTGCATAAGAATCAATTGAAGTAAACCGATATTGACATATAGAACCTATTGGGCATTGATAGTCAAATTGGCCTGATTCTAAACGGCCCAATTCAAAATCTTTTCTAGAAAATATAGAAACTTTATTACTCTTAATTTGTGAAGAGAAGTGTCTATTGTAAATGGGTATTAAACGATCAGATAGGAATAATGAAACAGTTTTGGACTCTTGTACTAATGTGGAAAGTAGCGAAGCAAACATCATTACATCCCCAATAGCTTGCTCATCAAGAAGCAATATCGTTTTTCCGATCAAAGATTCTCCTCTCCACAAGGTTAATTCGTCCGAAGAAAAAGGTTTAGCTAAAGAACGTTGCCAACGCTGAGGGCCATTACATGGAGTTTGCAGTCCATGCTCAAATAATTTCCAACCTTTCTCAAAATCTTGCATTTTTAGCAAGTTGCAACCTATGTTCCAACCATTGATAGTAATTAAGTGACGAGCATCATCAGATTGATCAGAATCAATATCCATTAACTCTTGTGCGCATATAAAAGCTTCCTGGTAAAAATTATTTGCATTACTCGGATTAAACCTTTGTATTTCGTGAGTTGCCAGGCCAAAAAGAATTTGGATACGCTTATACGGTGGCACGGAGTTCACAAAATCCTTTAATTGAGACTGCAGCGAATCTACAAGTTCATTATAAGACTCAGATAAATTACAATCATCAAGTAAAAGCATAAGATTAACAACCAGCGAAGCGTTTTCATTGCTAATAAGCAGAGCATTGGAATTAACTAAAAGCGACCACTGGTAAAGGCCAAGCTCTCTTTGCAAGCTAACAATATCTGACAAAACCGAACAGACATTGTCATTATTAAGTTGATTGCCTGATTCTAAATGTAACTGAAGCAAAAAAATGTATTTTTCTAATGCCGAAGCAGGCTTGATTTTTCGAAGCAAATTAGCGTAATTATGATTTATTCCAATATTTTCAGGGTAGAGACTTAGTCCAGCCTGATAAATTTTTATCGATTCGTCATTTCTACCCTGACTTTTCAGCAAAGATCCATAATTTTGATAAATAACAGGATTACTTGAATCCTGATCCATTGCACGTTTATAGTGGGTTTCAGCTTTTTTGAGATCTCCTTGCTCATGTGCTTTGAGGGCCAGTGGCAATCCCATTGCTTTTAAAAACTCTTGAGGTACGATACTGTAGAACAATTAATGCGGTTAGATGGCGAATATATTATTTTTACATCCAAATTTTCCAGGCCAATTTAAGCATATATCTCATTTCTTTGCATCGAAATCAAATGATGTTATTTTCTTGTGCCAAACACACTATGGCAGAACTGTTAAAGGAGTCAAACGTTTATGCCTAAAGGGGAAATCGGGTGGCGATTTTCTGAAAAATCTAAATCTCAATGCACCTCAACGTGCATTACGCTTGGCTGAGCAATATAAATCTGCTTTTGAAGAACTTAAAAGACAATCATGGGCACCAGACATAATTATTAGTCATTCAGGTTGGGGTTGCGGAAGTTACGCCAAACTGTTTTGGCCGCATTCACTCACAATTAGTTATTTAGAATGGTGGTTTAATCCAATATCAAGCGTTTATACATACGATCCTAAAAATACAGAATTAAGTTTGACTCCAGAATCTGTCCAAAAACATTGGTTAAGAAATTCCCTAATTTCGCTTGAATTAATATCAGCTGACAAAATCGTAAGCCCTACTATTTGGCAAAAATCACAACTTCCAGAAATTCTGCAAACCAAATGTCAAGTTATATTTGATGGAATTGACACAAATAAATATAATATGAAAATATCCCAAAATCAACCTAGTCATCCTTTAAAAAAATTTCTAACGTATGGAACTAGGGGCATGGAGCCAATGAGAGGATTTTCACAATTTATACGCTGCATACCGAAACTAAAGGACTTACAAATAGAGATACAAATAGCTGGTGAAGATGAAATGAATTACGGAGGTGTTAAGCCTAAAGAAGGATCCTGGAAACAATGGGCAATCTCATATCTAAAATCGAGGAGATTAGACCATAAAGTGAAGTGGATAGGCAGGTTAAGTGAAAAATCATATATAAATTGGCTTCAAAATTCTTCTTGCCATGTTTATCTAACCCACCCATATGTTGCTAGTTGGAGTTTTGTGGAAGCACTTCATTGCTGTAGAAATATTGTTGCAAGCAATGTTCCTCCCGTCAGAGAATTTTGCAATCAACAAGTCGATGGACTGATTCTTACAGACCACAGAGACGTCAACCTGCTTGCTGAAGCAATAAAAATGGCTCTTAATTCGAACAAAAAAACTACAGAAATTACCCGCATGGGACTTAAGAGACTCAGCTCTATCAATTGCTTGAATGCTTGGAGCAGTGTGGCTGGTTTGGATCTGGCCACATCCGATTGACCAAAGCGCTTGATGCTCGTATATTACCGCTGGTGTCTCAAACCTGACCACCCTCTACAGTCATGGCTAACTACGTAATCGTCTCGCCCGGTCTTTTGACTGAAGGCGGTGCTTCAGGCGATCTTTTCTCCTATCGATCCGGCGCAGTCAGTGGGGCAACCCTCCTAGCCGGTGCTGGAAAGGACACAGTCGAAATTCTCGACGGTGCTTCTTCAGCCAAAAACGTCTCTTTCACGATGGGCGGAGGGGCTGACCTCATTTCTCTCAGCTCAGTCACATTCTCTGGCGAAACCCTCAAGGGAGGTGCTGGAGGTGACACTCTCACTTTGTCGGGAACCAACACAATTTCCAACATCAGTTTTGGAAACGGCAGTGATGTCGTAACAAACAAAGGTGCTCTTGACCTGAATGTTGGTACAGCTGCTTTTGGCGCTGGTGCTGACGACTTCTCCGGCAATTCCGATGTGTCAGCATCAGGTGCTGCCATTCTTATGGGTGCTGGAAAGGACACATTGATTCTTTCCGCTTCAGAAATTGGTAGTGGCACAATTGCTGGTGGCGGCGGAGCTGACAGTCTTTCACTCAATCTGAAAGCTGGTACTGATTTTTCAATTATCGCTGGGGGAGGAAATGACACCCTCACCATTACAGCTGCGGCTGGTGTTTTCGATTCTGGACAAGTCAAGCTTGCAGATGGAGACGATAAGCTGATCGTTGATGGCGACATTTCTGATACAGCTTTCATTCTCGGTGGTGGTGGCGCTGACTCTCTTGACTTTGAGAGCGCAACTTTCGCTGAAGCTGTTGGTCTTACAATTGGTGGAGGAGCAGGTGCTGACACTATTGAATTCGCTGAATTCGGCAGCGCCGGTTCAGGCGCTCAGGTTCTAGCTGGAGGTGGCGGCGACTCCATTCTTCTCAGTTACAACGTTGCTGATAAGACTGCTGGAGATGCTGCATTCTCTGCAGGTGGAGGATTTGGTTCCATCTACGGTCAAGCTGGAGCAGACAGCATCACTTTCAGTGCATCTAACCAGGGTGGTCTGGCAGATGGAACCGCAGGTTTCGCTGGAATTATTGGTTGGAGCTCAGTTGCCGACTCGACAACTGGAGCAATGGATGTCGTCAACTTTGATAAGTCCGCAGGCGACGTCTACCAACTACTCCATGTCGAACCAGCTAGCGGCACGAATGCTGCATCCAAGGGTGACGTTTCGTTGAGTAGTAACGGATTCCTGCAATCCGCTGGTGACAACTCATCTGTAGCAGAACGTCTTTCTGCGATGGACAGTTTGACTGTTACTGGCGAAGCTGGTGTCTTCAAAACCAAGAGTGGATCTGCTGCTTACCTCTTCGTTCAAGGTGGAGCGACCGATTTGGTTGTCAAATTTGACCCAACAACTAACTCTGCTGGAACTATTGGACTTTCAGCTGCAGCATCAGGTGACTTCAAAATGGAATTCCTCTAAATTTCGATTAGTCACTCATTTTCCTGCCCCTCTTTTGAGGGGCTTTTTTATGCAATAAAATATTCAGCTGGCAACAATTACCTGTTACATAATGCCAAACCAGCTAGCGGCGTTATGCCGGATCCAAGTATGCATTTCGTTGAGTAGCAATGGGTTCATGCAATCCGCTAGTGATAACTCATTTCTAGCAGAGGGCATACCTACCATAGATTCACCGACTGTTACTGGTGAAGCCGATGACTTCAAAACCAAGAGTGGATCTGCTGCTTACCTCTTCGTTTAAGATGGAGCGACAAATTTGATGCCCAAATTTACCCGCCATCCAATTCTGCTTGAACCATTAGACTTTTAGCCGCATTCTCGGGGAATTTCAATTTAAGTTTCTGATATTATTTGCTTCAACAAGCATTTCCAGCTCCTCATTCGAGAGCCTTTTACGATAAATATATGACTAGATCCTTTCAACAAAATGCATCACTTATTTTCTATATATTAATCTAAATTTATTCCATAGAGAAGGTATAAACGAAAGGGTCTCATTAATAATTTTCCAGCTAGATTAATTAGTTATCTGTTAAGTGGTACCAATTAAATTAAGTAATACGGCGAAGCCGCAAAAACTTAAGAAGTGATAAAATCACCAGAGCTGACTCAAGTACGAAAGTTGAAGCCAGATTTCGTTTACAGTGTGCATTTTTCTTAGATATTAGTTTACAAATAAAATAGCTAATACTGTCGTATTTTAGAAAATAAAGATTTTGTATTGATCTGCAACCCCAGTTTGTGCTGAGATTACCAGAGTTTAGTGCTTCAAAATAAAGTAGCTCAGCAGACAAGTTAGTCGACAGTCTACAGGCCCCACTAAAATCTTTATATGAAGGCTGTGCTTAATGGGCAACTAGAGTGATGGACTTTTAAAGCTTTGATAAGTGTAATGGTAATATCTATACACTGCTTAATGTCAAACCAATTAGTAGTATATAAGCAGCTTCTAAAACAGCTGAAGCCTCTACGAGAATAGTGGGTTCCTACAATTAATTATAAAAATATTATCTATAGTAGAAACTTGTCCACAATGAAGAACTAAAGCATTATCAATGAGGAATCCAATTCGCTTAGACACAATAGTAGATCTGCAGCATAATAAATACAAAGCTTATATTTTACAACCAGTTGTCAATATTTCAAATATCAACGAAATAAGCAATTAAATCTTTGTGCAATAAATCTTTTAATTAAGTCTTTACAAGCCATTATAAGATAAATATGCTTAAAATTTTAAAATATTATCTAACGAGATTATAGCGCTTAAAACAAATCTTACTTATTCGCCTTGCTGTTCGTACAATGCAGCATACCTTTGACAATTTGAAATTAGCTGGGGATGCGTTCCTTTCTCCACTAGCTGACCGTCATGCATTACAACAATGAGGTCACTATCTTTTATAGAACTTAAACGGTGGGTTATGAATAAAACAGTGCGATTTTCAGCCCAAACTTGCAAATTTTGACAAAGCTGGCGTTCTGTATTGTAATCTAGAGCACTTGTAGCTTCATCCATAATTAACAATTGAGGGTTAGCCAGTATAGTTCGAGCAATTGCTATCCGTTGTCGTTGACCTCCACTTAAATTACTTCCGCGCTCTGCTATTTTTGTTGCATAACCTTGTCCTAAGCTCATTATAAAATCGTGAGCACAAGCTATTTTTGACGCTTCGATAATTGATTCAGTAGTAGCTTGCGGATCATTAAGGGCAATATTTTCAGATATTGTCCCTTCAAATAGCAATGAATCCTGTGGGACAATACCAATTTGTCTTCGCAAACTCGAAAGATTTACTTTAGAAATATCGTAGTCGTCAATGAATATTCGGCCATGGTTGATTTTATAAAGACGTGGCAATAACTTCATGAGTGTACTTTTGCCACTACCACTTTGTCCAACTATGCCTACAAAATTACCAGAATTTATTTCTAAGTTAACATCATCAACTTGATTCGGACCGCTATCTTTGAAACGAAAGGAAACATTTTCAAAGCGAATATTACCATCTATAAGTGGTATTGGAATTTGGTTTAAGTCATCTGTATTAGAAAGCTCGGGATTTTGATCTATGATATCCGAAAGTCGCTCCATTGATATTTGTACTCCTTGAAATCCTTGGTATAATGTTGATAATTGCAATAATGGTCCTGTAACATTTCCACTGATTATTCTGAAGGCAATTAACATACCAAGAGTAAGTTCTCCATTAAGAACCAACCACATACCAACCCAAAGTACAAGAAGCCCACTTAATTGTGTCAGAAAACTCCCGACAACACTTGAGGCTGTACCGAGTGCAGTGCTGCGAAAACCCTGATTAACATATTCTTTATAACGATCTTGCCATTTCCATCTTGCAGTTAATTCAAAATGTTGCGCTTTAACTGTTTGAATGCCACCCAAAATTTCAACCAAGTGACTTTGTGTTTTAGCTTGTGCAACTGCCCGACGTCTTATTAGCCATTTATAGATGGGTGATATACCAAAAATCAAAAGGAAATAGATTGGCAAAATACTTAAAGCAACAGCTGTCAAAAGCGGAGAGTAGATAATCATAACTATTAAATACAACGAAGCAAAAATAAGATTTAGTCCACTCATTAGCGCTGTTCCTGTTAAAAACCCTCGTATAGTATTAAGTTCTCCTAAACGTTGACTTAGTTCACCTACAGGACGCTTTTCAAAAAAATCAAGAGGAAGTGCTAATAAACGATCAATTACAGCGGTCCCTAAAGTCAAATCCATTCGATCAGTCGTATCAACGAATATGTAGGTACGGAGGGCAGTAAGAATACCTTGAAATAATGCCAATATAACCATTGCGCTACCTAACACATTTAAACTGCTTAAATTTCCTTGGGCGAGTACTTTATCGATAATTTGCTGTATCATTAAAGGTATAGCTATGCCGAATAATTGGGCCAACAAAGATGCTACAAAAACTAAGATCAATGACTTTTTATATTTACTAATTAATGGTGTGAACCAATTCCATCCAAAACGACTTGTGGGTGTGCTACCTACTCGCCTTGGAAGAGCAAAATAGAATCTTTTGCCTAAGTAGCTTTTAAATTCTTTATAAGAATAACGACAAATTCCTCTGTGCGGATGAGCAATAATGACAGAAGATTTCTTCAATGCATATATTACAACGGGTACACTTTCAATCATTAATATAGCTGGTAACTCTACACTATTAATAAATTCAGAGTCAACTGCAGCAATTTGACAATTAAGGCCCAAAAGCTCACACAAACGAGCTACAAGCTCTAATGAAAGACTTTTATTTCGCCGGAATTGGTCCTCAAGAATTTTTTCAATAATATCTTTGCGAAAAGGTGCAGATTGATGTAATGCAATCATTTCACAAACAGCAAGAGCTTCCTTAATAGGACCCCGTCCGCAGACGACAGGAAACCTCTGCTCATCTTCAAGGAAATCATCTTCAAGAATTCCCAATTCACGAAGAGACATGCCTGGTAAATCTTGTGCCTCTTCGGCAAGATTTTTGAATTTATCTATGGCCTGATTATATTGTTGTTTGTTTTCTTGAAGAGTACGCACACAACGAACATCAAGCTGATATCCAGGACGATCTGGTAACTGACTACCAGCAGTAAGAAGTGATCCAACGGGAACACCCGTAAAACCATCTGTGCTGATTAACCAATCTGAAGCTGCATTGTGATCATTCGGTTCAAATACTTGGTCATGAGGAAAAGTTAATGTCGCACTATTTTGACTCAACTTAAGGAGAGATTCTGCCCAATTTTTATCACATACTGTTTTATCTTGTACAGAGGCAGATAATACAGCGTAAGCTTCTTGAGGGTGATTTAATTTTTGGAACGAAATCGCAAATTCTTGATTTTTTTTATATGCCTCTATGAATGCTTCTGATGATAACGTGATCACCATAGATGACTCTGAAGCGGTGACCCACTCGCAAGGTGATCCCCGCAATAAACTCACCCACCCCAATAATTGACCAGGTCCACGTCTACACAAAGTGATCGCTTCCCTGTTATCAGGTCGCTTTGCTAGAAGTCGAACAGATCCTTGGAAAACCAAGAACAATCTGCGGGGTATCTCGTCAGGCCTCAAAATCAGCTGGCCTGGATCAAAACTTAGGATTTTTGATCCAGAAGTCAAATTTTGAAATTGATCTCTTGTGAGGTGTGAGTAAGGAAGTTGTCCAGAGATTTGGCTGAACAATGAGTCGAATTGATCGGTGGCTGCCAAGCGAAATAGTCTCTAACACTCAGATAATAAGTGATGGTAGGACGCTTGACGCGTTCCTTCAAGCCAATTATTCAATTCTAGTTTTAGCAAACGCTCTTCACCATCATCATCTAATGCAGCAGATGTATATTTTATTAGCTTAAAAATCGCATATTCTTCTCCGTATTTAACTGGAGGATGTATATCTCCGCTGTGCATTGACGAAATAAACTTTTGCATTGCTACAGGAAATAAAGCAAGAGATTGATCTTCAAACAAACCTCCTCGCCATTTTTCATTACCAGTTGAAAACTCGAAGCACAATTTCTCAAATGTATTTTCATGTGCTTTTAGTCTATGATATAATTCATAAGCAAAGTCACGCTTGGCTACACGCAAAAGTTTATAGCTAACTAAATCAAGCATAGATTTATGACGTAAGTAAATAGACTCTAAACGATGGCCCCAATGATTCCTAGCCCACTTCAATTCAGCATTATCAGAGTTTGACAAACCATCGTCAGACAATGAAGCTTCTACACGCAATTCATGCTTGATCCAAGCATCCAATACTTGGTCCAGTAAATTGGCTTCTTTAAGTAATTTTGAGATTGGAGAAATATATTGATGTAAATGGTTAATTCTTTTAATCGATAACCACTCATCCGGATTTGGATCCAATACTGAATTAAGCACTACACTATCTTTATTCATTGTTGCCGAATACTCCGTATACTATCTGTTTGATCGACCAAAAGATCGCTCAAGAGGCTTATGAGTCGTTTTTCGCGTAGTTTAAGATTTGTGGTAATTGCCATGCCAGACTTTAGAGGTATTTGTATCCCTCGACTTTCTAAATAAAATTTATTTAGCTCCAACTTTACAGGAAACCGATAAAAGGTCATTGCACTATCTGGTGGAAGAACATCTGCACCAATTTGGCTAACATTTGCAGAGATTTCTCCGTACCTAGTAAATGGAAACGCATCAACTCTTACTTTTGCTTGTTGTCCACTGCGTACAAATCCAATATCTTGGTTAGGAACAAACACCTCAGCATATAGACCTTCTTGTGGCACTATAGATAAGATTCTTTCACCAGACTGTAAAACTCCCTTTGAACGTGCAGCAGGGTCAAACACGACTCCTGTAGCTGGAGCATGTACATTTTGATATTGTAATTGAAGATTAATTTCTTTCAGCTGATTTTTCATCTGATCTAAAGATTTAATTGATTCTAGTTTTGTTTGATCGGATTGTAATTGCAAACGACTTTTCTGCTCCTTTAACTCTGTAATTTGCTTTTGCATTTCAAATACTTGATCTAATTGTTCAAGATGTTGAAGTCGCTGAAAACCTCCTTGCTCAACTAATTCACCCATTTCAGAAGTGATTAGCTTTTTGGTAACTAATCGTTGCTCCAGGACTTCTTCACGTGATTGCAAAGAAGATAATTGACTTTCAAAGGTTTTCAACTGGTTTTGCAACTCTTTTTGCTCTATTTCAATTAATTTTGTCAATGTTGTTTTACGCTCCAAAGCTTGGCGAGTGTCAAAACGAACTAAGAGCTGACCTTTTATGACCTTTTCACCATCCGTAAAAAACACTCCTGATATCTGGCCACCCACAGGCGTTTCCACTTCAACGGTTCCACCAATTGACTTCAACTGTCCTTGAACAGTTACAACCTCGTCAATTCGAAAGAAAATGCCAGCTATTACTGCGATGGTACTGAGGCTTATCATTAAAAAAGCTAGTGTCTGCGCCCAAACTGGCGTTTGGCGAAGAACCATTGAACGGTTTCGAGCTAACCACTGGTTCGTAGCGTCACCGAGCCTTTGTTTGGTTGTGAGAGATAATTTGACTTGTTCATCTCTATTTTCAGATGAACTTTCCTCACTCTTGGTCTCTTTCAGTGGTTTTAGGGGTGTTGGCATTTCGATTGTAGTGCAAACCAGAAAAATGCGACAGATTCTTCCGAGATGGCTCAACACTTAATTGTTTTGCACGCACCAGGATCATTCGGGCTCTGATTGTTAGGGCTTGGTCCAAATCTAAAACCATCTTGCGGAATCCTTAAACTACAAAGACTCCTGACAACTATCCTTTTTAGGCTTCTGACCGATCGATTGCTAAAATAGTTATATGTTTATGAATAGCAGTATCGCAGTAACACTTTGGAGAGGTAAACGACTTGTTAATTTCGGTAGAGTTCATTCAGCCGATCGTTATCGCGCCGTACTTTTGGATATTACTATAAGAGGAAACTTATAAAGAAAGGGGTTATGACGTCAAACAATTTAATAGTTGTTTTATTCTTCTTGTATTCAAAAACTGAAAAAACATTCGTTGAATATTAAATCTTCAGGCTTTTGTGAGCAAATTAGATTTGTAAATACTTGTGAACATGACTTAATGACATTTAACTTCAAAAGCGGATGAAGAGATTCGAACTCTCGACCCTCTCCTTGGCAAGGAGATGCTCTACCACTGAGCTACATCCGCAGGTCGCTGGCGCGAGATGTATTCCCTGCGACGAGATGATCATGCACCACGGAGGGGCTCAAGGTCAATCCGCAACGCATTAGGCCTCAACTGGTGGCAATGCCGCCATCAGGGAGCCCATCTCCAAAGCCTGAAGTCCATAGGACCAGCCCAGGTTGCTCTTGATTCCAGCCCGTTCAAGCGCCTGCTGCATGGTGTCTGTGGTCAGCACCCCAAAGATCACTGGCACGCCAGTCTCCCTGGCCACAGAGGCAATCCCCTTGCTGGACTCAGCAACCACCACATCGAAATGGGGCGTGTCGCCACGGATGACGGCTCCGAGAGTGATCAGCACCTGGTAACGACCACTGCGGGCCAGTTGCTGGCTAACGATCGGCAATTCAAACGAGCCAGGCACCCAGGCCACATCCAGTTGATTACTGCTGGAGCTGGTATCGATGCCATGACGCGCCAGGCAATCCAGGCAACCGCTCAGCAACTTGCCGGTGACCAAATCATTGAAACGAGCCACCACCACAGCGATGCGCAATCCAGACGTGTCCGTGAACCGTCCCTCGAAGGTGGCCATGGCGAACTCAGACGACGAAGAAACTCACACCCCAGTTGAGCAGAACCAGAGCCACCCAAACACCACTGCCCAGCAAGATCAAACGGTTCGAGCGGCCGCTGTCCTCACTGGAGGCATAGAGCACTGGAACGGCGACGATCAAAGCGAAGGACATCACCACCAGGGCCAGAACGGTGAGCGTGTTAAGGAACTGCATGGAAACGCGGATCGTTAGGACATTGTCACACGTGAGATCCTGCATACCGCTGGATCGGAGACCAGCCGTCACACGCGCCGTGCCATGAGCCGCCTACCGCAGGTCAGCTTCATCACCCCAGCGCACAACAGACCGCTGGAACTGCGGGCAGCTCTGGCCAGCTGTCTTTGCCAAAGCCTTGAGGACTGGGAAGCCGTGGTCGTGGACGACCACAGCGATCAGGCGGACCTGAAGACTCTTGTGAAAGGTCTTGGCGATCCACGCATCCGCTACATCAAGCAAGAGCCTGGATCCAGCGGCGAAGCGGCTGGCCGGGAGCGGGCCATCGCCGCAGCCCGCAGCAACATCCTGATCACCCTGGACAGCGACGATCTCAACCACCCCCACCGGGCTGCCGATTGCCTGGAGCTGCTCAGCAGCGAAAGCCCTCGCCTGATCTACACCCGCGTAAATCTGTTCAGCAGCAGCAACCCGCGGGGCCATGCCAAACCCGTGTTTCAGCCCTTCAGTGCACCGCTGCTGGAGATGATGAACTTCATCACGAACCCCGGAACAGCCTTCAATCGCGCGGCTTATGGAGCAGCGGGCGGGATGTACAACCGTCGTCTATCCCTTGCTACCGATTACGACCAGTACCTGCGCATGGCCAGGGCTGGAGTGTCGATTCTCGGTGTTGACCGCATCCACGTGAGCTACCGCAAGCATGCAGGGGCTGTGACCGCTGGCCAAGCCGATTCCCTACATGCCGCGGTGATGCAGGTGCGCGAACTCAATGCCGTGGCGCCTTTTCCATTGGAGGCTATCCGGGCCCATGCTCTGCCGGAGCTGTGCCGCAACGTGCTGGAGAACCCAGAGCAGCGAGCGCTATGGCGCGATGACCGCTGGATGCCATGAGAACCGCCAGCCAGACAACACCGCCGATCTTTCTGATCGGCTTCAACAAATGCGGCACCACGTCGTTCCACGACTATTTCAAGGCCAACGGCATCAGTTCGGTGCACTGGCGCGCCAACACCCTAGCCATGGCGCTGCATCAAAACCATCTGGCAGGCCAACCACTGCTGCAAGGGATCGATCGCTGGACCGCCTATACGGACATGATCTGCATCCCAGGCACGCCCTGGGGAGGCAGCAACAGCGATGACCAGCCCCTGATCGAGGGGTCCCGCTACTTCAAAGCGTTGCACCGGGACTATCCCGATGCCTTGTTCGTGCTCAACACCCGTAATCCGTTCGACTGGATCCGTTCACGCCTGAAGCATGACCAGGGCCGCTTCGCGCAGGCCTACTTGGACGCCCTTCGCCCCGACGGCATCCGCAACCGCCGCCAACTCAAGCAGCGCTGGCTGCTGGACTGGTATCAACATCACAGCGAGGTGCTGCAGTACTTCAGCACTGAAGCGCCCAAGCAGCTGTTGCTGTTTCACATCAGCGAAACCCCGGTGAAGCGACTGAACCGCTTCCTGGCTCCTCATTTCGCCATCCAACAACGCCGGTTCCCCCATCACCACCGCTCGGCATAACGGGGCAACTGTGGTGCCACCTGCGGCTGCTGAAGGCCTTGCTGCAGCATCAACCAATAAAGGTCAAAACGCTCCAAGCGCTCCGCCGGCAGGCGGTTCGGCAGCGCTCCAGCTGAGAGATGCACGATGGCGGCGTTGTCGCGCACATCCGGCAGGCAATAGGCCATCGGATTGCAGGCAAGTTCATGCCAGGGATTGTCTTGTTGGCGCGGGCGCATCCAGCTGAGCAGGTTGAACTGACCAGGTAGGTACTGCAACCTGCCCCGCAGCAAGGCATTGAGCGCGCACTGCTCGCGAAAGCGGCAGAGGGCACGGTTCTGCAGGAAATACTGCACCACATCAGGGGGCGTCAGCAGCGCAGCCAGGCAGCTGCTGTCGAAAAGCAGCACGCCGGCATTGAAGTAGTGGTATTGGGTCTCCAGGCCAAGCAGCAGGGCCCGATCGGGCATAGGCCGGCCATGGGAGGCGGCAGCCATAGGCCTCTCCTCGCTGAGGGGCAAGTCGGTAAGTGCCTCGAGATTGGACACGCACAAGGTATCGGCATCGACGTAGAGGTAACGGCCGGGATCTGACTGCTGCAGCGCTTCGATGCAGAAGAAATACGGGCGCACCGAAGCCGGCAGTTGATGCAGAGCCGCGGCATCGCCGATGGCTTGATGACGCAGCGGCACGGCAAATGCAGCCGCCAAAGCGTCGAGTTGCGGAAACGTCTCCTCCGCAGGGCTCACCAGCACCAGCGACTCAAAGCGTTGATGGAGCAAAAACGACGTGAGCGCTACCGCCGCCAAGGACTCGAAGCCCTGATCCAGTGCCATCAGCAGATGCATCGCCAACCCGAAACGCGACAACCCTCGTATCCTCGGTCCAACGATGTTTGGCTCGGTGGCACAGCAGGACTCCCTCGCCCTGCAGGGCAGCCTGTTCGGCGAACCGGAACCCCCCAAAACAAGCACCAGCCTGCAGGGCAACACGGCTGCACCCGAGCTGAACGAACTAACGGACGCCAAGCTCAATGCCGATGCCGCAGCCCGGCCGCGTCAGAGGCAGGAGGCGAACAAACGCAAGACCAACGCCAGCGAATCAGTCGCTGAAGACGTTGCGACGCCGGACGATTCCGATGATCAACCCGCCTGGGCCCACCACGGCCAGGTGAAGGCCGCCCAGCTCACGCCGATGCTGCGGCATTACGTGGAGCTCAAGACGGCCCACCCAGAGCGTGTACTGCTTTACCGGCTGGGGGATTTCTTCGAATGCTTCTTTGAAGACGCGATCGAGCTCTCGCGGGTACTGGAGCTCACCCTCACCGGCAAGGAGGGGGGCAAGGCCATCGGCCGGGTGCCGATGGCCGGCATCCCCCACCACGCCGCTGAGCGCTACTGCGCCGAACTGATTCGTCGCGGCTATTCCGTCGCCCTCTGCGATCAACTCGAAACCAGCCCCACCAAGGGATCCTTGTTGAAGCGGGACATCACCCGGGTTCTCACCCCCGGGACGGTGCTGGAGGAGGGCATGCTCAGCGCCCGCCGCAACAACTGGCTAGCGGCTGTTGTGGTGGAGCCAGACCGCAACGACAACGCCTTGCCATGGGGCCTCGTTCAGGCCGACGTGAGCACCGGTGAGGTGCAGGTGATGCAGCGCCGTGGAGCCAGTGAGCTGCATCAACAGCTGGCCCAGCTGGAGGCCTCGGAACTGCTCTGGGCTGCAAGGGCTAGTGACAGAAAGGACCGTGAAACCACACCCTCCTGGTGCCCGGAACGTTTGCGGCTTACCCCCTTGAGCAGCACAGCCTTCAGTGCCCCAGAGGCCGAACAAGCCCTGCTCAACCACTACCGCCTCAGCAGCCTCGATGGCCTCGGGCTACCGGAGCTTCCCCTCGCCCTGCGAGCCGCCGGCGGCCTGCTGGCCTACCTGCGGGACACACAACCGCTCGAAGCCGACGCCCGCGTGCCCCTCGAGGTGCCATGCATCGTTCACAACGGCGATGCCCTGGTTCTGGACGCTCAGACGCGCCGCAACCTGGAACTCACCGCCACCCAACGCGACAACCAACTGCAGGGTTCGCTGCTCTGGGCGATCGACCGCACCCTCACCGCCATGGGGGGTCGCTGCCTGCGCCGCTGGATCGAAGCACCCTTGATGGACTGCTCCCTGATCCAGGAGCGTCAGGTGGTGGTGAGTGCCCTGGTGGAGCAACGCTCCCTGCGCCTGGCCCTGCGTCGTCTGCTCAGGCCGATGGGGGATCTCGAACGGCTAGCGGGCCGTGCAGGCGCCGGCCATGCCGGGGCCCGAGATCTGGTGGCCATCGCTGACGGACTCGAACGCTTGCCTCAGCTAGCAGAACGGCTGAACGGTGCCATCGCTTCAGAACCCGATTGGTTGGTGGCGCTGGTGCAGCGGCAGGATCAGCTGCTGGCGTTAGCCGCTGCCATCCGTCATGCCCTGGTGGAGGCGCCTCCACTGTCTCTCTCTGAAGGAGGGCTGATCCACGACGGTATGGATCCCCTGCTGGATGGTCTGCGTAACCAGCTGGACGACCAGGACGCCTGGCTGTCCCAACAGGAGCAGCAGGAACGCCGGTTGAGCGGCAACAGCAACCTGCGGCTGCAGCACCATCGCACCTTTGGGTACTTCCTCGCCGTCAGCAAAGCCAAGGCCAGCGCGGTGCCGGATCACTGGATCCGCCGCCAGACCCTGGCCAATGAGGAGCGCTTCATTACGCCGGAGCTGAAGGAAAGGGAAGGGCGCATCTTTCAACTGCGCGCGCGGGCCTGCCAGCGGGAATACGAACTGTTCTGCCAGATACGTGAACAAGTGGGAACCATGGCGGCGCCTATCCGGGAAGCCGCCCGGGCGGTGGCCGGATTGGATGCTCTCTGCGGCCTGGCCGATGTGGCTGCCACCGAGGGCTACTGCCCACCCAACGTTCTAAACGGTCGGGAACTACGACTTACGGGCGCCCGCCATCCAGTGGTGGAGCAACTGCTAGTGGAGAAAAGCTTCACCGCCAACGATGTGCACTTGGGGGAGGGCACGGACCTGGTGGTGCTCACGGGGCCCAATGCCAGCGGCAAAAGCTGCTATCTGCGCCAGATTGGCCTGATTCAGTTGCTAGCCCAAATCGGCAGCTGGGTGCCCGCCACAACCGCCCGGATCGGCATCGCCGATCGCATCTTTACCCGGGTGGGAGCTGTGGATGATCTCTCAGCGGGACAGTCCACCTTCATGGTGGAAATGGCCGAAACCGCCAACATCCTTCACCACGCCACGGACCGTTCGCTTGTGCTCCTCGATGAGATCGGACGCGGCACAGCGACCTTTGATGGCCTCTCCATCGCCTGGGCGGTGAGCGAGCACCTAGCGGGTGATCTGGGTAGTCGCAGCGTGTTCGCCACTCACTACCACGAGCTCAACAACCTCGCTGCCGAGTGGAATAACGTAGCCAACTTCCAGGTATTGGTGGAGGAAACCGGAGACGATCTGGTGTTCCTGCATCAAGTGCAATCCGGCGGCGCCAGCCGCAGCTACGGCATCGAAGCGGCTCGCCTCGCCGGCGTTCCGTCACCCGTGGTGTTGCGCGCCCGTCAGGTGCTGGATCAGCTGGCGGCCTGAACGTTTTGCAGTCGATCACGAATGCTGCGAATCAAAGCCTGATCTCGTTGATGGGCTTTCATCCACTTGTCTTGGTTTGCGGAATGTGCATGATCCAAAAGACTCCCAAACTGGCTCTGAAATGAAAGGGGAATTTCCTGATAAAGCTGATTTAAGTCGTCAATCCAAGCATCAACATTGACCCCCCATTCTTGCAAGTCGCGTAGCATCTTTAGCCAGCGCAAAGCAATCCACCATCTCAGCTCCTCAGGCATCGCCAGTTTCGGAGCCGCCAACACCTTTTCTGAATATGATTTAAGGGGTAACCGAATTAAATTTACCCCGATGTGATGCAACAGACGACTAAGTCCAGCCGGCTGAAGCAATTGATCGAACGTGATGATGAGCAATTGATCAGGAGGAAACGCAGCACTCCAGTTGCTTATTGTGCGGAAATAGTCAGACCGATGAACGACAGCTGGAGATTCAGCGATCGTAATTAGCTTGGCCAATTCTGCAGATGAAAGGTCATTTTTTCCCCATGCCGATCGCATCATGCTGATTTGAGACCAGATCCGGTGAAGGGGATGACGGACAACAAAAATTATCTTCAGATCGGGTAGATAGCGAGCAATCTCTAGAACAGCCTGTTGACTCAAAGCAGAATATGCAGGTGTAATTTCACCAGTTATTCCTGAATCCGCGAAGTGAGCCTCATACCATGACAATGGTTGATTCAGCACATGCTCGTCGAAATAATGAATTTCCTTGTTAAAGGCATCCACTCCTGAATCGGTCATCAACACCTGAGGATGAGCAGACAGGATCAGGTGCAGTCTTGTTGTTCCGCAACGCTGTCCGCCAATGCAAAGAAAGGTTGGTTGACCCATTAGCCCGTCATCTTCTGGCGCAGCTGCTTGACCCGATCGCGCAGGTTCGCCGCCTCCTCGAAATCTAGCTTCTTGGCCGCTTCTTTCATTTTCGATTCCAGCTGATCAATCAGTTCCGGGAGTGCCTCAAGAGCCATACCTGCGTCAGGATCGCTCACCAAGGCTTTCGCTGCTTTACCTGCAACCTGCACCAAATCGGCATCAGGGCCGTCCTGTTTCAACTTCCTGCTCAGCTCAAGGAAACTAAGGATCGAGTTGCTTGCCTTCTTTCCGGCTGCCGTGGGCACGACGCCGTGCTTCTCGTTGTATGCCTGCTGAATGGCCCGCCGGCGCTCGGTTTCAGAGATGGCCTTGGCCATTGAGTCGGTCATGTTGTCGGCATAAAGCATTGCCTTCCCTTCCACATGGCGGGCTGCTCGGCCGATTGTTTGGATCAGCGAGCGCTCGGCCCGCAGAAATCCCTCCTTATCGGCATCAAGGATCGCCACCAGGCTCACCTCCGGTAGATCCAAGCCCTCCCGCAGCAAGTTCACCCCTACCAGCACGTCGTATTCACCAAGGCGCAGATCCTGAATGATTTCGATCCGCTCGATCGAGTGGATCTCCGAGTGCAGATAACGCACCCGCACCTTGTTCTCGGCCAGATAGTCGGTGAGATCTTCCGCCATGCGCTTGGTGAGGGTGGTCACCAACACCCGCTGATTTTTGCTGGCACGGTCGCGGATCTCCCCCAGCAGATCGTCCACCTGGCCCGTGGTAGGCCGCACCTCCACCACCGGATCGAGCACCCCCGTCGGGCGGATCACCTGCTCGGCCACCTCACCGCTGCTCACCTCCATCTCCCAGTTGCCCGGCGTCGCTGAGACGAACACCGTCTGACGCGCTTTTTCCCAAAACTCTTCTCCCTTCAGCGGCCGGTTGTCCGCCGCGCTGGGCAGGCGGAAACCATGCTCAATCAGCACCTTTTTGCGGGCCTGGTCGCCGTTGTACATCGCCTGCAGCTGCGAGCAGGTGACATGGCTCTCATCCACAATCAGCAGCCAGTCGTCGGGGAAATAATCGATCAGGCACTCCGGCGGGGTGCCCTCTTGGCGGCCAGCCAGATGGCGGGCGTAGTTCTCCACGCCATTGCAGTAGCCCACCTGGTCCAGCATTTCCAGGTCGTATTTGGTGCGCTGCTCCAGCCGCTGGGCCTCCAGCAACTTGCCCTCAGTGTTGAGAAAGTCGAGCCGATCCCGCAATTCCTGGCGGATCTCACGGATGGCGGTGTCGAGCCGGTCTTTGGGCGTCACGAAGTGCTTGGCCGGGTAGATGTTCACCGCATCCAGGCTCTGCAAAATCTCGCCGGTGGTGGGATCGACATAGCGAATCGCCTCCACCTCGTCACCGAACAGTTCGATCCGCACCAACCGGTCTTCGTAAGCGGGGCCGATCTCGAGCACATCCCCCTTCATCCGAAAACGACCGCGGGCGATTTCGGTGTCGTTGCGGCTGTACTGGTTGTTCACCAGCTCCCGCAGCTGACCACGGATGTTGAGGGTCTCCCCCACCTCGAACTTCACCGCCGCCTTGAGGTATTCGCTGGGAATCCCCAGGCCGTAGATGCAGCTGATCGAGGCCACCACGATCACATCGCGCCGCTCGAACAGCGAGCGCGTCGCCGAGTGGCGCAGCATGTCGATCTCCTCATTGATCGACGCCGTCTTGGCGATGTAGGTATCGCTGACCGGAACGTAGGCCTCCGGCTGGTAGTAGTCGTAATAGGAGATGAAGTACTCAACGGCGTTCTCGGGGAAAAACTCCCGCAGTTCGTTGCACAGCTGCGCCGCCAGGGTCTTGTTGTGGGCCAGCACCAGCGCCGGTCGGCCGGTCTGGGCGATGACGTTGGCCATCGTGAAGGTCTTGCCCGTTCCAGTCGCCCCCAAAAGAGTCTGATAACGCTCACCACCGTTCACCCCCTTCACCAGCTGGTCAATCGCGGTTGGCTGATCGCCCTTCGGCGAATAAGGAGCCGTGAGGTCGTAGGCGGGCATGGGTGCTACGGGGCCAGACAGCAGAAGACAATTATCGCCGGGGAGCAAGATGAAGTGCTGCGGCTTCCAGACGCGTGACCCCGATCCGGCTGGTTCGCTATGCCTCCAGCCAGCACTAGCTTGACCTCGGGAAAGTTCTGACGCCCAGCCAAGGGACTAAAACAGCAGCAGCTCTTCGATCGCCATGCATTCTCGGCCCCGTGGAAGCAGTTTTGGCCGGCTGAAGTTGTGCTGTCCTAAAACGATGCCGTAGTGAGCCACAGGCACAGCAAACGGTTAGCGAGCTTCGGCTGGCCAACCTCCAACAGCATCAGCCGGGCCGTGTGAAGGACATAGCTTGAGCTGACCATCTGAAGAGCAGCGACATGGGCCCCAGGGTAATTGAAGAACTGCTCCACACCCCAGTAGCGGTGTTAGTGGAACAGGTGTATCTGATACCCACCAAAATTGCCGGCAGCAATGAATAAATAGCAATCCAGGAGGAAACCAACTGTAATTATTAGTTCTAGATAATAAATAACAGCAGAATGAAGGCAGGAGGAAATAGTTATACAATTATAGAAAGATAATCTGACAAAAAATTATAAACTTAATGGTTAAAACCAGGACCTACAGTCCATACAAGACTGAACATTAAACGTGGTTTGAGAGTGGGCAGATAAGCGCGATGGTATCCGCGAGGATCCTCTAGGAAGCAGGTTCCAGCTTTACCAAGCCAAACCTTAGGTGAGACCAACAGACCAAGATGCTGAAGATGATCATCATCGATAAATGAGGACGAACGTCCTGACACTAGTGGATAATCTACATCATCAAAAGCAATAGAGATGGTTGAAGGATTATGGCTATGCGGTATGAAGGCATGAGGACCACATTCTTGATCAACGTCAGTAACATAGAAGAATAATTTAAGTTCATGGAAGTCATCTCTATCACGATGCCAGAGCTGAGCATTACTTGGTCTATGAGAATTGCCTTGAGGATATTGCCACCAAGCCTCACACTCATAAAGATAAGCAGGTGCACCAAGATACAAGGATACAAGTGTATTTAGTTGAGAATCACTGCAGAGACGTCGAACTGAAGAAAGACTGGAAACATTATGAAGATATTCTGTCTCAACACGATTTCCATCTGAATATTTACCATGGCCCTGGCATGGGAGCGAGGAAATCTCATCAATGATCAGAGATGAGAAGGGTATGTTTAAACGAAGAAAACCATTATAGACAAGAGAATTAAGTTGGGAAGAAAATTCAACTCTAGCTTTAGTAATGGTTTTCCAGCGATCTAGCTGATTCTTTGCTGAGATCTGGGAGACCAAATTACCTATACGATACCTTTCTTCCAAGGTTAAGTCTGATTTAAGCAATAAGCGATAGAAATCCCTACATAATTCAGAGAAGAACGGATTACTCATAATCAAAAATCCAAACTCACTACAGAAGGACGACAGACACTATCGCCACGTTCTTTAACAAAAACAATATGATTTGCTGAATCTTGTCGTTGACGCAACTGATTAATGGCTAAACGATCCTGAGCTAAATCCCAAGACCAACCCTGTTCCAAACCTACATAATAAAAATTATACAGATGGGAGGGGATAGCGAGTCCAGTACTAAGAACATAAAAGGGTACAGAAATTGACTCAAGTGCTAGACAAAATTTTCGACCGATATCTGTAGAAAAAAACTTGGATGTAATAAATACAGCTGAACAACCATTGTTAGAAGATAAATGAGCTACAAGGTCGAGATCATCAGAAAAAACAAGACTCTTGACTTTAGGCACTGCATTAAGACTGATGACAGAATCAGAATTTGGTTCAAAATTGGTAACGCCACAGGGAGGTAGTATTAGGGATCTAGCGTGCAAGAAAAGCTGCTTGTGCATACAGGCATCATTAGGAACAGAGGATTCACACCTAATAGTTTCTGAAACAATATTTGAAGAACTTAAGGACGATTTATCCTCAACTTCAGCAGAGTACACAGAATCATAATAGATACATTCGACTGTCAAAAAACTATTCAGTAGATACTGAGAAATCGTCGTATGACTTCCATCAAGAGAACAATTGAGCAACAAGTCATGCCCTGGCATTAACATTTGGCATAAATTAGCAAGAGCCAAAGGGTGGAATTCCGAGGGGATATGCGATATAGTATTACAACAAACAATTAGGTGGAAAAAGTCTGAAATAGGAATAGGGCGAATTAAGTCTGCGTGAAAAAAGACATCACCTGGGGACGATACCTTTTTAGCCTCAGATAGTCTAGACAATGAGATATCAAGACCAAAGTATTGACATGAATGAGGAAACATAGTACGAGTTAATGATGCATGACATGCAGCATCTAGGATATTGGGGGTAGAGCTGAAGGAATATTCCAATAGCCGGTCACGGATTAAACACCACAAATAGTTTTTACTGGTGCGAAAGGTGCACAAAGGGAGCGATCGCTTCGAAAGGGCAGGCTTGCGCGGACTAAGTAAGAGCTTCATGAACGAAAATTATAGACTTAAAGGTTAGCAGAAGCATAACAAGCAAAAAGATGGGAAAAAAATGGAAATTGGCAACATGTTAGGATCAAAAGAGCAAATAAAGCTTGATGAGAATTTTGCTAACCGGGGGTACGGGAAGTTTTGGAAAGGCCTTTATAAAACAAATTTTAGGTTCAGACTTTGGTGTAGAAAGGCTTGTTGTGTACAGCAGAGACGAACTAAAACAGTGGGAAATGCAGCAAACATACACACAAGATAAGTTTCCTCAAATTAGATTCTTCTTGGGAGATATGAGAGATCACGAAAGGTTGTTATTGGCATTAGAGCGAATAGATGTTGTTGTACATGCAGCAGCACTAAAGCAGGTGCCAGCAGCAGAATATAATCCAATGGAATTTATAAAAACGAATGTAATCGGTGCAGATAATCTCATAAAAGCATGCCTCCAAAGCAAAGTAAAGAATGTAATAGCTTTGAGTACAGATAAAGCAGCAGCGCCGATAAATCTATATGGAGCAAGTAAACTATGTTCAGACAAGTTATTTGTTGCTGCAAACAACATGGTGGGATTTCGAGATTTAAGATTCTCGGTCGTAAGATATGGAAATGTTATGGGATCACGCGGTTCCGTCATACCATTTTTTATTAATAAAGCGAAGGAGGGAGTATTGCCAATTACACATCAAGACATGACAAGGTTCAACATAACATTACAAGAAGGGGTGCAAATGGTTATAAAGACATTGGAGGAAAATAAAGGTGGGGAAATATACGTGCCAAAGATCCCAAGTTACAAAGTCATGGATGTTGCCGAGGCGATTGGTCCGAGCTGTAAGAAAAATATAATAGGTATAAGGCCAGGAGAAAAGATCCATGAAGAGATGATCACAGAAGCAGATAGTGAAAGTACGTATGACTTTGGTAATAAATATGTTATAATGCCCGCAGATGGAAGTGTCGAAAAGAAATACATAGAAAGTGGGCTAGAGCTAAAGAAGGTGGTCAAAGGCTTTAAATATAATTCCGGTGAAAATCCAGACTTCCTGACAATCTCCGAAATAAGGCGATTAATAACTAACAATGTAGACGACAAGTTTAAGCCTGTATGAAAACAAAATTTTGCATAGGCACAGCACAATTCGGAATGAAATATGGAATTACAAACAAAAAAGGTAGGACAAGAATTGGAGAAATGCGTAAAATAATCAATCTATGTGAAAACTACGGAATTAAATATATTGACACTGCAATGAATTATGGAAGTTCAGAAAAAAACCTGGGAAAGTGTATAAAAAATAATTCAAAATTTAAAATAATCACGAAAATCGCCATAGAGGATGTAACTCAAAATGGCATATTCTCGACAACGAAAGCTGAAAGAGCATTACAGGGAAGCTTTAAAAAACTCAGAGTTTGCAAATTAGAAGGGCTTCTTGTTCACACTCCAAGTATATTAGGAACAAACGAAGGCGAATGTCTATTAAATTGGATGAAAGAAAAAAAAGAAGATGGGCAAATAGACAACATAGGAATATCGATATATGAAAAAAATGAGATCAGCGAAGTAAAGATTAAAAATATTGACATTGTTCAACTACCTATATCGGTATTTGATCAGAGAATAATTAGAAATGGTGGGATAAAGTGGCTGAAAGATAATGGGGTAAAAATATTCGCAAGAAGTATTTTTATGCAGGGAATACTACTTAGTAAGAATCTAACAGGGTATAAGCTAAGTAAGGAGATGATAAAGCACCATCAAAGATGGAAAGCATCCCTAAAAGAAAAAAATCTGACACAGCTGGAAGAATGTATAAATTTTGTAAGTAGTATTGAAAGCTTAGAAGCTATAACAATTGGTGTAGAGAGCGCGGAACATTTAATCCAAATATTGCAAATAGAAAAAAGAAGAATTAAAGAGTGCAGCACATCAGACTATTTAGGATGGAATTGGGCTAAAATAGAAGATATTGATCCAAGGAAATGGCGGACAAACAAAGAGAAGTCTTTATGAACACCGAAGGGGACGAATGGTATAAAAGAAATAAGAACTATGATAAGAACCAATTTTTAAAATATGATCCCATATGTAAATATATAAAAGAAATTGCAGAACATCTTGATAACAGGGTTAGTTTACTAGAAATAGGTTGTAGTGATGGGAGAAGACTAAAAGCTCTAAGGGAGAATTATGATTGGGAATATCTAGGTATAGAGCCTAGTACAGCAGCAATAGAAACAGGTAAGACACATGGAATAAATATACGAAAAGGAAGTGCAGAAAGCCTACCAGTTAAAACTAACAGTATTGATATACTGATCTACGGATTCTGCTTGTACTTATGTGATAGAGAAGAATTGTTTTCAATAAGTGCGGAAGGAAATAGAGTCACAAAAAATAAAAGTTGGATAATCATCCACGACTTTTGGTCAAAGGCTGACATGAGCAACAAATATCATCATAAAGGGGGTATAAAGAGCTACAAAACAAAGCCGGAAGAAATGTTTTTATGGCACACACACTATACAATTATGGACTCTAGTGTAAGAGATATATCGACAGGCAAATATACTGACGAACGTAACAACTGGGTCAAAACCTCTATAATAAGGAAAAATTCAGTAATCGAATAATGAAAACAATCATAGTTATACAAGCAAGATACAATTCAACACGCTTGCCGGGCAAAGTCATGATGAAAGTAGGGAAGATTAGTTTATTAGAGCTATTAATAAGCAGACTCAAACGTTCCGAAGAAACACACGAAATAATACTGGCGACAACAAAAAAAACTAGCGACGATGAGCTCTGCAAGTTGGCTGTGCAAAATGGTATTAAATGCTATAGGGGAGAGGAAATAGATGTGCTTAGTAGATTTTATCATGCAGCCAAATTATACGTAGGAGATATAATTGTAAGAATTACAGGAGACTGTCCATTAGCTGATCCAAACCTAATAGATGATGCAATAAGAACCTTCAGGAATAAGAAAGTTGATTACATAAGTAACTGCAACCCTCCAACATATCCTGACGGATTGGATATAGAGGTCTTTTCAATGGAAGTACTACAAAGTGCATATGAAAAGGCAAATAGCAACGAAGAAAGAGAGCATGTGACACCTTGGATGAAAAATACTGACCAAGTCAAAAGACACTGTATAAAAAATGCGGAGGATTATTCTTATCTAAGATGGACAGTAGATGAGAAAGAGGACATAGACTTATTAAGAAGAATTGATCAACACCTGAACGACAGCATCGGGGCAGGATGGAAAGAGGTTCTGAAGTTGAAAGAACTTAATCCTAATATTTTTGATAGTAATTTGATGCACAAACGTAACGAAGGCATGAAAAAGTCAACGGGAGAGAAACTATGGGGAAGGGCCAAAAAAGTTATTCCGGGCGGTAATATGTTACTCTCGAAAAGAGCAGAAATATTTTTACCAAACAACTGGCCAACGTATTACGACAGCGCATATGGATGCAGAGTAAAAGATTTGGATGGTCGAGTATTCATAGATATGTCAATGATGGGAATAGGCACTAACACTCTAGGATATGCAAGAGAAGAAATAGACGAAGCAGTGAAAGAAGTAATTGGGAGAAGCAATATGTCGACACTTAATTGCCCAGAAGAAGTTTATCTAGCTGAGAAGTTAGTCAAGATACACCCATGGGCAAACAGAGTACGTTTTGCACGAACAGGTGGTGAGGCCAATGCTATCGCGATTCGAATCGCTAGAGCGGCAACTGGGAAAGATGGAGTGGCAATATGCGGATACCATGGATGGCACGACTGGTATTTAGCCACAAATCTGAGAAACGGTGAGGGACTTGATGAACACCTGCTAACAGGTCTTAAACCAAAAGGGGTACCAAAAGCTCTTCAAGACACAGTTTATCCATTTAATTACAATGACTTGGAGGCGTTAAAACTAATACTTGAAAATCGTGAAATAGGTGTAGTGAAAATGGAAGTAGAAAGAAATACTGAGCCAACATCAGGTTACTTAGATAATGTAAGAAAACTATGCACCGAGAAAGGAGTTGTACTTATATTTGATGAATGCACATCTGGATTTAGAGAAACCTTTGGGGGACTGCATAAAAAATATAAGGTCACGCCAGATATTTGTATATTTGGGAAAGCACTAGGGAATGGTTACGCAATCACAGCAGTAATAGGGAAAGAAGAATATATGGATGAAGCGCAAAATACCTTTATTAGTAGCACTTTCTGGACTGAACGGATTGGGCCTACAGCAGCTCTCAAAACACTGGAAATAATGGAACGGGAAAAAAGCTGGGAATATATTACACAGCTTGGAAATAAGGTAAAAGAAAGCTGGAAAGAAATATTCACAGAAAATGACATAGAATATAGTATTACTGGCATCGCATCATTGGCAGGCTTTGTGGTCAAGAACAGAGACTCAATAGCATGTAAAACATTAATAACTCAAGAAATGCTAAAAGCAGGTTATTTATCAGGGACAAATTTCTACGCATCGACAAGTCACAGCTCTGATATAATAAAAAAATATTTAGAAGAATTCAAAAAAGTAATCCAAATGCTTTCAAACTGCAAAAGTAATGATGACCTTTTGAAGTTGATTGACGGCCCATTGTGCCACTCCGGATTTGAGAGATTAAACTAAGCAGAGAACACAAGTGGCGTGCTAAAATTTTGAAAATAAGTTGAATCAATGAAAGTAGTAGGCATTAACTGGGAACAAAATTCTACTGTAAGTCTTTGGATAGAGGGAAAACTAATTGGGACATTATCCGAAGAAAGGTTATCAAGAGTCAAAAATGATGAGCGATATCCGATTCAAGCAATTAATTTTTTACTAAAAAAGAATAACTTAAAGAGGAAAGATATTGACAAAGTAGTATTTGTATCGACAATGTGGAGTCCAGGGTATATTTTGACTAGACACTATACAAAATTCACAATTCAAGACTATATAAGAGAACAAAGAGAGGTATGGAAGCCTCGCCTGTACGAAAAAGCAGAGATCAGTCAATTAGAAGTTTTTAGGGATAAATTAGATGTAGAGCAGTTTCCAGGTAAAAAATTCTGGAACGAAATAATTAATGAAATGCACGGTGACTCAGGCCACGTATCTTCTAAACAGGTACTCAGATTTGCAAATATTAGAAAGGACGTTGTATCTCATCATCTAGGAATTAGTGTTGATGACATAGTGTTCATGGATCACTCTAGGAGCCATGCAAACTATGCTTACTTTATGGCTCCGAAAATTTATCATGCGGATGACTGTATAGTTTGTACATTAGATGCTTTTGGTGATAATCTTAATTATACAGCATATGTTTACAAGAGAGAGGAAGGAAAATTAAAAATAGAAAAAATATGCTCTGGTGATAGCTTTATTATTGGTAGACTATACAGATATGTCACTCTTATTCTTGGTTTAAAACCGAACGAACATGAATACAAAGTCATGGGTATGGCACCATACTGCAAAGAGGAATACTCTGAGCATATAGTAAATAAATTCAAAGATTTACAAGATGTAGAGAAATTTAATTTTGTCTTTAAAAATAAACCAAAAGATTTATATTTTGCTATTAAAGAAATGCTAGATGGTGAGCGATTTGATTCAATAAGTGGTGCTATTCAGAGATATACAGAGTATCTAGTTGGAAAGTGGATAAGCAACCTTACTGAAAATTTGAAAATTAACAATTTGGTTATGGCTGGGGGTGTATGCATGAACGTCAAGAATAATATGTTAATAGCAAAAAAAACTAGTGTTAAAAACTTATTTGTACCACCATCTCCAGATGATTCATCACAATCAATGGGCTGTGTATTATCTTATCTATTCAAAGAAAAAAAGCATATTGATAGTATGACAACATTCACGCCGTATTTGGGCCAAAACGCAGTAACACAAGAAGATAAAACATTAAGTAGTCAACTAATCTGGAACAAAGATCGAGAAATTACAATTCGAAAAATAAGATATAATCAAGATGATGTAGCATCAATGTTATGCAATGGATTAATCGTAGCAAGATGCTCTGGTAGAGAAGAATTTGGTGCAAGAGCTCTAGGAAACAGATCGATCTTGGCAGATCCCAGAAGCAACAAAATAAAAAAGATTATCAATGAAAAGATTAAAAATCGTGATTTTTGGATGCCGTTTGCTTGTTCGGTTATTGAAGAATATGCTGAAGAGTACTTTAATCTAGACACCGATATTAATAGCTACAGATATATGACAATGTGCTGTGAGACTACAAAAGCTGGCAAAAAACTGCTAGAAGCAGCGATTCATCCATATGATGAAACTTGCAGACCCCAAATAGTAGATCGAAAAACAAATGTACAATACTATGATCTTATAGAAGCATTTGGACTAAGAACAGGTTGTTATGGTCTGCTAAATACATCTTTTAATCTACATGGAGAACCAATAGTAAGCAACTCAAAGGATGCTTACGATGTATTTCTTAAAACAGAAATTGATGTCTTAATTATCGAAGACGAAGTATTAGTAAAAACCTTTGAAGATGAAGGATAATTGCATTAAAAAAAGCTACTAGAATTTTAAATTCAGCAGTAATACTCAAGCCAAATCTTGAAACTCCTTCGATTCTATCGTGAGTAATAATATAAGATGATTTAACTCTGAAGCCATCAAGTAAACATTTGATTGTAAAATATGTGCCTACAGAGGGGTAGTCTGGAAACACATTATTGCTAATTACACTTGACCTATAGCATTTAAAGCCAGAAGTTATATCCCATACACCGAAAAAGATGTAACTATAAATTGAGAAGATGTATTCAGATATCCTAGGTAACTTCGAGCGAGAACCTATTGAAATTGAATAACCATGGTTTTCGATAAAATCAAAAAGTTTCGGGATCTCATGAATTGGATGTTGACCATCCGCATCAATAGTTAAAATTGACGATGCATTTAATTTTAAAGAATGGTACAATCCTTTTAACACACTATATTCATATCCGCGATTGATGCTATTGGTAATTGTCTGAACATAATCATAACGACTACAAATTTCTAAAGTCGCATCTGTGCTGCAATCGTTGACAACCACAACAAGATCACAAAAATCATATACAGAAAGTAAGATTTCGTCTAGCGTTGCTTCTTCGTTAAAAGCAGGTATAACGATAGCTCGCATCAGGCATAAAGGTTACCCAAAAGAACTAGATCCCCTTTTGCTATTGCATCAATAGTGGTTTTTCCAACAATGCGTTGAAGGTGAGAGGGTGGTAAACCGTCAGGAGGACAAGGGCGAAGTGCGGAAACAAGCGAGCTATCAAGAACCGTCTTGGCTGGGATATCACATGCAGCCCGTAAGGAGCGTCTCTGAAGGATGTTTGTCTCAATCTCATTCGCCTCAACACGTTTCACGCCATCGCCTAGGGCGGCCTCAAGCTCTCGTGACCTTACGACCATCTCAGTCCATGATGTGGAATCCATAGAAAAGGGATGATCAGGACCTGGACGTGATGTGTCATCCGTGAAGTGCTTTTCTATGACTCGAGCCCCCAAAGTAATTGCGCCTAAGACGCTTGAGTGACCTGGTGTATGGTCTGAAAGACCAAGAATTGCTTCAGGGAAATATCTAGCATATGTCTTAAGCACAGATAAATTTACATGTCGCAAGTTGGATAATGACCCTGTGTAGTTAGTATTGCATTGCATAAGAACAATTTCAGAGGTTAATCTTTTTGCGCAATCAAAGGCGATTTTAACCTCGTCAAAAGATGAAGCCCCTGTTGCTAATAACAAAGGCTTGCCACGTATTGCAAGATTTTCAATCATTTCTAACCAGGTGATATCTCCGGATCCGACTTTCCAGGCACATACATATGAATCTAAAAAATCTAAGATAGATAAATCGTAAGGCGCAGTCAAATAATCAATACCAGCACTATCACAAGCCTTCTTTAAATGGCTTGACCAATCCAAAGAAATCGACGCACGATCATATGTTTCATAAACACTAGATTCCCAAGAAGACTGATGAGAATCAAGATCTTTCAGCTTACTAAAACCCAATTTGGAAACAATACTATCAGCAAAAAAGTTTTGAAATTTAGCAGCATTAGCACCTGCCTCAGCACAGAGATTTATCAGATCAATTGCGCGAGATAGACTACCGTCATGATTTGCCGCAATATCTGCAATAAAATAACTAGGAGCATTGTAGGATATTTCAGAGGTACCAATATGCATAGAACAATTAAGCAATAAAAGAATCATGACTATAACACATTATTTATAATAGGTCGTATTGACGCCAAAGAGAACATACGACTTCCTCTGGCGATGGCATAACTAAACCGAGTATTGCTTCTGCTTTGCAACAATCTAATCCAAGATCTGAGGCTCTCGCAGGATGTAGTCCTTGAACACTGGCTTCAGAAGCACCGGACAAGTCTACCTTCATTTCTTTTGCCAGTAAGGAAGCAAATTTGAATTTTGATATTGACCGTGAAGATGCAATATTAAATAAACCAGAACAACCTATCTGAGCCAACGAATAAACAAAGCAACAGAACGTGGATACATCAATAGTAGATGTGTAAAAATCTGTAAAAAGCTGAATCGAAGCGGAAGTTTGAAGCGAATCAATCATCCATTCAATAAATGTCGGACGATGAACAGAATTGCGGAAACCAGTAATATTTGTCCTGATAATTAAACTTCTGTCGCACAAGGAAGCATATAACTCGCCAAGATACTTTGACTTGGCATAACTATTTATTAGAATAATAGGATCAATTTCGGAGTGAAGAGAGGGGACATCATCCAACAAATAATAGTGATCTGTAGAGATATGAAGGAACAAAAAATTATGACGCCTAGATGAAGAAGCCAACTTAGAAGGCAACAAAGAATTAACTTGGTAGGAAAGAATTGGGTTATCTTCACAAGCTTGTAATGATACTAGGGCTACACAGTTAACAACAATACATGGCTTAAAAGAACAAAAAATATCCTCTAAGAAATCGTATTCAGTGACAAGATTAAGATTAAGATCAGGACCATTACGCGATACGCCCAATACATCAAGATCGCGCTCCTTGAAGTATTTATAGAATGCCTGGCCAGCCATGCCTCTGGCACCTAAGACAATTATTTTTCGGAACATTCAATAAAATAAAATAATCTGATTATAGACTTTAACACTGATGAAAAAAAGAACAAGTAAGATTTTGATCATTGACCACGGTGTAGGAAATATTGGTTCACTCGTAAATGCATTGAACTTCTTAAATTTTGATGCAATGCCTGTTGATCATGAAGATAATTTCAAACAGAGCCAAAATCAATGCGGCTTTATATTGCCTGGAGTAGGTACATTTGACGAAGGGATGAAAAATATCAGGGGGAAAAAGCTTGATCGTGTAATAGAGAAACTGGTAAAGAGCGACGTTCCGGGTTTAGGTATATGCTTAGGTATGCAACTTTTATGCAAACAAAGTGAGGAAAGCTCAAAAAATGAGACAGGCCTTGGATACTTTGATGCGAGTGTAAAATTCTTAGATAATAGTAAGGCTCCTGTACCATCAATTGGTTGGAATTCTACGTACCAAAGCTGCGCGGTTGGAAATAAAAACCTAGAGCTACTAAATGGTGACTTCTACTACCTACACTCTTACTATGTAAAATGCTGGGACATTAATAATCGGGTGGCATGCTATAAACATGGAGATTCAGAAGTCACAGCAGCAATTGAAAAGAATTCTCTATTGGGAGTACAGTTCCATCCTGAAAAATCACAATATCAAGGTTTAAGCTTGATTAAAAACTTCTTTGGAGGTATGTAAATGACACTCAAAAGACTCATACCCATTATTTTGGTAAAAGAGGGACTTCTTGTAAGAAGTCAACTCTTCAAATATTTTCAAGCGATTGGCGATCCAATACCAACCATCAAAAGACTCTCAGACTGGAATGCAGATGAGATCATTCTTAACAATATAAGTGATACAGACATAATGGATTCTAGACGAGAAGACAAATATCACAATATTGGAAAAGGTTCATTTATTGAACTTGTAGAAAAAGCGGCAAAGTTTTGCCACTGTCCGTTAACAATTGGTGGTGGAATTCGGAGCTCATCGCAAATTGATGAACTATTTCAAGCTGGTGCAGACAAAGTGGTAATTAATAGCTCTCTGTTTGATAACCCGGACTTAATCAGAAAATCGTCTTTAAGATATGGAAAACAGGCAATTACAGGATCAATTGATATTAGACATGATTCTACAGGGAGTTCAGTGTGGAAAGCGAAAGGAAAGATAAATACAGGCTTTACTCTTGATAGGGCAATCGAATACGCAACAGAATTGGGAGTAGGTGAACTAATCATCAGCTCTATAAATAATGACGGTTCAACCCTTGGATATGATAAACATATAATAGAAGTAATCGAAAAAATGGTAATCAATATTCCAATTATCATTAATAGCGGGGCCACAACAAATTCGCATTTTATGCATGGATTGAACAGCAAGAATGTTTCAGCAGTAGCAGCTTCTAATGTATTTTATTTCACCGAACTTTCGTACTTTAATATTAAGAAAGAGTTGGTAGAAAGTGGCTGTAAAAACGTTAGATATCCATCAATTGATTCTCCCTTCATTAAACGAGAACCAGAATATTCACAGACAGAAAAAAATTTATTAATGGAAAAAGCGCGTGAAAACTCCACATTTCATAAAGACAAATATGATGGTTCTAAGCTGACAAAAATTCGCCAATGTACATCATGCTTATACACATCTATTAGCGCAGCTCCTATGCAATTTGCTGAAGATGGTGAGTGCATGGGGTGCAAAATATCGAAAGTAAAACTTTCACAAACAAACAAAAGGTATGATCAGCTAAAGGAGTATTTATCCAAAATAATTAATTCAAAAAATTTATCGAAAAGCTATGATTGTATTGTATCTGTTAGCGGAGGAAAAGATTCGTATTATCAAACCCACTATATAAAAGAGGTAATGGGATTAAATCCTCTTCTTGTAACATACAATGGAAATAATTATACAGATATTGGCTGGAAAAACTTATGGAATATGAGAAATGCTTTTGATTGTGATCATTTAGTTATTAGTCCATCAGTCAAAACATTGAAGAAACTGAACAAAATAGCTTTCATAGTCATGGGAGATATGAATTGGCATTCACACGTCGGCATCTACACGACAGCTCCTCGAATTGCGGTGCAACAAAAAATCCCCTTAATATTCTGGGGTGAGCATGGTTACGCTGATTTATGTGGGCAGTTTTCTATGAGTGACTTTCCAGAAATGAACTATAGAGAACGCACTGAACATGATGGAAGAGGTTTTGATTGGAATTTCTTCGTAGGAATCGATGGAATCACCGATAAGGATATGACACCTTGGAAATATCCAAGTGACAAAGACATAAGCAATATTGGTCTAAGACAAATATTTCTGGGTCACTACATACCATGGGAGTCGAATACTCATTTGGAATTAGTAGTAGAGAAATATGGTTTCGAGGTAAGTGATACTCCTTTTGAGAGGACTTACAGAAAAGGATCTAATTTAGATGATATGCACGAAAATGGTATTCATGACTATCTAAAATTTATTAAATTCGGCTATGGTCGATGCACAGATCACGCGTCAAAGGATATTCGTGCAGGAATTTTGAGCAGAACAGAAGGCATCAAACTTGTAGAAAAAATGGATCATATTAAACCAAAGGATTTAGCGAGGTGGCTTAATTATGTTGGAATGAGTGAACGGGATTTTGATCGGATTGCAGACCATTTTCGCGATCCACGAGTATGGTCTTGGAAGGAAGACACAGGATGGAGTAAATCTTATTAAGACTATTTTCGATGGACAAGATATAGACTGTTATTTACTTTTGATATTTTAACTTTGTCCTCAGTGCCAAGTATTTTATTGATCGATGTAGCTCTTCTGAGGACAAGATCAGTAGTTATGTTTCTCCACTTAGGAGGTAAAGGTTGAAGACGTGAAATATTATTAAGCCAATTCAAGGAGCCGTGCGACTTTAAAGAGTGGAGGTGAGTGATAATTAATTCAGACATTTGTTTTGTGGAAGACTCAGAAGTAAACCATCTTTTCTTAATTTCAGATTGGCGGCTAGAAAAATGATCAGAGAGATTTGCTGAGGTGAGATTTTTGAAATCTGTAATTGTATGACATTTAGGTAGAACTTTAGAACTAAAGGCCTTTGATTTTGCCGTCACAGGTAGCTCAAAACTTGGCTTGTTAGCCAAAGCAGCTTGTAAACCAGTAGTACAACCAGTTGTTATAACAGCATCTGCTGAATGGATCCAAGGTTCTACAGGTCCTTGATATAAAGTATGTATTCTAGAATTTAAACGAAAATTTTCATGCCAGTAAATTGGGTCGTGAACTGGGTGTGGTCTTACTACAACGTTAAAATTATTTTTAGACAATTTAAGAAGAAAATCCCGGACTTTTGTGCGTCTCTGTACATGCTCGCTAACAATATTATCCCATTCTCGTTCAGCTCTAGCTTGTGATTTAGCATCAGCAGCAAATTGATTAGTTGGTGGAACATAGGTTTTATCATATTGATCGACCATCAGATTGTCATTAAACAATATGAATGAACCGAATAAGGATTTTATGGCAGCTATATCTTCCTGATATATTTGTCTTCCAATATGATTTAGGAGATCGTACCTATGACTCCCTGTGATGACTATTTTTGAAGATAACCCTGATTTTCTGCTAGCAAAAAAGTTTGCATCATCCTCTCCCCAGGCCAAATACTTGTCAATATAACTAATTGAATTTGGATCAAGCCTAATATCCAAAGCCTCAGGGGTTTCATCAAGATCATTAACACCTTCTTCATCATTAATAAAAACAATGCCGTCATTAAGTTTGCAGGGCTTTATTCTAGCATTATACATTATAGTACTCATGCTTTTATCTAGCAAAAATACGCTTTTAGTATTTTTTAGAATTGATGAAAAGTATTTATCATAACCAATTAATACAGCACAATCTCCTTTAGTTTTGGAGACGATACGCATTGCTAACAATAACTTGGAGTCAAATTCTCGGTGCTGAATTTCACATGGAAAACAAACTAATTTCATGCTATCAATAAAATAAGGAGGGTGAACTTTAAAGTAGAACGCTTTAAGTAATTATCATAAATCATGTTCGTGAAGCGCTGTCAAGGCAGAGACATATATTTGTTTCCTTCTCCTTTGGTGGTAGCAGGTATAAGGCCAAACGATCCTTAAACTGCAGACACGATCAGCTAAATGATGTATTAGTTTTTCCTGAGCCTCCCCAGCAGTTTACAAGGAAACAAGCGCACAATAAATATGTAGTCATTTCAAAAATCACAAGAAGAAGCAAATATAACAGAAGAAAATAAATAAAACAGAATAATATGAGATAAAAAGTGCAGAGAAGAGGAGTCATGGTCAAAAGTTTGTTACCAAGACAGATTATTTACGATTTATATTTTAAATAATATCCATATCTGGTCATCATGACCAACTAATATTGGTTGTTGAATTTTAAATCATGATAGTATAGAATGTAAATAATATCAGACAGAAAATTAAATGAACATTTCAACAATAAAAAATATCAATAATCTGGAAAAGCTTCGAGGAGAGCAAAATACATTGATTCTTAACTTTGGATTCGGAAAATGTGGCTCCACAAGTCTTCAATCGATGGTCCTTCCTTTTTTACCATTGAAAAATTATACCTACGAAGGTAGGCACTATAAGCTATTGGTAGACTCGTCACTAAATATTATCAATTTTAAGCCGATTGAGATAAAACAGACACTTTTTAACCATATCTACGAACCGGATATACTTGTTGAAAAAATAAGTCAGTTATTTAATGGTAAAACGAATCATATCGCTTGTCTGTCCAATGAATTATTACCAACAAGCCCTGAGCAAGTGTCAAAATTAATTCATTTAGTGAAAAAATCATGTAGTGGGCTTAAACTTATATATCTTTTCTCAATAAGAGATATTATACCTATGGTTATAAGCGGATACTCTCATGGATGCCTTCAACATCTAGAAGTTGAAGGTTATGCTTATTCGATCAACGAAGTAATTTTTGAGACATTCAAGGATGCTTATAAAGAAGGATATTCAATAGAATCATTATTTACAGCTGGAGGTAAAAGACCGATCATAATTGAGAACTATTATCTTGCAAAAATTATTGAAGAGCTCAATACTAGTATATCAGATACATTCATCATAAACGTTAATAGCTTATTCAAAAATCAGCAGATTTGGTTTGAGCTATTGCTTAATATAACTAAAAGCTTTGATGATTCATATAGTATTGCAAGGCAATGGGTAGAATCATTAGAAAAACTCGGTCCAGTCAACAGGAAAACTATTGTTGCAAAATCTAAGATAGAAGAGAGCAAAAGAACTCTTAACCTGATAAACTCCCAAAGATTGAGGCAAGTGGATATACTAAATAAAGAAAAATATAGCAAATTAGGGCACTATTGGGACTGAGACAGCTTGATACCTGGAGATATATTTTTATTTGACTCTTATAAACTTTTAATTCTGACAATCGGATGATCATGCGAGTAGTAAATTTTTATAGAGGTTCTAATTTGTGTTTATTCAGGAAGGATAATAGTCTAATTAAGTTATTCCACTCACTCTCATCAGACAAAAAGTATGATTCAAGATTCATGAAATACTCGGGAAGGCGATACGAATCATTACTAATACCAAAAACGTACTTTAACGATTCATTAGAGCGAACAAACATATCCTTGTCACTAGAAAAGTCAAATCCTAATGAATAACGCGATTTCCATAAAATTTCATGCTTTGATTTCATCCTTCGAAACATAGGATTAATGATGAAATTCAAGGCTATCTCATTACTCTTATGTGACAAGCCAGGATGATGCTTATTTATATATGAAGCAATTATGTTGACAAAATCCTTGAAAATACCATTATCTTGAAGATACCTTACTTCCTCTGAGAAGTTAAGTATATACCTTTGAATGGCTTTACTCTTATCGTATGACCTTAAAGGTGGTTCATAACCCAATACTCTAAATATTTTATCACAAAAAACAACAGGACCATTAATAAAGCAGCCTGAGCGAAAAACAATCTCAGCCAACTTATTACCAGGCATCAGACTCTTATTCTTTTCCATGTGAGACCATAAGTCTAGAAGCATTGAAGTCTTATGAAGTTGGTAATATGTACAAACAATTGGAGACATCGCTGATTTCAAATGCAGTAAAAGATTATCTTGACTTTTTATCCCAAATTTTCTATATTCTGATGATTCTTCAATATCAAAACCATTTTTACATTCTTTTAAACTTAAATCTCTCGCAACAACTGTTTGAGCATTTGACTTCACAGCTTCTGCAACAAGATATTTAATATTTTTCCATATTATAAAATCATCATCTGGGCACATAATAGTGAAAGTTGTTTTAATAGCCTTTAATGCAGAAACAATCTTTGTGTAATAATCAATATTATTCATATGAAAATATAATATATTACCCTTATGGCCCGAGCCAGAATTTAATCTATCAACTTCTAATTCAAAAGAAGTATTCGAGCTATCAGCGATTACAATCTGACATCCAGATTGCTCTAACCAAACAAGATTTCTCATCAACAATCCATGACGATTGTGAGTCGGAATAAATATAGTTACAAATTCATGCATTAGCTACACAGAGGGTACTGCTATATTAACATAAAGTATTATAGAATAATTAATCAGTCAGCAGAAGATCAAATGAATTGACGAATTCCGAATAATAAATCCATACTAAAATACAAGATTATAATTAAATTCCGAAAACTATGCAATATAAACTGCAGAATCATACGCAATCACGACACACGACGTAAGTAGCCATCAGGAGCAACACTAATTAGCAACTTGCTATCGATGCTTCTATCAATTTCAAATTCATCGTGAAACTTTAACCATTCACGAACAGCTGTTTTAGGGTTATTCCCAACATCCCAAGGGCGATCTGGGAACGATCCGCTTGGCAAATCTTCAATCACAGTATCAAAAACGATACAATAACTATCTACAGATACCAAATCAGCATAAGCATTCAGCTCAGCAAGCACATGCTGATGGGTATGATTAGAATCCAAAGCTATTAGTACCCGATCGAATCTCTGGGCATGACTACGAACCTGTTGAATAATCTCAGGATCAATTGATGATCCCTCAATCAGCTCCATCTTGAAGCGCAGGGGATGTTCATCAAGAGCCTTGCGGTTGTGTGGCCGAATATCAATGTCCACTCCTACAACTTTCCGAGGAGATTGCCTAGGATCTAGCCCATCCATAACATCCAAAAGGCAAAGCATTGAAGCAGAAAGGACAAGTGAGCCGCCATGCGCAATTCCAGTTTCAACAATAAGATCAGGGGAGACCTGAGAAATCAGCTCTTGAAATTGAACTATATCTTGAGGATATTGAATTAAAGGTCTCCCAAGGCATTCAAAATGATATGAATATCCATAACCATTAGCCAATGAAAACCATTTACTTGTAACAGCAGAAAGATCTTTGTCCACTCCCTGTGCATGGATTTGGTCTATACAGTTTTTCTTAAATTCAGAATATTTCATTCTCTTTCAGTGATGTCAATTCTAACCTCGTATTCTACGCCATTGTCTAAAAATCTGCATGCCGGGTATCCCTGAAAGGTTCTCGCTCTCAAAACATTAAACAACTGTCTAGGAGTTGTGGGCTGATCCAAAGCGATGATGGATGCGGGTTCAAGTTCAGATGAAAAATGAAAAGAGCCTTTTGATAAATCTTGCTTCTTCCTAGGAAACCTTAACTGTCGAAGGAGCGGATAAGTATCAAAAACCAATTCTTTCATCCCTGCGATTGCCTTGAAATAAAGAGTTTCACCCGTATCCTCCCAAGTATAATTAATTTTTTTTTGTGAAATAATGTCTCCACAATCAATGCCTTCTTCAACCGTATGAATACTTACTCCAAAGGTGCATTCTTCTACAAGCGCCCAAAAATTATAATTTTTTCCTCGATTAAACGGAAGGAAACTTGGATGAGTATTGACGAACCCATGCCTAGCAGAGTTTATAATAGAAGGGCTTATAATACTTGGCCACCACAGCAACAAACCAATATCGCACAAAGTTTCTTCTACATTGAAAGACCGCAAATATGAAATATCATCCTGGAATACATGCGAAGAAACACCATTATTCTTCGCTAGGTCAAAAATCTGATTTTGAGAAGTAGTGACTACCATAGTCAAATCTGACTTGTAATTGTCGATCAACCACTGTGTACAGCAAAACCCAACTTCAGCGTCTGCAAACACAACTATCGATGGAGACATGAGCACTATAAATAAGGTCTTTGACTAATTATGTCGTTCGATCCACGATCTAACAATAGAAGAAACAAAGCTTGAATCCTTACGACAAAGTTCATGGTGTGAAGGGAGATTCAGAGCACGTAAATGAATCGATTCAGAGAGATAGTTCTTTTCAAAAGCTTTTCGCCCACCTACTGATGTTGAGCTCAAAGGCCAAAAGAATACTCTAGCATCAACTCCTTTACTTTTTAGTGCTTCAATCAACTCATCACGCTTTAACGAAATCCCATCATTAACAACAAACGTAGGCATCCAATAACTGTTGGTACAGCCCTTAGGCTCAGGATTCATGCGAATTGGAAGCCCACTCAAATATTTATAGTAATTTAAAAAGATAGCCCTTTTCAAGTCAGTGAGCAACTGAATTCGCTCTATTTGAGCACATCCAATTGCAGCTTGAATATTGCTCATTTTATACTTAAACCCAACCATGTCAGGCCAAAATTGTTTGAGCTGCCCACGCATCCGACCATGATTGGAGAGCGTTAGTACATACTCATAGAGGTCGGGATCATTAGTTACAAACATGCCACCCTCGCCAGTTGTAATTGTTTTTGTTCCATGGAAGGAGAAGGCGCCAAATCGACCCATGCTTCCAGCACCCTTACCATAATAAATTGAACCAATAGCTTCTGCCGCATCTTCAATCACGGGAATACCATGGTGCTCTCCGATGGCAAGCAACTTGTCCATCTCGCAAAGGTTTCCATAGAGATGAACAGCAACAATTGCCTTTGTTTTAGAGGTGATTGCAGCTTCAACTTGCTCTGGATCCACACACCAGCTATCAGGCAAAATATCCACAAATACAGGTGTTGCGCCCAAATGCACAATTGGCGAAGCTGTGGCTATCCAATTTGTGTCGGCCATGATGACTTCATCACCTGGACCAATACCCAAGGCATGCATGCCCATATGCAGCGCACCAGTACAGCTACTGGTAGCTATGGCATACTTGACGCCTAAATACTGCTTAAAAGCATTTTCAAAGCGATATATATAATCATAACAATGATCTCCCCAACCATTTCTAGCCGCATCAGTCGCATACTCAACCTCAAGCTCCGTAATCGAAGGCTTGGTGTATGGAATCTTACGCACGTGACGTGTCATATCAGCATCACAATTACTCAATCACCTTGAGGCAAGGTATTGCCGTTAGCAATTTGTAGTCGGGCATTTCTTCGCTAAGCTCAGTTATAAGATTCCAAGGAAGCACTAGAACTAAGTCTGGCTGACAATCATTCAACATTTGAGGGGTGATCACAGGGATATGGCTCCCAGGCAAATATTTTCCTTGCTTACTGAGCGCCCGGTCAGCCACCATAGGCAGCAAATCAGAACAAACACCTACATAATTTAGCAATGTATTTCCCTTGGCCGCAGCACCATAACCTATAACACGCGCGCCATCTTTCTTAGCGGCCAATAAAAAATCTAATAAGTCAAATTTTGCTGCTTCTGCACGCTTCTGAAAGCCAGCGTAGGCTTCACAGGTTTCAAGGCCAGCAGCGTCTTCAAGCGCTATCACTTCGGCAACCGAATCGGCTACATCCACCTGCCCTTGATGGGCTAACCAGATGCGCAAACTGCCGCCATGGGTTTGAAGCTGCTCAACATCAACCACCTGCAATCCAACGGCTTGGACAATCCGCTGAACAGCCTTCAGACTGATATAGCTGTAATGTTCGTGATAAATAGTATCAAACTGATTACCTTGGAGCAAATTCAGCAAGTGGGGAAATTCAACAGAGGCCTGGCCATCAGGCTTCAACAAACACCCAATACCCGCGACAAAATCATTGATATCGGGAACATGCGCCAACACATTATTAGCAACAACCAGATCCGCCTTTGCTAGCTTCTCTGCCAAAGCAATTCCAAAAAACTCTTCGATGGTTTCGATCCCTTTGGCTCGAGCAGCCTCAGCAGTAGCATGGGTTGGCTCAATTCCTAAACAGGAAATACCCTGCTGCTTTACATACTGAAGGAGATAGCCGTCATTAGATGCAAGCTCCACAACAATGCTCTTTTCATCTAATCCCAAGCGATCAATTGCCTGAGATACAAACGCTTTGGCATGGGCACACCAACTACTAGATGTACTGGACAAATAAGCATAATCAGATGTGAATAATTGATCAGCTGCAGCGTGAGCTGGCAATTGCATCAACCAGCAGTTGGTGCAAACAAAAACCTTCAGGGGATAGGTGATCTCAGGCAGAGTCAGCTGATCCGCAGTGAGATAAGCATTACTGGGGGGTTGATGGCCCAGATCAATCACCTCATGAGCGAGAGGGGAACCGCAATGGCGACAGCAATGACTCATGGTTTCAACTCCAGGCGAGGCAACAACTGATCTCGCTCGCTAAGGGCAGACACAGGCTTTGGCCAATCAATCGCCAATGTTTCATCATCCCATCGAATCCCACCTTCAGCCTCAGGAATCCAGGCGCCTGAGTGCAAGTACAACAGTTCACTAGAGGGTTCCAAAACCTGAAAACCATGGCCACAGCCCTCAGGGATCAGCAGGGCATTGCCCTGCTCTGGGCTCAGCTCCACTGCATGCCAGCGTCCGAAGGTGAAGGAGGACTCGCGCAAATCAACCACGACATCCCAAACACGGCCGCGCAAAGCTCTCACTAGCTTGGCCTCTGCATGGGGAAAGGCCTGCAAATGCAAGCCACGCACGGTGCCCACCGCTTCCGTGCAACTTAAATTCACCTGGGCAATCGGTCGATCTCGCCACACCTGTTGAAACAGCGGGTCCTGAAGCCGAAACGCATTCAAAAAAGCGCCACGGTGATCCTGGAAAGGTTGGGACCGAAGCTCCCATACACCCTCCAGGGGTGTGCTGAACAATTCAGCGGCCACAACCCATAGCCTCTTGATAGGCCTTGAGGTCCTCCAGACAGCAATCCAGGGGATTCTGCCCCTGGGCCACACGGCGATACCAGTTCACACTGCGCTCCACCGTTTTCTGAAAAGGCCAGCATGGGCGCCACCCCAGTTCGTGATAAGCGGAATCAATCTGCAAGTGCAAGCGCCCAGCCTCATGGGGTGCCTCAGGATCTGAACGATCAACCCATTCGCCGGGCCAGTACTGAAACACCGCCTCCAGCAACTGGCTCACACTGCGATTGGCCTCCAGCAATGGTCCGAAATTGAAGGCATTGGAGAGATCGGATGGGTTCTCACTCAACCTCTGGGCCAACAACAAATACCCACCGAGTGGCTCCAACACGTGCTGCCATGGCCTGGTGGCCTCAGGTGAACGCACAATCACGGGCTCACCAGCGGCAACAGCGCGCATAGCATCGGGTAGCAAACGGTCCGCAGCCCAGTCGCCACCCCCGATCACATTGCCTGCTCGCGCTGTGGAAATAGCCAGATGGCTCGTCTGATGAGCAGCCAAGCCACAGAAACTGGCTCGCCAACTAGCAATTGCTAATTCAGCAGCAGCCTTACTAGCGCTGTATGGGTCCAGTCCACCCAATCGATCCATTTCCCGGTATCCGTGATCCCACTCCCGGTTCTCATAAACTTTGTCAGTGGTAACCATCACCACAGAACAGGGATGCCGCAGCGGCTTTATCGCCTCCAAAAGATGCAGGCAACCCTGCACATTGGTAGACCAAGTGAGCAACGGCTGGTGATAACTTAGGCGCACCAGTGGTTGGGCCGCCAGATGCAGAACCACCTGCGGCCTGGATTCAGAAACAAGCTGCTGCAAGGCAGGAAGGTCGTGGAGATCACCAATCCGATGATGCAAAGAACCGGGGAACTGACCGAAGCTGGGCTTGTCAAGCACCAGGGTCTGAAACAAATTAGGAGCTCCCTCCGGCTCTAAGGAGTAACCCCAAACCTCGGCCCCTAAAGAGAGCAGCCAGAGTGTGAGCCAACTACCTTTGAAACCCGTATGTCCCGTCAACAGCACACGGCAACCTCGCCAAAAATCCTTACTAAGCATCACCACACTTTCCAGGGGGCTTGACCCGTCTCCCAGAGCGTTTCTAAACGTACTTTGTCGCGCAGGGTATCCATCGGCTGCCAAAAGCCCTGGTGTTTATATGCAGTGAGCTCACCAGCTGCTGCCAAACGGGGTAACACATCCGCCTCAAAGCTAGTTTTATCGCCTTCAATCCAGTTGATGACATCAGGCTGGAGCACAAAAAATCCGCCATTGATCCAAGCGTTATCGCCATCAGGCTTTTCTTGAAATTGCCGCACAATATCATCGTCAAGATTCAAAGCGCCGTAGCGGCCAGGTGGCTGAACTGCGGTGAGGGTTGCCAATTTTCCTAAACGCCTATGATGATCAATGCTGGCGTGAATATCAACATCAGCAACGCCATCACCATAAGTAAAACAAAAAGAATCTTCACCGAGATAATCGCGAACCCGACCTAGGCGCCCACCAGTCATCGACTCTTCACCAGTATCTACCAAAGTAACCTTCCACGGTTCATTCTTACGGTGATGCACCTCCATGCGATTATCCTCATCCAAATGGAAGGTGACATCACAAGTATACATAAAATAATTTGCAAAAAATTCCTTAATTAAATACCCCTTATAGCCACAGCAAATTATAAATTCATCAATTCCAAAACTGCTATAAATCTTGAGAATATGCCAAAGAATCGGTTTTCCACCCACCTCCACCATTGGCTTAGGTTTTAAGTGAGTTTCTTCACTTAACCTTGTACCCAACCCTCCGGCAAGAATGACAGCTTTCAAATTAAATCGACCAAGGCAAAAGTGGTATTTTATCATCTGCCTAAAACGTTGATCCGTCAAGTCCTCCATTGGGAACTCAGTGAGCTATAGGAATTTGAAATCAGTCCTCAGCAATGAATGATGTAACCCTGAGCTCACTTACAAATAAATATCAAAATCCTTTTTGACTTACTAGGTAACCGCAACTGCACCTTTCATTCTCGATGATGAACTTCCCTGCGCCAATCAAGCTGACTGGAGCTCGAGCAGCGGTACAAAGAATCGGGCAACCACTGTCGCAGGGGAGCAAGATGAATTGTTGTGGCCTCCAGACCAGTGACCCCGATCCGGCTGGTTCACCATGCCCCCGGTGCTCCCGGGCTGCGCTTGCTCGGTCTCGGACCAGATCTTCGCCCCAGCCGGGCGCTAATCAAGTTGCAGCGACTGTTCGATCGCCATGCTTTCTGGGCCCGCGGCCGCAGCTTTGCCCAGCTGCGGCACCTGCTGGCCGGCAGCAATGCTGTAGTGAGCCTATGGAGGGGCAAGCGGCTAGTGGGCTTCGGGCGGGCCACCTCCGATGGTTTCAGCCGTGCCGTGCTCTGGGACATTGTGGTAGCTGGAGATCTCCAGGGCCATGGATTGGGCCGCCGGGTGATCGAAGAACTGCTGCATTCTCCGCCCGTGGTGGGCGTTGAACGGGTCTACCTAATGACTACCTACAGCGCCGACTTCTACCGGCAACTGGGCTTCCAGGATGCGAATCCCCAACAGTTAATGGTGCTGCGCCGCTAATGCATTTCAATCCTGTCAGGACCGGTATGGTCCGGATTCATCAGATCAGCCGATGCACTGGAGCGCGTCCCACTCAGTCCCCTAACGGCGCAACAGGCCAATCTGTTCGGCGCCCGAGACGGCAATCTAGACAAGCAACTGGCATACCTTTGCCAGCGTGCAGAGCAGTTATGGCATCACCTGGCACTGGATCTAAGGCTAGGCCTTAGACGCGAGTAACAACAGATCTGGCAAGGGCATCCCGAAGGCCACGCACAACAGCCACCATCGCCAGCTCGTCGTTGAGACGGTTTACAGCAGAACCCACACCCACACCGGAGGCCCCTGCGGCAATCGCCATCGGCAAGGTGACTGCAGACAGACCTGAGGCGCACAGCACCGGGACATCCACGACGCGACTGATGCTGTGGGCTGCAGCCAGGGTGGGAGCGGCTTTCTCAATCAGGCCAAGGCTGCCGGCGCTGAACGGCTTGGCGCTCGTACCGCCCTCTGTCTGGATCAGATCGGCACCAGCGGCCACCAGATCGATCGCCAGCTGCTCCTGCTGATCCATCCGCAGCACATGGGGAACAGTGACGCTCAGCACGATCTCGGGCAGCAACGCACGGGTCTGGCGGGTAAGCGCAAGCACTTCCTCGGCGCCGAAGACTCGACCCTGGGGATAAAAGGCGTCGTAATTGCCAATTTCCACCATCACCGCGCCAGCAGCAATTGCTGCTGGGAAGAGCTCAGGCTCCACCGACGACACACACACCGGCACGCCGCCGGATTCGTTGATGGCCAAGGCCACCAGCTCAGGATCACAGGCCACATCAATCAGATCAGCACCGCCATGGCCTGCAGCCCGAGCCACCCGAGCCACGCTGGCGGCATCAAAATTCATCAGACCAGCAATCACCTTCAGGGTGCTGCGCTGTTCCAAGCTGCGGCATAAAGCGACGGGCAGCTGCTGAAGACGGGTCATCGAAGCGCGTTCAGATGACTTGATTCTCACACCGGGCAACGCGCACCCCAAGAGAGAATCAAAACAATTTCCAGAATCTCCGTGCCGGCGGAACACCCCTGGACCCAATGGCACGATCGATTGCATCGGACCCTGCTCAGATCGCCTGAGTTGCTGCCGGATGGAGCGCCGCTGTTGCTGGCTGTCTCCGGCGGGCAGGACTCCACGGCGCTTCTCGCGCTGTTGATTGATTTATCGCGTCTGCACCATTGGAATGTGATGGTGTGGCATGGCGATCACGGCTGGCATGCCCGCTCCGCTGCCATCGCCTCTGAGCTGGGGAGATGGTGTGAGGCCAACTCCATCCGGATGCACGTGGAACGGGCAGATCCTGAAGCCGTGAGCTGCGAGGCAAGCGCCCGAAACTGGCGTTACGACGCTTTGGAACGGTTAGCTCATCAGGAGCAGCGAGATGTGGTGAGCGGCCACACCGCCAGCGATCGGGCAGAAACCCTATTGCTGCATCTGGCGCGCGGTACTGATCTCAAAGGACTCAGCAGCCTGAGGCCAGCCCGGCCCCTACGGCAGAACGTCCCTGAGGGCCCATGGCTGCGCCGGCCACTGCTGAGTTTCAGCCGCGCCGAAACCCTGAGCATCTGCACAGAGCTGAACGTGCCGATCTGGCTGGATCCCAGTAACGACGATCGAAGCCTGGCTCGCAATTGCATCCGCCATGACGTGGTGCCCGTGCTGGAAAAGCTCCATCCAGGTAGCAGTCTGCGCATGGCTGGACTGGCAGAGCGACTGTCCCATGTGCGGGACATACAGGCAGAGCTCGCCGAACTGGTGCTCCAACAACTCGAGTGCGACGGAGTGCTCCAACGCCGCCAGATCGGCGCCTTAAGCAGTAAGACACGCCGAGTGCTGCTGGCTCTCTGGCTGGAGCAGCAAGGAGTGCCTCCACTCGATGCCATGCAGTTGGAGCAACTCAGCGGTCGACTGGAACTTGGAGAGCCAGGGGGACAGAGCGACCTCCCTGGCGGCTGGCGACTTAGCTGGCAGGGCGATGCCCTGACGCTGCAGCCACCCGCAGAAGAGCATTGACCGTCGCGGCCACCAAACCAGCACCACCACGGCTGCCCTCAAGCCGGATCTGATTCAGCGCGCTGGCCGCCAATCGCCGCTTGCTTTCAGCAACACCAACAAAACCCACCGGCATGCCGATCACCAAGCTTGGAACCGATCCACCAAGCGCCACCTGATCCAGCAGCACCTCAAGCGCAGTGGGAGCACTACCGATCAACACCAGTGGCGTGGGCACCGTGGTGGCCAGTTCTGCCCAGGCACGGGACATCCCCAGAGCAGAACGGGTGGTCCCTGGCGGAGCCTGGGTCGGAGCCCAGTCCAACAGGCAATGGACATCCGTTCCAAGGGTGCGGGAGGCCATGGGCGCAACTGCTGCTGCGGCCATCGCCGTATCGGTGACGATCGCGGCACCTTGCTGAAGCGCTGTGACGCCACGGTCACAAGCCCGATCACTGAACTGCAGCAATGAGGCCAGTGAGGGATCGCCACTGCTGTGCACGATCCGTTCCAGCACCTGTTGCTGAAGCGGATCCAGGCCGGTCTCTCCCAGCAATGCCCGAATCCGACGGATGCTTTCCGTGAAGATTGGATGATCCGTCGCCATGACTGACATCATCAACGATGTGAGCGCGATCACAGGCAATCGAGCGCAACATCACCGCCCCAGCCAGACGAGATCACTGAACAGATGATCGAAAACGTGGAGGGTTGATTCACGACCCAAGAGGTCACAACCTCCACTCAAAATCATGGCCTTCCAACTCTCAAAGAAGCTCCGCAAATCAAACAGAATCAGCGCGAAACAGGACACAATTGTCTCAAACAGCAGCGACGAAGAATCATCAATGCTGATGCTTAATGGCAACATCGGAACCGATCAAAAAATCGATGTTGTCAGCAAAAATATCGGCGAACGTTTTAACTTTGATCAGTCCCCTGTAGCAATCCTTCAGCAGACCACTGATTTCGAAATCCAGAAGGTCAAACCGGATTGGTTTGACCTGGGCAAAGACAGCCCACTCACAGAATTCAAACCACTCAAGACACGCAGAATCATCGATGCTTCCAGTGATGGCAGCCTCGCTGAAGTATTTGAAAACGGCGCACTCAAAATTAATCTTGACGCATCAAGGCGCAATCCCTTTCGGACGATCCAGGTTGGCCGTCATGACGAGATCAACATCCAGGGCGCCCCTGTGCAAGTGAGCATCACAGCAAAGGACCTCGAAACCGGCGACGTCATCGATCTGGGCACGCAATCAATCAATCGGGGCCAATCGTCCCTTCTGGTTGATCTCAAGGACAAGATCAATGCCGTCTCCGGTGGCAGCCTGCGAGATCGATACTCCGTTTCTGTCACCAAATTCACCGGCAGCGGACAACAACGCAACGTGATCGAATCATTCCAAGAAACCATCACGATGATCAAGCCAATGCAGTTCGGCAGCAATCATCTGGGCGATGAAACAAGCAACGATTTCACCTATCGGGATCTTGGATCTGCATTTGGATCGGCACGCATCTTCCAGGGCCGCGGTGGCACAGACACGCTTCATCTCGATGGTGTCGATAGCAGCGATGTGTCCTTCTTCAATGGAAGCCACAGCATCGATGCTCAGTCGGCATCTGAGCTTGGCAATCAGAGCTTTTACGGCGGCACCGTGTTCGATTCGCTTGGTTTAAGCAATGGCGACGAGCTGTATCTGCAGGGGGTGGAACGGTTGCAGTTCGATGACATCGCCATCGATCTCACACCCGATCAGGACGCCCGCAGCGACGACCAATGGAACACGCAGGTGATGGATGTCAATGGCGCTTGGCGCTTCAACACAGGCTCCGAAGACGTGGTTCTGGTGTCCCTGGACGCCGGATTCGATGCGAACGGCACCGGCAACCCAGATGTCCACGGAGATCTCGGTCATGTGACCTATCAAACCGCTGTCAACACCATGAATTCGCAGTCCGATCACGGCCATCAAGCGATGAGCGTAATGGCTGCCACCCATGACGACAGCGAAGTGGCCGGTGTTGCTCCCGATGCCGGGCTATGGGGATACAACGTTTATGCCGGTGGGGTCGAGCTGCAAGACGCCATCTCCGATGCGATCGCGAACCGCAACCCCGACCAAAAGCTGGTCTTCCAGGGAGGCGTACAAGGGGAGTCCTGGTGGACCAACGGCGGCACGGAAAACGAGATGAACGGCTTGTTCAACAGCAGCGGCGACTTCAGCTTCTTCTCCATTGCTGCTGGAAACGGTGGCGGAACGACGTTCCAGGATCCGAACTACCTCACCAGCGTTTCCGGAATTGCCAAAGCGAGCACCAGCTATGACCACATCGCCAGCGTCGGCGCCCTGCGCGCCACGGGCTTTGAATTTGAAAGCGGGCATCGCAATGCCACAGACACCGAACTGGCCAGCTACTCCAACCGCGGCGACAACCTGACGCTGGTCGCGCCAACCAACAGCGATTCGATCCTGAACAGTGGTGGCCTTGTTCGCAGCTTCGGTGGCACGTCCTGTGCAAATCCCAACCTGGCAGGCGTCGCTGCACTGGTGTGGAGTGAAAACGGGGCTCTCGATGGCGGTGAACTGCGTGAAATCATGATCGGCAGCGCCATGGATCTGGGACAAAGCGGTTTCGACACCACCCATGGTTTCGGACTGGTCAACGCTGAGGGGGCCATCCGTCGGGCACATGCCCTGGATCAGAACCAGGAACTGGCCTCCTTCTGGACCAACCAGGACTTCCTGGCCTGACCCAGCACGACCCTGCATCCACAACTGACCATCGCTGCCATCATCAGTACATGCCCATCCATCTGTTCTGGGGTGATGACGCGGCAGCGCGAGACCGAGCCCTTCAGGGTCTGACCGAACAGGTCGTCGATCCCAGCTGGAGCAGCATCAACCTCAGTCGTCTTGATGGCGCTGAAACCGGGCAAGCGTCTCAGGCATTGGAAGAAGCCCGCACACCTCCGTTCGGTGGCGGTGACCGCCTGGTGCTGCTGCAGCGGAGTCCGTTCTGCAATGCCTGCCCAACAGAGCTGGCTGACCAATTCGAGGCCGCCCTTGAACTGATTCCCGACAACACGCACCTGGTGCTGGTGAACCCAGCCAAACCGGATGGGCGACTGCGCACCACCAAGACACTGCAGAAAAGGATCAAAAAGGGCCTGGATCACGAGCAGAGTTTTGTGCTGCCTGCCGTCTGGGATGGTGCTGGTCAGCGCCAGTTGGTGGAGCGCACCGCCATCGCCATTGGGCTGACGCTCGAGCCCGATGCCATCGATGCGCTCGTGGAGGCCATCGGCAATGACAGTGCTCGCCTTGAATCCGAACTACGCAAGTTGTCGCTGCGAGCTGATGACAGCGGCCTGGTGACCTTGAAGCTTGTGCAGGAGCTGGTGGGCGGCCTGGCCACCAACGCCTTGCAGGTGGGCGACGCCTTGCTGGAGGGCAAGCCCGGTGACGCCATCGCCCGCTGGGACGCCCTGATCGACGCCGGCGAACCGGCCTTGCGGATCGTGGCCACCCTCACCGGGCAAATCCGAGGCTGGCTCTGGGTGAGCCTGCTGGAGCAGCAGGGAGAGCGGGATGTGGCGGTGATTGCCAAAGCGGCCGGTATCGGCAACCCCAAGCGCATTTACGTGATGCGCAAGCAGTTGCAGGGTCGTCCTCCGAAACGGTTCCTGTCGCTGCTGGGGCGTTTGCTCGAGGTGGAGGCCCGTTTGAAGCGGGGAGCTCTGGCAAGCGATGCCTTCCGCGATGGGTTGTTGGGCTGAAGGATGTTGGGCTGGCAGATGTTGAGCTGCAAACCGCCAACTGATGAGAAAATCCAGCGTTGGTGAAGCGCGGCGCATGGCCCTGTTGGTGCAGAAATTCGGGGGCACCTCCGTTGGCAGCAGCGAACGGATCAAAGCTGTGGCTCAGCGCATTGCCCGCAGTCGTGAGGACGGCGACGAGGTAGTCGTCGTAGTCTCCGCCATGGGGCACACCACCGATGAACTCACCGGTCTAGCCGCCAGTCTCAACAGCGAACCTCCCCAACGGGAGATGGACATGCTGCTGGCCTCCGGTGAGCAGGTGTCGATCGCTCTGCTGGCGATGGCTCTCCATGCCGAGGGAGTTAGCGCAACCTCAATGACCGGACCCCAGGTAGGAATCGTGACGGAGTCCACCCATGGGCGGGCCCGCATCCTTGAGATCCGAACAGACCGGGTGATGGCACGGCTGCGTGAAGGGCAGGTGGTGGTGGTCGCCGGTTTCCAGGGAACCAGCTGCGGCAGCGGTGGCATCGCCGAGATCACCACCCTCGGTCGCGGTGGCTCAGACACGTCCGCCGTCGCCCTGGCGGCAGCCCTCGGTGCCGACGCCTGCGAGATTTACACCGATGTCCCCGGTGTACTCAGCACCGACCCCCGCAAAGTGGTGGACGCCCAGCTGATGCCAACGATCAGCTGTGACGAAATGCTCGAACTGGCCAGCCTGGGCGCCTCCGTACTGCATCCCCGGGCGGTGGAGATCGCACGTAACTACGGCGTGAATCTGGTGGTGCGCTCCAGCTGGAGCGATGAGCCGGGCACGCGACTCACCAGCCGCAGCAGCCGCAGCATCGGACGCGATGGCTTGGAGCTGTGCAGTCCTGTGGACGGTGTCGAGCAGGTGGATGGACAAGCCGTGCTGGCGTTGTCGCACATCCCCGATCAGCCAGGTGTTGCAGCGCGACTGTTTGAAGCACTCTCATCTGCTGATATCAACGTGGATCTGATCATCCAGTCCACTCACGACGGCAGCAGCAATGCCATCACCTTCACTGTCGCAGAACAAGATCTCGACCAGGCGCGCAAGGTATCCGGGAGCCTGCTGGATGATCTCGGCGGTGAACTGGCCGCAGAGGGCGGCATGACCAAACTCAGCATCCGCGGTGCTGGGATCATGGGCCGCCCAGGCATCGCAGCCAAGCTGTTTTCCTGTCTCTCACAGCAGGGCATCAACCTGCGCCTAATCGCCACCAGCGAGGTGAAAGTGAGCTGTGTGATCGCCTCTAATGCCGGCCGCAATGCACTTCAAGCCGTGCAGGAAGCCTTTGATGTAACAGACAACCAGGTGCAGTTGAATCCAGCCGTGGAAGGAGAAGGCGAGCCGGAGGTTCGTGGTGTGGCTCTGGATCGCGATCAAGCCCAACTGAGCGTGAGCCATGTTCCGGATCGACCTGGTACCGCAGCTGCACTGTGTTCAGCCCTTGCTGACGCCAGCATCAGCCTCGATGCGATCGTGCAATCGGAGCGCCAGCACGGTGATGGCTCCCGAGACATCAGTTTCATCCTGCGGCGGGACGACAGGGCACGTGCGGATGTGGTGCTTGCACCACTGCTCGCCCAATGGCCCGGAGCTGCTCTCGATGAAAGCTCCGGAATTGCCCGCGTCAGCGCTGTGGGGGCTGGAATGCCCGCAACCGCTGGAACAGCCGGCCGGATGTTCCGGGCCCTTGCGGATGCCGACATCAACATCGCCTTGATCGCCACCAGTGAAATCCGCACGAGCTGCGTGGTCTCGGAAGAGGACGGCGTCGCAGCTCTGCAAGCTGTTCATACCGGCTTTGGTCTTGGTGGTGGTGAACGTCATCAAGCACAGGGGTCCAATTCACCCCTCGACAAACCCTGAAGAGCGATACAACAGGTTCAAGGCAGCCCTAAGTCGTGGACGGCGAATTCCAACAGCGCTATCAGGATGCCGAGCAGGCCTTCGCAGAAGCGCGTCACGCCGATGCGCACGAGATCGCCACAGATCTACTTAATGAGCTCGATGCGGCTCCTAAAGACTCTGAAACGCAGGCCGCGGTCATCGGCTGGAGAGCTTTTGTGGCGCTGTTGCTGGGCAACATCGACCTGTACGGACTGGGCCAGCCAGAAACAGCCGCCCAGTACTTTCAACTGGTGCTCGACAGTCAGCCCCACGACACGCTGGCGGAGCTGGCGCAACAGGGACTGAGCTGGGCTGAAGCTCCGCAAACATCAGAGAAATCGCCAGAACCACCAACATCCCAGCCATCGTCCCCAGAACCAGCAGCACTGACTCAAAACCTGCCACTGCCGGATCTACTCAAAGATCCCTTTCTGGCAGGAACGACGACCAGCGCAGGATCCTCCCTTCCTGCTGGCTCAAGTGCCATGCCCTGGCTGGAGGACTTAGCGGCAAGTGGCGGCACAGTTCAAGCACCAGAACCAACTTCTGATCTGACAACTGAGATCAAGTTCGAGCCTGCCCCCCCAGAAGAAACACCACCCCAAACGTCAGACGAACCTGAAGCGACACCTCAGCCCCAGGCATCAGCTGAGCCTCAACCGACTCCATCGCCAACGCCGTCTCCTACTCCAACTCCTGCGGCATCTCGCGAACCGGCATCTACGTCTGCACCTGAACCAGAACCTGAACCGGAGCCAATCCCAGATCCACTGCCTGTCACTGACTCTGAACCAGTACCAACGCCCTCTACTGAGCCTGATCCGATGGAGGTTCTGGGGGATTACCTGCTGCGCGTTAAGAGCAGCGAACTGACGGACAGCAATTACAGCGAAAAATCAGATCCTGATGAGGCCGATCAGGATCGCTCGACCTCATCAATCTCCCAACAGTTGCTGGACCTGTGGAGACGCTTAAACCGCCGCTGAACGGCGACGGCGCGTTCTACCTGCTGGCATCTCCGGCTCTGGAGCGGATACAGCTTTGGCTTCCGCTTTGGCTTCAACCTTTGCTTCCACCTTTTCAGCAACAGCCGTTCTGGCGGGGTTCGTCCTCACTGGAGCTGGTGTCGGCTCACGACGTCCCTGGCCGGAGTGCCCGCCTCCGCCATGGCGACCTCCCCGATTCCTGGGGGCCGGTCGGTCGTCCTTCTCCTCCATCGCCTTCGACTTGTAAGCCGGCGTTCCAGCCGGAGCCGGCTGAACCAGGCAGAGAATCAACGGCTCCACCTGCAGTTCGCGCCGCATCCGCCGGCCGAGGCCCACTTCCACCTCACGCTGAACGCCCATCCAGTCCACCTCCGGAGCTTTACCGCCTGTATTGCGGCAGAGCTGCTTCCAGCGATTCTCGAGCACCCAGCCGACCTCACGCTCGGTCCACATCGACATCTTGCGGGCGTCGGCGGTGGTGACCACACCACGCAGGTTCACCCGCGCCGGAGCAACCATGGCTCCATCGGTGCTGATCGCAGCCAAGATTGTAACGACCCCATCCTCAGCCAACTGCTGGCGCTCCTTCAGCACGCGAGCATCAACGATGCCGTTGCGGGACTGATCGAGCAGCTCGATACCGGCCTTCACCGGATTCCCCTTGCGGATCGAATCCGGAGTGAGCTCCACCACATCACCGTTGTCGATGATCAGGGTGTTGTTCACCGGAACGCCCATGGAATGACCGGTTCTGGAGTGCTGCACCAGCATCCGGTGCTCGCCGTGCACCGGCACAAAGAATTTGGGCTTGGTGAGGGCCAGCATCAGCTTCTGATCTTCCTGGAAGCCATGGCCGGACACGTGAATGCCCTTGTCCTTGCCGTACACCACCTTTGCTCCCAGCATCATCAACTTGTCGATCGTGTTGACGACTGAGATGGTGTTACCCGGAATCGGACTGGCGGAGAAAATGATCGTGTCGGTGGTTTTCACCCTCACCTGCGGGTGCTCGCCACGGGAAATCCGGCTCAGAGCCGCCAACGGTTCACCCTGACTGCCCGTCATCAGCAGCAGCGTTTCGCGATCGGGAACGTCGTTGATCTGTTTGATCGGCACAAACAGCTCGTCCGGAGCTCGCATGTAGCCAAGCTCTCGGGCCTTGGCGATCACATTGAGCATGGATCGTCCGAGCAGACCCACCTTGCGGCCGTTCTTGATCGCCAGCTCCAGAATCATCGACACACGATGAATTGAACTGGCGAAGGTGGTGATGATCACCCGACCCTCGGCGCTGGAGATGTGGCGGTCGAGGTTGGGGAAGACAGAGCGCTCAGGTGGGCAGAAGCCAGGAACCTCTGCGTTGGTGGAGTCGCTGAAAAGGCACAACACGCCCTTGTCCCCGTGATAAGCGAGGCGGGCGAGATCAAAGTTCTCCCCATCCACCGGGGTGTGATCGAACTTGAAATCACCTGTGAAGATGATTGTTCCAACCGGAGTGGTGATGGCCAGCGAGTAGCTGTCCGCCATCGAGTGGGTGTTGCGGATGAACTCCACAGAGAAGTGCTGCCCAACCTTCACCACGTCACGGGGACTGACGGTCTGCAGGGTGGTGCGGTCGGTGACACCCGCCTCATCCATTTTTCCGGTGAGCATGGACAGGGCCAGCCGCGGCCCGTAAATCACAGGGATGTTGAAGTGCTTGAGGTGGTGGGAAATCCCACCGATGTGGTCTTCATGACCGTGGGTGACGATCATGCCGCGGATCCGCTTCTGGTTCTCGCGCAGGAAGCTGGTGTCCGGCAACACCACATTCACCCCGTGCATGCCATCACTGGGGAAGGCCAGACCGGCATCCACCAGCATCAGATCATCGCCGTACTCGAACACACAGGTGTTCTTACCGATCTCATGCAGGCCTCCGAGGGGAATCACCCTTAGGCAGGGCTCCTGGCCTTTGGCCGATCTGGAACTGTTGGTCATGGGAAGAAGCGAATAAAGGAATAGCTTTTTCGTGAAGCCTTTGAACCGACCCGTCAGGTCTGGCGCAGGGCAGAAAGGGTCTGGGAAAGGGCATCTCGCATGGGGTCAGGCAGGGAGAGAAGAGGAAGACGGGGTGGGCCAACTGGAAAGCCGCTGAGCTCGAGAGCTGCTTTGACGGGAATCGGATTGGTGGTGGCGAACAATGCCTTGAACAGGGGCTGCAGCTGTTCGTGATGGCCGAGTGCCGCTGCACCCTCGCCGTTGAAATAGGCCTCAATCATGGCGCGAATCTGCAATCCGGCGATATGACTGGCCACGCTCACAACGCCCACGGCTCCGACGGAGAGCATCGGCAAGGTCAGGCCATCATCTCCGCTGTAGATCGCCAGACGGGATCCACAGTGCAACCTCAACTGGGTAACTTCCTCAGTGGTGCCACTCGCTGCTTTGAAGCTGTTGATATTCGGGCAGTCCAGCAATCGAACCACCGTGCTGGGCTGAAGGCTGCATCCCGTACGGCCGGGAATGTTGTAAAGCATCAGCGGCAGCTCGGGCGCCGCTGCAGCGATCGAACGGAAATGGGCCTCCAAGCCCTCTTGAGGAGGCTTGTTGTAGTAGGGCACCACCACAAGTGCACCATCAGCACCAGCCGAGGCAGCCTCACGGGTGGCTTCAACCGCTTCAGCAGTGCTGTTGCTGCCGGATCCCGCCAGCACCTTCACGCCGGGGCCAACAGCCTGACGAACAGTTTCAAGCAGCTGCAGCTGCTCCTGCCAACTGAGGGTGGGCGACTCTCCGGTGGTGCCGCAGACCAGCAGACCATCCGAGCCCGTTTCCACAAGGTGACGCGCCAGGCGAGCGGCGAGGGCGAGATCAACCGCTCCCTGGGAGTCGAAGGGGGTGACCATCGCCGTGATCACACGGCCAAAGGGTGCTGGAGAGAGCTCAGCGGACTGACTCATGAGGCGATCAACAGCTCAGCGATCTGAATGGCGTTCAGAGCGGCTCCTTTGCGGATCTGATCGCCACACAGCCAGAGCTCAAGGGCATTGGGATCGCTGATGTCCTGACGGATGCGTCCCACAGCAACGGGATCACGGCCAGTGACATCGATTGGCATCGGAAACCGATTAGCTGCAAGGTCTTCAATCAGTTCAACCCCAGCTGCCTGCTCAAGCAGATGGCGTGCTTCTTCAACTGGAAACGGTTCGTTGAATTCGATATTGACGGCTTCGGAGTGGGCTCGCAGCACCGGAACCCGGACACAGGTCGCCGAAAAACGCAGATCGGGGAGGTCCATGATCTTGCGCGTTTCATTCACCATTTTCATCTCTTCCTCGCAGTAATGGTTCGGCTGCAGAGGTGAATTGTGAAGAAAGAGATTGAAGGCGAGGGGATGGGGCAGCACCTCGCTGACCGGGGTACCGCCATCCAGCACCACACGGGACAAGCCCTTGAGTTCCTCCATCGCGCGGGCACCGGCCCCGCTTGCTGACTGATACGTGCTGACCACGACCCGACGCAGGGCCCGATGTGCTGCCAGAGGAGCTAGCGCCAGAGTGAGCAGGATCGTGGTGCAGTTGGGATTGGCGATGACGCCCCGATGCTCCAGAGCTGCTTTGGGGTTGACTTCCGGGACCACCAGAGGAACACCAGGCTCCATCCGGAAGGCGCTGGAGTTGTCCACCATCACGGCACCGGAGGCGGTGATCGCCTCTCTCCACTGACGTGAGACGGAACCACCAGCGGATGCCAAGACAAGATCCACGCCTTTGAACGACTGGGCCGTGACTTCCTCAACCGTGATCGCTTCACCACTCCATTGGCGCGTGGTGCCTGCCGAGCGTGACGAGGCCATCAGTTTCAACTGAGCGACTGGAAAATGACGCTCCTGAAGCAGCAGCAGCAACTCCTGGCCAACAGCACCACTGGCACCGAGGACTGCAACGTTGAGTGGACGATCGGGAAGTGTCGAATACAAGCAGGTTGTCGTGGGCTGTTATCAACGATGTTCGAGCCTCGCTCTGTTTCGCCTCAACGCTGTGAATGTGGCAACGAAAACTCTCCCTAGTTGCAGCTTAGACGGGGACACGACACCACTCGTTTCTTAAACTGCGCTGCTGCCCTGACATCCCCGCCACCTGCCATGAGCGCCGCTTCCTTGAAGGTGACCACCGAAGCCCGCCCCAGCAGCCGGCTGGCCGTCACAGTGACGGTTCCAGCGGAGCGCAGCAAGGCGAGTTACGAGGACGCCATCAAGAGCCTCAGCCGCACGATCAACCTGCCCGGCTTTCGCAAAGGCAAGGTGCCTCGCACGGTGGTTGTGCAGCAACTGGGTGTGGTCCGCATCAAGGCCAGCGCATTGGAATCACTCGTGGATGGTGCCTGGCGGGAAGCCATCCAGCAGGAATCCCTGGAACCGATCAGCCAGCCTGAATTGAGCGGGGGATTTGATGGGCTGCTCGACAGTTTTAAACCCGGCGAGGAGTTCACGGTCACCCTGGAGGCCGATGTGTCCCCAACACCCAAGCTGAAAAGCACCAAAGGATTGAAGGCCGAATACGAACCGGTTTCTTACGACGAGGCCAAGGTGGAAGAGATGATCGAAGACTCCCGCAAGCAGCTGGCGACAGTTGTTCCAGTTGAGGGGCGTGCCGCAGCCAAGGGGGACATTGCGGTTCTGGGCTTCAAAGGCAGCTACAGCGATGACGGCACGGAGATTGAGGGGGGCAGTGCTGAATCCATGGATGTGGATCTCGAGCACGGCCGGATGATCCCCGGATTCATCGAGGGGGTGATCGGCATGAACATCGGCGACAAGGCAACCGTGGCCTGCCAGTTCCCAGACGACTACCCCAAGGAGGATGCCCGGGGCCGCAAGGCGGACTTCGACATTGAGCTCAAGGACCTCAAAACCCGCGAACTACCTGCGCTCGATGACGCTTTCGCCAAACAGGCCGGCGAAAAGGACACCTTGAAGGAGTTGCGCAGCGACCTTGAACAACGTCTCAAGGACGATGCCGAACGGCGCCAGACCAGCAACCGACGCGATGCCCTGGTGGCAGCCCTTGTGGATCAGCTGGAGGTGGAACTCCCGGAAGCACTGATCCAGCAGGAAAGTCGCAATTTGGTGGAACAGACCGCCGCCCAGTTTGCGCAGCAGGGAATGGATGTGAAATCACTGTTCACCCAGGATCTGGTTCGCAACCTGATGCAGAACGCCCGTCCTGAGGCGGAGGAGCGACTGCGCCGCAGTTTCGCCCTCACAGCACTGGCCGAGAAGGAGAGCATCACAGTCGACGACAAGGCCGTGGAGGCAAAGCTCGACGAGGTGAAAAAAGAGATCTCAGCCGACGCAAAAATCGACCCTGAGCGTCTTCGGCAGGCGGTGATGGATGACCTGATCCAGGATCAGCTGATGAGCTGGCTTGAGGAGAACAGCACCGTCACCGAAAAAATCGTCACCGAAAAAGCTGACGACACGGAAAGCAAGCCTGCGGCCAAGACAAAACCAGCGGCCAAGAAAGCTGCAGCGAAGTCCAAGTCCAAGGCGGACGCCGAGAGCTGAGCATCACCCATAGATTGATGCCATTCCACAGGACACCGAGCGCGTGATCGACGCCCGCAGTCACCACCCCATCCAGAACCGCTGGCGCTCCGAGATGCCGATCTCCGCGCCAGGGCCCCTGCCCACCGTGGTGGAGCAATCCGGCCGCGGTGATCGCGCCTTCGATATCTATTCCCGGTTGCTGCGGGAACGGATCATCTTCCTGGGCACAGGCGTTGACGATGCCGTTGCCGACGCTCTCGTGGCTCAGATGCTCTTTCTGGAGGCCGAGGATCCTGAGAAAGACATTCAGATCTACATCAACTCACCCGGTGGTTCGGTAACTGCCGGCTTGGCCATCTACGACACGATGCAGCAGGTCGCCCCCGACGTGGTGACCATCTGTTATGGGCTGGCAGCAAGCATGGGCGCCTTCCTGCTCAGCGGCGGATGCAAGGGCAAACGCCTTGCTCTCCCGAACGCGAGGATCATGATCCACCAGCCCCTTGGCGGAGCCCAGGGACAGGCGGTGGACATCGAGATCCAGGCGAAGGAAATCCTTTTTTTAAAGGAAACCCTCAACGGCCTGATGGCGGAGCACACCGGTCAGCCTCTCGACAAAATCTCCGAAGACACTGACCGCGACTACTTCCTTTCGCCGCCAGAAGCGGTTCAATACGGCCTGATCGACCGAGTGGTGGACAGTTCCGGGGACGGAGGAATCGTTACGGAGGGCTGACAGCAGCGCTCAGGTTCACGATCCTTGGTGTTCAGGGAGGCCAGCACCGGTCGCACTCTGCAAAGTCCCGTTTGAAGGTTCTGGCGTTCGATGGCCAAGTTCGATGCCCATCTGAAGTGCTCGTTCTGTGGCAAGTCCCAGGACCAGGTTCGCAAGCTGATCGCCGGACCAGGCGTTTATATCTGCGACGAGTGCATTGATCTGTGCAACGAGATCCTTGATGAGGAACTCGTTGACAGTCAGGGGAATGCTCGGCAAGGCCCTGAAGCCAGCCGCAAAGCCGCTCCCGCCACACGCAAGAGCGGTAAGCCGGCGCCAACACTTGCCTCCATTCCCAAACCTCAGGAGATCAAGGACTTCCTTGATCAGCAGGTGGTCGGTCAGGACGCCGCCAAAAAGGTGATGTCTGTCGCGGTTTACAACCATTACAAACGACTGGCCTGGCAAGGCGACGGCAACGGCGAAACCGAGCAGACCGCAACCCGTCTGCACAAGAGCAACATTCTTCTGATCGGTCCCACCGGGTGCGGCAAGACCCTGCTCGCCCAGACATTGGCCGAGATGCTGGACGTGCCGTTTGCCGTGGCCGATGCCACCACCCTCACGGAAGCCGGCTACGTCGGTGAGGACGTAGAAAACATCCTGCTGCGATTACTGCAGAAGTCCGACATGGATGTGGATCAAGCGCAGCGGGGCATCATCTACATCGACGAAATCGACAAGATCGCCCGCAAGAGCGAAAACCCCTCGATCACCCGTGATGTGTCCGGCGAGGGCGTTCAACAGGCCCTGTTGAAAATGCTGGAGGGCACCGTCGCCAACGTGCCACCCCAGGGTGGCCGCAAGCATCCTTATCAGGACTGCATCCAGATCGACACCAGCCAGATCCTGTTCATCTGCGGCGGTGCCTTTGTTGGCCTCGAAGACGTGGTGCAGAAGCGGATAGGCCGCAACGCCATTGGCTTTGTGCCCAGCGACAGCCGCGGCCGCGGCCGCGGCAACCGGGATCTACAGGCAGCTCACGTGCTTCGCCACCTCGAGCCTGACGACCTTGTGAAGTACGGATTGATCCCCGAATTCATTGGTCGCATGCCGGTGAGTGCCGTGCTGGAACCCCTCGATGAACATGCTCTGGAGTCGATCCTCACCGAGCCCCGCGATGCACTGGTGAAACAGTTCCGCACCCTGCTGAGCATGGACAACGTGCAACTGGATTTCGAACCGGCAGCGGTTGAAGCCATCGCTCAGGAAGCCCACCGGCGCAAAACCGGCGCCCGCGCTTTGCGCGGCATCGTGGAAGAGCTGATGCTGGATCTGATGTACGACCTCCCCTCTCAGAAGAGTGTGAAGGCCTTCACGATTACCCGCGCGATGGTGGAGGAGCACACGGGGGGCAAGGTGTTGCCACTGCCCGGAACAGACCAGCAAAAGACCGCCTGAAGCCTTGGCGGCGGCTGATCACCTGCAGGTGCCGCGGCAGCACGGCCTGTTCCACCATCACGGAATCGACCTGGGTGATGGCACCGTGGCCCACTACCTGGAAGGGCGTGAAATCCTGCGCAGCCCGATCGATGCGTTCCGCCAGGAGCAACCGATCACGGTGATTGAGCACGATGCTGCCTCCACCACTGGAGTCACCTTGCGGCGCGCGATCAGCCGCATCGGCGAGCAGAACTACAACCTGCTGTTCAACAACTGCGAGCACTTCGCCACCTGGTGCAAAACCGGACGCCACCGCAGCGGCCAAATCGAATCGGCTCTCGAAAGAGCCCGTCATTGGAGTGGCCTAATGCCCTCAGCCCTGATAAGGGGTCTGGAACTGTTGGTGCAGCGCGGTTGGCTGGACGACAACGCCCGCGCCTTGGCCCGAGAGGGGGTGGCCAAGTTGGAGCAGCTGCGCCAGAAGCTGCTCGGCAAATTGGAGACCCTGCTGCAGCAAGCCGGAGACGGCTCCAACCGCCGCCTGCTGCTCAGCAGCCAGAGCCTCGCGGATGAGCTTGAAGCGATCGACGATCTGAAGCAGAGGATCGACGCACTGCTGGAACAACCAACTGCTCTGCCTGGATCCCGCGAGGCTGAGTAGCCTCGCAACATCGCCTGTGGCGCATGAGTACGGCCTACCAGCCGCTGCATCACAAATACCGTCCCCAACGCTTCGACCAACTGGTGGGACAGGAGGCGATCGCCGCCACCCTTGGCCATGCCCTCACAAGCAACCGGATCGCACCGGCCTACCTGTTCAGCGGTCCAAGAGGGACTGGCAAAACCTCAAGCGCCCGGATCCTGGCCCGCTCGCTGAACTGCCTCAACAGCGACGGGCCCACACCGGAACCCTGTGGCACCTGCGAGCTCTGCACCACAATCGCCAGCGGCACCGCCCTCGATGTCATCGAAATCGATGCCGCGTCCAATACTGGCGTCGACAACATCCGCGAGCTGATCGAGCGCTCCCGCTTCGCGCCGGTGCAGGCGCGCTGGAAGGTGTATGTGGTGGACGAATGCCACATGCTCTCCACTGCGGCGTTCAACGCCCTGTTGAAAACCCTGGAGGAACCACCGCCACAGGTGGTGTTCGTGCTGGCCACCACCGATCCACAACGGGTGCTGCCAACGATCCTCAGCCGCTGCCAGCGTTTTGATTTCCGTCGCATTCCCCTTGATGCCCTCAACAGGCATCTGAGCTGGATCGCTGAACAGGAAGCGATCGAGATCCAGCCAGAGGCCATTCATGTGGTGGCCCAGCGTTCCCAGGGGGGATTACGCGATGCCGAAAGCCTGCTGGATCAACTCAGCCTGCTGCCGCCTCCGATCGAAGCGGGCGCTGTCTGGGATCTGCTGGGGGCGGTGCCTGAGCAGGAACTGCTCGAACTGGTGAACGCGATGAGGAGTGCCGAGCCGGTGGAGCTGCTGGAGGCAGCCCGCAACCTGCTGGATCGCGGCCGCGATCCTGGAGCAGTCCTGCAAGGGCTGGCGGGAATCCTGAGGGATCTGGTGCTGATGGCCGCCGCACCGGATCGCCCTGAACTAACCAGCGTCTCTCCCCAGTTCCGCGATCAACTTCCAGATCTTGCCAAGACAATCGGACGATCAAGGCTGCTGCAGTGGCAAGCCCAGCTAAGGGGAACGGAACAGCAGCTGCGCCAGAGCGTGCAGCCGCGCCTGTGGCTTGAGGTGCTGTTGCTGGGACTGCTCGCGGAAGCAACACCGGCCCAATCTGGAGCCGCGGTTGCAACGCCAATGAAGACGCAAGCAGCAACACCAACTGCCGTATCTCCTGCGGCGAAACCCGTTGCTCCTTCGGCACCTGCCGTTAAGGCAGCACAGGGGGAACCAGAAGCAACGACGCAACCAACTGCTGCAGATGCAGTGGCTGCCGCCACGACTTCCACACCAGCCGCAACGCCAGAGTTACCGGATCTATCCGGCGGCAACGGAAACAACAGCACCAACCTGCCGGAGCTGTGGCAACAGATCCTTGGAAGCCTGGAATTGCCCTCAACGCGAATGTTGCTGTCCCAGCAGGGCCAGTTGGTTCGACTCGATGCCAATCGGGCCGTGGTGCAGGTGGCCGGCAATTGGATGGGCATGGTGCAAAGCCGCACTGCCTTGCTGGAACAAGCCATCGCCAAAGCGCTGGGGGGTTCACGCCAACTCATCCTGGAGCCGCAAAGCGGCTCCATGGCCCCAGCTCCAGCTCCGGTTGTAAGCCCAGCGGTTGTCGCCCAACAACCACCAGCAATCCAACAACCGATTGGCACCAAACCGCCCTCACCACAGTTGGGCGTGAAAACGACACCAGCCGTACAAGTTGCACAACAAGATCCAGCACCAACAACACCCTCACCAGGAACAACCTCACCAGCAAGACCTTCACCAACAAATCCACCGACACCTCAGGTGCCGCCACCACAACAGATGGCCAAGCCCGATGCAGGGGCAACAGGCATTGAACGACAAGCCAAAAACCTGGCTGATTTTTTTAATGGCCAAGTTCTCGATGTAGATTTAGACGACTAAAAATCAACATTTAGCAGCTATTTATAATACAATTTTGACCGGCAATAACTTAACAAGTAACGACTGATCGATCAAAAAGCAAATTAATTTAATCGAAGCATAGATGGAGTAATATAAATAAGTTTTCTCTTCTATTTTGAAGAGACAATTTGGCAATAATTCAGAATCAATAAAACTATTTCAGCATCGAAGTTCGATGCTTAATCACCAAGAATGTCTATCTCCTTCAAGCAGACATAACGAATCGCTTGGCGCCCACCCCACGAATAGGCCACATGCAGTTCACCGGGCTGTCCCTCAATAAGAGTCGGATAAGCCAGCTGCCCGTTAATGGTCCAGTTCAAAGCTCCGCTAAAGCCAAATCCGGTATCGAGATCACGAATCCAAGGCCAAGTCAGGCCATCGTCATCACTTAACGCAATCGAAAGGGGCCAACGCGTTCGGGGCCAACGAGCTTCCCCCCACTTAGGAGCCGACTCCGAGCCATCGAGATCAGGCGGAAAACCAAATCGGTTGAAAATCAACGCCAAACGACCACTGCTCAAGCGACAAGCCTGAATCGAGCTGTTGTTGTTGGGCAGCATCGTGGCTTCCGGAGCCGACCAGGTTTGGCCGGAATCAATGCTGATGGATCGATACACATGATCAGCCAATCGACTCCGAAAGAACTGGAGGAGTGTTGTTTCATCCGCTGAGGGCACGATTGATCCATGCACCCGTCCCACACTCTCCGCAACCGGGACTGGAGCGCCAACGGCCAACCCTTGATCATTTAGCTCCAAGATCTCCGTGTGGTCATGACCAAACGCTCCCCCTTGCTCAAGGCTGCGATAAATAGGAAGCAACCATATGCCGTCTTTAAGGCGATAAGGAGGGTGTCGACAAAAAGCAGTTGAATCGACCAGATCATTGGCCTTACTCCATGCTTCAGCACCCCAACTGTTGGGATCATCGGGCTGAAAATCCTCTAAATCCAGGCTTTGGTGGCGAAGCATGGCAGTCCATTGCATGGAGAAGCTGCTGTCCTGATCAGCCCAACTCGTGTCCTCCGGATCGCGCACACGCTGAGCAGAGTGAATTAGATGAAGCCGGCCATCAGACACAAAGAGAAGCGGATTCTGCTCTGAACGCTGTGCATCTTGTGAGATGCATTGCGGTTCACTCCAGGCATTGTTCTGTGCACTGAGCAAACTCAAAACAACGGACATCCCCGATGTTCCTTCTTGATCACCCGCCATCCAGACGCAAGCCAAGACATCGGCTCGAATCCAACAAAGCTGGGGAGCATGGTTTTGCACCCCCATGGGCTCAAGCAACGACCAAGCACCCAACTGAAAAGGTGTCAGAAGAATTTGACCCCACTCCAGATCTTGATGTCGATCAATCGCGTTTCTGAAAGGGGAAAACAAGAGAGGAAGGTAAATGGGATAAAACCGTCAGGCCTGAACGGGCAACTGCTCTCCTGCATGGCTTGTTTTGGCCCAGACCAAACGTTTGGGCAGCACGGCCATCTTCAACGTGACCCAGGGAATCACCACGAACCAGTGACCCAGATAAGCAATCGCAACCAGGAGGTTCAGAAGGCCTGGCGAGGGAATGGCCGGACCTTCTTGGCGACCACGGCAGCCGCGCCAATAAGCCATCCCTGAAACGCTGAACGCAACCACAGACAGGGGCCAGAAGGTCGGTATGGTGCGGCTCACCAGGCTGGCGCTCAAATCAGCGAACGACACCACCGGGAGGCCGTACTGGAGCAGAAAGAAGCAAGCCAGATCCCAGCGCTGACAGATGGTCAGTTGCGAAGACGTGAGTGTGGGCCAGTAGTCAAAGAAACGCTGTAGGCCACCTTCTGCCCAGCGCTGACGTTGTTTCCAGAGGGCGGACAGCGTCGGTACCGCCTCCTCCTGGACCGGCGGATCCCAGAGGATTCCAATCAAAGCTCCATGGGTGAGCAGTCGGAAGCTCAGATCCAGGTCATCGGTGACGGTGTCTTCGTTGAAACCACCACTGGCCTGAAGCACCGCGCGACGGATCAACTGCCCGTTACCGCGCAACTCAGCAACGCCACCACTCTCCAAACGTCCTTTTTGAAGCACCGCATCGAGAGCCATTTCCATGGCCTGTGCACGGGTGAGCCAGTTGCGATCTGCATCGATCACTGCTTTGCGCAACTGAACCGCTGACCAGCCTCCATCGAGGGCGTAGGGCATGAGGCGCTCCAGCAGATCCTCCTGCAGCTGAGCATCGGCATCAAGCACCAGCAACCATTCACCCTTCAGTTGAGTCAACGCTGCATTCAACGCACCGGATTTTCCGCCACCGGCATCTCTTTGGCGATGAATCACCTGAAGCTGAGGATGCTTCTGAGCCAATGCATCGAGAAGCTGTGGAGTTCGGTCCTCACTGCCGTCATCAATCACCCAGGTGGATAGTCGTCCGGCGGAGTAGCGCAAAGCGGACAGCCGCTCAACCAATCGCGTGACGACACTTTCTTCATCACGGGCCGCCACCACGACATCCAGCGTCGGCAAGCGCTCAGCGACCAGCTTCTGCGACTCGGGTTCAGTCTTTAAGAAGCTTGCACGCATCACCGACCTCAACCCATATCCACCAAGCACCAAGGCCAGGCTGATCGCCGGCCAGAGAGAGCGGGCAGGGTCGAGCCAGTGGGGAGCTGCTCCAGCACAGCCGCAGGCGAACAGAAATGCCGCCGACTTCACTCTGCGGTGATCACCAGAAGCAGCGACCGAAGCCATGCGGCAAACCAGGTCGCAGGACTCTAAGGGGCTTGAACCGACGCAGGAAGGGGGCCGTAGACAGTCCCCGGGTAGTAATGACGCAGGATTTTCTCGGTCGACCAGCCTCGCCAGGCCAGGTCAATCGCCCCGGCCTGGGACAAACCGGAGCCGTGACCGAAGCCACCGCCTCGCACATACCAGCTGCCACCGGCCTGAGGGGTGATCACAAACAGCGTGCTGGGCAGCCGCCTGAGGGTCCGCCGAATCCGATCCAGCTTGAGGATCACGGGGGCCGCATCTCCGGAGCCGGCAATCTTCAGGGCCAGAACACGACCGCTCGTTCCTCGCTCCAGAACGGAAACGTTGAGGGGAAAGCTCAGCCCCATACCCTCGGCACCAAGCGAACGCTTGATCTCCGGTGCCGTGAGGGTGCGCCTCCAGCGAAACAGGGGGTGATTGGTTCCATAGGCTCCTGCCCCGCCTTGAAGCAAGGCATCGACAGCGGCTGCCTGGGTCAACGGCAGTTGATGGCGATTCCGCCAGGCCGACTCTCCATCGGCCTCAGCCTTGAGATATGGGGTGGGATCCATCGCCCAGGCCTCGGTGCCGGCTGCCATCACGCCTCCGTTACTGGCGTGATAAACCGCACTGATCGGTTGACCCTGCCAGCTCAACAAGCGACCGCTGGTGGCTTGAATGGCCTGCCGCACGGCGCGGCCAGCCTGGCGAGGGTCGCTGTAAACCTGGCACTGGGTATCACTGCAGAGGTGATACCCATCAATCCGGAAGCGATGGCTGTTGGCGAGCGCCCAGGTTCGAGCCAACACGGTTTGAGCCTGGAGCGCTGCGGTCGGGGAACCGGCACCAATCTCATGGGGGACAACACCCTCCAGATAGCGCTCGATGGGGACCTGTTCCACCAACGTCCAACTGCCGTAGGCATCCCGTTGCAGGCGAAACGGACCGCGATACAAACCGCCTTTCCACAGCAGGCCTTTGGGGGCCTTGATCTGAATCGGTCCGGCGAGTGTGGTGCCTCCTTCCGCGCGTTCCAGAACGGGTTTCACCACTGCGGTTGTGCTGCCACTCCAGTCCCGCACGCGCAGACCGTCTGGCACCGGCGACGCCTGCGGCGCCCAGACTTCCCAATCGCCGGGGTGAGCGACCTCGGCCGTCACACCGATCCCACGCCAGCGTTGAGCGACCCGATCAGCGGATTCAAAGCTGGCAAATGGCCCGGCGACCCGCCGAGCGAACGTCATCGGAATATCCAGCGGCACGCTCCTCCAGCCAATCGAAATCGCGGGGGAACTCCATTGCTGTCCAGCTGCGTCCTCAAGCATCAAGGGGCCTGATGAGCTTCTGAGGGTCAGCAGCGGTGATTGACCGCTACGACCGAGATGATCATCAAGAGACACCCAGAGCACTGGCGATGATCCGGTCGCCTCAGGAGGTGCGGGAACCGGTTGATGGGTTGCCGGAACAGCACGCACCGCAGCGGGGGCACTCTCGGGTTCAGCCTGCAGTTCCACTGCACGACAGCCTGCTGCCATCGCAAGCAGGACGGCCAATGGCAACACGCGGAAAATCATGAAGAGGGTCGCGCTGCATCGTATTGTTGTCGTTTGTGCCCGACAGAGCAGTCGAAATGCCCAAGCTGAAGACCCGCAAAGCTGCCGCCAAGCGGTTCAAAGCAACCGGCACCGGCAAGTTCATGCGTCGGCGCGCCTTCCGCAATCACCTGCTGGATCACAAGACCCCCAAGCAGAAGCGTCACCTTGCGACCAAAGCAGTGGTGCATGAAACGGACGAACTGCGCGTCAGCCGGATGCTTCCGTACGCCTGATTGTTCCGTTCATAACCTGATCAACTCCTTCTAACGTCATGGCCCGCGTCAAGAGAGGCAACGTCGCCCGTAAGCGTCGTAACAAGATTCTGAAGCTGGCCCGTGGCTTCCGCGGAAGCAATGGAACCCTGTTCCGCACCGCCAACCAAAGGGTCATGAAGGCGTTGTGTAACGCCTATCGGGACCGTCGTCGCCGTAAGCGTGATTTCCGCCGCCTGTGGATTGCCCGCATCAACGCTGCAGCGCGCATCAATGGCGTGAGTTACAGCCGACTGATGGGTGGCTTGAAAAAGGCCGATGTCCGGATCAACCGCAAGATGTTGGCCCAACTGGCCGTTGTCGATCCGAGCAGCTTCACCAATGTGGTGAGTGCCGCCAAGGTCTGACCTCCCCCCGTGAACCTGCTGCCCCAGACCTATCTACTGGGCCTGGTTGGCCTGCTCGCGATTGTTGCTGTCGTGGTGGGTCGCCAGTTATTTAATGTTCGTCGGGACGAAATCAAGCTGATCGAGTTGGAGCAGGCTGGTGCCGCTGCGTCCCGCCAGGCATCCGACCTGTATGAGCTTGCCTCAGTCCAGCTGCGCAAACGGCTTTATCCGCAGGCAACAGCCACGCTGAAACAAGCCGCGAAACGCCTTTCTGGCGAACCGGATGAAGCACGCGCCTTAATTGAAAACGCCCTGGGCTTTTCGCTGGCTGCGCAAAAGAACTTTGAAAGTGCTGTTAAGCACTACAAATTGGCCTTGAAAGCCAAAGCTGATTATCCCGTTGCGCTCAATAATCTCGGGTTTGCGCAGGAAAAGCTGTTGCAAACCGAAGAAGCCATCGCGATTTATGAACGAACTCTCGAAATTGAGCCGAACAACAGCACAGCCAGCAAGCGTCTAAAAAGACTTCAGAAACGCATCGGCTGAAACCAGCTCACCAAAGAGGCTGGAGGGGCGGCTGAGCGCATTCGCTGGAGAGAGCCAGACGTCCGCCGATTCCACCACCTGAGTCGTTGGTGTTGATCAAGCGAGGCGATTCCCACCCGGAAGGACTGAACGCCTGGAGACCAAGGAACACTCCACCGGGCTCAGCGCCTGCAATCAAGGGACTTGCCAGGGGGATCAGATCAAGCTGATCTGACTTGGCATGCAGATTGCCTTGCACGGGTGTGGTGACAGAACCAAGCTCCATGGAGCCCCTAAGATCCACCATCTGACCCATCGGCGTGAGAGATGTGAGGGTGAGCTTCACGTTGACTTCCGGATTGCCATCAAACGGCTTGTACGTTCCACACCACAGACGGGGAAGGGTGTCCGCCAGGAGGACTGCACGCTTGACCGGGTCAAAACTTTCTACGTTTCCGTCATCCACTTCAGTCGGCACCGCCAGCTGAATCGGATCAAGGGGCAGCTGGGGATTGCTCATGAAAGGCACCTGACTGCCGATCGGTAGATCCATGGCAAGCAGGAAGGGCATCGAGCACACATGATGTGGCTGCAGGGTAGGGCGTTTTGCTCATCCGTATCGGCACTGCCATGCCGTTCTCTCAACCTCAACACGCGTCATGGTCTCGACGTTGAACGCTCTCGACCCCCTCACCATCTCCGGACGACAATTCAGCAGTCGCCTGTTCACCGGGACAGGCAAATATTCCGACCTGGCCACGATGCAGGCCAGCATCGAACGCTCCGGTTGCGAGATGGTGACGGTGGCCGTACGCCGTGTTCAGGCCGTGGCAGCCGGCCATGCCGGCCTGATGGACGCCATCGACTGGTCGCGCATCTGGATGCTTCCCAACACCGCCGGCTGCAGCGATGCCGATGAAGCTGTGCGCGTGGCCAGGCTGGGACGGGAACTCGCCAAGTTGGCCGGCCAGGAGGACAACAACTTTGTAAAACTCGAGGTGATCCCGGACAGCCGTCACCTGCTTCCCGATCCGATCGGCACCCTGGAGGCGGCCGAACGGCTGGTGAACGAAGGATTCGCCGTTCTGCCGTACATCAATGCAGATCCACTCCTGGCCAAACGGCTGGAAGAGGCAGGCTGCGCCACCGTGATGCCTCTTGGTTCTCCGATCGGTTCCGGTCAGGGCCTGAACAATGCAGCCAACATCCGATTGATTGTTGAAAACGCCAGCGTTCCTGTGGTGGTGGATGCCGGCATCGGGGTTCCCAGCGAAGCAGCACAGGCCCTGGAACTGGGGGCCGATGCCGTTCTGGTGAACAGCGCCATTGCCTTGGCCGGGTCTCCAGCAGCAATGGCCGAAGCCATGGGCCAGGCGGTTAAAGCCGGTCGGTTGGCCTACAGCGCCGGACGTCTGCCCCGACGCGAAGAAGCCTCAGCAAGCTCACCAACAATCGGCCTGGTGAGCTGACGAAGATTGCGACAAATGAAGAGAGATGAAGTCCGATGAATCTGGCGATACATAGCCAGTCAGTAAGCAATTAAACCCATAAGGTCCGGAAAATTCGCAGCTTTAACGATGCAGGTCACCACGGAAGATGGTGGACGCCTCAACGCTTTCGCGAAGGAACCGCGCATGGAAGTGATGGATGCCGAGACATCGCGTTTGCGTGGTCAGGGCTCATTGATGATGATGATCGGTGGCGCTGTGCTGGTGATGGCCCTTGTTGCGGTCAGCGTGGCAATCAGCTGAAAATCCCTGTAGTAGCTTGCCTCAACTGAGCGTTTTGCTCATTCCTGCAGGAGTCTGGGGTGAAAGTTCTCGTTCTCGGCGGTGACGGCTTCTGCGGCTGGCCCTGTGCGGTGAACCTGGCTGATCAGGGCCACGACGTGTTGATCGTCGACAACCTCAGCCGCCGCAAGATCGACGTTGATCTCGAGGTGGAATCCCTCACGCCGATCACCAACATCGGTGAACGGCTCAAGGCCTGGAGTGAGATCGGCGGCAAGCCGATGCGCTTTGTCCACATGGACATCGCCCACGAATACCAGCGGCTCCTGGATCTGCTGCTGGACGAGAAGCCTGATTCGGTGGTGCATTTCGCCGAACAGCGCGCCGCTCCCTATTCCATGAAGAGCAGCGCCACCAAGCGCTACACGGTTGATAACAACGTCAACGGCACCCACAACCTGCTCGCAGCGATTGTGGAAAGCGGCCTCGATATCCATGTGGTGCACCTGGGCACCATGGGTGTGTACGGATATGGCTCCCACCGCGGCGCCACCATCCCTGAGGGCTATCTCAAAGTTGAGGTGCCTCAGCCCGATGGCAGTCGCTTCGAGGAGGAGATCCTGCATCCCGCCAGCCCTGGCAGCGTCTATCACATGACCAAGACGCTGGATCAGCTGCTCTTCCTCTACTACAACAAGAACGACAAGGTCCGCATCACCGATCTGCACCAGGGCATCGTCTGGGGGACGAACACGGAAGCAACAGATCGTGATCCACGCCTCACCAATCGCTTTGATTACGACGGCGACTACGGCACGGTGCTCAATCGCTTCCTGATGCAGGCAGCCATCGGCTATCCCCTCACCGTCCATGGCACCGGCGGCCAGACGCGGGCGTTCATTCACATTCGCGACTCAGTGCGCTGCGTGCAGCTGGCCCTGGACAATCCTCCGGAGCCGGGCGAGAGGGTCAAGATCTTCAATCAGATGACTGAGAGTCATCAGGTGGGCGAGCTAGCCAAGAAGGTGGCGGCACTCACCGGCGCTCAGGTGAACAACCTGCCGAACCCCCGCAACGAAGCGGTGGAAAACGACCTGATCGTGGACAACCGCTGCTTCATCGAGCTGGGTCTGAACCCCACCACCCTGGATAACGGGCTACTCAAAGAAGTGGTCGAAATCGCGACGCGCTATGCCGACCGTTGCGACCGCAACCGCATCCTCTGCACCTCCGCCTGGACCAAAACCCAGGCCCAGGCCATCGGCGTTCCGGCCTGACGCGTTTGTCTGAACTGTGAAAGTCGCCTTTTTCACCGAAACGTTTCTCCCCAAGGTGGATGGCATCGTCACGCGTCTAACCAAGACCGTGAAACACCTCGTTGACGCCGGTGATGAGGTGGTGGTGTTCTGCCCGGAAGGCTGTCCGGAGGAGTACATGGGTGCGCGCCTGATTGGCGTTCCGGCGATGCCGCTGCCGCTCTATCCCGAACTGAAACTGGCCTTGCCTCGCCCAGCGGTGTCAGACGCGATCGATGCGTTTCAACCCGATCTGATCCACGTGGTGAACCCGGCGGTGCTGGGTCTCGGCGGCATCTGGCTCGCGAAGAACAAAGGCATTCCTCTGGTGGCCAGTTACCACACCCACCTGCCCAAATACCTCGAGCATTACGGCTTGGGAATGCTGGAGCCACTCCTGTGGGAAATGCTCAAGGCCGCCCACAACCAGGCTCTGCTGAATCTGTGCACCTCCACGGCGATGGTTCAGGAACTGAGCGAGAAGGGCATCCAGCACACATCGCTCTGGCAACGAGGAGTCGATACCGATCTGTTCCGGCCCGAGCTGCGCGGCGACGAGATGAGGCGGCGCCTGCTCGGGCAATACGACGATCGCGGCGCCCTGCTGCTCTACGTCGGGCGGCTCTCTGCAGAAAAGCAGATCGAACGCATTCGTCCGGTGCTCGAGGCACTGCCGGATACCCGGTTTGCCCTTGTTGGTGATGGCCCTCATCGTCAACAACTGGAACGGCATTTCGAAGGCACCGCCACAACCTTCGTCGGTTACCTGGCGGGCGAAGAACTGGCTGGGGCCTATGCCAGCGGTGATGCCTTCCTGTTCCCCTCCAGCACAGAAACACTCGGACTGGTGCTGCTGGAAGCGATGGCCGCCGGCTGCCCTGTGGTCGGAGCCAACCGCGGTGGGATTCCAGACATCATCACGGATGGCATCAACGGCTGCCTGTACGAGCCCGACGGCGCCGATGGTGGAGCCGCCAGCCTCATCTCTGCCACCCGAAAACTGTTGGGCAATGACCTGGAGCGGCAAGCCTTGCGCAAAGCTGCCCGATCAGAGGCCGAACGTTGGGGCTGGGCAGGGGCCACAGAACAGCTGCGCGGCTATTACCGCGACGTTCTCAAATCAGAGCTCAAAGCCGCAGCCTGACGCTCAACGCTTGCGGACTTTTTCCCACTCCGCCAGCACTTTCTTCGCCATCGGAAGCGCATGAACAGAGCCTCCACCTGGAGTGTTCTGGGCAAAAGCAACCACCACGATCTCACCGTTGGGATAGGGGGCATAACAGCCGAACCAGGCATGGTCGGGGCCACCCGTGCTGTCCTCAGCGGTGCCGGTCTTGCCGGCAGCAGGGGGAATCTCAGGGCCATTGAGAGCTGCTCCAGTCCCTTCAGAGACCACCTTGCGCAGACCCTCGCGAATGGTCTTCAACGTGGACGGCTTCATGGACACCTTGGTTTTGTAAGGCGGCAATCGCCAATCCTTGTCTGACTTGGCGAAGTGCGGTGTTACCAGCCAACCGCCGTTGGCAAACACCGCATAGGAGCGTGCCAGTTGCAATGGAGTGATCTGAACAACGGATTGTCCAATCGAGGCACTGGCCATGTCCTCGGGAATCCAGGGCATGGATCCTGGCTTCGCCCAGCCGCCGCGGCCTTCGGCTGCCCATTGCTCATCACCCACCAGACCGATGCTCTCCTCCCAACCGATCTCAATACCGGTCTTCTGCATGAAACCGAGCTGAGTCGCCGCCTTCTTCAGCTCCATGGATCCCACCCCAACGCCCACCTGGTAGAAGAACGTGTTGCTGGAAAAACGCAGAGCATCGGCATAGCCGATATGCCCAAAACCGGCACCGTTGTGATCGGGGAAGCAGTGACCGCCGTAGGTGATGCAGGCCGTGGTGTGCAACTTCGTCTCTGGCGGGAATTTGCCGGACTCCATACCCGCCATCGCCGTGATCGGCTTCCAGGTGCTGCCCGGGTCGTAGGCATTCATCGCTCGGCTGAACAGAGGCTTCTTGGGCGACTTGAAGAGAGCGTCGTACTCCTTCTGCGTGGTGATCAGCTTGGAGAAGAAGTTGGGATCAAACGTGGGCTTGCTGGCCAGCGCCAGGATGCTGCCGTCGCTGGGATCCAGAGCGACGATCGCTCCTCCAGGTTTATCGGCCAGGGCCTGCTCAGCCACCCGCTGCAGATCCAGATCGAGCGTCAAGATCAGGTCCTTACCGGGCACGGATGGGCGATCGCCGAGGTTCCGCTGCACCTCGCCCATCGCATTCACTTCCAGCATCTGGCCACCCCACTGACCCCGCAGGTGACTCTCGTAGGCCGCTTCGACCCCAATGCGACCGATCCGGTCACGGATCTTGTATCCCTTCTCCGCCAGGGTTTTGTACTCCTCGTCGGTGACAGGCGAGGTGTAACCGATGGCATGGGCCGCCAGGGTGCCGTTGGGGTAATAGCGAAGGATGTCCACGTCCACCTGGGCACCCGGCAGGGATGCGCTCTGCTCCCGGAAACGCAGAACCTGCTCAGGCTTCAGATCGAGCGCCAGGGTGGTGCGATAGCCATCACGATCCAAGCCGCGGCCGCGGCGGGCGTCGAGTTGCTCGGACTTGAGGTTGAGCAGGGATGCCAAACGATCGCGCAAAGCGGGCCAGTCCTGGTCGCTGACCAGACGCGGTTCGAGATACAGGGTGTAAGTGAGCTTGCTGGAGGCGAGAACCCGACCCTTGCGATCCAGCAAGCGACCACGGATCGGCGAACGCGGGACCAAGCGAATCCGGTTCTCATCGGCGAGCTCACGGAAGCGGTTGTGCTCCAGAAGCTGCATCCAGACAAGCCGGGCCCCCATCGCGCCGCAGAACAGAAGCACCAGAAGCAGAAGCACCAGCGGTTGCTGCTGCAGCCCGGTCTGACGCTGGGCAGCACGGCCCTGAGAGCCAGAGATGGACATCTCAGGAATCCGCCGGCAGCCTGCGGTTCAGCTCTTCGAGTCGTCCCTCGATCCGCTGCAAAGCATCGATGAGCTCCGATCGCTCATCAGCAGAGTCCGCAGGCTCTTCAACGGAAACCGACACCGGCATCACAGGATTGCCAAGACCGGGACTGACCTGATCCAGCTGCTCTCGAACGCTGCGAGCCGCCGGCTCACCTTCCTCACGCAGGTCAGCGATCGGATCATCCGATCCACCATTGAATGCTTCCGCCACCTTGGTTGGACCACCCTGGCGGGCCCGTTGAAGCACAGCCAGACCCACGGGGAGCACGTCCTGCATCAGGGACAGACGCAGTTGATCCAGAGGATTGTCCGCGCTAGGGCTATCGGCCATGGGGCCTGCGTTAACGAACCCCAGTCTGTCCTGAAGGAAGCGAGAGCGTCGGGCACGCCGACTGCCTCGCTGCCAAGGACCAACCAACGACGCCGGAGATCACCATCAGCATCACGATCGGCACCACTGCTTTTTGAGTGGTGTCCATACGGATCCACTCCCACCAGGCACGCCAGAAGCGGCTGCGCTCAAAGCGCCGATGTTCACGGGTTTCATCGCGACTGCGTCGCTTCAGAGCTTTGTCGACCCAGCGCTCAAAAGCCCGCTTCTTGGTGATCGTCATCTTGCGCTCCACCTCGAGCATCTGGCCGGAGCCCAGCTCGGGATGGAACGTGCTGATCAACTCAAGGCTCTTGAGAAACATCTCGATGGCGCCATCCCGTATCGCAACCTGGTCAGCCTCAAGCTGAGTCCAGTCCAGCTCTGGATAAAAGCGGGAGCGGTTGGCCACGATCTGGTCCTCGCTGAGCTGGCCTGGCTCGCGCAACCAACGATCGGTGTTGCTGTCGAAGCGACGCCAGTACAGAAAAGGATTGAGGTAGATCGTGCGACCGCCGAGCTGAATGCTGTCCTGCTGCAGGCGTCGCTGCAGCTGTTGATCCTGCTGTTGGGTCGCCGTCACGGAGTCAAGGCCGATGGCCCAAGGTATCGACCACAGGCAACGGGTCCAGCCCTATTCCCACTCAATCGTGCCGGGAGGTTTGCTGGTGATGTCCAGCACCACACGATTCACCCCCTTCACCTCATTCACGATCCGGTTGGAGATGGTTTCCATCAGGTCGTAAGGAAGACGTGACCAGTCCGCCGTCATTCCGTCTTCACTGGACACGCAACGCAGCACCACCGGCCAGGCATAGGTGCGCTTATCTCCCATCACACCAACTGATCGCACAGGCAACAGCACCGCGAAGGCCTGCCAGATGTCGTGATACAACCCAGCCTCACGAATCTCTTCGCGAACGATCAGATCGGCATCGCGCAAGCAATTGAGCTTCTCGTCGGTGACCTCACCCAGAATCCGGATCGCCAGGCCGGGCCCCGGGAAGGGATGGCGACGCACAATCTCCTCGGGCAGACCCAGGGCGCGCCCAACCCGGCGCACCTCATCCTTGAACAACTTGCGCAGCGGTTCCACCAGCTTGAACTGAAGATCCTTGGGAAGCCCCCCCACGTTGTGGTGGCTTTTGATCTTCACAGCCACCCGTTCACCGGTCTTGGGGTCGACATTGGTACCAGCGCTCTCGATCACATCGGGATACAGCGTCCCCTGCGCCAGGTAATCGAACGGACCGAGTCGCCTGCTCTCCTCCTCGAAGACGCGGATGAATTCGGTGCCGATGATCTTGCGCTTCTGCTCCGGATCCGTGATGTCCTTGAGCTTGCCGATGAAGCGCTGCCGGGCATTGATGTATTCCACATGGATATTGAATTTGCGATCAAAGAAATCCATCAGGAATTCAGGCTCCCCTTTGCGCATGAAGCCCTGGTCGATGAACATGCAGGTGAGCTGATCACCGATGGCCTTCTTCAGCAGAAAGGCCAGGGTGGATGAATCGACCCCGCCTGAAAGAGCCAGCAACACTCTTTTGTCGCCAACCTGCTGGCGAACCTGAGCCACTGCCTCATCAATAAATGCCGAAGTGGTCCAGTCCGGCTCGCAACGGCAGATGTGATAAACGAAGTTCCGGATCAGAGCCATCCCACAAGTGGAATGCACCACCTCCGGGTGAAACTGCACGCCATACAAACGTCGCTCCAAGTGCGCCACGGCGGCCTCTGGCGTATTCGCCGTGTGAGCCAGCCGTACAAAGCCCTGGGGCAGAGCTTTCACCGAGTCGCCGTGGCTCATCCACATCGTGGAGCCGGAGTCCACATTGGTGAGCAGATCGGTGGGGTCATCTACCTCAAGCGGCGCTTTGCCGTATTCGGCCTTGCCGGTGGCGGCCTCCACCACGCCACCGAGCTGCTGCACCATCAGCTGCATGCCGTAACAGACCCCGAGCACGGGAATGCCGAGCTCCCAGATCGCCGGATCGCAAAGAGGTGCTCCATCGGCATACACCGAACTGGGACCCCCACTCAGGATGAGTCCCTTGGGCGCCAGGGCCCGCAATTCATCAGCCGACGTGCTGTATCCCAGCACCACCGAAAACACCTCGGTTTCCCGCACACGCCTTGCAATCAGCTCGGAATACTGGGATCCGAAATCCAGAATGACGATGGCCGGCTGCCGCTGACCGTCGAAAGAAGGCTGGGACATCGATGCAGAGCTGGGACGGGCTTTGAAAGCCGTCAATCCTTCAGCGTAAAGAAGCGTTCCGCCGCCGTTGGGCCCCAACGGCGCAGCTGGCGACTGCGATCGAACAGAGCAACCCCAATGCGCATGGACCAGCGGCCGTAGCGAGCGACATAGACAGCACTGCGCTGCTCGACGGCCTCGGCAAGCCGATCCCACAAACGAGTGGCCGCCGCCGGATCCTCGGACTCCAGAGCGGATAAAGCACCGTCGACGGACGCTGCGGAGCGCAGCTGTTGCAACTGCGGCCTCGTGAGATCAGCATCCAGTCCCAGAGCCATCAGCACCTCCTGGCGGCCGTCAGCCAGGTGGTGATGGGTGTGAAAAATGCCGCCCGCCAGTTTCACCAACTTGCCGTGGTAGCCCAACAACAGCAGGTCCTGCACCCCAGCTTCGGCAGCCGCGACGAGAACAGGCCCCATCCAGTTCCCCACCTTGATCCGAGGCTCGAAACCCGCTTGCCGCGCCAGATCGAGACCGTTCTCACCAATTACCAACGTCAATCGACCTGCGAAATCGTGATCGGTCGCAAGGCGTTTGACCTGATCCAGCACCTGATCCAGCTGATCAGGTGCTGCACTGCGCTGGACCTCCGCCTGTAAACCGATCAATGCCAAACCATCGACAACACCAAAAGCGGCATTGCTGGTGCGCTCGGCAAGCTCACGCCCCCGCGGCAAGACCACCTCAAGTTCCACGCCGCGACCTGCGGGCAACAAGGACTCAAGATTGAGCTGCAACAGCCGGCGAGCAAAGGACGAGACGCAGAGCTCCCCTCCAGCGGCATACCGCCCGATCCCCGCACCGCCGAGCAGTGCAATCGGAGGCTCAGCAGTGTCTCGCCAACGCGCCGTCACCCAGATCTCCAGATCTCTTGTGAGATCGAGGCCTTCCCCTGGATCGCAATGACTGATCGCCAAAGCCGACCGGCCAGCATCCAGAAGCGCTGACGACACCACGGGCACAACCATGGGCTCCGTCCGTTCAGGGATCCACAACGCCTGATCCGGCTCAAAGCGTTCCTGCAGCAAGGCGCGGACTGCGGCCTTGGCTGCCGCAGCCACCCAGACCGGCAAGGTCAGTCCTGAGACAGGAGACGGGATAAGTGAATGAGAAGCTGTTTTCTAGAGTCGCCGATTGGCCACCCAGCGTCATGCAGGACAAACTCACCCTGATGATTCCGGGGCCGACCCCGGTGCCGGAATCAGTGTTGAAAGCGATGGGACGGCATCCCATCGGCCACCGCAGCGGTGACTTTCAAGCGGTGGTTCAACGAACCACGGAGCAACTGAAGTGGTTGCATCAAACCGACGGCGACGTGCTGGTGATCACCGGCAGCGGCACCGCCGCGATGGAAGCGGGAATCATCAACACGCTCAGCCGTGGCGACAAGGTGCTCTGCGGCGACAACGGCAAATTCGGAGAACGCTGGGTGAAGGTGGCCAGAGCCTTCGGTCTCGACGTGGAGGTGATCTCAGCGGAATGGGGACAACCGCTGAACCCGGAGGCCTTCCGTGATGCCCTGACCGCCGACACCAACAAGGCGATCCGAGCCGTGATCTTGACGCACTCGGAAACATCAACCGGCGTGATCAATGATCTGGAAACGATCAGCGGCTACGTCAGAGCCCATGGCACCGCTATCACCATCGCTGACTGTGTAACGAGCCTGGGGGCAACGGATGTCCCCATGGATGCCTGGGGGGTCGATGTGGTGGCCTCCGGTTCTCAGAAGGGCTACATGCTTCCGCCTGGCCTGAGCTTTGTTGCCATGGGTGAACGAGCCTGGCAGGCCTATGAACGCTCAGATTTACCGAAGTTCTATCTCGATCTTGGGCCATATCGAAAAACGGCCGCCAAGAACAGCAATCCGTTCACACCGGCAGTGAACCTTTATTTGGGACTGGAAGTAGCCCTCGAGATGATGCAGCAGGAAGGGCTTGAAGCCATCTTTGCTCGTCATTCACGCCATCGTGCTGCCACGCAGGCGGGGATGAAAGCGATGGGTCTTCCTCTTTTCGCAGCGGAAGGATTTGGCAGTCCGGCGATCACCGCTGTGGCCCCTGAGGGCGTCGATGCGGAACAACTGCGGCAGGAAGTGAAGAAGAGATTCGATATTCTTCTGGCAGGAGGCCAGGATCACCTCAAAGGAAAAGTGTTCCGGATCGGTCATCTGGGATTTGTCTGCGATCGAGATGTGATAACTGCCATCGCAGCCATCGAAACCACGCTTCAATCACTTGGATTGCATAAGGGCACGATGGGTTCAGGTGTTGCTGCAGCTGCCGACGCTCTTGGCTAAAACGAAAGAATGCGGGTGTAATTCAGCGGTAGAATGTCAGCTTCCCAAGCTGAACGTCGCCGGTTCAAATCCGGTCACCCGCTTGAAAATCAATAGGTAGTACTCAAATTCTTGGCTTGATCAGTTGCATGACTTGTGGCCCTGACATTCGGGCGCGACGTTCCTGAGCGAGGCCCTTGAGAATCAAGAGGCCAGCTTCTGAAATCAAACCATGATGAGCCTGGTCCTGTGCCTGCTCGAAGAATTCATTGGCAGCTTGCTGATAAGCAATTCGTTGATCAGCAACAGCTGGACGGCTGGCAATTGTGAGCGTCAATGAACGCGAAGCTTCTCTTTTGAATAAATCTTACCGCGTCGAATTTAAAAACTCCAGCTCTTCAAAGTGAACGATGCACTTCTTTAGAGTAAATTTTCAACATCAGGTTCCTGGCTCCTCTGCGTTACCACCTAGGGCGGCAATCTGAGCTCTCAATTTGAGACAACGCTCGGTTTCACCACGCATTTCAGCAAATGCGAGGGCAAATTCGAGTTTTTCGAGGCCATGGCCTCGTTCCTCAAAACCGGACTTCGTTCCGATGGCGGAACTGTGGAGTGTGTTGGAGGACTTGAGGCTGTTGCAAGCAGATGAGGCAGAGATGGTGGATGCCATAGTTGCCTTTCTTTTTATTTTGGCATCAAGCGCCACCCTTATGCGGCCATTTCCTCACCATGAAAGTCATGGTGGTGGTCTTGATGGTCGGATTCACCACCATCGTCATTGTTTGGGATCGCAGACGCCTCAAGCAGATCTCGGGTCTCGCGCAACAGCTGATCAATACCGTCCAAAGTCGCCAGCTCCTCTTCCGGAACCCGTTGCGAGTCCTGCTGCTGATGTCGCAGCTGCAACTCCAATGCTTCCTGACGTTGCTCGAGCTTGACCAGTCGCTGAGACAAGGTTGTGATCGTCTGTGCAAGGTCCTCGGCCGTGCGTGTGATCCGGAAGGAAACGGAAGCAGTCATACCCGCACAGAAAGTGAGATTGGACCGATGACAGCACATGGCAGGGCCAGCCTCAAGATCAGACTGAATCAGCAAGACCTGTGATCGATGCCCCCTCTGGCAACGCTGTGCCTGTATCTCCTGGCAGGCACGACACTCGGACTGCTGGCACTCCTCAGCGGAATTCCTGCAGCACCACTGGCAGGTGCCTTGCTTGGAGCCGGCTTGGTCAGCATGAGTGGAAAGGTGGAACTCGCCGACTGGCCGAGCGGCACTCGAACAGCTCTGGAAATCGGCATTGGGACTGTGATTGGCACCGGTTTGACACGGGCCTCCTTGGATCAACTGCAGGCCCTCTGGCGGCCGGCGCTGCTGATCACACTCACACTCGTACTCACAGGCGTGGTTGTCGGTTTATGGAGCAGCAGACTTCTCGGCATTGATCCCGTCGTGGCGTTGCTCGGTGCAGCACCGGGCGGCATCAGCGGAATGAGCTTGGTCGGAGCGGAATTCGGCGTCGGCGCAGCTGTCGCCGCTCTGCACGCCGTCCGTCTGATCACAGTGTTGCTCGTGCTGCCACTGGTTGTGAGGCTGCTCACACCATTTGGTCTCAACGGACAGTAATGCCCTCGACAGTCCGAATCTGACCGATACGTTGAGTTGAGTTGTGATGTTTTCTCTGCCATGTTGCGCTCCGGTCAATCCCTGGCTGTCTGCACCCTGGGCCTGATTGGGGCCCTTGTCGGCGCCCTGCCGCAAGCCGTGGCGGCGGAGACCACAGAAACGAAAGGGGCCAAGATTTATTGCTTCATGCGATCCAGCGGCAACGATCACAGCGTCAGCTGGAATGCCTCCTACGCCGTGATCAAACGACAGGGGAACGGCATGTTCAAAACCTCTCCTGAACATGCTTCTGTGATGATCACCGAAGCTGTGGTGAAGGATCCTGGCAATTTCCCAGATTGCGGTCAGTACCTCGGCGATCTCTTCGGAGCTGGAAGCCGCAAAGGAACCACGCAGAGCTACAGCAGCATGGCTCCAAACGCCACGGCCATCAACGGTTTCGACGATCAGGACGACGATCGTTACAGCTACTGAGCTTGGACTGCTGCTCGGCTGTATGGCCTGCAGCTCATCGCTTCCCCCGTCGCAAACCAAACCTGGCGGTGTGTCTTCAGAGGCAGCCGCCAGCAGTTGCTTGGAGCAGTTCAAACCCGATCGTCTGGATCAGGTGCTCGAGCGCTGCAATGAGACAGTCAAACAGCATCCGGACATGCCAGGGCCGCTCAGTGATAGGTCCCTTGTCCACATTCTGAGAGGAGATGCCAAGAGCGCTTGCACCGACGTGAACGCCGCACTCGCTCTCCTCGAAAGCAGCAACTCGTCGTCGAGCGATCCCCTGCTTCGCAAGGAACTGGCAGTGCGTCAGGCCACCTGCAAACAGCTTCGAACCATGGACGCCAGCGGCTGACGGGCCACTGCCAATCGTCGAGGACCCAACAGAATTTCGATCTGCTGAGCCTTGCTGGCCACCAGTCCATCCACCAACTGATCAGCGGGTCCAAGCTGCATCCAATGGCAGATCAGATCCCCCGTCATTCCAAGGCGATGGCAGCGATCCTCGGCCTGTTCAACGTCCCCCGGTGTCCAGGGACGTTCGAGCAACACAACATGGCGGGCCCGATGCAGGGTGAAGCCGAGTCCACCGGTCCCATAGGTCGCGAGCAGCAGATCGCTATCGCCGCATTGAAATCGGTCAACAGCCTGCTGACGTTCAGATGGGCGCTGGCGACCGGTTAAGAGCTCCCCTCCAATCTGCTGATGCAGCAGCATCAATGGGTCAACAAAACCGCTGAACAAAACGACAGCCTCACCACTGAATCGAAGCTCGTCCACAAGGGTCCGAACGGCAGGCAACTTGAACTCAGCAGCAATCCGACGCAGCGACGTGAGCACTGCCAGTGATTCAGCGTCAGATCGGACCTGTCCCTTTCGCACCCTGTATCGATAGTCCTCCACCACAAGATCGACGCGATGGTCGAAACCGATTAATTCAGCTTGGGCCAGCGCAATCGGGATGTGCCGACGTTGCTTGGGAGGCAGCCCAATCACCTTCTGCTTACGGCGATGGAGAATCAACGGCCGAGTCAGCTGACGAAGCTCATCCAGCTGACTGGCTCCATCGGCCTGCCACTGGCGATAACGACCTTGCCGCTCACTCCAATGACCCTGGCAGTACTGCTCCTCAAAGCGCTGCTGATCACGCGCGATTGGATGATCGATGGCCGCCAACAAAGGAAACAGCTGCTTCGGCCGACCGTTCTTCATTGGCGTACCGGTCAGCATCCAGATCGCTCGCAGGCGCGGGTGACGGGCGAGCCGAAGCAATGCTTCCGTGCGTTGCGCCTGCAAGGTCTGGGCGAAATGAGCCTCATCCACCAACAACACCGTGCCGGCCTCGGGAAGCTCGGTGGGAAGTCGTGCCCAGCTGACCAGCTCCACAACCTGCGCCACTGCATCCGCCTCGCGTTGCCAGTGGGCATGCAGACCCACAGGGGCCACCACCAGGATCCTCAGGGACGCACAACGGGCTAGGGCCCTGGCGGCCAACAGAGCCGTGAGGGTCTTGCCAAGTCCCATCTCATCGGCAAGAACAGCACCGCGCCGCGCCAGCAACCAACGCGCGCCGGATCGTTGATGTGCCAGAGGCCGCCGCCCATCCTCAAGGGGTTCCTCCAGATCGGCAGCGGCAATCAGCTCACGGTGGGGAGGCAGAGGCGGAAGCGGTTGATGGCTCCAGGCCATCCACTGCTTTAAGTCGTCACGAATGTGGAAACGCGTGCCCAGGGCCGACTGCAAGGCATCCACTGACGCCATCGGGAACTCCCAACCCTTGCGTTGTCCGCGCCAACATCCTCTGGGCCTCACCCGACGCAACTGTGCCTGCGTCACCGCGTCGAACGGACTCACCACTCTGACCATTCCAGAGGGTGAGAGCTCGAGATAGCAACAGTGGGACGTCAATGACGGAGCAAACGTTGCCCACAAACAAACATCTTAGAGGTTCACAGACGATCGACAAGTTTCTCGCAATCAATCAATATCACTCCGCAAGAGCATTGACGAAAATGCAGCGCTCGACACATTGACGCCATCTGCTTTCACGGCAAAATTTGATTAACCGAGATCCTCGGATGCATAACAAGGACGCAGTTTTTCTCGATGAACTCTGCCCCAAGTTGCGCGTTCGACGATGGAGACAATCTCTACATACATTTACTGGTAAAAGTTGTATTTATTGTGGCAAACCTTCCGAATCAATTGATCATATTTTGCCCCGCTGTCGCGGTGGTCTGAGTGTGACTGAAAATTGCGTGCCGGCCTGTCTGTCTTGCAACGGTCACAAGTCTGATTCGGACGTCTTCGAGTGGTACCGGAGACAGAGGTTTTACGACCCACGCCGGGCGATGGCCATTCGCGCCTGGATGGACGGCGACCTTCGTCTGGCACTGCGGCTGCTGCAGTGGGCAGAGCCCGACGCAAAACGGCAGCTAGCCGGCGAAAGGGAGCGACCGGATGATTCAGGCCTCAGCTTCCAGGCCGCCTGAGAATCGACCTCGCTCACCAGACGCGACAAGCATCGACAGAGTGAAGGCGCTGGCAGATGGAAGCCTGCTGAACGGGCTCCTCCGGAGCCATGAACAGCGCCGACATCAACAGAGCCCCACCAAGGATGATCGGATGGAGACGAGAAAAGGCTGGCGACATGAAAGCAAACATCAAGTGATACATCTGTACTGATGCTGAGCCAACTTGTCAATCGCTGCCGGCCCCTTCCGTCAGGGTCTCGACTGCTCATCCTCGGCCAGGGATACAGCGGCAAAACCGTCTCTCAGCTGTTCCAAAGCCTGGGAACACCTGTTCTGGGAACGCGACGGCAAGCCAACCAAGGGGCGAATGATCTCTGTTTTGACAGTGACGCTGGCATCGCTCCAAGCCTCAGTGAGATCGCTGACGTCACCCATATGCTGAGCTGCATCCCTCCGACGAAGGACGGCCACGACCCTGTCCTCAACCAGCTGCAACCTCTGCTTCGGCAACTGCCTCTGCGCTGGGTGGGCTATCTGTCCACAACAGGTGTCTATGGAGACACCGGAGGCCAATGGGTCTGCGAGTCGGACACGGCCAATCCCAGCCAGGAACGCAGCCGACGTCGTCTGGATTGCGAACAGGCCTGGCTGCAGTCCGGACTGCCGGTTCAAATCCTGAGGTTGCCCGGCATCTACGGGCCTCGACGGTCCGTGATCACCGCGCTGCAGCAGGGGCGCGCACGGTTGATGAACAAGGCCGGTCAGGTGTTCTGCCGTGTTCATGTCGAGGACATCGCCGGAGCATCGCTGCATCTCATGCACTGCGCCAACGCCGGCCAACGCCCGCAGATCGTCAATGTCTGTGATGACCACCCTGCACCGAGCAGTGACCTGCTGCGCTTTGCAGCAAGCCTGCTGCGGTGTCCGCTCCCGGCTGAGGAATCATTTGAGGACAGCCATGAGGGCATGAGTGCCATGGCACGCTCGTTCTGGAGCGAGAATCGACGGGTCAGCAATCGATTGTTGCGTCAGCACCTCGGCTACGACCTGCTGCACCCTGATTTCCATTCCGGTCTTCAGGACTGTTGGCAACAGGACGTCAGTCAGGTGGAGACTTTTTCGGATTCCCAATCAGCTATTGATTGATCCCGGAGGAATCCTGCTGATCGCTCGTTGGCAATCCAAAGTCATCCCGCAGACGATCCAGATCAATCCGAAGCCACTGCCTGCTGACAGCAGTGGCCATTCCCACCAGCAGTAATCCCAGCAGCAGCAGTCTGAGCACGTCGATGCCCGCCTCCCCTGACGCTAACCAACGACTGGTGATCGCCCTCGGGGATCCCGCGGGGATCGGCATGGAGGTCATCCTCAAAGCGCTGGGCTCAGAGGCACTGCCCGATCAACTCCAACCACTGCTGGTGGGCTGTCGACGCAGCCTGACCAAGGTTCATCAACAGTTGCTCTCCCTGGGCTGCACTGAGATTGCTGATCCAGATCAGCTGCAGATCGAGGATCAACCGCTTGAGCAGACCATCAATGCGGGCGAGGCGAGTGAGATCAGTGGCGCCGCAGGATTCCACTGGCTCACACGGGCCGTGGAGTGCCTCAGCGATCCCGGAGCACGGGGCCTGGTCACGGCGCCGATCGCAAAACATCTCTGGCACGCTGCTGGCTATCACTACCCAGGCCAGACGGAACGGCTGACCGAGCTGGCAGGACAGTCGCGCAGTTCGATGTTGTTCACAGCTGTCTCGCCCCACACCGGCTGGCGACTGAACACCCTGCTGGCCACCACGCATCTGCCGTTGCAGCAGGTGCCCATGGCGCTCACGCCTGAGCTGATCCGGCACAAACTGTCGGTGCTCCTGAGTTTCTGCCGTCGCTTCAAGCCCCAGCCCCATCTCGCTGTCGCCGGTCTCAACCCCCACGCCGGTGAATCAGGGCAGTTGGGCCATGAGGAATCCAGCTGGCTCGAACCCCTGCTCGATGCGTGGCGTTGCGAGCATCCGGAGCTACGTGTTGACGGTCCGCAACCACCCGACAGCTGCTGGCTTGGGGCTGCCCAGGCCTGGAACCAACCAGATCACTCAGGACCGGATGGAATCCTGGCCCTTTATCACGACCAGGGCTTGATCCCGGTGAAACTTCTGGCCTTCGACGCCGCAGTCAACACAACCCTGGAATTGCCATTCCTGAGAACGTCCCCCGATCACGGGACGGGGTTTGATATCGCTGGCAGGGGTATCGCGCGACCAGACAGCATGATCGCCGCCATCCAGGCAGCCTGGGATCTGACGGAAGGTCAGGCAGGGCGCACCCGCATCAACACCTGACCGAATTCAACGGGTGTGCCGTTGTCCACGAGAATCTCCACCACTTCACCACTGACTTCGGCCTCCAGTTCGTTCATCAGCTTCATGGCCTCGAGGATGCACACCGTCTGACCGACATTGATGCGATTGCCGACCTCGACAAAAGCATCCTCTCCCGGAGCGGGTGCCCGGTAAAAGGTTCCAACCATTGGTGCAGTGATGTCCAGAAGGTCACTGCGACTGGCCGTGGCAGCAGGGGGGGGGTTGCCTGTAGCAGCGGGATCGGCGGCCGGGGCTTGTTCGGCGGCTGGAAGAGGCGCAGACATCACAGGCGCCATCACAGTCTGGGTCGGCAGATTTCGCCTCACTTCAAGACGGAAGTCATCCCCCTCGAGCCGAAACTCCTGGATGTCGCTGTCGGCAAGCACCTCAAGCAGACGGTGCAATTGATCGTGATCGAGCTGCATGAGGATTCAGTTCTCTCGGCCGAGGTAAGAGTCATTACGGGTATCAACCTTGATCTTCTCGCCGATTGAAAGGAACAAGGGCACCATCACCTGTGCACCAGTCTCAAGAATCGCGGGCTTGGTCCCGCCCGTTGCGGTGTCGCCTTTCACGCCGGGGTCGGTTTCCTTGATCTCGAGAACAACGGAGTTAGGCAGCTCCACCTCAAGGGGCTTGTCGTTCCAGGAGACGACATTCACCTCCATCCCTTCCTTGAGATATTTGCGGCTGTCACCGATCTGGTCAGCACTGAGACGCGTCTCTTCATACGTCCCCATATCCATGAAGACGTAGTCCTCGCCCTCCATATAGGTGTGCTGAAGCGATGACTTCTCGAGCAAGGCCTGAGGAATCATCTCGCCGGCGCGAAATGTTTTCTCAACCACGTTGCCCGTTTTGACAGCCTTGAGTTTGGTGCGCACGAAGGCTGAGCCCTTGCCTGGTTTGACATGCAGAAACTCGACCACTCGCCAGACGGCACCATCGAGTTCGATCGTGGTGCCGGTGCGAAAGTCGTTGCTGGAGATCATCCCGGCGGAACGGCTCAGGGGATCATACGGCTGTGCCAAAGTCCCGTCAGCACTGGGTTCCCCTTGGCTCATCAGCATTTCACACGTGGTCTGATCGCCCTGCTCGCCACCGTTCTCCTGGCCTTTCCGCAGTCTGCGAGTGCCGGATTGCCTCAAGGCAACGCGGTGAAGGATCCTGCGGCGATCCTGAGAGACGCCCTACCCTTCGAACAGGACGACATCCGGACTCTTCAACACCGCCTCGAAAGAACCAGTGACGACCTGCGCGCCAAACGCTGGAGTGCTCTCGGCAAGGCGGTGAGCCGCAGTGAAGCACTGCTGAGCACACGACAAAACGCAATCCTGGAAGTCATACCGGAGGACCGACGATCCGAAGCAGAGTCCCTGTTCAGCCAGGTGGATATCGGGCTGGAGAACCTGAAGCAGCAGGTCGACAGCAAAGACAAGCCTGGCTTCATCAAGGCACGACGTGAAACCCTCAGCCGAATTGGCGATGTCGAAGCGCTGCTCGTACCCGATGGCTTTGAACGACCGATCCCGGCGGAATTTGATGCTCTGCCCCGGCTCGTTGGCCGAGCCACCCTCACGATCAAGACGACCCAAGGCGATCTCACGACAGTGGTCGATGGGTACAACGCACCACTGACCGCCGGAGCGTTCGTGGATCTATCCCTCAAGGGTTTCTATGACGGGCTTCCCTTCATTCGTGCCGAGGACTTCTACGTGTTGCAGAGCGGTGACCCTGAGGGTCCTGCACTGGGTTACCTCGATCCGAAGACCAACCAGGAACGCAGGGTTCCCCTTGAAATTCGCGTTCCCGAAGAAGCGGACACGATCTACAACGAAACCTTTGAAGACGTCGGTCTGTTCAAGGCGACGCCGACCCTGCCGTTCGCAACGCTGGGGACACTGGGCTGGGCCCATTCCGCCAATGCCCTCGACGACGGCTCCTCCCAGTTCTTCATGTTCCTCTATGAAGCTGAACTCACGCCTGCAGGACTCAATCTTGTGGATGGCCGCAACGCCGCCTATGGCTATGTGGTGGACGGCTTCGACGTGCTCGAGGAACTCACGACGGATGATCGAATCCAATCGATCAAGGTGATCAGCGGTGCGGACGGACTGAAAGCGCACGCATGAGCGAGACCCTGGCGGATCTCGGCGAAGCTGAGCTGCTCAGGCGGTTGTCGCACTTCGCTCCTGCCGGTCAACTGGACGACGACACGGCCTGTCTCACCGCGGACCCGAGGCCGCTCCTCGTGAACACCGATGTGTTGGTGGACGGCATCCATTTCAGTGAAGCAACAACGGATCCAACTGATGTGGGCTGGCGTGCCGTGGCTGCCAATTTGTCCGATCTGGCCGCCAGCGGTGCTGAGACCGTCGAGGGAGTCACCGTGGCCCTTGTCGCCCCTGGAAACACGCCATGGGATTGGGTGAATGGGGTTTATCAAGGCATGTCAGAAGCCCTCCACCGCCATGGCGGTGTTCTGTTGGGAGGGGACTGCTCCGATGGGGCACAACGACTGCTCTCCATCAGCGCTCTGGGGCGGCTCGGTTCCCTGCATTTGCATCGCAGTCAGGCAAGGCCCGGAGACGTTCTGGTTGTGAGTGGACCGCATGGCCTCAGCCGATTGGGCCTTGCGTTGCTGCAAAACGATCCTGCTGTGACATCGCAATCGATTCCAGAGAGCCTCAGGAAACAGGCCGTCCAGCAGCATCGGCGACCCAGTCCTCGCTTTGATGCCTTGCAGGCACTCGTGCGAAGCAAACCAAAAAGCCTGCCCTGGCGAGCGGGGGGAACCGACAGCAGCGACGGGCTCTTAGCCGCCGTTGAGGGACTGTGCAAAAGCAGTGCCTGCGGAGCCGTGCTGGACCGCGCTCAACTGCCGCGGCCGCAGAACTGGCCAATGGGATCGCCCTGGGATCACTGGTGCCTGGCAGGTGGTGAGGATTTCGAGCTGGTTCTGAGCCTGCCGCCGGAATGGGTGAGCCCCTGGCTAGAGCTTGTTCCAGGTGCTCAGCGCATCGGAAACATCAGCAGCGATCCCGTTGGAGTGCGATGGAGTGACGACCAGTCCGTGATTCACAGCCATGGTTTCGCGCACTACGGCAATCCCTAAAACAAAAAACCCCTCCCGGAGGGAGGGGGCTACAAGGTTCAGGATCGGACGATCACTTCCAGTTACGGGCGACCACTTCAGCCAGGTCAACCACGCGCTGGCTGTAACCCCACTCGTTGTCATACCAGGCAAGGATTTTCACGGCCTTGTCTCCCATGGAATAGGTGAGATCCGCATCGAAGATGGTGGATTCGTTGGTTCCTGCGTAGTCGGTGGACACCAGGGGAAGGTCGCTGTACTTGATGATGCCCTTCATGCCGTTCTCGGAAGCGGCCTTGATCACTGCTTTCACCTCATCAACGCTGGTGGGGCGGGAAGGACCGAAGGTGAGGTCGACGGCGGAGACGTTGGGAGTTGGAACGCGCATGGCGAAACCTGTGAGCTTGCCCTTCACCTCCGGGTAAACCAGAGCAACGGCCTTTGCAGCACCGGTGGTTGTCGGAACCATGTTGAGGGCGGCTGCACGGGCGCGACGCAGATCCCTGTGACTGTTGTCGAGAATTCGCTGGTCGCCTGTGTAGCTGTGGATGGTGGTCATCAGACCCCAGTCAAGCCCGAAGTTCTGATCGAGAACCTTGACGATCGGAGCGAGGCAGTTGGTGGTGCAGCTGGCGTTGGACAGGATCTTCCAGTCCTCATGCCGGTATTGATCATCATTGACACCGACAACAAAGGTTCCGACACCAGGGCCTTTGCCGGGCGCCGTCAGGATCACCTTGCTTGCACCAGCTTCAAGGTGGAGGCTGGCCTTCTCATCGGTGTTGAACACACCTGTCGACTCGATGACCAGGTCAACGCCCCAGTCCTTCCATGGGCAGTTGAGAGGGTTGCGATCGGCGAAGAATTTTACTTCCTTGCCATTCACCACCATCGTGTCGTCGGTGGTCTCGATCTTCACGCTGGGATCGAGTTTGCCGAGAATCGAGTCGTAGGTGAGCAGATGGGCACTGGTCTTCGGATCGGATGTGGAGTTCATCCCCACGATTTCCAGGCCGGTGTCATTCCCACGGCTGATCCAACCCCGCATCACGTTGCGACCAATCCGGCCAAATCCATTGATCGCAACGCGCAGGGTCATGGGAGAAACGGAATTTCCGTCTAGAGGGGTTTTGGCCGCCGATCATACAGAAATAAGTAAAAATTCCCCGTCCACATTTCAGGGATCTTTTGATCAGAAATGCAGAATCCGTCCCAGCGACTCAGGACGGATCAAGGCAGCTGGCTTATCTTTCGAGCGTCAGACGGGGATCCTTGTCACGCACTCTCGATTCCCGCCAAAGGGTTCACTTCATCGGTGTCGGCGGTATCGGGATGTCTGCTTTGGCAATCATCCTTGCCAAACGTAGCCATTCAGTCAGTGGTTCCGACTCCCGAGAGAACACCACTGTTCAACAACTAAGAGACCAGGGCGTCAGGGTTTTTTCAAAGCAGACTGCTGAGACAATTCAGACGCTTGTCGACGAGGACAAAACGTCTCCAATTGTCGTGATCAGCACGGCAATTCCGGAAACAAATCCTGAACTGAAGAAAGCACGCTCGATCGGGCTCGACATCTGGCATCGCTCCGATCTGCTGGCCGCTCTGATGGAGCTGCAACCCTCCATTGCTGTCGCTGGCAGTCATGGAAAAACCACAACCAGCACCCTGACCACAACACTCCTTCATGCAGCCGGGGAGGACCCAACCGCCATCATTGGCGGAATCGTGCCCTGCCTTGGCAGCAACGGGCATTTTGGAGAAGGACGACTCCTGATTGCAGAGGCCGATGAGTCGGATGGCTCGTTAGTGAAATTTCAACCGTCCCTCGGGGTGATCACCAACCTTGAACTGGATCACACCGACCACTACAAGGGGCTCGACGATCTCATTGCAACCCTCCAGCGTTTTGGCAAGGGATGCGATCGGCTCCTGGCCAACGCAGACGATCCCATCCTTCGAGAACACTTTCAAGCCAACGCCTGGTGGTCAGTGAAGCGACGTGATGATGTCGATTTCGCAGCCATCCCACATCAGCTTGATGGCGATCGCTGCTTGGCGACGTTCTATGAGCACGGCAAAGCCCTTGGCGAATTCACATTGCCAATGCCAGGTCTTCACAACCTGAGCAATGCAACAGCCGCCTTGGCGGCCTGCCGACTGGAAGGCATTCCATTCGAAACCCTGCAACGCGGTCTCACGGTGCTGCAGACACCGGGCCGTCGCTTTGACCATCGAGGCACCTGGAATGGACGCCACATCGTTGATGACTATGCACATCACCCCAGTGAAGTGAAGGCCACGCTCGAGATGGCCAAGCTGATGGTGAAGAGCGGCCGCAGCCCTCTCCCCAGCGCACCTCAACGTGTGGTCGCCGTCTTTCAACCGCATCGCTACTCACGAACAAGTGAGTTCCTGCAGGAGTTCGCCAAAGCACTCGTCAACTGCGATGTCTTACTGCTGGCACCGATCTATTCGGCTGGAGAATCCCCTCTCGAGGGCGTCAGCAGTCACGCCCTCGCCCATCAGATTCGTCAACTGAAACCGGATCTGCCGGTCAAGGTTGCCGACGCCCTTGATGAGCTGGTTGAGCAGGTTAAGAGCGAAAGTCTTGCTGACGATCTCGTGCTCGCGATGGGTGCCGGCGATGTCAACAGCCTTTGGCAAAGGCTGGTGCGCAGTGAGCAATCCAACCTAGCCACCACTGTGGTAGCGGTTTGATCGCAATGCCAGCGCTCCAACCCCGTTGCCAGGTCCCACTCTCCGAATTCACCACATGGAGAGTCGGCGGCCCGGCCGAGTGGTTGGCAGAACCCACCAGCATCGAGGAGGTGACTGACTGGTTGAACTGGGCGAACAAGCAAGGGCTTCCTTGCCGCGTCATCGGTGCTGGATCCAATCTGCTGATTCACGACAAGGGACTGGGCGGCCTCACCATTTGTCTGCGTCGGCTCCAAGGGGTCGAACTTGATCAGCAGACAGGAGTTGTAAACGCTCTCGCTGGAGAACCGATCCCATCCCTGGCCCGCAAAGTCGCTCAATCCGGACTGCGCGGGTTGACCTGGGCTGTGGGAATCCCTGGAACCGTGGGTGGAGCTGCGGTGATGAACGCCGGAGCACAAGGGGGAAGTACCCAGGAATGGCTTGATTCCGTGCAGGTTGTGTCTCTTCGAGGTGGAGATCCGTTCGAACTCAGTCGCCAGGACCTTGACTTCGACTACCGCCACAGCCGCCTGCAGCAGGAACCGCTGCTTGTGTTGTCCGCCCGGTTCCATCTGGAACCAGGCCATGACCCTCGGGAACTGCGTCGGATCACAAGCGGCAATCTCAGCAAACGGACCAGCACTCAGCCCTACACACAACCGAGCTGCGGCAGCGTTTTCCGCAATCCTGAGCCGTTGAAGGCCGGTCGCCTAATCGAAGGACTCGGGCTGAAAGGCACGCGAATCGGTGGAGCAGAGGTGTCCACACTGCATGCCAACTTCATCGTCAACAGTGGTGGCGCAACGGCCGACGACATCGACCAGCTGATCAAGTTGGTCCAGGAACGCGTCAGGTCACACCACGATCTGTCGCTGCATCCTGAAGTGAAGCGCCTTGGCTTTGCTTTAGCGACTTAGTCTGCCGGCTCAGTCAGCAGCACCATGGCAGGGTTCGGACTCCCCAATTTCGGCCAACTCACCGAAGCATTCCGCAAAGCCCAGCAGATCCAGCAGGACGCCCAGAAACTGCAGGAGGAGTTGGATGGCATGGAAATCGAGGGCAGCAGCGAGGATGGCCGCGCAACCATCTGGCTTTCAGGCAACCAACAGCCCCTGCGCGTTCGACTCGATCCTGAGCTGCTGAGCCAGGGTCAGGACGTTTGTGAAACCGCGACACTGCAGGCCCTGCAAGCCGCCTACGAAGCCTCCACCACAACTATGAAGGAACGGATGGAGGATCTCACCGGCGGCCTGAACCTCAATCTCCCCGGGATGGGCGGCTAGATCCAGCCATTGCTTCGAGAGTTCTGAGATAAAAGCTGTAGCGCTCCCAATCCGTCTGGACCCCGCAGCCAGGCTCACCACGGTGCAAGCAATCGCGGAAGCGACAGGGCCACTCCTGAAGCTGCTGACGAAGTTCCGGAAACAGGAGTGCCAGCTCTCGAGGGTCGTCCGGGAGGTCAGGGCGATTGAACCCTGGTGTATCCGCCACCCGCACACCATCCACCAGAGGGAACAGTTCCACATGTCGCGTGGTGTGTCGACCTCGCTGCAGCCGTCCTGACACTGAACCGACGCGAAGGCTCAGCTGGGGCATGAGTCTGTTGAGGGCACTGCTCTTGCCCACGCCGGATGGTCCGCAAACAACAGAAAGAGATGTTCGGAGCAATCGCTCTTTCAGTGCACTGATGCCTTCACCGGTTTGGCTGGACAGCAGAAGCGGTTCATAGCCCCACCCCCCCAGGCGAACCCTGTACTCCTCTTGCTGCTCGCAAGAGATCAGATCGCACTTGGTCAGCAGAAGCTGAACGGACAGACCGGTGCGCTCCGCTGTCAGCAGAAAACGACTGGCTTGATCAGGATCAAAATTGGGCTGATCCACAGCCAGAGCCACCAGCACCGAAGTGACGTTGGCCACAGGAGGGCGGGAAAGCCAGCTGCTGCGGGGGTCAACACCCGACACCACGGCGCGGGCCTGCTGGGCATCAACGGCCTCGAGATGGACGCGATCACCGACATACACCGCAGCGCCCTGATGGTTCAGTCGGGTACGCCGCGTGCAGAGCAAACGCCTGGGAATTCCCCGCGGGGCCGCATCAAGCTCAACCTCCAGATAGTTCGCCTGAAGCGCCACCACCGTGCCGGGCAAGGCAGACAATGCCCCTCAGCCTCCGCAGATCACCGTCAGGGCAACCCAGGACGGCTCAACCATGGTGGTCTCAACCAAATGACCCTCGTCTCGCAAACCCGGAACAACCATCTCCTCGGGTTCGCCGCGATCGAGCTGAACGTCGAGACGCTCTCCGGTCTGCATCGATTCAAGAGCCAGCCGACAACGGATGAAATTCACCGGACAGGGGGTGCCCCTCAGGTCCAGGGAACGGGCAGCCATCACTTTTGGCCGAACAAGCGAGCAAAAAGACCGCTGTTGTGGTGATGGTGCTGTTTGCCACGGGCAGAGTGGTGGCCGGCGAGTTGCTCCAGGAGTCGTCTCTCCGCATCGGAGAGGCGACCAGGCAGCTGAACCGTAACTGTGACTTTCTGATCCCCTCGGGCAACAGGATTTCCGAGCTTGGGAATTCCCTTGTTGGGCATGGTGAGCACGGCCCCAGGCTGGGTGCCGGATGGAAGCTCAAGTTCCGAGGATCCATCGACCGTATCGACTTCGATCGAATCGCCCAGGATGGCCTGGAGGTAGCTCACCTTCACTTCAGAGAGGACATTGAGGCCATCGCGCTGCAACCGTGGGTGGGGTTTGACGGTGAGAAACACGTAGAGATCGCCGGAGGGACCACCCCTTGGACCAGCATTTCCTTCACCGGAGACCCTTAGACGAGTGCCTGTATCAACGCCGGCAGGAATGTTGATGCGCAGTTTCTTGCGCACCTGGTGGACACCCTGACCACCGCAAGCACCACAGGGATCGGCAATCACCTGACCCGTGCCATTGCAGTTCGGACATTCGGCTACCTGGGTGAAACTGCCGAAGGGGGTGCGGGTGGCGCGGCGGACCTGTCCAGCTCCGCCACACGTCCCACAGGTGGTGGGTCCGCTGCCTGGCTTGGCACCGCTGCCGCCACAGGTTTCACAGGTCTCCAGATGGGGAATCTTGATTTCCTGCTCTTCGCCGAAGACGGCCTGCTCAAAACTGATGGTGAGGTCATAGCGAAGATCGTCCCCCTGCTGGGGACCACGCCGGCGTGGACGACCACCGCCAGCAGCACCTCCGAAACCGCTGAAGAAGGTTTCAAAGAGATCAGCGAATCCCCCCATGTCACCCATGTCCGGGCCGCCGGCGGCACCGCCGATACCGGCCTCTCCGAACTGGTCGTAACGCGCCCTGGTCTGGGGATCGTTGAGCACTTCGTAAGCACGACCTATTTCCTTGAAACGGTCCTCAGCGCCAGGTTCCTTATTGATATCCGGGTGGTACTGACGAGCCAGGCGCCGATAAGCCCGCTTCAGAGTGTCGGCATCAGCATCGCGGGAAACGCCTAGAAGGTCGTAGTAATCAGCCATCAACCCTCCTGAGCCTGAGGCTGATCAGCATCCACCGAATCGGATCCATCGGTTGACGGCCCAGGACCCATCGACACTTTCACCATGGCGTGACGCAGCACCTTGCCGTTGAGGTGATAACCCCGCTGCAGCTCTTCAATCACCACATCTTCGCGATGGTCGTGACTCTCTTCCCGCAAAACAGCTTCATGCAGGGTGGGATCGAAGTCCTGACCGACCACCTCCATACGAGCAACCCCTTGTTGCTTCAGAACCTCCACCAGTTGTTTGTACAGACCCTGATAGCTGCGATGCAGGGCCTGAGCCTCTTCACCCTCAGGATTCAGCTGCTGGCGAGCCCTTTCAAAATTGTCGACAACCGGCAGGATTTCACTGAGCGTTGAGCAAACCAGCTGCTGGCGCAGGTCATCCTGATCCCGGCTCTGTCGCTTGCGGAAATTGTCGAAATCAGCAGCAATGCGCATGTACTGGGACTGCAGGGTCTCGTGTTCCTGGGTCAGTTTCTGCAGCTCCTGCTCAAGCTGCTGCAGCCGCTGACTCGGATCCGCAGCCGTGGCATCACTGACGCTCGAGGCATCACTGATGGCCTCGTTGTTCGTCGCCTCAGCCTCTGGAGCTGTCGCAGCCTCGTTCTGTTCCACGCTCTGCTCCTGCTCAGGGGTGGGGGCTTCGCCACTCATGCTGACCGGTCAGGGTTTGGTGCCTAGACATGTTGAAGGGCAACGCTCTCCTCACACAAGCTGCGGAAGCCCGCACCTTTCCTTCAAGTCCTTCAACGACACAAGGTGACCCTATCCAGGCCGATTCCAGACGCACTTGATGCAGCCCAGCAGCGCCTGGAACTGGAACTGCTGCTTCGTCGTCATGTTCTCTCGCCCGATGAACTGAGCAGTGGTCTGCCCCTGCTCAAGAGCATGGAGAGCAGCATGGACAGCGACGCCTGGAAAGCATTCCCGGCAATGCCCGTGAGCCTGGATGAGAACCATTTGGCTGTGGCCGTTCCAAGTCACTGGGACCAGCAGCACTCAGACGAACTGGTGGCACGCCTCTCCCAGCTCAATCGGGAAATTTTGCTGCAGCCAGCTTTGCTGAGCGATCTGGAAGCAGCATGGACAAAATCCATGCCTGCATCAGAGAGCGAATCCGAGGCGGTGGACGTGCACAGTGCCGAAACGGCCGAGAGCCATGAACCCCGCAACGAAGATGTTGAGGAAACGGCCACTTCCTACCTGGAGGGTTTCAGCGCCGAAGGCGTTCTTAAGGAAGACCCGGAAGAACAGGCACAAATCGCAAGCAGCACGGTCGATCTCGAGGAGAGCCTGAAGGATGCCGAAGCATCACCTGTGGTGACCCTGGTGGATCGAATCCTGCTGCAGGCGATGTCGGTCAGCGCCAGTGACATCCATGTAGAACCTCAGCAGAAAGGTCTGCGACTGCGCTACAGGCAGGACGGGGTGCTGCAGCAATACATCGAACCGCTGCCCAGCCGTCTGATTCCTGCGGTCACCTCACGCTTCAAAATCCTGGCTGACCTCGACATTGCCGAGCGTCGACAGGCCCAGGACGGTCGCATCCGACGGCGATATCGCGAACGGGTGATTGATTTCAGGGTCAATACCCTGCCCAGCCGCTTCGGTGAAAAAGTCTGCCTGCGTCTGCTCGACAGCAGCGCCACGCAACTAGGACTGGACAAACTGATCAGCAATCCCGACACCTTGTCGACCGTTCGGGATCTTGGGGCGAAGCCATTTGGAATGATCCTCGTGACAGGCCCGACAGGCTCAGGAAAATCAACAACCCTTTATTCCCTGCTCGCTGAACGAAACGACCCCGGCATCAACATCTCCACGGTGGAGGATCCAATTGAGTACACCCTGCCGGGCATCACGCAATGCCAGGTGAACCGCGAGAAGGGCTTCGACTTCGCGACGGCATTGCGGGCCTTTATGAGACAGGACCCGGATGTGTTGCTGGTAGGGGAAACCAGGGATCTGGAAACAGCGAAAACGGCGATCGAGGCGGCTCTCACCGGCCACCTGGTCCTCAGCACCCTCCATGCCAATGACGCTCCCAGCACAATCGCCCGTCTCGACGAGATGGGTGTGGAGCCATTCATGGTCTCCGCCGCGCTGATTGGAATTGTGTCCCAACGGTTGATGCGAAGGGTCTGCACAGCCTGCCGGGTGCCCTATCACCCTGACGAACAGGAACTCGGACGCTTCGGACTGATGGCGAGCGGCGAGGCAAAGGTGACCTTCTACAAAGCCCACCATCACGCCGGTAACGAGAAAGTCTGCCCGAGATGCCAGGGAAGTGGTTACAAGGGTCGCGTCGGGGTCTACGAAGTGCTTCGCATGAACGAAGAGATCGCCACCGTGGTCTCAAAAGGAGCAACCACCGACACGATTCGCCAGCTCGCCCTCGAGTCCGGAATGGTGACCCTGTTGGGCTACAGCCTTCAGCTGGTTCGCGAGGGCCACACCACCCTTGAAGAGGTTGGCCGGATGATCCTCACGGATTCCGGGCTGGAATCCGAGCGCAGAGCCCGGGCGCTCAGCACAATGACCTGTAAAGGGTGTGGTGCCGGTCTCCAGGAGTCCTGGCTGGAATGCCCGTACTGCCTGACTGAACGCCTGTGAGGAGACCGTGATGGAGTTGATGATCGAAGATCTGATGCAGCAGCTCGTCGAAGGCGGCGGCAGCGATCTGCACATCGCTTCGGGACAACCTCCCTACGGACGCTTCAGCGGAGAACTGCGTCCGATGCTGGAGGATCCGCTCACGGAAGAGGCCTGCAATCGGCTGATCTTCTCCATGCTCAACAACGGTCAGCGCAAAACCCTGGAACAGACCTGGGAGCTGGACTGCGCCTATGGGCTCAAAGGGGTCGCCCGTTTCCGCGTGAACGTCTACCGGCAAAAGGGCAGCTATGCCGCTTGCCTGAGAGCTCTCGGCAGCAATATTCCGAGCGCCGAACTCTTGAACCTTCCCCCTGTGGTGATGGAGACGAGCAAGCGACCACGCGGCCTCGTACTGGTTACAGGACCGACAGGCTCAGGGAAAACGACGACCCTGGCGGCACTGCTGGATCACATCAATCACACCCGAAGCGAACACATCCTGACCATCGAGGATCCAATCGAATTCGTCTACAAGAGCGACAAGAGCCTTGTGCATCAGCGACAGCTGAATGAAGACACCCGCAGTTTTGCGAATGCCCTGCGGGCCGCCTTGCGCGAAGACCCAGACGTAATTCTGGTGGGAGAAATGAGAGACCTCGAGACGATTCAACTGGCGATCAGCGCTGCCGAAACAGGCCACCTTGTCTTCGGAACGTTGCACACCAGTTCCGCAGCTCAAACGGTTGACCGCATGGTGGATGTGTTTCCTCCTGCCCAGCAAACCCAGATCCGCGTCCAGCTCTCGGGAAGCCTTGTGGCCGTCTTCTCTCAGACACTCTGCCGACGTCACAATCCCAAACCGGGACAGTTCGGCCGGGTGATGGCCCAGGAAATCCTGATCAACACCGCAGCAACAGCAAACCTGATCCGAGAAGGCAAAACGGCTCAGATCTATTCCCAGATCCAAACCGGTGGAGAACTCGGCATGCAGACTCTGGAGAAAGCGTTGGCCAATCTTGTAACAGCTGGCGACATCACTCGATCCGAAGGTCTCGCCAAAGCGAGCAAGCCCGGCGAACTGGAACGATTGATCAGTGATGAATGAACCGCTGACGAGTTGAAAGATGGCCTCCTTCGTCGCCACTTACAACAGTTCCACTGGCCAGCCTCGCAACCTCACACTGAAGGCTGCAGACCTGGTGGAAGCAAAGCGCTTACTGCGCCGCAGGGGCATTAAAGCCACTGAATTGAAGGCCGCCGACACCGGAAAAAAAAATACCAATCAAAACGGCAAGGACGAACAACAATCCCTGCTGTCATTCGATCTTGGACGAGCTTTTGAGAAACCGCCTGGGGTCAAAGAGAAAGCTGTTTTTGCCAGCAAGCTTGCAGCCCTAGTGGACGCCGGAGTGCCGATTGTTCGCAGCCTGGATCTTATGACAACACAACAGAAACTACCAATGTTCAAACGAGCACTCACCAAAGTGAGCCTGGATGTGAACGAAGGCGTCTCTCTTGGGGCTGCTATTCGCCAATGGCCAAAGGTCTTTGATCAGCTCAGTGTTGCCATGGTGGAGGCAGGTGAGGCCGGTGGAGTTCTTGATGAATCTCTCAAGCGCCTTGCAAAATTATTGGAAGACAATGCAAAATTACAAAATCAAATCAAAGGGGCACTGGGATATCCCGTTGCCGTACTTGTCATTGCAATCCTGGTATTTTTAGGGATGACGATCTTTTTGATCCCAACATTTGCTGGAATTTTTGAGGATCTTGGGGCAGAGCTTCCAGCATTTACCCAACTACTTGTCGATCTGAGCAAATTACTTCGATCGACAACGGCTCTTTACATTGTGGGAACACTATTAATTATGATATGGCTGTTCGGTCGCTATTACGGCACATACAAAGGTCGACGCACTATTGATCGCCTTGTCCTCAAATTACCTCTGTTCGGCAATCTGATCATGATGACGGCGACAGCTCAATTCTGCCGGATCTTCAGCTCACTGACTAGAGCTGGTGTTCCGATACTGATGTCTTTGGAAATTTCCAGTCAGACAGCTGGAAACACCATTATTTCTGATGCAATCATCGCGTCACGGACCATGGTGCAGGAGGGAGTATTGCTGAGCACAGCACTGATTCGCCAGAAAGTTCTCCCTGATATGGCACTCAATATGTTGGCGATCGGCGAAGAAACAGGAGAAATGGACAAGATGTTGAGCAAGGTTGCCGACTTCTATGAAGACGAGGTGAGCGCGATGGTGAAGGCGCTCACGTCCATGCTTGAACCCGCCATGATTGTTGTGGTCGGAGGAATTGTGGGTTCAATTCTTCTGGCGATGTATCTGCCGATGTTCACCGTGTTTGATCAGATCCAGTAAGTGCTGCAGCCACCGCCTGACCCGCCAACCAACCGCCACTCCAACAGGCCTGAAAATTGAATCCACCGGTCACCCCGTCCACATCCAGCAGTTCACCGGCCAGATAAAGACCGGGACAGCGACGGCTCTCCATCGTGGCCAAGTTGACGTCCCCCAAGTCGACACCGCCGGCGGTGACGAACTCCTCCCCAAAGGGCCCGCGTCCTGTGATCGACAAACTCTGGGCGCAGAGCAGCTCTACCAATTGACGCTCGGCCTTGATCGGCAGATCGGCCCAACGGCGCTCAGCCTCCACAGCGGCCAGGGTCAGGAAGGCCTGCCAGAGCCGCCTTGGCAGATGCTCAAAAGGCTTGGCTGCTGAAAGCGTTCGTCGGGCCTGCTCCTGCCGCCATTGCTGCAACCGCTCGGTCACTCCCGAGCGTCCCAGCCCAGCACTCCAATCCAGCTTCAGCTCACCCCTGTAACGGCTCTCATGAAGCGCCCTGGCAGCAAAGGCTGAGAGACGCAGCGTGGCAGGACCGCTGAGACCGCGATGGGTGATCAACACCCGCCCGGTCTGGCGGAAACGCTGGTTGCCAAGTTTCAGATCGAGGCCCACATCGTCGATGGCGATGCCACTGCAAGCGTTCAGTACCGGCGCCTGCAGGGTGAGGCTGAACAGCGATGGCACCGGAGGCACCACCTGGTGGCCCAGGGCCTCAGCCAGTTTTCGGCCGCTGGGATGTCCCCCCGTGGCCAGCATCAAGCTGCGTGCATGCACAGGCTCCAGGCCGCGGCCCTCGAGCACAAAGCCACCCTCGGGGTGAACGCGCACGTGCTGGACCATCGCCTTGGTAAGCAGCTGAACACCCGTGGCCCGGGCAGCGTTCTGCAGGCACTGGATCACCGCCTCGGAGCGGTTCTGCTGCGGAAACATCCGCCCATCAGGCTCCTCCACCAGCGTGAGCCCGTGGTCTTCAAACCAGGCGATCGCGTCCCCGCAGGCGAAACGACTGAACGGACCCCGCAGTGGTCGACTGCCACGGGGGTAATGGGTGGCCAGTTCACGGGGGTCCCAGCAGGCATGGGTCACATTGCAGCGACCACCCCCACTGATGCGCACTTTCTGCAAGGGCTCAGGTGTTCCTTCAAGCAACAGCACCTGCTGAATTCCCTGCTCAGCGGCAGTGATCGCTGCCATATATCCAGCGGGACCACCGCCAACGACAATCAGATCAAGCAGGCTGGAAGCGGAGGGCAACTCCGTTGTTGCAGTAACGCTTTCCCGTCGGTCGCGGTCCGTCATTAAACACGTGGCCCTGATGACCACCGCAGCGCCGGCAGTGATATTCCGTGCGCGGAATAATCAGTTTGAAATCTACTTTCGTTGCCACGGCCTGGGGCAGGAACTGCCAGAAACTGGGCCAACCGGTTCCGCTATCGAACTTGGCTTCTGAGGAAAACAGGGGGAGGTCACAGCCAGCGCAGTGGTAGGTCCCCGAACGCTTCTCGCTGTTCAGCGGACTGGTGAATGGGCGCTCCGTGCCCTCCTCACGCAGCACCCGATAGGCATCGGCAGACAACCGCTTGCGCCAATCCTCCTGACTGAGATCCCAGGCAGGATCAGCAGCTTTGGATGCCGCCAAGGCTGGCTTGAGTCGCCAGAAGGGACCGGTCAAAGCAGCGAAGAGCAGCGAGCGTCTGGTTAGAGCAGCAGCGATCTGAGTCATCGATGCAGAAGAAAGGTCAGCCAGATGGTTCTAAACGAGCTGAAAAACGACTGACAGGCAGCATGGGGCGATGAACTCCGTTGAGCCCCATCAATTAATGGGCGCCTATCGCTTCAGCGTGGCGCCGATGCTCGACTGCACCGATCGACATTTCCGCGTGCTGATGCGCCAAATCAGCCAACGTGCGCTCCTGTATTCCGAGATGGTGGTCGCCCAGGCACTCCATCACAGCGATCGCAAGCAACGACTTCTGGATTTTGATCCGATCGAACATCCAATCGCTCTGCAGATCGGAGGTGACGATCCCGCCCTTCTGGCTGAGGCCGCACGGCTGGCGACGGACTGGGGTTATGACGAGATCAACTTGAACATCGGTTGCCCAAGCCAGAAAGTTCAAGCTGGAAATTTTGGGGCCTGTCTGATGGCGGAGCCTGATCTTGTAGCCCGCTGCGTTGAAGCGATGTGCGCAGCCACTGACCGTCCGGTAACGGTGAAACACAGGATTGGCATTGATGATCTCGATAGTGATGCCCTGCTGACGGCCTTTGTGGATCGGGTTGCCTCAGCAGGAGCAAGCCGTTTTGCCATTCACGCGCGGAAAGCCTGGCTCGAAGGGCTCGATCCGAAACAGAACCGAACGATTCCACCTCTGCAGCATGAACGCGTGACAGCGCTGAAGGAACGTCGTCCTCACCTGCTGATCGAACTCAACGGCGGTCTGGAATCACCAGAGGACTGTCTGAAAGCGTTGCAACATTGCGACGGAGCCATGGTGGGCCGCGCTGCATACGCCCATCCACTGCGATGGCAGTGCATCGACGCCAATGTCTTTGACGATTTACCGAAGACGGTCAAGGCATCCGATGTGGTGCAGGGACTTCTGCCTCACGCGGAAGCGCATCTCAAACGCGGCGGTCGGCTATGGGATCTCTGCCGCCATCTCGTTCAACTGGTGGAAGGTGTCCCAGGAGCGCGCCACTGGCGTCGTGAAATCGGCTTAAACGCCCAACGTCGGGACGCAGGGATCGGCGTTCTTGAATCAGCAGGCCAACAACTCAGGGATGCCGGCCTCTAACCATCAATCAGCCCTCTGCGCCGCCATATCCGGAGTAGTCATCTCCTCCCCCGGTGGAAGAACCACGGCGACGCCGACTGCGTCCGTCGTCATAGCCCCCGCCTTCTCCGCTGCTGCTGTCGCGGTTATCGCGAGCTCCATAACTCCGATCCTCCCAACCACGGGCTCCTGAGCGTCGCTCACCATCCTGGCCACCACCGCCGCCGCCGTATCCGCCACCGCCACCACCGCCATATCCACCACCACCACCGCCATATCCACCGCCGCCGCCGCGGTAGCCACCGCCACCGCCACCGCCACCGCCGCCATATCCACCACCACCACCGCCATATCCACCACCACCGCCGCCACGACGGGGAGCACTCCCACGCGGTTCTGCCTTGTTGATCCGCAATGGACGACCCATCAATTCAGCGCCCTGTAGAGCCTCAATTGCAGCTTCTTCGGCGGCCTCATCGGACATCTCAACAAACGCAAAGCCACGTTTGCGGCCTGTGTCCCGCTCCAGGGGGAGGGCACAGTTCACAACTTCACCGAACTGGGCAAATAGCTCGATCACATCCTCCTGCTCAGCGCGGAAGGGGAGATTGCCGACGAAAATGCTCACTTTTAAGTGGACTGAGTACGAAAAAAAGGACCGGAGGGACCTGGATTATCACCATGGGTCCTGGACTTCGAAGGAGAAGCACGTACCTCTGGTCATTTCAGCGTAGACCCGTTTTCGCAACCGGGTCATCCCGGTCGATCATTCGATGCCGAGATCGAGTCGATCCGACCAGGCGATCAGCTGTTCATCCACCCGCTCGAAAGCGGTGCCCCCTTCGCTGCGACGAGCGGCAACAACAGCACGAGCGGCCAGGGCGTCATGCAAATCCCCCTCAAAGGCCGGGTGAAGTCGCTTCCACTCCTCGAGGCTGAGATCCCTGAGCAGGCATGAGCGTTCCAGGCAATGGCGCACCACGGAACCCACCAACTGGTATGCCTCACGAAACGGCACCCCTTTGGCCACGAGGTAATCAGCCACATCGGTGGCGTTGGAGAAATCCTGTTCCACCGCCTGTTCCAGCCGCTCAGGACGAAACGTCAACCCCTCTTCAAACAAAATCGCCATCGCTTCAACGCAGTCCCGAGTCGTGCGCACGGCATCGAACAACGCTTCCTTGTCTTCCTGAAAATCCTTGTTGTAGGCCAAAGGAAGACCCTTGATCATGGTGAGCAGGCTCTGAAGGTGTCCGAACACCCGACCGCACTTTCCACGAACGAGTTCCGGCACATCCGGATTTTTTTTCTGGGGCATCAAGCTGCTCCCTGTGGCGCAACGGTCGCTCAGCCCCACAAACCCGAACTCCTCTGACGCCCAGACAATCACTTCCTCAGCCAGCCGACTGAGATGGGCCATGACGAGAGACGCTGCAGCTGTGAACTCAACACAGAAATCGCGATCGCTCACCGCATCCAGGCTGTTCGCATAAGGAGCAGCAAAGCCAAGCTCATTGGCTGTCTGGCGTCGGTCAATCGGAACTGACGTGCCCGCCAAGGCGGCAGCACCAAGAGGGCAAATGTTCACCCGTTTGCGGACATCTCCAAGACGATCGCGATCCCGCTGAAGCATTTCGATGTAGGCCAGCAGATGGTGAGCAAGACAGAGCGGCTGTGCCCGCTGCAGGTGTGTGTAACCGGGAATCAACGTGCTGCGATGGCGATCCGCCTGCCGCCACAACGCCGTCTGCAATCGGCCCAGACCAGGATCGAGTTCATCAAGACGACGACGAAGCCAGAGTCGGAGATCGGTCCCGACCTGATCATTACGACTGCGACCGGTATGGAGCTTTTTGCCGATTGGTCCCAGTAAGGCGATTAAACGGCGTTCGACGGCGAAATGAACATCCTCATCCGCCAGTCCCGGCTGAAAAACGCCGCTGGCCGCTTCAGCACGGATCGTCTCTAAGCCCCCGACAATCTGATCCGCCTCGTCAGTTGTGATCACTCCGCAACCCGCAAGCATTCGGGCATGGGCGATCGAACCATCTAAATCTTCCTGGAGAAGCGCAAGATCAAACCCGATCGACGCGTTGAAGCGCTCAATAAAAGGATGAAGTCCCTGCTCAAACCGATCGCTCCAGGTTCCATCCGAGCCACCCGTAACCCCGCCAGCCATGACCCACAAGCCTGTGCCAACAGCTTGTCAGGGCGAGGAGCGCAGACTCACACTCGGCAACGTGACCGCCTCCGGCACCTTGAGCACCACCATCGAGGCATCGTCCTCGAGCTGACGATCAGAACCGACGAAGCGATCCAGCCGTTCAAACAAGGTGTCAAGGATCCCCTGGGATCCTTGACCACTGCGACAAGCACTCTCCAACGCTCGGATCAACCGCGCCTCATCGAATCGATCACCCGTGATTCCCGGTGCTTCGGTGACGCCATCTGTGTAATAGAGCAGGACATCTCCCGGCTCCAGGCGAACCTCCCCACTGCTGTAATCCGCTTCCGGCTGCAATCCGATCAGGAGCCCCGCGGCATCCAGACGACTGATATTGCGCCGCTCGGCGCGCCAGAGCAGCGGTGGATTGTGAGCAGCATTGGCGTAACGGAGCAAGCGGGTACGCGGATCGAAATCTGAATAAAACAACGTCACGAAGCGATGCGACTGAGCCAGGTCCTCCTGGGCCAGCTGGTTCAGATCGTGCAGGATGCGATCCGGTGGAAGACCGCTGAGCACTTCAGCGCGCAGCATTCCCCGCAGCATGGTCATCAGCAATCCAGCTGGAATTCCCTTACCCATCACATCCCCCATCACCAGGGCCCAGCGACCTCTCTCGCGACGACGACCCATCAATTCCGGTCGGGTTGGAATGAAGTCGTAGTAATCGCCTCCGACTTGAAACGCGGGCCTGCAACGAGCCGCAAGTTCAACACCTTCGATCACAGGACAGCGATCCGGCAAAAGCTGGGCCTGAATTTCCGCACCGATGCTCAGCTGTCGATCAACCCGTTCGTGGCGACGGGCTTCCTGCAGCATTTGATCATTTTCGATCGCGACACCAGCCAGATCAGCGACAAGCTGGGCATGGCGGCGATGCACATCGGTCCAGACGAGTTCCCCTGCGAGATCAAAAACATACAGACGTCCTCGCGGACGTCCGCGAGACACGACGGAGGTGGCAAACATGCCAGCCCGTGGAAACAGACGCTGGACCAATCGATCCATGTCGAACAGCTGGCTTTCCTCGGTTCCGAAGCCGGCAGCATGGCCGGGCTCGAAACCAGCGAGTCGGCGCAGCAGCTCCTGGCAATCGTCAGCTGGAACGGCCTGCAGCTGATCGCGCCAAAGCCTGCCGTCGGCCTGAAACGGCACCAACAGGGCTCCATCCACTGTGAGCAGCCGAGATGCCACCACTGGAACGAGTTCCAGAAAGCGGTGCAGATTGGTGAAGCTCCGCAGAGCAAAGCCCAGAGACACCAGAAGGTCTTGATTTCGCCGCTGTTCCCCGCTGAGACTGTCGAAGAGCTGGCGCAATGACGCCATCGCCTGCGGCGTTGGATTGGCGCTTCGCAGAGGCGTGGAAGGATGTCGACGGGGTGGCTTGCTGCTCAAGGCCTGGCCACCGGGGGAGTCGCAAGGTAGCAACGGCTTGGCGTCGGTGCTTTAGCGCCCCGCCAAGAGAGCTTCGACAAATTCAAAGCTGTTGAAGGGGCGCAGGTCGCGAATGCCCTCGCCAGCACCGATGAACCGGATGGGTAATCCAGCTTCCGACGACACAGCCAAGGCAACTCCTCCGCGAGCTGTGCCGTCCAGCTTGGTGATCACAACACCCGTGAGCCCAGCAGCTTTGGCAAAGGCCATGGCCTGCCTCAATCCGTTCTGTCCCTGACTGGCATCCAGCACCAGAAGGGATTCGACCTTCGACTCCGGAGCCAGCCTGTCGATGATCTTGCGGACTTTCTGAAGCTCTTCCATCAGGTTGTGCTTCGTCTGCAGGCGGCCTGCCGTATCGACCAGAAGCAGATCGGCCTGCCGCGAACGTGCCGCTCCGATCGCATCAAAAACAACCGCAGCCGGATCCGCGTTGTCACTGGGATTGGAAACCACTGTCACGTCACTGCGGTCACCCCAGACCTGCAATTGCTGCACTGCAGCGGCTCTGAAGGTGTCCGCTGCGGCAATGAGAGCCGAGTAGCCGCTGCGAACGGCCAGGTTGGCAATCTTCCCGAGGGTGGTTGTTTTACCGACACCGTTAACACCAACCATCAACCAGATGTTGAGACGACCGCGTTCGGGTGCCAGCAGATCCACGCCACTGCTGCGGATCGGTTCCTCCAGAAGGCCCCGAAGCTGTTCCTTGAGAAAGCGAATACCTTCGGCAGGTTCGACAACCTCCTGATTCATCCGCTGACGCAGGGCATCAAGCACCTGATCGGTGGCCTGGACTCCGGCATCAGCACGCAGCAACAGGGTTTCCAGATCATCGAGAACCTCAGGCGTGAGCGGGTCATCGCCAAGGTTTTCCAACAATCCGGTCACGAAGCCCTGTCGGGTCTTCTCGAGGCCGCGCCGGAGCCGACTCAGCCAATCAATCTCCTCAAGCGACACCTGATCGGCAAGGCGTCCCTGCGCTGCGAGAACCTCTGCCGACCAGGTGAAATCCTCGTCGAAAGCACCAAGGGTCGGTTCATTCGACTCGGCAACCGATGAGCTCGAGGCCGGAGCCTCTGTTGGACTCGGCGATGACTGAGAAGGCAATTCAGCAGCACGCGCCTCCTGTTCCTGCTGACGCAGCTGACGCTGGGCCGCGGCCTGCTCGAGAAAGGACAACGCCGGTGCAACTAACTCGGCAACCGCTTCGGAGGGCACGTCATCAACCGTCGACGTCGTTGCCGCTGGCGTTGGTGTGGGCGTTGAATCCAGAGTGGGCTCAGGGCTCGGTGTGGGCTCCGGAGTCGGTTCAGGACTTGGCTCTGGACTTGGTTCCGGGGAAGGCTGCTGAGCAGGGACGGACTCTGATGCTTGCTGCTGAGCCTTGAGACGGGCATAGGCCTCTCGGGCCCAGACCAGCGCTTCATCCTCTGGAGATGACGTTGGATTCGTCGGCGGCGCTGTAACCGTGTCCAGCGACGAATCAGGGGAAAATCCAGGGTCCTGTTGCGGGGAGGACCCTGTTGGATTCTCCGTTTTGATCTGTGGTGAAGGCGTGGGCTGCGGTTCCCCTGGTTGATCCGCACCTCGCTGGAACCAGTCGAAAACCATCAGGCCGGAGTGGTCGCTGCAGCGTCGTGGAAACGCCTCAAAACACCGTTGATCATGCGACGTCCCTGTTCATCGCTGTAGCGATTGGCAAGTTCCACAGCTTCATTGAATGCAACCGGTGCTGGTGTGGAGAGATCGATCAAATCCACAACAGCCAGCCGCAGAATGTCGCGATCGATTCTCGGTAACCGGGAGAGACGCCATCCCTCCATAACCGAGTCGAGACGTGAATCGATGCTGGACCGCTGTTCCAAAACCAATTGAACGCGCTTCAGGGCGGAACGCCGAATCTGGTCTTGATCGCCGAGTAGGAGCAAACGGGGCAACTCCATTGAGGCTGACAGTCCATTAAGGACTTGCTCCGAGGCGCTCAGCGATGCACGCAGATGGGACCGGGCCGAATCGAGGGTTGATCCACCGCCCTCCTGAAGTTCACTGTCCAGAAGAGCTTGCTGCGCTTGCTCAAGCTCAGCGGCACTGCCATCAAGAGATTCCCGCCAGTGCTGCATCAGGCTGTCGAGTGCTTTCTGAAGCAGGTTCTCCATCGCTGGATGACGATCAGCCGACTTGCTCTGATCAGATACCTGGCCAAGAAGCAACAAGGCCAGCTCACGAGACAACGATCTGGACTGCATCGGATCAGGTTGTTGGAGAGACGGAGGAACGCAGCTGGGCGATCAGGCTTGAAAAACTGCGATTCACCGGTGCTTCCCGTTCATCGGGATTGACGATGCCGGCTGAAATGATCGTTCGGAAGGCTTCCTCAACGGAAATATCGAGTTCTCGAACGGACTGTTCCGGAACCAGCGTGTACCAACCGGTGGTGGGGTTCGGTGCGGTTGGAATGAAGACGCTGAGAAGAGGATCGTTGAGATCGGATTGCAGAGATGGACCCACCTGACCGGTGACGAACCCGACGCTGAACAGCCCCTCTCTCGGGTATTCCACAAGCACCACCCGCCTGAAACGACTGGTGTTGTCGCGCAGAACGGTCTCCAACAACTGCTTAAGGGTTTTGTAGACCGAACCAGCGAGAGGAATCCGACTCAACGTGCCTTCGCCGAACTCAAGCAACCAACGTCCGACAATGTTGCGAGCCATCAACCCGATCAGAAGGATCCCCATCAGTGGAACCGTCAGTCCCAGCGCCAGGTTGATCAGATCCTGAAGCAGAGGATTGAGAGTGATGAATGGGTTGAACTGCTTGGGTATCGACGTGAGAAACGCCAACACAAAACGACTGACGATGGTCGACAGCCAGATCGTGGTTGCCAGTGGGATCACCACCAGCAAGCCTGCGATCAGATCATTCTTGAGATCCTGCTGAAGCCTCGCTGTCAGCGGCAGATCAGGTCTGGGAGTGGACTGGACCAAGGAGCTTCTGAGCCCTGAGTCGGAAGGTTGGAACCAACCTAACCAGCGCCCGGCGCCAATCGATCAGAGAACCGCGCATAGCGCCAGCAGAACGAAGGCAATCGCCAGCACCACGGCACTCCCGGTTCCACCAATCAGCCTTTGACTGGCCGCCCGACTCTGCTGCGTCTCCAGTGATTTGAGCTGTTCATCCATCTGAGCGATCTGCATATCGATCATTTGTTCAGCTGCCCGCTTTTTGTCCTCAGCTGTGGCATCAGCTGCGAGCTGACCTGCCTGGGCGAGTTGTTCCCCAACCGCCGCAACCTGCTTGTCGTCCTTACGGATGGTTCGAGCTTCTTCAAGTGCCTTGCGGCCCTGGTCGATCCGCTGTGCAGCAGGACCGTCGGATCCATCAGAAGAAAGGGACAGGGGAACAGCTGTCAACATCCCGATCGCCAAAACGGCAGACAGCACACAGACAACCCAGCGCAGGGGTGTCAGGCGCTGCTCCGGAAGATCCAACCGGGAGCCGATCAACGCGATCAGGAGACCCATGAAACCCATTGGCGCAATCGCCACCAGCGGTCCGATCACCTGCGGGCGCCTGGTTTCGTCGCTCCAGTCAACCCCCGTGAGCACGGCAGCCATCTGAAGCAGAAGAACCACCACCATGGTGAGGCCGAGCCAGCGGAGCACGGGAGCGAAACGTCCGTTTGCAGTGCGTCCCATATCGGTTGCGGTCACGTGAAGATGCCAAAAAAGCGCTCAACTTTAAGGTCGATGGCCGACGTTGATCCAAGCTCCTCCAAGAACCTGAGCGCCGCCCTGAAAGCACGCGCTCGTGAGGAGGGTTTTGCGCCGGTTGGAATCGCAAACCTGCCGGGGAGCAGGCGACTGCAGATGCGCACCGAAGCCTTGCAACGCTGGTTGAACCAAGGCCATGCAGCGGACATGGCCTGGATGGCTGCCCCGCGACGACAGAACGCCGCACAGCTTCTGGATGGAGCCAGAAGCGTGCTGGCCGTTGGACTCAACTATTACGTCGATCAGCAAATACAGCCCGGATATCTCAAGATCGCTCGCTACGCCTGGGGTCGCGATTACCACCGTGTGGTCGACCAACGGTTACGACGGGTTGGGCGCTGGCTCTCAGAGCAATGCCCGGACATCCGATGGCGGGTCTGCGTTGACTCCGCCCCGCTGCTCGACAAGGCCTGGGCGGAAGAGGCAGGACTGGGTTGGATTGGAAAGCACAGCAATCTGATCAACAGCGCTCAAGGCTCATGGATGGTTCTGGGACATCTGCTGATCACGGAGCGACTGCAGGCGGATGAACCATCGCGCAGTCTCTGCGGACGCTGCACAGCGTGCATGGAAGCCTGCCCCACAGACGCGATCCGGGAACCGTTTGTGGTGGATGCCACCCGCTGCCTGGCGTACCACACGATCGAAAATCGCAACCCTCAGCTGCCCCCGGCGATCGAGGATTCCCTCGGAGCCTGGGTCGCTGGCTGCGACATCTGCCAGGACGTCTGTCCCTGGAATCACCGCGACCTGCCGCAGACAAGGGAAGCCGATCTGCAACCGAGGCCCTGGCTGCTTCAGCTGACCCGACAGCAAGCTCTCAGCTGGGATGACGCCACCTGGGATCAGCGACTGCGAAGTTCAGCATTGCGACGGATCAAGCCCTGGATGTGGCGGAGAAATGCAAGAGCGGCACAGATGGATTAGCCCCCTACTCTTTGAGCAATGTCTGGCACCCATGGCTCAACGCCGAAACCGTCAATCAGCCTTCGGAGGACTAGCTGCAGCGCTTCTCGGTGTTGGCTTGATCGGTTGGAGCCTGCCGGCTGAAGCTCTGGTTCCCTACGTCTACCTGCCATCAGAAGAGGAGCTGAAAGGGTCATCTCTCGGCATCGGACGCACCGCAGCGCAACTGCTGCAACTCGGCCAGCCACGGGAAGCCGCACAACTCGCAGCCCTCGCTGTGCGCCTTCACCCCGACGACGAACGTCTCTGGTCGGTGCTGGCGGAAGCCCAACTTCGCAGTGAACAGCTGGATGCTGCCAGCGTGTCGCTCGCAAAAGCGAAAAGCCTCAACCCCGACAAAGCAGGACTTTGGTTTGCTGAAGCTGCGATTGCTTTGCGTTCCGATCGTCCGGACGAGGCGATCAGCCTGTTGAACCGAGGCTTGCAGCTCGATTCCAACAATTCCGCTGCCTATTTCGATCTCGGCAACGCCCGGATCATGCAGGAGGAACTGAAGATGGCCTTGCAGGCTTTTGAAAAGGCCACAGCACTCAAACCGGATTTCTGGGAAGCCCTGAATAACCAAGCCCTTGTGCTTTATCAGTTGGGCAATCGCGAGGAGGCGATTCGACGCTGGCGGAAGGTGCTCAGCATCGAAGACAATCCCGAACCGATGCTGGCTCTGGCTGCTGCCCTTTATCGGCAAGACCGCAATCGAGACGAGGCCCTCCGCCTGGCGAAGACCTCCTTGGCGAAGGAACCGAATTATGTGCTGGCTCCCCATCAGGAGGAACAGCTTTGGGGTACAAAGATCCGTGCCGCTGCTGCTCAGCTGATGGCGGATGAAGAATTGGCGGACACCGTCGAACGGGCGAGAGCCAATGCGACATGGAAAAAACGCTCCTGACCATCTGTAGGCTGAGCGCCTTCCGCACTCGATTCAGCGGACGCAATGGCTGAGGAGCGCGTCCAACCGATCGCCCTGCATCAGGAGATGCAGCGCTCCTACCTCGAGTACGCCATGAGCGTGATCGTGGGTCGGGCACTTCCTGATGCTCGCGATGGGTTGAAACCTGTTCAACGCAGGATCCTGTTTGCGATGCAGGAGCTCGGACTCACCCCGGATCGCCCCTACCGCAAGTGCGCCCGTGTCGTCGGGGATGTTCTGGGCAAATACCATCCCCATGGCGACCAGGCTGTTTATGACGCTCTGGTGCGCCTGGTTCAGACCTTCTCCAGCCGTCACCCTCTGCTGGATGGACACGGCAACTTCGGCTCGGTCGACGACGATCCACCGGCTGCCATGCGGTACACCGAAACGCGACTGGCTCCGATCGCCCACCAGGCCCTCCTGGACGAAATCGGCGACGACACGGTCGATTTCGCTCCGAACTTCGATGGTTCCCAGCAGGAACCCACGGTGCTTCCGGCGCAACTCCCCTTTCTGCTGCTCAACGGTTGTTCAGGAATCGCCGTCGGCATGGCCACGAGCATCCCTCCCCACAACCTTGGAGAGGTGGTCGATGGCCTGATCGCCCTGATCCGCAAGCCCGCCATCAGTGACGAACGGCTGCTGGAGTTGATCCCTGGACCGGATTTTCCGACAGGAGGCGAAGTCCTGCTGAGCAGTGGCCTGCGTGACACCTACCTGCGAGGCCGCGGCAGCATTCCGATGCGGGGTGTGGCGCACATCGAAGAAGTGCAACCCGGCAAGGGCCGCCATAAGCGCAACGCCGTGGTGATCACCGAACTGCCCTATCAATTGAGCAAAGCCGGTTGGATCGAAAAACTGGCCGAGCTCGTGAACGACGGAAAAATCGGCGGCATTGCTGATATCCGAGACGAAAGCGACCGCGAAGGAATGCGCGTCGTGGTGGAGCTCCGCAGAGACGGAAACCCGGAAAAAGTTCTCGCAGATCTGCAACGACGCACGGCCCTGCAGAGCAACTTCGGAGCCATCCTCCTCGCCCTCGTCAATGGCCAGCCACAGCAGCTTTCCCTGCGTCAGCTGCTCCAAACGTTTCTCGACTATCGAGAACTGACCCTGATTCGACGCACCAGCCACGCGCTGCGTAAGACGGAGGATCGCCTCGAGGTGGTTGCAGGCCTGATCACCGCCTTGAACAACCTGCAACAGGTGATCAGCATGATTCAGGAAGCGGCAGATGCCGCTTCCGCCAGAGCCAGCCTGATGGTGCGTCTCGATCTCTCGGAACGTCAGGCAGACGCGGTACTGGCCATGCCGTTGCGTCGGCTCACGGGATTGGAGCAGGAGAGCCTCCGCAAGGAACTTGAGGATCTGCGTCAGGAACGGGAGCGTCTGAAATTGCTTCTGGAGAACAGAGATCAGCTTCTGAACGCTCTGGTGGACGAGCTGAAAGAACTGAAAAAACGCTTCGCCACACCACGCCGCACACGGCTTGTGGAAGGGGGTGATGAATTGATGGCCGAGCGGGCCGCCAGCCAACGACCCAATACGGAACTGCTGAGACAACAGGCCCTCGCTGCGTTACCGGGAGATGCTCGTCTGCTGATTCAGGCCGACGGTCAGGTGAAGGTGATCTCTCCCCAGGTGCTCGGACGGCTTCACATCAACGAGGCGAGTCCACTTGGTGATGAACCCTCACCGGCGCGTCTAATCCTGCCGATCGAACCCCCTCCGAGGTTGCTGGCAATCAGCGCTGGAGGCCGAGTGGCAACGGTGCGTTGGGAATTTGCTGGTCAACAACCGGGCGTACTCGAGCGTTTCCTCCCCACAGGTCTTGAAGGGGATCCAGTGATCGCAATCGAACCCCTCCCTCAGGGAGATTGTTCTGATCTCAGCCTCGGATTGCTGAGCATCGATGGACGATTCAAACGGCTTCCCTTGAGCGAGGTCCTGGATCTATCTGGACGGGCAACGAGTGTGGTGAAGCTCAAGGACGGCATCAGTCTTCGCGCTGCCGTGATCTGCCGAACCGGTTCGGATCTGGCACTGGTGAGTGACATCGGTCGAATCATCAAACTTCCCGTTCAGGAAGACTGTTTACCTCTCATGGGGCGTCTGGCTCAGGGACCCATGACGATGCGACTGTTCCCGGGAGAACGGATCGCAGGCGCCATCAGCCTGATGGCAACCAACACAATCCTTGTGGCAACCGCTCAGGGGCGGATCACTCGCATCGATGCATCCCAGCTGCGTCTCTGCCAGCGGGGGGATCTGGGGGAGATTGCGGTGCATCTTGAACACGACAACGACAGGATCCAGGCGCTCTGCAGCGGTGACGATCTCGTCGGACTGATCACCAGTCGCAAACGACATGGGCGATTGGATGCCCGAGACTTTGCATGCGGCAAACCTGGTGAAGCCAGTTTCGAACAGTTGGATCTCAGTTCCGATGAAACTCTCCTGGAACTGATTCCCCTGATCCAGGACAAGTCTCGGAGCTAACGAACCGCTAGCCGGCAGCGATTCCCGAAGGTTCCAGCATCAATTTGCTGGACAGAACCTCCTGATCCATGGGAATCGGATAGTCGCCGTCAAAGCAAGCCGTGCAGAAGTGACCGGAGTCCGCCTTCGCTGCTTCAACCATCCCCTCCTTGCTGAGATACGCGAGTGAATCAACCTTGAGCTGTTCTTCGATTTCCTTCAGCGTCAAACGGGCAGCGATCAGTTGGTCCTGGGTATCGGTGTCAATTCCGTAAAAACAAGGATGGGTGACTGGCGGGGAGCTGATCCGCATGTGCACTTCCGTGGCTCCTGCTTCTCTGAGAGCCACAACGAGCTTACGGCTCGTCGTTCCGCGCACGATGGAATCGTCAATCACCACAATGCGTTTACCAGAAAGGACATCCGGCAGTGGATTGAGCTTGACGCGAATTCCTGCCTCCCGCATCGCCTGAGTCGGCTGGATGAACGTGCGACCCACATAACGGTTCTTGATCAAGCCATCGGCATAAGGAATGCCGCTGACCTGAGAAAAACCGATGGCTGCAGGAATACCGGAATCGGGCACTCCGATCACAAGATCGGCATCGACAGCGGATTCCCTGGCGAGGGTCTGACCAATTCTCTGGCGATAGCTGTAAAGAGATTCTCCAAAAAAACGACTGTCGGGTCGCGAGAAATAAATCATCTCGAACACACACAGTCGATTGGGTTGCTCAGTCCACCGCCGTCGGGACGGCTCCTGACTGCCCTCTTGAAACAGAACCAGCTCACCGGGAAGCACGTCATCGACGTACTGGGCACCGATGATCTCCAATCCACAACTCTCGCTGCTCACGACCCAGTGCCCGAACTCGGGATCACCCAATCGCCCGAACACCAGAGGCCTGATGCCGTGACCATCTCTGACAGCAAACAAGCCGATGGGCGTGCCGATCACCAGGCTGAAGGCACCCCTGCAGAGCTCGAGCGCGGCACTGATCGCCAATGACCAGTCCAGGCCGCGTTCAACGGCCTGCTGAATGGCAAAAGCAATCAGTTCTGAATCAGTGGTGGACGTGAATTCCACCTGACCATCGTCAACGGCCCTGCGAAGTTCCGCGGCATTGACAAGATTGCCGTTGTGAGCCAAAGCGAAGGCTCCCAGACGGGTCATCAGAACCACGGGCTGGGCATTGCAGACACGACTGCTGCCCGTTGTCGAATAACGGTTGTGGCCGATCGCGAGATCACCCGGCATACGGGCCAAAACGTCCTGATCGAACACCTGGCTGACCAGACCCATGTCCTTGTGAAGACAGACATTGCCTTCGTTGAACACCGCGATGCCAGCGGATTCCTGACCGCGATGCTGCAAGGCATAGAGGCCGAAATAGGCGAGATTCGCAACGGGCTGCTCCGCGGCGAGAACAGCAAAAACTCCGCAGGCCTCTTCCATGCGGTCGGGACGCTCGGCCTCAAGCAGCTGCACAGGGCGCCTCGACTTCACACTGGGCTCAAGATTCTGCATCACGCCTGAGACGTCGAGGCAAAGCCTCTTCGTGAACCTTTTGCAGGGCTTGAATCGTCCCGTTCAGAACCCTTTGTCCTGCAAGGTCAAAGCGCAAGCTCGGTTGATCGACCACACGTCCAAGCGCTTGGAGGGGAACATCCGGATGACGCTGGATCAGGCTCTGCCAGCCCTCCATCTGTTCCAACTTCACCGACACCACGACGCGAGCCCCCCCTTCCCCGAACAGGGCTCGATCAAGACGCGATGGTTGATCCTGGACCAACAGTTCAGCTCCAAGTCCCGAGGTGATGCAGCACTCGGCAAGCGCCACAGCTAAACCGCCGTCGCTGCTGTCGTGGGAGGACGCCAAAAGGCCTTCAGCAATGGCCTGACGAAGCAAAGCCTGAACCGCACGTTCAAGCGACAGATCGACGATGGGAGGACGCCCAGCCAGCCGACCAGCAACCAACTGCTGATAGCTGCTGCCAGACAGACCCAACCGGGGATCTCCCTGATCATCCAAAGGAACCCCAAGCAAAACGATCGGATCACCCGCCTGACGCCAGCCGAGACCAATCGCCCTGCTGACGTCATCAACGAGTCCCACCATGCCGATCACGGGTGTGGGATGAATCGGCTGGACGGTGCCGTCGTCGCGTCTGGTTTCGTTGTAGAGGGACACGTTTCCGCCCGTCACTGGCGTGTCGAGCTCTCGACAGGCTTGAGCAATGCCACGGCAAGCCATGGCGAGCTGCCAGTAACCCTGCGACGTCTCCGGTGAAGGGAAGTTCAGGTTGTTCGTGATCGCCAGTGGCTCTGCACCTACGCAACTGAGGTTGCGTGCGGCCTCTGCCACGGCGGCCATCGCCCCTCTCTCGGGATCGAGGGCGACCCAACGATTGGGACAATCCACCGTGGCAGCAACACCACGTGACTCCTTCTCCATTGAGTTCTGGGGGCGCAAGCGGACGACGGCCGCATCACCAGCACCGGACGACATCACGGTGTTGGCCAGAACCTGCTGGTCATACTGCCGATAGACCCAGCGTTTGCTGGCAATGGTGGGGTCATCCAGCAACCGCATCAACAGATCTCCAGGATCAGTCACATCAGATAACTCCTCCTCCCGCCAGCGCCAAAGCGCCTGAAGGTCCTCTGGCGGCTGATCCAGCAGATCGTGTTGTTGGATCGGGGTGTCATCCGCCAGAGCAGTCGCAGGCACCTCTGCGGCCACAACTCCGTGATGCAACACCCGCACCAGTGGCTCCTCGAGCACCCGACCGACCACAGCAGCCTGGAGGCCCCATCGTCGGAAACGCTCCATCAATCGATCCTCACGACCGGCCTTCACCACAAACAACATGCGTTCCTGCGATTCAGACAGCAGAAACTCATAAGGAGTCATCCCCTCCTCTCTGGCTGGCACCCGATCCAGATCCAACTCAATCCCGATTCCACCCTTGGCTGCCATCTCTGAACAGCTGCAGGTGAGACCAGCAGCACCCATGTCCTGAGCTGCCACCACATCACCGGTGTCAAAAGCCTCCAGACAGGCCTCGATCAAACCTTTCTCAAGGAAAGGATCACCAACCTGCACCGCAGGACGATCATCCAGGGAATCAGCACTGAGTTCAGCACTGGCAAAACTGGCTCCCCCCATCCCATCGCGGCCGGTGGTGCTGCCGACGTATACGACGGGATTGGCCAGACCCGCCGCACCAGAGCAAACGATCTCCTCGGTCTCCATCAGGCCAAGAGCCATGGCATTGACCAATGGATTGCCGGAATACGACGGATCAAAAACCACCTCACCGCCGACCGTTGGCACCCCGACGCAATTGCCGTAATGGGCGATACCGGCAACCACCCCCTCCATCAAACCCACATTGACGGAATCCTCAAGCGGCCCGAACCGCAGGGCGTTGAGCAACGCAATCGGCCTTGCGCCCATGGTGAAGATGTCCCGAAGGATTCCTCCAACGCCTGTGGCAGCGCCCTGAAACGGCTCCACAGCAGACGGATGATTGTGACTTTCAATCTTGAACGCCAGACGGTGACCGTCACCAAGATCCACCACACCGGCGTTTTCCCCAGGTCCAACCAAAATGTGGGGTCCCTCAGTGGGAAAGCCCCTGAGCAGAGGTCTGGAGTTGCGATAACAGCAATGCTCCGACCACATCACGCCGAACATGCCGAGCTCGACCCGATTCGGCACACGTCCCAATCGTCGACAGATCTCGTCCCAATCCCGTGGCTTCAGACCTTCCTGCCTGAGCGCTGCCACGTGGTCGTATCCAGGGGAATCAGAAAGGGAGATCAAGGCTGAAACAACGCGTGCATCCAGTGTTGCCGACAATCAGGACCATGCCCCTCAAACCCAGGGGTCGTCCTCCCTAGTTCGTGATGAACGAGGTGCTGACCAAGTTGAGTCATCCCAATCATCGAGCGGATCATCCTCCATGCGGCTCTGCGGCGGTGACCCTTCCGGTTGATCCGGCTCTTGCCATGGCGGCTCTTCCAACCAGCCCTCAAGACGATCACCCGCCCGATCACCCATCTGACGCAGTTGATCTCTCCAGCGCTGGGTTCGCCGCAGCAAATCCTCTCGAACGCTGGCTCGCGAAAGTGGCAGATCCTCAAGGCTGATCAACCCGGTGGAGACAACACCGGGCTGTTGATCAACGATGCGATCGGGAGTCAGGCGCCAACGGGAACTGCCAGGCAGACGTGGATCACTGCGGGCCAACAGATAGTGCAGGATCACACCGGAAGAGGGTTCAAACACCAGATCCACCAGAACTCCCAAACGTTCTCCCTGGCGATCCAGCACATCTGCGTCCATCAATGTGGGCAGGCGTTCCAGGGTGTTCTGATCGGTGAGCGATGGCTCCCCTCGAACAAAAATCTGCTGATCGGTGAAGCCGCAACACTGATCCAGTCGCCACACCTCCCGCGACATCCGCAGAGCTGAAGGGCGACTGACCCAGCCGAGCAGGCGATGCACCGGTGGATGCATCCAGGCTTTTACGCCGGGACCGTGGTCAAGACCGAGATCACAACGGACGGTGTGATGCAGCAGATCACTGAGCAGCAGCTGATCCGGCAAGCTCACATCAGGACCGGATCTGGACCGGCATCACCAGATAGGTGAAACCATCAGCGACATCTTCAGGCTTCAGCACAGCGGGAGTTGTCGGGGCATTGCAGTGGAGAACCACTCTGTCCACAGCCATGGCCTTCAGACCATCCAGCAGATAACGGACGTTGAAGGCAATCTGCAGCGCTTCGCCACTGAGATTGGCGGGCAGTGATTCCGACCCACTGCCAACATCCTGAGCATCGGCACTGATCTGAACGATGCCTTTGTCCGGCTCAGTGCTGAACTTGACCACGTTGTTGTGTTGATCGGCCAGCACGGCAATCCGCTCGAGCGAAGCGATCAGAGCACGGCGATCCAAGCCCAGGCTGCGGGTGAAACCATCAGGAATCAGCTGTCGATAGTTCGGATAAGTGCCTTCCAGCGTTCGGCTGGTCACCATCTGATCAGCTGCCAGAAACACCACCTGACCACGATCACAGAACAGGCTGACCGGCTCGCCGGAACGCCAACCCGCCATCATGCGCTCCACTTCGCGCAGAGAACGCGCCGGCAAGGTGACTGCAAATCCCTCTTCATCACTGTCGGAGCTGGCTGAAGGCTCGTCCTGATCCTGAAGAACGTTGTCCACTTCCAGAACAGCCAGGCGATGGCCATCCGTGGCGGCTGCTTCGAGAGCCTGTTGACGGAATTGCAGATGCACACCAGTGAGAAGCTGCTTGGCCTCATCGCCACTGCTGGCAAAGAGCGTGCCTTTGAGAGCTTCCACCAGAACCGAGGCTTGGAGTTTCAGAGTTCTGCCGCTTTCCACCATCGGCAATTCGGGGTAGTCGTCTGCGGGCATGCCGCGCATCTGATAGCTACCACTGAGGCTGTTGAGCTGAATTTGTTCTCCGGATTCCTCAGTCGCCAAAGTGATCGGCGAATCGCTCGAGAGACGATTCACAATTTCGCCGAGCAGACGGGCTGGAAGGGTGATGGCTCCGCTGCTTTCCACCTCTGCGGCCAGTGAGGTTTGAATTCCCAGATTCAGATCGAAGCCCGTCAGGCTCACACGCCCGGTACCGGCATCAGCCGTCAGCAGAACATTCGCCAGCACCGGATGTGTTGGGCGTGTTGCGACAGCACGGCTGACGAGCTGAAGAGCCGCATTGAGTTCCGCCTGAGAGCAGACCACTTTCATCGTGCCGGGGGCTTGGGGCTGTTCGAGTGCCCCACCGTTTCACAGGGATGCCCTGAACGCAATGGCAACGCCATCAATGGATCATGTTCGGCTGTTTTGTTCTTTGTATTCAAGAAATAATTAAAACAACAACCGTCGTAGAAGGGGCGGGGGAAAAGGGGAAAACGTCCATATCTGCCAGTTACAGCACTCGGTCTTGGAAGCAGAGACACGTGGAGAACGCGAAGCCGATTGTGCGGAATTTGTCGGAATTCCACTTTTCCACCAGTTGTGGACTTCGGCTTCACTTCGAATCGATCTTGTCGTGCTGGACTTTCCACAGCTCTGGGGTGTGGTTGTGTCCTCTTCTCCTCAGGCTGTTTGCCGACTGTCTCCGCAGGTTTTTGGGTCCGAACTAGAACCCCATCACCTTGGCCACCGTGTTGAGATCTGGATTCAAATCGGTATGGAAAGCCGCGTCGTTGTTGTTGATTGCACAGTCCGGGTCCTTGAGCCCATTGCCGGTGAGAACGCACACCACGGTTGCGCCCTGAGGAACCTCGTCCCTGCGTTTCAGCAGACCGGCAACGGACGCGGCGCTGGCCGGTTCGCAGAAGATGCCTTCCTCGCCGCCTAGAAGCTTGTATGCATCAATGATCTCGGCATCGGTGACATCCAGAAAGGCTCCGTTGCTGGCCTTGCGTGCAGCGATCGCTTTCTCACGATTCACCGGATTGCCAATTCGGATCGCTGTTGCAATCGTCTCCGGTTCGGTGATGGTCATCCCCTTGACCAAAGGGGCTGAACCACTGGCCTGAAAACCCATCATCCTGGGCAGCCTGCGGCTGTGACCCGCCTTCTGATACTCCTGGAAGCCCATCCAGTAGGCCGTGATGTTGCCTGCGTTGCCCATCGGGATGCAGAGCCAGTCCGGGGCCTCTCCCAACGCATCCACAATCTCGAAGGCTGCTGTTTTCTGACCTTGCAGGCGGAACGGATTCACTGAATTCACCAGGGTCACCGGGTAGGTTTTGGCCGCCTCCTGGACGATGTCGAGAGCTCGATCGAAGTTCCCCCGGATCGCGAGAACTTCAGCTCCATAGACGAGGGCCTGCGCCAGCTTTCCCTGGGCCACATAACCATCAGGGATCAGGACGAAGGCCCGCATGCCACCGCGGCGGGCATAGGCCGCTGCTGCTGCGCTGGTGTTTCCCGTGCTGGCGCAGATCACCGCTTCACAACCAGCTTCCTTCGCTTTGCTAATGGCCATCGTCATCCCCCGGTCTTTGAAAGACCCGGTGGGATTGAGACCGTCGTATTTCACAAAAACCGAAACCCCCTTGCCGATCCGTTCAGCGATCGACGGCACTGGGATGAGCGGTGTGGCTCCCTCCCGCAGTGTGATGACAGGGGTCGTGCTCGAGACGGGAAGCCAGCTCCGGTATGCCTCGATGAGGCCCGGCCAGTCCTGCATCACCGGAGTGGCTGCGAAACGCCGACGAAGGTTTTCAAACACGACTGCGGTCGTTCAGGAGGGTCTGCCGGAATCTAGGCGTCAGGGTTTTGAGCCATCCTTGAGTCCATCAAGAGGAGAGTCCGAAAAGAACTTCACCAGCCCAGCAATCGACTGAGCTTTGTCAATCACCGCGAACAGGGCTGGAAGATTGACTGCCATGACGTCATTCGGGTAGGCCTTGAGGAACGAAACGGCTGTCAGTCCGCCCTCTTCGAGCTGCAGACCGTTGACGACCCCGGCTCGGATTGCTGGAACACTGACGGTGGCTTGCGGCGTGTAGATCGGATAGATGATCTTGGCTACGCGTTTGATGATCGCGTCTCCGATTCGTGTGCTCACCAGCCTGCTTGTCAGAACCAGCGGTAAATCAATTTTCTGATTCAGCAATTTGGCCACGTCCGCTGGATCCTGGCCCGAGAGGCTGAGAAGGTTTTTCAGAAGCCCAATCGGCTCGCCTGATTTGGCGAGATGTTCGATCTCTTTCACCGGAATCGAACGGCGGAAGGCCCCGCTCACAAGAGCGACGTCTTTTGCCGCATGAGCGGATGGGCTGAAACAGAATTGACCAGCGATACCAATGCTTGCTACCAGGGCCATTGCGGTGGACCGGTGACCTCGGTTTTTAAGCATTACTCGAAGAAAATTGGTGAAAATCTAGGGCCGAACGCCTGCAGCAACCTTGACCAGACGGACAACACCTCGTTCGGCCAGACCCTTAGCCACTTTCACACCCATGCGACGTGAGGCGGGATCATTCATCACCCGAGGCAGACGTCGCATCAACAAGTCGGGATTGAACCCTGGAAGCGACTGAAGCACCTCAATTAACTGACGAATTGGCTCAAGTTGCAGCATTGGGTCACCCGATTCCATTCCCGGATTGGACATCGCAGCGGGTAGGAGACGTTTTGGCAGACCTCGACCAAGACGCTGCATCGTTGACCAGCCGATGGCATCCAAACGTTCCACCGTCGTTTCTACAAGCTGATCTCGAAGCAGACCGCCATTGGCTGAGAACAGAAAATCAAGCAGCTGGTCCAGCAGCGTGTTTAAGTCCAGTTGCGCTTCGCTTGCGGCTGACGACACCAAGTTTTCCAGGCGGGTCCAGCGGAAGGCGTCTCCGTCAAACAGCATTTCCTTGAGGCTTTGCCGCAATTGGGGATCGGGATCCTCCATTAGACGCCTGGCGAAGTAGGGATAGGCCGCTCCAAGGATTTTGAAGTCAGGGTCCACGCTCAGGGCAATCCCTTCCAGCGTCACCAGGGATCGAATGATTAAGGCGTAGTAGGGAGGAACACGGAAGGGGAATTTGTACATCACGCCGGACATGTCGTCAGTCACGGCCTTGAAGTCCATCCGGTTGACTCCCACTTCCAGCGCCTGGCTGAACACCTGTTCAAAGGCCGGCACGATCGGTTCGAGATTCACGTCTTCAGCCAGGAAGCCAAGGGTGACGAAATCCTTCGACAGCTTCCCGAAATTGCGGTTCACAAGATGAACCACCGCCTGGATCAGACCCGTGCGTGATTCCCGCGTTACCTCGCTCATCATTCCGAAATCGAGATAACAGAGACGTCCGTCGGCGATCGCCAGCAGGTTTCCGGGGTGGGGGTCAGCGTGGAAAAAACCATGTTCCAGCAGTTGCTGCAGGCTGCAGTTCACGCCCACTTGGACCATGTCGTCCGGGTCGATTCCCAGCTCGCGGACGGCCTCCAGGTTGGTGAGTTTCACCCCTTCGATCCACTCCATCGTCAGAACCCGTCGACTGGTGACCTCTCGATGAATCGTTGGGACGGCAATCCTTGGGTTCTGACGATGGAGTTCCCTGAAGCGTTCGGCGTTGTCGGCTTCGTTGAGGTAGTCCATCTCTTCGAATACCCGTTTACCCAGCTCATCAATCAGTGCGACCAGGTCGCTTCTGATCAGACCGATGTTGCTGTTGAGCCAGGCGGCGATATTGCGCACGATGTACAGATCCAGCGTGATCTGTTCACGCAGCCCAGGTCGTTGCACCTTCACAGCCACTCTCTGGCCGTTTTTGAGTACCCCTCGATGAACCTGCCCAAGGGATGCCGCTGAAATCGGCTCCCGTTCAAGATCCTCGAACAGGTCGTCCACCGGAGCGCCGAGGTCCTCCTCGATGCAGGCCATCGCCAGATCGCTGTCAAAACCTGGCAGCTGGTCCTGGAGCTGCGCCAGCTCCTCGAGCAGCACCGGGGGCACGATGTCCGGGCGGGTAGACAGTGCCTGTCCAGCCTTGATGAACGCAGGGCCGAGTTCCACCAGGAGTTCTGCGCACTCTCTGGCTCTTGAGCGGGATCGGTCTGGATTACGGAGAAGTCCAAGAAGCCAGTCGACTCCGACACCCATTAGGAAGAGCCCGATCGGTACCAAGGTTTGCCATAGACGTCGGATCAGTCGCTGGGGATGTCCGGCGTAGATCCGGGTGATGGCAGCAGGGTCATAGGTGAGCAACCCTGCGGCTTCGATGAAATCCCCGAGCTCCTCGGTCATCGGTGTGGGGTTCCGTGATTGCCCCCCCTTCTAAACGAAGTCAACCGCCGCTACGGTCGGGCCGACCACCGGTTCGTTCTGTGCTCACCGGTCTGCAGCTGCAGAACATCGCTTTGATCGACAGTCTCGAACTTGAGTTCGAGGCTGGATTCACAGTGCTCACCGGAGAGACAGGAGCTGGAAAGTCGATTCTTCTCGATGCCCTCGATGCTGTTCTTGGGGGGGCGCAAGGTGCCGCTGGTGTTCGCCTGATTCAGAGCGGCTGTGATCGGGCCAGGATCGAAGCCTGTTTCAACCTGACGCCAGCTGTTCGGAACTGGTTAACGCTCGCTGGTTTCGAGACCGACGAAGAGGATCTCCTGCTCAGCCGCGAGTGGCGGGGTCAGGACAGCCGTTACTCCAGTCGTTGTCGTCTCAATGGCACTGCTGTGAATCGACAGCAGTTGTTGGATCTGCGTCCCCTTCTGATTGATCTCACGGTTCAGGGCCAGACGCAGCAGCTGTCCAGGCCCGGACAGCAGCGTTGCTGGCTCGATCAACTCGGTGGCGCAGCGCTCGACAAGGAGCTGATTCAGGCTCGAACAGCTTGGTCGTCCTGGCATGAGGCTTTTGCTGAACTTCGCCGATATCAGGCCGAGGCCGACCATCTGATTCAGCAGCGGCAGGAACTGCAGGACTTCTTGGATCAACTTGAACATGCTGACCTGGATGATCCTGGCGAGCAGCTGATGCTTGAGCAGGAGCAGGATCGTCTGGTCTACGGGGTGAGACTTCAGGAAGGTCTGGCTGCGCTGTTGTCCCGAATCCGTGATGGCCAGGATCAGGCGCCATCTCTGACGGACCATCTGACCGCTTCCATTCAGGAGCTTCAGGCCATGGTTCAGATGGATGGATCTCTGGCTCCCGTTCGGGATCAGGTTCTGGATCTGGAGGTCGCTGTTGAGACTTTGTTGCGTGCTCTTGATCAGTACGGCATGACCCTTGAAAGTGATCCCGAGCGTCTGGATCGGTTGCAGGATCGCCTCTCCATTCTCAAGCGGCTGCAGCGGCGTCACGGTCTGGATCTGCCCGCATTGATCGAACGGCGTGATGCCTTGCGTGCCCAGTTGTCTGAAAACGGCTCTGCATGCGATCTGACGACACTTAGTCAACGAGAACTTGATGCACGCTTGCACCGGGATGCCAGCCATCAACGGCTGCATCAGATTCGTTTTCAAACCGCTCGTCGGATGGAATCATCCCTGATGGATCTGTTGCGACCCATGGGCTTGCAGCATCTGCGTTTTGAGGTCCGGCTCTCTGAAGCAGAGCCTGCCGAGCATGGATCGGATCAGGTGATGTTTCTGTTTTCAGCCAATCCAGGGCAGCCTCTGGCCCCTCTTGCAGAGGTGGCATCCGGAGGTGAGATGTCCCGTTTTCTGCTGGCGCTGAAGACGACCCTTGCTGCTGTTGATGGATCCGGCACGCTTCTCTTTGATGAGATTGATACCGGCGTCAGTGGTCGGATCAGTGGCGCCATTGGTGATCTTCTGCATTCCATGGCTCGCCACCGGCAGGTGTTCTGCGTCACCCATCAACCGCTTGTGGCTGCCAAGGCTGAACATCATTTTCGAGTCAGCAAGCACGTTTCTGACGGCATGACCCAGTCACGAGTGTCCCGACTGCGGGACACTCAGCAACGACAGCAGGAGCTGGCAGAGCTGGCTGGTGGAGATCAGGCTGACGCGTATGCAGCCAGTCTTTTGGATCGAAAGGCGGCTTGAGGTCGAAGGTTCTTCTTAAGATTCAGCGCTTACGACCGAGGCGTCATGGGGCGAGTCGCTGCCAATCGCGCTGATCGTCCGGTTCCGATCCATGACATCAGCAGTGATTCAGACGATGTGATCCGGGTTCGAGGGGCGCGTCAGCACAACCTCAAGGACGTCGACGTCACCATTCCCCGCAACAGGATGGTGGTGTTCACAGGGGTCAGCGGCAGCGGTAAGAGCTCTCTGGCTTTCGACACGATCTTTGCCGAGGGGCAACGGCGTTATGTCGAAAGTTTGTCGGCCTATGCCCGCCAGTTCCTCGGCCAGGTGGACAAGCCAGATGTTGATGCGATTGAAGGTCTCTCTCCGGCGATTTCGATCGATCAGAAATCCACGAGCCACAACCCCCGATCCACGGTTGGGACAGTCACCGAAATCCAGGACTACCTTCGCCTTCTGTTCGGACGTGCGGGAGAACCTCACTGTCCCAAATGTGATCGCTCGATCCGGCCGCAGAGCATCGACGAAATGGTCGATCAGATCCTCTTGCTTCCCGAAGGAACGCGTTATCAGCTTCTGGCACCAGTGGTGCGTGGCAAGAAGGGAACCCACAGCAAGTTGATCAGTGGTCTGGCGGCCGAGGGTTTCGCTCGGGTGCGGATCAACGGCGATGTGCGTGAACTGGCGGACAACATCGAACTAGACAAGAACCACATTCACAACATCGAGGTGGTTGTGGATCGATTGGTTTCTCGAGAGGGGATCCAGGAACGACTGACTGATTCGCTTCGAACCGCTCTGAAGCGCGGGGATGGTCTGGCGCTTGTGGAGGTTGTTCCCAAAACAGGCGAAGAGCTGCCCGAGGGGATTGATCGCGAACGGCTGTATTCCGAAAACTTCGCGTGCCCGGAACATGGCGCTGTGATGGAGGAGCTGTCTCCTCGCCTGTTTTCGTTCAACAGCCCCTATGGCGCTTGTCCGGCCTGCCATGGAATCGGTCATCTACGTCGATTCACCAAGGAACGGGTCATCCCCGATCCCACGCAGCCCGTCTATGCAGCCGTGGCTCCCTGGAGTGACAAGGACAACAGCTATTACTTCTCCCTCCTCTATTCCGTGGGGGAGGCTTTCGGCTTCGAAATCAAAACCCCCTGGAATGAGCTCACCGATGAGCAGAGGGATGTTCTGCTGAATGGCAGCCGCGAGCCGATTCTGATTCAGGCGGACAGTCGCTATCGAAAAGGCAAGGGCGGATACACCCGTCCATTTGAGGGGATCCTGCCGATTCTTGAACGCCAGCTCAGGGATGCGAGCGGTGAGGCGATTCGCCAAAAACTTGAGAAGTATCTCGAGCTGGTTCCTTGTGAATCCTGCAACGGTCAGCGTCTGCGACCGGAGGCGTTGGCTGTGCGTGTGGGTCCGTATCGGATCACTGAACTGACATCTGTCAGCGTTTCCGAGACCCTCGAGCGGATCGAACGCCTCATGGGGGTAGGAGCGTTTGAGAATGAGGATCCTCTGCTCAACCCTCGACAGATCCAGATCGGGGATCTTGTGCTGCGGGAAATTCGATTGCGGCTTCGTTTTCTTCTGGACGTCGGGCTGGATTACCTCAGTCTTGACCGTCCGGCGATGACGCTGTCCGGAGGTGAAGCGCAGCGGATCCGCCTGGCGACTCAGATTGGTGCTGGTCTGACGGGTGTTCTTTACGTTCTCGATGAACCCAGCATCGGCTTACACCAGCGCGATAACGATCGCCTGTTGAGCACCCTGATGCGCCTGAGAGATCTGGGCAACACGCTTGTGGTCGTCGAGCACGACGAAGACACGATTCGTGCTGCGGATCACCTTGTGGACATCGGTCCAGGTGCCGGTGTTCACGGAGGTCACATCGTCGCGGAAGGGTCTGTGGATGATCTTCTGTCCAGTGAAGCCTCACTCACCGGTGCCTATCTCAGTGGTCGCCGTTCGATTCCAACCCCAGCGGAACGGCGCAACACCACCACGCGCAAACTGCAGCTGATCGATTGCAATCGCAACAACCTTCGCAACCTCACCGTTGAATTTCCTTTAGGCCGCCTGGTGGCGGTGACCGGTGTCAGCGGTAGTGGCAAGAGCACGCTTGTGAATGAGCTGCTGCATCCCGCTCTTGAAAATGGCCTTGGACTGAAAGTTCCCTTTCCCCATGGTCTTGGCGAGCTTCGGGGCATCAAGTCCATCGACAAGGTGATCGTGATCGACCAGAGCCCGATCGGTCGCACGCCTCGATCCAACCCGGCCACTTACACCGGAGCCTTTGATCCGATCCGTCAGGTGTTTGCGGCCACCGTGGAAGCCAAGGCCCGTGGATATCAGGTCGGCCAGTTCAGCTTCAACGTCAAAGGTGGGCGCTGCGAATCCTGTCGCGGTCAGGGGGTGAATGTGATCGAGATGAATTTTCTTCCCGATGTCTACGTCCAGTGCGACGTCTGCAAGGGCGCCCGTTTCAATCGGGAGACCTTGCAGGTCACTTACAAGGGTTTCACCATCGCTGATGTTCTGCAGATGACGGTGGAACAGGCAGCAGATGTGTTTTCTGCGATTCCACAGGCTGCTGACCGTTTGCGAACCCTTGTGGATGTGGGACTGGGATATGTCCGCTTGGGTCAGCCCGCGCCGACCTTGTCAGGTGGTGAAGCCCAGAGAGTGAAGCTGGCGACGGAGCTTTCACGGCGAGCCACCGGTAAGACGCTTTATCTGATCGACGAGCCCACAACAGGTTTGAGTTTTTACGACGTGCACAAGCTGATGGAGGTGATGCAGCGGTTGGTCGATAAGGGAAATTCCATCATTTGCATTGAGCACAATCTGGATGTGATCCGTTGTTCCGACTGGATCATTGATCTCGGTCCTGAAGGGGGTGATAAGGGCGGCGAGGTTCTGGTCACTGGCACGCCTGAAGAGGTCGCCCAGCATCCGACTAGTCATACGGGCCGCTATCTCAGCCGCGTGTTGGAGCAGCATCCGCCAGAGATTCCTTCAATCGCCGCCTGATGGTTCGTTCCCGCTCCTACTGGGCTGCTTTGTTCAGCAGTCTTTCTCTCACTCTCTTGAGCGCACCTGTGTCTGCGCTGGAGCGGCTGGTTTTGAGGATGCCGATTCTGGAAACCAGCATCACCATCAATCTGGGTGAGGTGGAGAGTGCGGCCCAGCTGATTCGCTCCAGCCCTGATCTTGAGGATCTGCAAAGGGCGAGTGGAGGCCAGCTTCTTTCGCTGCTTGAAACGATCTTTCTGGCGCCCCTTCCAGTGGAGACCCGCCTTTTTCTGGAAGGGTCATCCGGTCAACCCCTTCTTGAGCAGGCTCTGCTTGCAGCAGCCTCTCTCGTGAAGCTTGAGGGGGTGGATCTGCCTCCCGATGGCAGAACTCTCACGGATGCACTCATCCGTGCGGAGCGCAAGGGACAAGCCAACGTGCTCGGATTTCTGCGCGAGATGCCAGGACAGGAGGCCTCTGTTGATCTCTCTCAGCTGGCGACCATGGCGAACCGTCTCATGACGAACATGCAGGAAGGTGCGGCTCTGGCGAAAGCCGGCCCGGCCGTCTCAACGAGCTCCGCTCTTCAGGGCAAGCTTCGCCAAGGCTGGATTCGATCACAGCTGATGCTGCCGGTCTCCCATCGGCCAGAACCACTGCGGGTGCTGTTGCTCTCACCGAAAGGCCCCGCTAACGGTCGCCTCGTGGCCATTTCCCATGGTCTCTGGGATGACCCGGAATCATTTGAGGGCTGGGGTGAATTCCTGGCGACAGCGGGCTACACCGTCCTGATGCCGGATCATCCCGGCAGTGACTTCACGCAACAGAAGGCGATGCTGGCGGGTGATCGTCCACCCCCAGGTCCCAAGGAACTTCTTTTGCGGCCTCGCGATATCTCTGCATTGCTGGATGCTGTTGAGTCTGGAAAACTGCTTTCTGGGCAGTCCCTGAACACGCAATCCGTGGCGGTGGTCGGACATTCCTGGGGTGCCACCACCAGTCTTCAGCTGGCCGGCGGTGCCCCTATCGAGAGAAAGTTGGTCTCTCGCTGCAGTGATCTCTCAGCCCCTGAGCGGAACATCAGCTGGGTGTTGCAATGCAGCTGGTTGTCTGGAATTGAGCAGGCAGCTGTGTCTGATTCGCGGGTCAAAGCCGTGGTGGCAGTCAGCCCGCCGCTCCGTCTCCTGTTCGACCCCGGCAGTGCGTCACGTCTCAGTGCCAAGGTGCTGCTTGTCAGCGGTACCAGGGACTGGGTGGTTCCTTCAGGTCCCGAGGCGATTGCTCCGATGCGAACGTCAGGTGCCGTGCGTGAAGGTCACAGGCTGGTGCTGGTGAAGGGTGCGGATCACTTCAGCCTGCGCAGCTTCCGCGATGAGAAACAACCGGCCATCGCGGCCCCAATGATTTTGGCCTGGGTTAATGAGCAGTTGGGTGTTGAAAGCCCCGGTCCATCTGGCTCGTTGCGGTTCAGCTCTGGTGGCTGGGGAAACCAAATATTGCCTTTAATTGACATCAGTGATGCGCTCTGACATTTCAGATCAGTTACAAATTCAGCCTCACTAACGATCGCTTCGTCTAGTCAATTGACCTCCAGAACCCCAGTCTGGGAGCGAGTTCTGGAGAATGCTCAACGTTTATCCTCTCGACATCAAATATTTTTTTCATCTTTAACGCCCTCTTTCGACCCTAAACAAAAACATGAAGGCACTTGTGCTTTCGGCTGTTTGGGAGGTCTTGCATATGGGCATCCGGCTGTTGCATCTGCATCTGCATGGGCTTCTGCGGTCCAGGGATCTGGAACTTGGTCGTGATGCTGATACCGGTGGACAGACCCTTTACGTCCTGGATCTGGTGCGCAGCCTGGCCAAACGGCCTGAGGTTGAACAGGTCGACGTCGTGACGCGCCTGGTTAAGGATTCCAATGTTGCGGGCGACTATGGCTGTCCCCAGGAGCTGATTGTTCCAGGTGCTCGCATTCTGCGGATTCCGTTTGGCCCAGATGGTTATCTCCGCAAGGAATTGCTTTGGCCATATCTGCAGGAACTAGCCGATCGGCTGGTGCAGCATCTACGCCGGCCTGGCCAAGGGGTTGATTGGTTGCATGCCCACTACGCCGATGCCGGATGCGTGGGGGCGATTGTCAGTCGACGACTGGGAATTCCGCTGATCTTCACAGGTCACTCCCTCGGCTGTGAAAAGCGGCGACGGTTGTTGGCAGCAGGGCTTGATCTCCAGCAAGTTGAACAGTCGTATGCAATGAGCTCTCGTATCAAGGCCGAGGAGCGGGCCCTGGCTCAGGCTGATCTGGTGATCACCAGTACGCGACAGGAGGCTGATCACCAATATTCCTGTTATTGCCAGTACAGCCGAGATCGTGCCGTGGTGGTGCCACCTGGAGTTGATGCGACCCGTTTCCATCCCAATGGATCTCCTCAGGAGCGCGCGAGCGTGGAGACATTGCTGAGTCCGTTCCTGAGGGTTCCCGAGAAACCACCACTTTTGGCAATTTCGAGAGCCGTTCGCCGCAAAAACATTCCCGCTCTCGTTGAGGCCTTTGGACGTTCAACAGAGCTTCGAGAGCGTCACAATCTGGTGCTCATCCTTGGCTGTCGCGATGATCTTCAGCAGCAGGAAGCGCAGCAGCGCAGAGTGTTTCAGCAGCTCTTCGACCTTGTTGACCGCTATGAGCTGTATGGAATTGTGGCTTATCCAAAACGGCATCGTCGCGGCCAGATTCCAGCGCTTTATCGGTGGGCGGCCCACCGCAAGGGCATGTTTGTCAATCCGGCTTTGACGGAACCCTTTGGACTCACCCTCTTGGAGGCCGCAGCCTGCGGCTTGCCGATGGTGGCCACGAATGATGGAGGGCCGCGCGATATCCACGCCCGTTGCAACAACGGTCTTCTTGTTGATGTGACCAATCCCGTCGATCTGCAGACATCCCTGGAACAGGTTTCGGCTGATTCAGAGCGTTGGACTCGATGGAGTGAAAACGGTCTGAACTCCGTCAATCGTCACTTCAGCTGGGATGCCCATGTCGATTCCTATCTGGCTCTCCTGCAACAGCAGCATCACCACGTTTCCTCGCTGGGCTCTGTGGCAGCTCCCGTCCCAGTCGCTTGGACCAAGCATCAACGTTCCCTCGTCAGTTCGATCGCACCTTGATGCAGGCAGCTGCACGGTCTGCTTTTGAGCGGGCCTCAGTCAACTGTTCAGCGCTGGCCAGCGCCACACCCATGCGTCGGCCTGGTCGGGCACTCGGTTTGCCGAAGAGGAGCACCTTGGTGTCTGGTTCTGCAAGGGCATCCTCCACGCCCGCGTAGCTCACGGATTGCAAAGCCTGTTCAGCGAGAATCACCCGGCTTGCCGCAGCGTCCGCTGTTCGCAGTTTTGGAATTGGCAGATTGAGAACCGCACGTAGATGGAGCTCGAATTCACTCAGGTTTTGGCTGATCAGCGTCACCAGACCCGTGTCGTGAGGACGTGGTGAAAGTTCGGAGAAAATCACCTCTTCATCGCAGAGGAAAAACTCAACGCCGAACAGACCAACCCCACCGAGATGGTCTGTCACGGTGCGGGCCATTGCCTGCGCCTGATTGAGTTGCCGGGGGCTGAGCTCGGCTGGTTGCCAGCTGCATTGATAGTCGCCCCGTTCTTGTTCGTGTCCGATTGGTGGGCAAAAAAGGGTTTCGCCACTGTGTTGACGCACGGTGAGAAGGGTGATCTCCAGGTTGAACTGCAAAAATTCCTCCACGATCACGCGCGTTGAGATGCCACGCGCACCATCCATGGCGTTGGACCAAGCATTCGCCAGTCCTTCCGGACCCTCAACGATGCTTTGCCCTTTACCTGAAGAACTCATCACAGGTTTCACCACCACAGGCCACCCCAGTGGTTCTGCTGCCTGGATCAGTTCTTCGACACTGCTGGCATAGGCGAAGCGAGCGGTTCGCAGAGCGAGGTCTCCTGCGGCTAAATCTCGGATCTGATCACGGTTCATCGTCACAGCCGTGGCGTTGGCTGTGGGAATGATCGTGATGCCTTCCTGCTCCAATTCCGCCAGGGCGCTGACGGCGAGGGCTTCAATTTCTGGGATCACCACATCGGGGCGGTGACGCCGTACGACCTCCAGCAGAGCCTGGGCATCAGTCATGTCCAGAACCTCTGCGAGATCGGCGACTTGCATCGCTGGAGCACCGCCATAGCGATCACAGGCGATGACCCTGCATCCCAGTCGTTGGGCTGCAATGACAACCTCTTTTCCTAGTTCTCCGCTTCCCAGAAGCATCACGGTGCGGGGAAAGAGGCTCATGACTGGCTTCTGTGGCGGTGACACCAATCAACCAGAGCACCGGAAGGAGCCCTTGTAATCAATCACTGATCCATCCAGTGATTGATTTGAATTTTGTCGTCATCAGCCCAATGAGCTATTACTGAAGAATGACGTTCAACACATCATGTCTCAGTGGACTGGCTCAACGGATCCCACTACAACAGAAACAACAACATCATATATTCCAGATAGCACAACACAATATTCATGGATATTTAGTTTCGGCGCCGGAGATGCCGAGGTAAAATCAAAAAAAAGTGGCAACAAAGCCTTTGTTTTTGATCCAGAAGATGGTACCGATATCATCGCTTTTTCGGATCGAGCTGATCGTTTTATTGGATCAATGAATCTGAAAAAGCTTGCCAAACAATTCAAGACATATTATGAAGAAAGTGATTTACCGGAGGGAGTCATCACCAGTTATCAAGACGATGGAGAATGGCATAATCATGCGGTCACAATTAAAAATGTCAAGAAAAAAAATGGCAAGTATCATATAAAAGCTGAGACATCTTCTGATTGGCCTGATTATCAGGACACTCTTCATTCAGCAAATTTCTTCATGGATTCATGGGAAGCTGAAGCGACAGATACTTCTTATTACGTGCCTGGGGTAACAGTCTCATCATCCATCACAAGCACAAATCATGTTGCAGCCCATTTCTTGATGGATTATGGTCAGATTTAAGATTTAACCGTTAGTATTTTTGTTTTGGCTGCGAATTTCTCCAATTAACCAAACGGCGATAAAGCCAATTGAGGAGATTCCGAAATAAACAAGTCCCCAGCGCAAAACCCTGTCTGGGTCTGACGCTGCAGCGGACAATAGATCGGCCACGGTTGAGAGCAATTGTTCCATTTAATCGTCTAAATCGGGCATCAATGTGAGCTGACGCACAGGGGATTCTTCGCTAATGAATCCCCATGCTTTGAACACAGCAGCATCTGGATGGGTGATGCGTTGTTCAGTTCCATTGCGGTTCAACACAAAACCTTCATCGGCCATCCGCCGCATCAAGCTGGCGGATTCCTCAAATCGAGCAGCCATGGCCTCAAGGCTGGCGCAATCGCCGGTCAGTCCTTTTTCTCTCCAGGTGAAGTACGTCATCAGGTCAGCCGATTGGTCGAAGCACAAGGCCAAGAATCACCATGCCGAGTGTGGCCAGCCAGAAGCATGGCACCACGGTGCGCTCGCTGGTGCCACCCAGTTCAAAGTGGTGATGTAACGGCGCCATCCTGAAAACCCGGCGGCCTTGTCCGTCTGCACCTTTAGTGGCTTTGAACACCCACACTTGAATAATCACTGAGAGCGATTCCGCCAGGAACACACCACCCATCAGCAACAGAGGCCAGAGACTGTCCGAGAGGAGCGCAACGGCACTGAGGGCGGCTCCCATGGCCAAAGAACCCGTGTCGCCCATAAAGGCACGGGCGGGATTGCGGTTGTGCATCAGAAAACCGAGCCAGGCGCCTGCCATGGCCATGCAGAAACCGGCGATGGCTGGATCGCCGGAGTGGCCGCGGAGCATGAGTTGGACCGCCATGCCCATGAAGACGAGGGCCCCGCAGCCGCTGGCCAAACCATCGAGTCCGTCGGTGAGATTGGTGGCGTTGCTTTCGGCCAGAAAAACGAACAATCCCAGAGGCCAGATCATCAAGCCCAGTGGCAGTGTGATCCCGAAGGGCAGGGATACCTGATCACTGATCCATCCCTGCCAAGCAGCCACCGCCAGAAAGATCACTGCTGCTAAGGCCTGCAGCAGCAGTTTTCCGCGTGGAGTTAAGCCTGTATTGGTCTTTTTCGTGAGACTTTGCCAGTCGTCGAATCCGCCGATCACCATGTAAGCCAGGGTGACGGCTGCTATGGCCAGCAACTGCTGAGCGGCGCTGCCGCTCACACTCACAAGGCTGCCGATAATCGTGCCGACGGGGACGACGAGGAGTCCCCCCATCGTGGGAGTTCCGGCTTTGCTGCGGTGGCCTTGTGGTCCCTCCTCACGAATGACCTGTCCCATTTTCAAAGCTCTCAGCCGCGGAATTCCTACGGCTGCTGCAATGGACGCCATCAACGTGGCGATCAGCAGAGGAAGGCTCAGCTGGGCATTGGGGATCCATTTGTCAGAGGCAAAACTGCTGCTAATCACCACCAGGATCAGCAGTCCGGCACTTAGGGATCCGTTTTCCCACCACGGCATGGGCCGACTCGATGAGGGGAGACGGGCTGAATCGCTCACAAAGGACGGATCTGACGCAGAAAACTTACGTGAGCTGACCGGCCTCGACCACCCTGGTGAACGGGCAATGCCTCAGTCTTCCCATTGCTCCTCGTTCTGCTCGTCTGCGTTGTTGTATTCCTCTTTTTCACCCATCAGAGCGGAGAGTTCCTCCTCTTCAACGGTGCTCACTTCCGGCGATCCTGATTCTTCATCAGCCACAAGCCGTCCGCTGGCTTCCAGCCAGCTGAGCAGATCGGGCTCCTCTCGCAGCGGAAGCACCGGCGCCGGATCCCTGCGCCCGTAGCGGGTGAGAGAAGGGTTGATGCTGTCGAGAGCGCTCATGCCGCCGCACGCCTTCAATCCTTCAACATAGACGACGCCCAACCTTCTTTCATTGAACAAGGCTTTTGTGATGGTTGGAACCTGGGGATCAGCCCTGGTGATCAGTCTTCTTTTGCGTCAATGGGGTTCATCGCATCCGGAACCTCTCAGCGCGCCGCTGCCGCTGGTGCTGCTGTTCATCGCTGCTCCAGCGCTTGTGCTGGGTCTCTGGTTGCTGGTCCCCGGGAAGGGAGAATCAGTCGACCTTGAACAGGAGTCCCTCTGATGGGCCGCGCCAAAAAAGTTGTGCTTGCCTATTCCGGCGGGGTCGATACCAGTGTCTGCATCCCCTATCTGATCCAGGAGTGGGGTGTGGAGGAGGTGATCACCTTCGCTGCAGATCTCGGTCAGGGCGATGAGTTGGAGCCGATTCGCCAGAAAGCTCTCGATGCAGGAGCGAGTCAATCGCTTGTTGGTGATTTGGTGCAGCCTTTTATTGAGGAATTCGCCTTTCCTGCGATCCGTGCGAATGCGTTGTATGAGGGCCGTTACCCCCTATCCACAGCCCTGGCGCGCCCTCTGATCGCCAGACGACTTGTTGAGGTTGCACGGGAGATGGGTGCAGATGCCGTTGCCCATGGCTGTACGGGCAAAGGCAACGACCAGGTGCGTTTTGACGTGGCGATCGCCGCGTTGGCACCGGATCTGAAGGTGTTAACACCGGCCCGGGAGTGGGGTATGAGTCGTGAGGAGACGATCGCCTATGGCGAGCGTTATGGAATCCCTGCTCCGGTGAGCAAGAAATCGCCTTACTCCATTGATCTCAACTTGCTGGGGCGCAGCATTGAGGCCGGTCCATTGGAAGATCCCATGGTGGCTCCTCCAGAGGAAGTGTTCGCCATGACGGCCTCTGTTGATCAAGCACCCGATCGCGCTGAGGAGATTGAAATCCGTTTTCAGGCCGGTGATCCGGTGTCAATCAATGGAGAGCCTCTCAATCCGGTCTCGATGATCCGTGAAGCCAACCGTCTGGCTGGGATTCATGGGATCGGGCGTCTCGACATGATCGAAAACCGCGTTGTTGGAATCAAATCCCGTGAGATTTACGAAACCCCTGGGTTGCTGCTGTTGATTCAGGCCCATCAGGACCTGGAGAGTCTGACCCTGGCAGCTGATGTGCTGCGCAGCAAACGCCAGTTGGAAATGCAATGGGCCGACCTGGTTTATCAGGGGCTTTGGTTTGGTCCGCTCAAAGATGCGCTGGATGGCTTCATGGATCGCACGCAGCAACACGTCAACGGCATTGTTCGGCTTCGTCTGCACAAGGGTCATGCGACCGTGATCGGCCGCGGCTCCTCAGAGAGCAGCCTCTATGTTCCGTCGATGGCCTCCTACGGCAGCGACGATCAGTTTGATCATCGTGCTGCAGAGGGATTTATCTACGTCTGGGGCCTGCCTATCCGTCTCTGGGCAGCCAACAAGCGCAAGTCAGGCTGATCGTTGGCGTCGGCGAAGCAGCGCAGGAATGTTCGGCATCGGCAAACGCACCACATTTGTTGGACCACCCGTCACCATTGGCGGATTGCCGGCGTGAGGGTCAGTCGATTGTTCAGCGAGCAAACGGTATCGCTCGAGCAGTGGCTCAAGGCGTTGCTGGAATTTCCGCTCGAACAGATCGGGTAGGTCGTCCAGCAGGGCTTCATAGGCCCTCACCTGATCTTCAAGGTCCTCAATCCTGCTTTTCAGGGCTTCGACATCGGAGCCCTGGTTGGATGTTTTCATCCAATCCGGTTCTGGTGCCTGATGGAAGGGGTCGACGGGATCCATGAGCGGACGCTATCGCCCGCCCAACCAGCACACAACCGTGTTCACTCTGAAGCCTGCAGTTAGCCCGCTGGGGCTGCTGCCGCTTCCTGTGTCTGCTGCGCAGGCTCACTGCCTGGAACCACCCTGGGAGCGGGCAGTGGACCTTCCTGTTTGACGGTGAGATAGCGAATCACGTCCTCACTGAGCCGCATCGCTTTTTCAAGAACGCCGACGTGCTGTCCATCGCCATTGTGGCTGAGCTGGACGTAGATCCCTTCCTTGTGCTTGTTGATTGGATAGGCCAGGCGCCGTTTGCCGCGCATCTGGTTGTCCAGCACCTCGGCACCCGTCTCAACGAGGATGTCGCGGTATTTGGTGACGTGACTTTCGACTTCCTCCTCCGGAATATCCGGCCGAAGGATGTACATGGTCTCGTAGTAGGGATCTTGCGTCATGGACTGCTCCGAAGGGGCTTCAGGCTCACTGAGTGAGCGACGAATCCAACACCTTATCCCCTGGCGAGTCTCCTCCTTCTCAATACAGCTGCATGCGTGCGGCCTGGCTGATCCCCGGGAGGTCTGGTTCACGTCCCTGCAGGCACTCCACCAGGGCGAACACGAGGATCGCCAGAGTGGCGATGACGACGGTACTGGAGAGCGTTCGGATCAGTAGTCCGCTGCCTCCCAGGGGTTGCAGCAGGATCGTGAAGGCAAATCCGAGCACGACCAGGATGATGTCAGTCAGCAGTGCCTGGAGCGTGTTGAAGCGCAGGAAATAGGGCACCGAAGGGTTGCGCACCACCGCCAGAAAGAGGACGAAGAACAGCAGCAGGCCTCCCAGTCCGAAGGGAATGCTGCGCTCCAGCAGGGCCAGGGGAAGGACGGGGAGGGTGAACCATTGCAGCCATGGGTACTGCTGAAACAGGGGCCCTCCAAACGGAATCGCATCGCTCCAGGGCAGCAGATAAACCAGCGGAGCCACAACTCGCTGCCAAAGGGGAATCTCCACAACACGTCGAAAGCTGCGTTGAAGCTAGAGCTTCAGTACCGAGACGGCTGCGGCGCGCATGGCATCGACGGGAACATCGTCACGTCCGCTCCAGAGCTTCAGTGCAGCGGCTCCCTGCTGCACCAACATCTCCAGACCGTCGATGCAGTGAAGCCCCTGCTTCTGCCCCAGCGCCAGCCATGGTGTCGGCCGCGGTGTGTAGATCAGGTCGTAAAGCGTTGTGTTGTCCGAGAGGTTGTTCCATACCGCGAGCCCCAGGGGTAAGCCATCGGCATCGTCGTGTTCAGCCATGCCGACCGGCGTGGTGTTGATCACCAGATCGCTTGATCTGATCTGATCCTGCAGCGCTTCTTGATCGCTGACCAGGCAGCCATCCACTGGAGACTGCTCTAACGAGAGTTCCGAGATGAAGCTGGATAGGGCTTCACTGCGTCGGCCCACCACCGTGAGTGCTTGAAGTCCAAGGGTCTGCAGACCTGCCACCACCGCCCGAGCCGATCCTCCGTTGCCGATGACCAGTGCACGTCGGCCCTGCCAGTCCCTCACTTCTTCCAATGGGGCCAGAAATCCCTCGACGTCGGTGTTAGTCCCACGCCACCCTCCGGAATCAAGAGGAATCAGGGTGTTCACGGCACCAAGGCGCTTCGCCAATGGGCTGAGTTCGTCGCAGAGCGCGGCCGCGTTCTGCTTGTGGGGAATGGTGACATTCAGGCCTCGACAGCCGACAGCGTGCAGTCCCTGGAGAACCTCCCGCAGATTCCGGCTCTCACAGGGCAGTGGGATGTACGACCAGTTCAACCCCATCCTCTCCAGAGCAGCGTTCTGCATCACAGGCGATAGGGAATGCCGCACCGGATCACCGAGCAGTCCCAGCAGAGCTGTTCCACCGTTGATCATTCTTGCGCCGGATCGCTTATCCAGCCTGCCTGTTCGGGAACCACACCTCGCCTGTCCAGGGCTCTGCTGATGAAGATGACGTGGTTCAGAACCGCATTTTCAGGAGGTGGGCACCGATGGGCAAGGTTGTCGGCATTGACCTTGGCACCACGAACAGTTGCGTATCCGTGATGGAGGGTGGCAAGCCCACCGTCATCGCCAACGCCGAGGGCTTCCGTACGACGCCCTCCGTGGTTGCTTACACCAAGAACCAGGACCAGTTGGTCGGACAGATCGCCAAACGTCAGGCGGTGATGAATCCCGACAACACCTTTTATTCCGTCAAGCGCTTCATCGGCCGTCGGGTTGATGAGGTGAATGAGGAGTCCAAGGAAGTGAGCTACGGCGTCGAGAAGGCCGGCTCCAACGTCAAGGTGAAGTGCCCGGTTCTCGACAAGCAGTTCGCCCCTGAAGAGGTCTCAGCCCAGGTGCTGCGAAAGCTGGCGGAAGACGCCGGCAAGTACCTCGGCGAAACCGTCACCCAGGCGGTGATCACCGTTCCCGCCTACTTCAACGACTCCCAGCGTCAGGCCACCAAGGACGCCGGCAAGATCGCCGGTCTTGAGGTTCTGCGCATCATCAACGAGCCCACCGCGGCAGCTCTGGCCTACGGCCTCGACAAGAAGAGCAACGAGCGCATCCTGGTTTTCGACCTCGGCGGCGGCACGTTTGACGTCTCCGTTCTGGAAGTCGGTGACGGCGTGTTTGAGGTGCTCTCAACCGCCGGTGACACCCACCTCGGCGGTGACGATTTCGACAAGGTGATCGTTGATCATCTGGCTGAAACGTTCAAGTCCAACGAAGGCATCGACCTGCGTCAGGACAAGCAGGCTCTGCAACGTCTGACTGAGGCTGCTGAGAAGGCCAAGGTTGAGCTGTCCAACGCCACACAGAGCGAGATCAACCTGCCGTTCATTACGGCAACCCCTGAGGGTCCCAAGCACCTGGATCTCACCCTCACCCGCGCCAAGTTCGAGGAACTGGCCTCCAAGCTGATCGACCGTTGCGCCATGCCTGTTGAGCAGGCGCTCAAGGACGCCAAGCTCTCCTCCGGTGAGCTGGACGAAATCGTGATGGTGGGTGGCTCCACCCGCATCCCGGCCGTGCTTGAGCTGGTCAAGCGCATCACCGGTAAAGATCCCAACCAGACCGTCAACCCCGACGAAGTGGTCGCCGTTGGTGCTGCCATTCAGGGCGGTGTGCTGGCCGGTGAGGTCAAGGACATCCTGCTGCTGGACGTCACTCCCCTGTCCTTGGGTGTCGAAACCCTCGGCGGTGTGATGACCAAGATGATCAGCCGCAACACCACGGTGCCGACCAAGAAGTCGGAGACCTACTCAACCGCGGTGGATGGTCAGACCAATGTCGAAATCCATGTGCTCCAAGGTGAGCGCGAGATGGCATCCGACAACAAGTCGCTCGGAACCTTCCGTCTTGATGGCATCCCTCCGGCTCCACGGGGGGTGCCCCAGATCGAGGTGACCTTCGACATTGATGCCAACGGCATCCTCAGCGTCACCGCCAAGGACAAGGGCAGCGGCAAGGAGCAGTCGATCTCCATCACCGGCGCGTCGACCCTCTCGGATTCCGAGGTCGACAAGATGGTCAAGGATGCCGAGGCCAACGCCAGCGCTGACAAGGAGAAGCGCGAAAAGATCGACCTGAAGAATCAGGCTGAAACGCTTGTCTATCAGGCTGAGAAGCAGATGGGTGAGCTGGGTGACAAGGTCGATGCCGATGCCAAAGCCAAGCTTGAGGAGAAGCGCCTCAAGCTCAAAGAGGCCGTCGATAAGGATGACTACGACGCGATGAAGACTCTGCTGGAGGAACTTCAGCAGGAGCTCTACACCGTCGGGGCCTCTGTTTATCAGCAAGCTGGAGCTGAAGCAGGTGGCGCTGCACCGGGTGGCGATGCTGGAGATGGAGCGGCGGCTGGTAACGGTTCCGGTCCTTCCGCCGATGACGTCATCGATGCCGAATTCACCGAGTCCAAGTGATCGCCTGAGCTTGAAATCGGTTGATCTCAGCGAATGGAAAGGGGCCCATTGGGCCCCTTTTTCTTGTCCTGATCCTCTGGACGTTGCATTCAGTCCGTTGAATTCAGATCAGAGATCAATCACTGATCTTCTGCGTGGCAGCCAGGGATTTTTCGACGACTTCTGCCGGCAGACTCACATAACCAAGGTCGGGGGCCTGGCTTTGAGCCTTGTCGGAGAGCATGAACTCAAACGTTTTCTTCAGGGCAGCTGTTTTGTCACCATTGCCTGTTTCGTAGGCCAGCACCCAGGTGAAGGTGACGATCGGATAGCCCCCTTCCGGATTTGGATTGCCTCCGATCAGATCGGGGCCTAGGTCAATGGAACCCAGCGCTTCGCTGGCAGTGGCATTGGTGGGCTTCACTTGTTCACCAGAGGCGTTCTGCACGGCAGCCGCCTGAAGATCACCCTTCACGTAGGCCAATTCCACATAGCCGATGCCTCCAGCGATCTGGTTCAGCTGGGCAGCCACACCCTCATTGCCTTTGGCTCCAACACCGGTTGGCCATTTGACCGACTTGTCTGAACCAACATTCTTTTTCCACTCAGGGCTGATGGCTCCCAGATGTTTCGTGAAGTTGTAGGTGGTTCCGGAGCCATCGGACCGGTGAACCACATTGATCGCCTTGTCGGCACAACCGAGTTCGCTGTAGTTCTCAATCTGTCCGAGAAAGATGCCCGCTAGTTGTTTTTGGGTGAGTGAAAGATCGCAGTCAGGGTTGTTGTAAGCCACGGCGATCGCACCGGCTGTCATTGGGATTTGCACAACACCGCGACTCACCTTGGCGATGGCTTCGTCCTTCATCGGTTTGTCGGACGCACCGAAATCAACAGTGCCGGCGGTGAACTGACGCACCCCTGCACCGGAGCCCACCGACTGATAATTCACGCTGACGCCTTCAGGAGCGAATTCCTGAAACCAGCGCTGGTAGATCGCAGCTGGAAATGATGCGCCGGCAGCGTTGAGTGAACCTTTGATTTGCTCACCGCCTCCGCCACAGGATGCAAGGGTCAGGCTTGTCGAGACACCAGCGATGGCCATCAGGGCCCGATGGGCGTGGACACGACGCATGAATTTGGTCACTGGTGAACATTTTCCACGCGGACATTAGTTAAGAGCGTTCAGTGTTGATTTAAGAACTGGTAAACATCGCGGATGAACGATTCAGGCCTTTCTGTACCCATTCCGCCGTGGCTGGCGCCAACAACACACCATTGCGGTAGTGGCCAGACGCCAGTAGCAGGCCTGGTTCCAGCTGTTCAAGGAGAGGTGCAGGCCGATCGACAGGCCTTGCCCGCAGGCCCCACCAATGCTCGACTGGGGTGGCTGACTTGAGCCATGGCAGCGTCGAACCAAGGCGATCGAGCATCAGCTTGAGAGCACTTGGGTCGGCTTCGGCTCCAGGCTCCAAGGTGGCTCCAAGCAGCAGACGACCCGGTTGCTTTGGAACAAGGTTGAAGCCCTGGACGCTCAGCACCGCCGGCCAGTTCTTCCAGTTCGAAGGCCCATCCTTGAGCTCAAGATCGATGACCTGGCCAAGCACCGGGGTCATGGGTCGCTCGTGGCCCAATGGAGCCAGCAACCCATCGCTGTTGAGAGCCGTGCAGATCACAACGGCCTCGTAGTCCTGGCAACTCTCTTCACCGGTTTCGACACGCCAGCGTGGGTCACCGTTCGTTCCGGTTCGTTTCAGGTTTCGCACCTTTGCTGGGTGTTGCTGGACGGAAACAGTGGCCATGGCCAGACGAAGGGCACGTTGCAGCATCAATGGTTCGAGCCGGCCGTCCCGTAAGGAGCTCAACCCACCGAGGCAGGGCACGGGATTATCCATTGCTGGAATCAGCTGCAGGCCAAGGCCCTTGCGACGCTCAACCAGGCCTTGCATCCGTTTCAGAACGTCGTCGTCATCGGCCAGCTGGATCAGGGGGCTCTGAAGCCGCAGATCAGGTTCAAAGGTCTGCAGGGCTTTGATCCATTGCGGCCAAAGGGCCATGCTTCGCTGTCTCAATCGCCAGCCACGACCGCTGTGTCGTCGGTAAACGTGACCCATCAGCACCCCTAGGGAGGCACTGGTTCCGTTCCGATTCCCGTTGATCTGGTCTGAATCGACCGCCGCACCAAGTCTTGGGTCGTAAAGACAGACCGAATAGCCGCATTGGGCGAGATGCCAGGCGGTGCCGGCGCCAACGACACCGGCACCGACAACGGCGATCGACTGGTTCAGCTGAGCGCCTCTTCAGGAATCACATCGGAATAGGCATCGAAGCCTGCCGCCACAGCGCTGTAGGCCCGCTGCATCCTGGCTGGATCCTGAAGCCGGGATGCTTCATCGAGTTCGGCGAGCGCTGTCTTCAGGGATCGGGCCAGCTTGTCTGCCTGTTTGCGCTCCGATCGGTTCAAACGCTGATTGATGTACAGCATTTCTCTCCCCACTTCCTGCAAAGGACCGTGGATGAGGTTGCGCGTGAAAACCCAGTTCTCGTCGCTCACCAGCTTGGCCAGTTCCGGCAGACGTTTTTCGGCACTCATGAACGCTTCCGCCTGGCGACGGATCACGGCCATGTCTTCGGGTTTGGCGGTGTCCGCATGGCTTTCTGCCGGCGCGAGGACTCCCAGAGAGAGGGCGATGCAGAGGCAGAACGCAGCGAAACGGCGCAGGGCGTTCAGCATTGGAAATTCAAGGGTTGAAGGACTTTAACCAGCTCCTCCGCCACGGGAGAATCAGCTTTTCAAAGCGTTTCCGTGTCGGTAGCCACTGTGATCCTGCAGCTGATCTGTCCGGATCGGCCTGGACTGGTGAGTGAGCTTGCCGGCTGGGTGGCAGCCAACGGTGGCAACATTCGTCATGCAGACCACCACACCGATGCCGGCGCTGGCGTGTTTCTCAGCCGGATCGAATGGGAGCTGGAGGGATTTGGGATTCCTCGCCAGGCTCTGCCTGCAGCCGCACAGGCTTTGGCTGACCGCCTGTCTGGGCAGGCAAAGCTCCACTTTTCAGATGCCTGGCCGAAGGTCGCCATCTTTGCGAGCAAACAGAGTCACTGTCTGGTGGATCTGCTCTGGCGTGTCCAGAGTGGCGAGCTGCCGATGCAGGTGCCGTTGGTGATTGCCAACCACCCGGATCTGGAGGCTCTCTGTTCAGGATTCGGCGTTCGCTTTGTTTGCATACCCTCCAGCCGGGAGAACAAGCCTGAGGTGGAGCGACGCATTCTCGGATTACTGGAGGACAACCAGATCGAGCTGGCTGTTCTTGCCAAATACATGCAGGTGTTGAGCGGGGAATTCCTGGCCCGATTCCCCGATGTGATCAATATCCACCATTCTTTTTTGCCGGCGTTCAAAGGGGCTCAGCCCTACCAGCGGGCCTGGGACCGTGGCGTCAAGCTGATCGGCGCCACGGCGCACTATGTGACGGAGGAGTTGGACGATGGTCCGATCATTGAGCAGACAACCGTTCCTGTCGGTCACCGCGATGAGGTGGCGGATCTGATTCGTAAAGGACGCGACACCGAGCGCATGGCCTTGGCACGTGCACTGCGGTTGCATCTACGACGGCAGGTGATCGTTTATCGCGGACGTACAGCTGTCTTCGCGTGAGGGGTTTGTTCCAGATCAAATCACCGGGTTGGCTGGCTTTTCAGCTGGGTTTGTTTCTGTTGCCATCGAGCGCTTTGCTCGCTGGTGTTTGTCTGTTCGTGACCTGTCTGGCTGGCAGTTGTGGTCGGTCCGAGACTCCACTGACCGACCCCTGGATGAGTCCCCTGCTGCTGGCAACGGTTCTGATGCTGATCAGTGCGTTGTTGGCGGCGGACGCTGGCCTGGCCTGGGCCGGACTCGCGAACTGGATTCCTTTCTTCTGGGGTTTCTGGGCGTTTCGTCCCTTCCTGCTCACAGCCTCGCGCCGTCAGCGAGCGGCTCGCTTGTTGTTGGCGGGCACAGTGCCGGTTCTGATCACTGGTTTTGGCCAGATGCAGCTGGGTTGGACGGGCCCATGGCAATTGTTCGGCGGAGCAATCATCTGGTTTCTCGCTCCCGGTGGCCAGCCAGAGGGTCGTTTGTCCGGTTTGTTTGATTACGCCAACATCGCTGGTGCTTGGCTGGCCGTGGTCTGGTCGTTTGCCTTGGCGGCGGTGTTGGCGCGTCGGGACCCCCCCTGGTGTCGCGCTCTGGCGTTCCTGCTGTCCGTGGCAATCGTTGTGGCTGTGGTGCTTACCCGCTCAAGGAACGCCATGGCGTCTTTGCCACTGGCTGTGCCCTGGGTGCTGGGCCCTGCCCAGTGGTGGTGGCTGCTCCCTCTGTTTCTTCTGCTATCAGCACCTTTGCTGCTGGCTGTCCTGCCTGGCGTGCCCTCAGCGATTCAGCAGTGGGCCGAGGCTCTGCTGCCAAGCAGCTTGCGTCAGCGTCTCCTGGAAGGACAGTCCACGGACAGCCTCACCCGCTTGGCACAGTGGCGATTCGGCCTGCAGTTGATCAGTCAGAGACCCTGGTTTGGATGGGGTGCCGCGGCCTTCAGCGTTCTGTATCCGATCCACGCTCAGCGGAAGTGGCACGGCCATTCCCACAACCTTCCGATCGAGCTTGGCGTGAGCCACGGATGGCCCGTTGCTTTTCTGGTGGTGGGCATGGTGCTGCTTCTGCTGGTGATGGCTCTGCAACGGGGCATGCTCAGAAGTGGTCCGATGGATCGGGCTTGGTGGGCGGCGTGCCTTGTTCTGGTTGGCATGCATGCCACGGATCTGCCTTTTTTCGATAGTCGTCTCAATCTTCTGGGCTGGATCCTGCTGGCCGGACTCTGCGGTTTTCTTCAGAACCATGGCGCTCGAGAGCGAGATCACGATGGTTCCGCAGTGTCTCTTCACTCAGCGGACCTCTGAGATGGGTCCAGGGAAGAATTCTTGATGCTTCCCAGGTGTCCTGAACCAGATCACTCCAGGGAGATGGTGCTGGCAGTTCCGGGCCTGGCATGGGGTCCAGCTCATGGTTGAGAGCAGCTCTGTAGGCCTTCTTCCAGCCACCGATGCTTTCTCGCGATTCACCAACGGCGGCAATCACCGGGGCCAGACGACGATCTCCCCTGGAGAGAATGGCCTGGATCACACTCCAGCCATAGCTTTCCGGACGGAATTCAATGCCTTTCGGCTTGAGACGTTTGGCCAGTCGTTTCAGCCGTTTCTCCGCTTCCGGTCGCACACCTTGCCACTGAAACGGGGTCTGGGCCTTGGGCACGAATGTGCTCACACCAAGCGTGAAGCGCAATCCCTTGGTTGATGTTTTCAGGTTGAGCAACAGCTCAGCTGTTGCGTCCACATCGTCGTCGGTTTCGCTGGGCAGTCCCACCATCCCGTACAGCTTCAGACCCTTGAGTCCTCCTTGATGGGCATGGCTGGCCGCCGCCTGGATCTCTTCGCCGCTGAGTTTCTTGTTCACCAGCTCCCGCATGCGCTGGCTGCCGCTTTCGATCGCAATGGTGAGGGAGCGACTGCCTCGTTTCGCCAGGATTCGACCCAGCTCTGGCGTCACCGTGGCGGCTCTCACCGAACTCACACTGACGCGTGTGTCATCAAAGCGATCCTGATCCAGCCAGTGGAGCAGATCATTGAATTGCGGATGCTGGGTGACCGATGCCCCAAGCAGACCCAGCCTCCGGGTGGCCATGAGGCCTTTTTCAACCGCAGGAATCAGGCCGTCATCCAGAGAAGCCGTTCGGAAGGGCAGGGTTAGATAGCTGGCCAGGCAGAAGCGACAGAGTTCCGGACAGCTGCGCACCACTTCCACCATGTGGATGTCGGGCCAGGCAGCGTCAGGGGTGATCACCGCGGAGTGGCTGAGCGTGTTTCCTCGCCAGGTTTGCTTTTCAACGGTCGCCGGGACATCGGCGTCGATCGGATCCACGCCCACCAGCTGGCCGCTGTTGTCGTAGCGGGGGATATACAGCGCCGGGACGTAAACACCTGGCACTTTCGACAACAACCGCAGTCGTTCCTCTCGAGGGGCGGACCGGCAGCTCTGCAGGGCGTTGATGAATGCCGGCAGCAGCTGTTCGCCATCTCCTAGAAGCACGGCATCAAAGAACGGGGCGAGAGGTTCGGGGTTGGCCGTGAGCACCGGACCGCCGCCGAACACGATTGGATCCTTGTCGCCCCGCTCTGCGGACCAGATCGGAATCCGTTGACGGTTGAGCATGTCCGGCAACACGGGTCCATCCAGTTCCCAGCTCAGGGAGAGTCCAAACAGGTCGCAGCGACGGTGCAGGGGGTCGCCTTGATCGGTGAACAGACGTCGAACATCCACGTCTCGGCGTTGGGCGAGGGTGGCCCAGACCACCTGATATCCCAGGCTGGTGATCCCAATCGAGTAGGTGCTCGGGAAAGCCAGCACAGCCCGAAGAGCATTCGGTTCCGGTACTGCCGGATCAAACAGCAGTGTTTCCTGGTTCAGAGGTTGCCTCCTTCCCGCCCGCTTTCCGGCAGCGGTGGTGGCGTGAATGGGCGCCGATGTCGGTCCAGCCTCATCTGCAGTGCCTCCTCGACTTCCAGTTCCATTCCCATCTGGCGCTCATAGATTGATTGTGGGTGGAACAGCCTTGCCACGACGAAGCTCATCAGACAGGCCACGAGGATCGGTTTCAGGATGAGCAGATCCTTGGTGAGAGCGAAGGCCAGGAACATTGCCGAAATCGGTGTTCGCGAACAGCCCGCGACGAAGGCGCCCATGCCGGCAAAGACGTATGTGCTGGGAACGTGACCGGTGAGCGTTTCCACCCAGCCGCCGCAGGCCAGACCGATCGCTCCACCAAGGGTGAGCATCGGCATGAATAACCCTCCAGGTGCTCCTGAGGCGGCGGCCAGTCCTGTGGTGAAGAACATCACCAAAAATCCACCCAGTGCCAGTGGGATTCCTGCATTCCCTTCAGCGATCAACACCTTGAGCTCTGTTGTGTTGTGGAAGATGTCGGGCAACACGGCGTAGGTGCCTCCCAGAACCAGTCCGCAGAGGGTCATGCGAAGAATCAACCGATTGCCGAACCAGTGGTTGCCCTGGCGCTGCATCACAAGCACGTAACGGCAGTAAAGCTCTGCCAGAACGCCGATGACGGCTCCGAGCGCGATCAGATAGGCCAGGTCGATCGGCAGAAAGTCCACCATCGGCGTGAATTCACGTTGCAGCTGAAAACCCAGGGTTTGATGCAGGCCACTGCCGCCGGGGTTGAGTCCCAGGAAGCCGATCACATCTGCCCAGGTATCGGCGGAGAAGGTGGTGATGATCACCAGCAGCAGAACCACCGGCCTGGCTGAGTGGAGCAGTTCTTCGATCGCGTAGATGAAACCACCGATCGGAGCACTGAAAACGGCGGCGATTCCGGCGCCGCTGCCAGCGGCCACGATCACGCGCCGAAAGGCCACGGGGGCCTTCAACCAGCGGGACATCTGCCAGGCCACGGACCCTCCCATCTGGACAGCGGGGCCTTCCGGTCCCAGCGGAAAACCGCTGCCGATGGCAATGATTCCGGCAACCAGTTTGACCAGGCCCACCCGCAGCCCCATGGGCACCGAGCGGTGACGCAGGAATCCCATGATGTGGGTCACGCCAGCACCGCCTGCTGCTGGAGCGAAGTTGGTAACCAACCAACCGGACACCAGTCCTCCGAGGGCTCCGAGTGCCGGCAGGACCACCCATGCAGGGAAGTCATCCAGCAGGGCCAGGCGCCAATCTCGCAGGAGATTGATGCCGCCTTTGAACAGCATCCCGGTGATCGCAGCACCCAGGCCTGTGAGCGCCAGCGCAAGAACGACCACCAGCCAGCGGCGCTCAAGCAGGTTCCTGATGCTTCTGCTTGAGCCGAGATGATGGCGTCGTTGCTTCGGTTCGCTCAGAGAAGGCACCTGGTGTGTTGGATCAGGCTTCGGCGAGTACAGCGGCTTCCTCATCCGGGCTCATCACCCGTCCTTGATCCTCAAATCCTTGAATCTGATCGAAGTTCAGGTACCGGTAGAGCTCGCTCGAGATCGGATCAATCTTCGCTGCGGCGATGCTGCGGTAATCCTCAGGTGTTGGAATTTTCCCCAGCAGAGCGCAGACCGCTGCCAGCTCAGCGCTGCCCAGGTACACCTGCGCGCCTTTGCCGAGCCGGTTGTTGAAATTGCGTGTGCTGGTTGAGAACACAGTCGTGTTGTCGTCCACGCGAGCCTGATTACCCATGCAGAGTGAACAACCCGGCATCTCCATCCGAGAGCCGGCAGCTTCAAAGGTCGCGTAGTAGCCCTCGGTTTTGAGTGTGTCCTCATCCATCCGGGTGGGTGGGCAAACCCAGAGTCGTGCCTTGTTTGTTCCCGACCCCTCAAGCACTTTGGCGGCGGCCCGGTAGTGACCGATGTTGGTCATGCAGGAGCCGATGAAGACCTCCTGGATTGGCTCGCCACTCACTTCGCTGAGCAATTTCACGTTGTCAGGGTCATTCGGACAAGCCAGCACCGGTTCGGTCAGTTCATCCAAATTGATCTCGATCACTTCCGCGTAGTCGGCGTCCTGATCCGCTTCCATGAGGTGGGGGTCAGCAAGCCATGCCTCCATCGCATGAACCCGACGAGCCAGGGTGCGGGCGTCGCTGTAACCACGGGCAATCATGTTCTTCAGCAGCGAAACATTGCTGCGCAAATATTCAGCAACGGTCTCTTCCGAGAGTTTGATGGTGCAGCCGGCACAGGATCGCTCGGCGCTGGCATCGGTGAGCTCAAAGGCCTGCTCGAGTTTCAGATCCGGAAGCCCTTCGATTTCCATGATCCGACCATTGAACACATTTTTCTTGTTGGATTTCTCCACCGTGAGCAACCCCTTCTGAATTGCCACCCAGGGGATGGCATTCACCACGTCGCGCAGGGTGACACCGGGCTGAAGCGAGCCGCTGAACCGCACCAGCACCGATTCGGGCATGTCCAGCGGCATGGCGCCGATGGCCGCAGCGAAAGCCACCACGCCTGATCCACCTGGGAAGGAGATGCCCAGTGGGAAGCGGGTGTGGCTGTCACCACCGGTCCCCACCGTGTCTGGCAGCAGCATTCGGTTCAGCCAGCTGTGGATGATGCCGTCGCCGGGACGTAGGGCGACGCCGCCACGTTGGGCAAAGAAATCCGGCAAGTCCTTCTGCGTCTGCAGATCCACCGGTTTGGGGTAAGCGGCGGTGTGGCAGAAGCTCTGCATCACCAAGTCCGAGGAGAAGCCCAGGCAAGCCAGTTCCTTCATTTCATCCCGCGTCATCGGCCCGGTGGTGTCCTGGCTGCCGACGGTGGTCATCAGCGGTTCGCAGCTTGTCCCAGGGCGAACTCCTGGCAGACCGCAGGCTTTGCCCACCATTTTCTGGGCCAGGGTGAAGCCTTTGCCGGTGTCCTTTGGAGCGGTGGGGCGAATGAACAGGTCCGACGGAGGCAGTCCCAGTTGGGCACGCACCTTGTCGGTCAAGGCCCGGCCGATCATCAGAGGGATGCGACCTCCGGCACGCACTTCATCACTGATCGTGGTGGGCCTCAGCTCAAAGCGGCTCACAACCGTTCCGTTGCATTCAATCGTGCCGGCGCGGGGCCGGATAGTGATCACGTCTCCGGTGTTTAGAACCGTGACGTCGCATTCGATTGGTAATGCGCCGGAGTCCTCGGCGGTGTTGAAGAAGATCGGGGCGATTTTCCCGCCGAGGATCACGCCACCCGCTCGTTTGTTCGGGACGTGAGGGATGTCGTTGCCCGTATGCCAGAGAACCGAATTAATGGCGCTTTTGCGTGAGCTTCCCGTGCCCACCACATCGCCCACGTAGGCCACGGGATGTCCCTTCTGCCTGAGAGCGGCGATTGTGTCCAGGCCTTCGGGATCCCTGGTTTCCAGCATCGCCAGGGCATGCAGTGGGATATCCGGACGGGTGGTGGCGTGGGTGGCCGGCGAGAGGTCGTCTGTGTTGGTCTCCCCGTCCACCTTGAAGACGGTGACGGTGATTTCGCTGGCCAGCTCAGGTCTGGATGTGAACCATTCCGCCGATGCCCAGCTGTCGACCACTTGCTTGGCAAAACGGTTGCTCGACGCCAGCTCCATCACCTCGTTGAAGGCGTCGTACACCAGCAGGTTGCGGCTGAGCCCCTCGGCAGCACAGCCGGCCAGGCTGTCATCCGTGTGACCGAGCAGTTCGATCAGCGCCGCCACGTTGTAGCCCCCCACCATGGTCCCAAGCAGCTCTGTGGCCTCGAGTGGGGAAACCAGAGGTGATGTCACCTCACTCTGAGCGATAGCGCTCAGCCAGCTCGCCTTCACATAGGCCGCTTCGTCGACCCCGGGCGGAATGCGCTCGCTGAGCAGATGCAACAACGCCTCGTCTTCGCCAGCCGGTGGCTTCTCCAGCAGCTCAGTCAGGCCTTTTGCTTGCTCAGCATTGAGCGGTAGTGCCGGGATGCCTTGGGCTTCCCGGTCGGCGGCCAGCGTGCGGTAAGCGCTCAGCATGAAGACGGGATATCAACGGAACAGAAAACCATTCTTCATTGGCACGGTCCGGATGGGAAAGGTCCGGATGGGAATGGTCCGGGCCCATCGTGCAGGGGTGCGTAGCCTTGAGCAGTCTTTCCAATGCTCAATGGCCACCACCTCCGATCTCCATGTGGTGGAAACGCGACCGTTGGTCGCGCCGGCCCTGCTTCACGGTGATTTGCCGATTGACGCGAAGGCCATCGAAACGGTTGCTGCCGCTCGTCGTCGTATCCAAGCCATCCTTCGTGGCGAGGATCATCGACTGCTGGTCATCGTCGGTCCTTGTTCTATCCATGATGTTGATGCGGCGAGGGAGTACGCCAAACATCTGGCACCAATTCGTCAACAACACGCTGCTGAATTAGAGATTGTGATGAGGGTGTATTTCGAGAAACCCCGCACAACAGTTGGCTGGAAGGGGTTGATTAATGATCCACATCTGGATGGGTCGTACGACATCAACACCGGGTTGCGCCGTGCCCGGGGATTGCTGCTTGATCTGGCCAGGAAGGGGATGCCGACTGCCACGGAACTACTGGATCCGGTTGTGCCGCAGTACATCGCCGATTTGATCAGCTGGACAGCGATCGGAGCCCGCACCACGGAAAGTCAGACTCATCGGGAGATGGCATCCGGGTTGTCCATGCCGATTGGGTACAAAAACAGTACGGATGGGAGTGCCACCATCGCGATCAATGCGATGCAGGCGGCCTCCAAACCGCACCATTTTCTGGGTATTAACCACGAAGGTCACGCATCGATCGTCAGCACCACCGGTAATCCCAATGGACATCTTGTTTTGAGAGGTGGCAATAGGGGCACCAATTACCACCATGAAGCTGTTCAGGCTGCGTCCAGTGAGCTGGCCGCGGCCGGATTACCTGATCGATTGATGGTGGACTGCAGCCACGGCAATTCCAACAAGGACTATCGGCGTCAGGCGGATGTTCTGAAAGCAGTCACTGAACAGGTCAGCAGTGGTTCCACATCACTCATGGGCGTGATGCTTGAAAGTCATCTTGTGGAAGGTAGCCAGAAATTGACGTCCGATCTTTCAATGCTGTCTTACGGCCAGAGCATCACGGATGCCTGCATCAGTATCGACACCACTCGTACGCTTTTAAAAGAGTTGGCGGGCTCAGTTAGGGGACTTGCTTTGACGGTCTGAGATTTTTCTTTTTTTTGGAGTGGCGCCAACATATGGAAGATCGTCACTCGTGAGTTGATAACCGTAATGTCTCAGGGAGGTAATGAGTTGTTTTTTGCTCTCTGTGCTTTCTATATCGACTCTTAATAAATTATTTTTTCCTGAAAAGTATCTGTTGACCTCGTCCTCATGTTGCTGCCAAGTACGACGCCACATCTTAATGACGTCATTGTTGTTGATTTTGCGATCGGGAAATGTGGTTCTCAGGCCTTTCCTGATTCGCCTGACGTAAAGCCCTGATTTTTTTGATTTATGGGCAAGCTGGGACTTGATCCAGGACTCTAAATTTCTAGTATTGAAAATAAATATCGAACCTGGATATTGGAGATCTAGAATTGGAAACAGTCGATGTCCATAAAAAAATTCTCCATCATCGTGGACATATTCCATATCTGAGTAGACCAAAGCATTGTCGATGCCTTGAAGCAGCGGCTGCGACATTCTCATGTTGTGCAGCATCGTTTCAGCAATATGACCTCCTTTCCAATGGATTGATTTGTAGCCATCTACTTTGAAAAGCTGATGAATACTACGGGTAGCAATTTTGTGATGTCCAATAACAAATACCTTGGGCAAACTCGTGTCTTGCATCCTTAAAAGGTTTGTTATCAACAGTTTATCATGCATTTGATCGCCAATCTTTGATGATGATAAGCCTCCATGCGTAGGTTTCCAATTTTTTTCGGTAATTTGGTTAAGGCTTGGGTGGGCCCTTGCCAATGTGATAAATTTGAATTAATAGATTTTTTTAAATGGCTTCAATTAAATTGGTTGCCATCGCAAAAGATGAAGCTGCTTACTTGGCTGAGTGGGTTTATCATCATCTCAGCATAGGAATTGATGAAATTGATATTTATCTGAATGGAATAACTGACAATAGTTACCAAGTAATGCGTTTAATAAATGATAAGTATGCCAATGTCAATTTCTACGACGCTGATCGGTTGATGGGAACCAGTGTGCGTGCTAATAAGTCATTCCAGCAAATTATTTATCATTTCGCCTGGTCTACTGAACGACGGAGAAGAAAATTATCTCATCTTGCTTTTTTAGATATAGATGAATATCTGGTTTCTTCGTCTTTTGGCCAGAACATTGATTCAATGTTTAGAGCGGCAGGCAATTTTGATATTCTTTCGAACCTGTGGTACTCAGATTTACCTGGAAATGCAGAGCCTTTTTCACGCGTTTTTGAAGAATCTCAGATGCTTCAAAAGATGTCTATAGTGAAGTCAATTGGTCGATTAAAATCAAAAATAGGCATACCAATTGTTCATAATTTTAATGGAATAACGCGTAATAGGTCGGACATTAATGCTCTAATGAGTAATGGAAAAACTATAAAGTACGCCGCTGCCAAGAAGTTTTCAGGTAAGCGAATTGACCCGAATTTTTGTACATCATTGATCGGGAAGTGCGAGCCTTGGTTTGTTTTTCACAGGATTTTCAGGAGTCATGATGAATATTGTGCAAGTCTGATGCGTGGGAGAAAGCATCGTTCAAATGATGCTCCAATCAAGGACAATCGTAGTGGTTTTATTGCCATGGAGCCATCTAAAATGACTGTGGGTATTCCAATGCAATACAAGATAAATCAGCGACAAAATTCCAACTATTACCGTAACTTTGAGAACTTTATTAATAAGTGTAATTTGGGCAGTGAGGTATTAAATGGTCAGAATTTTGTGAGGCAAAAGTATAAAGATTTAGAGCAGCTTGTTGCTCAAAAACCCAATCTTCTCAAGCAATATAGTGAGGTCTTCAAGGGTACAGTTTTCGAACGCTAGGTTGTCTTTGGCCATTCAGAAATCAAGCCAATCATTGATGCTGTTGCAACAGGAACACTTAAATTGTCAATTCCATAGCCACTTAATTGTTCGAGCCCTGTAATGACGATGCTGATTGTCAAAATCTGCGGCGTCGATAAACCTGGCCCTATTGAAAGTTGAACGATAGAAATGATTCCTAGAGTCGACAGAAGCATGGCTGATGTGCCTGCAAGCGACTTTGTCTGGCCGTATAAATGCCATTTCGGTGATTGCACGAATCGTCCTATCAAGCTTGCTAATCCATCCGAGATTGCCATGACCAATGCTCCAGCCAGCATGGCTCCTGGACAGGAGCTCCAGAAAAAAAAGATTAAACAACAGATTGATAAGCAGTAAAAGATGGTTCCGTAGGTTTTACGTTCAACGTCCTCGATTAAAGCGAACCAGTGCGTCCGATGATTGATGCAAACGATGGCTGTTGCGCACACCGCCGCTCCAAGTGCCAAAAGTTTGGGAAGTCCCAAAGACCATGACAAAGGCAGTAAGAGTCCACAGCCGATGTGGATTACTTTTCGTGAAAGCTCTCTGGCTTCAGGCCATTGTGAACGAATCCATACGGCCAATAAAACCAAAAGCCCGATCACGAAACCGAGCACCGCAAGTTGTCCTGCGATTAACAAGATTGATCAGGCTGCCTGCTGCTGATTAGTCATGTTTCTCAGTTTCAGGATGGCCTTGGCCTCGAGCTGCCGAACCCTTTCTCTGGAGACGTTGATCTGGCGTCCAATCTCAGCAAGTGTCAGCGGCTCTTCTCCGTCAAGTCCGAAGCGTAGTCTCAAGATTTTTTGTTCCCGTTCATTGAGTTGAGAGAGCCATCCGCCCAGATGTTCCTTCTGAATGCTGCGATCCATGCCCTCCATCGGTTCATCCCCGTTCGGGTCGGGGATGAGTTCGCCCAGTGTGCTGCGGTCTTCTTCACCGCGGGCGTGCGCGTCGAGTGAGGCACAAGGAGCACTTTGCGAAATGAGATCCTCAAGCTCCCGAGGTTCGATGCCCATGGCACTAGCCAGTTCAAGACGGTTGGGCTGTCGTCCGAAGCGATGGGATAGTTCCCGGGAGATGCGTCGCATCTTGGAAAGTTTTTCGCTGATATGAATCGGCAGTCGGATCGTGCGTGCGCTGTTATCGATCGCGCGGGTCATTCCCTGGCGGATCCACCAGTAGGCATAGGTCGAGAATTTATATCCCATGGCAGGGTCGAATTTATCGACAGCGCGTTCGAGGCCGATCGCTCCCTCTTGAACGAGATCGAGAAGTTCTAAGCCCTGGTTCTGGTACTTTTTTGCAACACTGACAACAAGCCGAAGATTGGCGGCCATCATCCGATCCCTGGCCCGTTTGCCCATGCGGATCTGGTGTTTCTGACGGGCAGTCAGTTCGAGCGGCGGCAACTCCTTGAGTTGCTTCATTGCTTGCACATGATGGGCAAGCTCAATTTCTTCAGCTGCGGTCAGCAAAGGAATGCGGCCGATGCTGCTGAGATAAAAGCCGATCGAATCGGTCGCAAGACGGCCGCTTGAACGGCCAGTTGAACGCCTTGTCGATGACGGCAAAGCAGGTTCCTTCCGGTTCGACTTGGCAGCCGAACCAGAAGATTCCAGAGGGATCCCCATCACCCTGGTCTCCTGAATGAATTTGGGCTGAATGTAGCACCGTGGAACGGTTGTAACAGCGAGAAAACCGAAAACATTCAGGAGCTCATCGCGTGAGCTTTGCAATTAACTCGACAGTGCATTCGAGCTCAGTCGTTGAATGAATCCGCCCGGGATGGTGTAGCAATCCTGACAGTCGCTTTTAATTACTTCATGTCGAAAAATCAAGATATCGGAAGGCCTTTGCTCCATAAATCGATCAACTGAATCTGGGAATTGCGTTCTTCGCATTCTCCTGGATGCCTCTGTACAAAGCTTCCATCACTTTTCATATCCCAGGCTCCTCGGTTGTCCTGTAGGTAAAGCTCGAGCAATTGTTCGAGCTTTCTGAGCAGCTCTGGTGCCTCAACCGGTGTTACTGCCTCTACACGTCGATCCAGGTTGCGTCGCATCCAGTCGGCACTTCCGATGTATGCCTCAGGCGATCCTCCATTGCCAAACCAAAAAATCCTGGAGTGCTCCAGAAACTGCCCGATGATGCTGACAACGCTGATGTTTTCGCTGAGATCGGCGCAACCTGGGTACAGGCTGCACATCCCTCGAATGATCAAATCAATTTTTACGCCTGCGTTCGAGGCTTCATAAAGCAGCGCAATGATGTCTGGATCCACCAAGGAATTCATCTTGGCTCGGATTTGCCCTTGTCGTCCCTCACGGGCATGTTCGATTTCACGCCTGATCAGGGATTCCATTCCCTTGCGCAGGGTCACAGGAGCGACGAGAAGCTTGCGAAAACTTTGCTGTTTTGAGAACCCCGTCAGATAGTTGAAAAGTTCAACGAGGTCCTGCCCCAGCTCTGGTCGTGATGAGAGTAAGCCGAGATCCGTGTAAAGCTTCGAGGTCTTGGAGTTGTAGTTGCCCGTCCCGATGTGGACATAACTGCGTAATCTCTCTTGTTCTTTGCGGACCACGAGCACGATCTTTGTGTGCGTTTTTAAGCCAAGTACGCCATAGATCACATGGACTCCACATCGCTCAAGCTGGCGGGCCCACTGGATATTATTGTCTTCGTCAAAACGGGCTTTCAGTTCAACCAGTGCCATAACCTGTTTGCCATTTTCTGACGCTCTGATCAGAGCATCGATGATTGGTGAATCCTTCGATGTCCGGTAAAGAGTCATTTTGATTCCCATCACCTGTGGATCATCGGCAGCTTGGTTGATGAATTCCTCAACGGATGTTGAGAAGAGTTCATAGGGGTGATGCAACAGGACGTCCTGCTGTCTCATCACGGAAAAGATGCTTTCGAATTCTTCGGGTTTGATTGACCCTTCTTCGACAAGATGCTGTTGGGTTCTTGCCAGTACCGCCGGTGTCGATCCTTTATGGAGTTTGTCCTTGAGGTGGGATAACGGAAGCCCAATCAGCCCGAACAGATCGTCCAGTCCCAGCGGACCATCGATTCGGTAGAGATCCTCTTCTTCAACAGCCAACCCCGTCATCAGCATCTCCACAACGTTGTCCGGCATCTCACTGGGAACTTCAAGTCGCACCACTTCTCCGCCAACGCGTCGTTTACGAAGTCCCTGTTCAAGGGCAAGCATCAGATCGTCCGCTTCGAGATCCCTTAACTCGAGATCGGCGTCGCGGGTCACGCGGAAGAAGTAGTGGCTTTCGACCGTCATTCCTGGAAACAACACCTCGAGGTTGAATGCGATCAACTGTTCGAGCGGTACGGCGGTATGGATCGGAGTTGGCTCGGATGAGCTGTGCTCTTTGGGAATCGCAATGAAGCGAGGAAGATTCTTTTGCGGCACCTTCACCCTTGCGAACTGTTGTTGACCTGTCTCCGGATCCCTGATCACGGCTGCCACATTGAGGCTCAGGTTGCTCACAAATGGGAATGGATGTGCCGGATCAACCGCCAATGGGGTTAAAACCGGGAAAATCGAAGCTTTGAAGTATTCGTCAACCCACTCGCGCTGGGGATTGTTCAACTGCTGGTAATCAAGCAGCTGAACACCGTGATCGTGGAGGCTTGATCTGAGGTTGTGGCTGTAGTGCTTCTGTTGACGTTGAAGCAGGGGGATCAGACGCTCCCGGATCGTTAGCAATTGCTCCAGTGGTGTTTTGCCGTCTTCGCTTGGCGTGGTGATGCCTGCTTCAACCTGTGATTTGAGCGAGGCCACCCTCACCATGAAAAATTCATCGAGATTGTTGCTGAAAATGGCACTGAATTTCGCCTGATCCAGAAGAGGCGTGCGTTTGTCGAACGCCTGGGACAACACCCGTTCGTTGAAGGAGATCCAGCTCAGCTCCCGGTTGATGTAGCGGTCAGGGGACAGAGCGTTTGTGGGCATGACGGTTGCAAACGGCATGGCCTCGTCGCCTGCAACGTAGCAATCACACGCGCGTGGAACTGCCTGCGACGAGGGCAATCACGATGATGAGCAGAAATGCAGCTCCTGCAAATGGACTGGCGGGGCCCACCACGTCGTAGCTCAAGCCCGCTAGCGGAGGGCCAAGGAAACTTCCCAGGCTTTGAAGAGATTGCAGACTTCCAAGAGCAGCTCCCTGACCGTTGTCTCCCAGACGTCTCGAAACCAGGCTGCGCAGACTTGGAGTGACGAGTCCGGTTCCGAACGCCAGCATCCCAACGGCGAGATAGACGCTTGTAATGCGGTTGGCGGTCCCGATCGCAGGGATCAAGAGACATCCCACGATCACCAGTCCCAATCCAACCAATGTGAGGCGCCATTCTCCAAAGCGTTTCACGAGCGGTCCGATCAGCACGCCCTGAACCAGAGTGGCCACGAGTCCGACAATCAGAAATGCTGTTGTGGCTAGGTCCGGCCCCCAGTCAAATCGCTGCTTGAAGTAGAGAACCAGAATGGCCGTGAAGCCGTTGAAGGCGAGGAAGAACAGAAAGAAGCCTCCGGAAAGCCGTCCGATGCTGTTACCGCTCATTAGGCTGCCGATCCTGGTGAACGGGTTGAGGGCGCGCTGTTTCAGGGAGGTCAGGCGTGCTTCAGGAGGATGGGTCTCCGGCAGCATCGTCACCACTACGAGCAGATTCACAACGGCAAAACCCGTGGCGACCCAGACAGGCAGAGCGATGTTGAAGGTCGCTAACCAGCCACCCAGGCCAGGACCAAGAATGAACCCCAGTCCGAAGGCCACCCCGATCAGCCCGAAGGCCCGTGCCCGACCTTCCGGAGGACTGATGTCGGCCAGCACAGCTCCCGCGGTGGCAGCGGTTCCGCCGCTGATGCCATCGATGATGCGTGCAGTGAACAGAAGCAGCAGTGGCAGGCCGGCCGCTTGTTGCCAAGGCAAGCTCACCGTGGTGGCGAAGAGCCCGAGTCCGACAATCGATCCGCAAACGCAGATGGCAATCACCGGTCGACGCCCATGACGATCGCTGAGTGTGCCGATGAGAGGGGTTACCAGGAACTGGGCCAGGGCATAGCTGCCGGCCAGCAGTCCAAGGGTCCGTCCGTTGGGGGTGAATTGTGCCAGCAGAAACGGGAGCAGCGGAAAGACGATGCTTTCGCTCAAACGATCGTTGAGCAGAGTCAGGAAGGCGCTCAGGAGGATCGGTATCCGAAAGCGCTTCACGGCACTGGCTGCTGGAGGACATTCACATTCCCACAGGCTCATGAGCATGGCTCTGCGTTCAATCCATGAGCGGGATCACCCTCTGTTGCGTGAGATTTATGCCGATGCCGTTGAGACTCAGGCGCCTGGTTCTTACTCTCCAGCCCAGGTGCGTGCCTGGGCTTCCTTGGCGTGGCTTCCGGGAGTTTTAGATCGAACCTTCGCCGAAGGCTCTGGCTGGCTTAGCGGTGACGGCGAGGCTTTTGCTGTCCGATATCCCTCCGATCGGCTGGCCTTGTTGTATTGCCGCGGTCGTTCTGCCGGACGCGGACATGCCACAGCTCTTTTGAATCGCGTGGAAGCGGAAGCTGCCTTGCAGCACATTCCTGTTCTTCACACCGAGGCAAGTCAGCTCAGTCGTCCATTGCTTGAACGACGTGGATGGCGACTGGTTGCTCCGGAGTTCATCACGATTGCAGGAGTGTCGTTTGAGCGTTATCGGATGGCGATTTCATTCCGCCATGAGCACAGCTGATCCAGAGTTGAAAGAGCGGCACCGTCCTCAAGCAGCGCATTGGCTTTGCTGAGTCCTGTCTGAATGTCATCGGCCATGCCGCAAAACCAGAGGTAACTTCCGGCGTTCCAGCGCAGAGCTTTGCTGAGCGGGCCCTGATTGCCGAGAGCCTGACGCGCCTGCACGGTCCAGGTGTCGAGGTCATGCCACACGACATCCTTCTCGTGACAGCCATGGTCGCGAGGATGAAGGATCAGCCGCTCGACATGTCCATCTTGCATGGTTGCCGTGATGCAGGCTCGTCCAATGGGCAGATCGGTGCCACCCTCCAGGCCTTTTACGGTGACGAGATCTGTTTCCTCTGCCTGATTCAGTGCATCCCAGGCACGACTTTCGGTTGGGGGATGAACAAAGCCGCTCACCAGAAGGTGTGGGCCTTGATGTGGAGTCCACAGCAGTTCAAGGCTGGCGACTGGGGGACGTTTTCCAAGCTCTTCTCGATAACCGACCAGGCTTTCAGCGATCGGGAAGTGTTCAGGTTGGTGGATCAGTGCGAAACCGTGGCGGTTAAATCCTTCCTGGACTGAGGTCAGATCCAAGCCGGACAGATCAAGGCCAAGAGCTTTGAACAACTCAAGGGCGGTGACGCCGTATTTGATCGGCATCCTGTCTCCGCCCTGCAGCACCACGGGCTGAAGCGCGGCCAACAGCACAAGCACAGTGAGCGGGTAAATCGGTGCGGTGCGTGTCCGCCCGTCGAAGGGCATGCCGAAGCAGATCGGAGCTACGGCGTTCCTGTCGGATGTCAGGACAGGGCCAAGCTCTCGATAGGTATCGAGCATGCCGGCGAGTTCCTGGGGTTCTGGACGACGGATGCGATGCGCGATCAGGAACGCCCCGATTTGTGCAGGAGTCGCTTCCTGATGCAACATCAAGGAGAGGGCGTCAGCAGCTTCGTCACGACTCAGGCCTTGACTCGTGTGTTCGCCACTGCCGACCTTTTGCAGGTACGTCTTGAATCGTGTGGAAACGGCGGTTGAAGGTCTGGTCACTGGATTATCCGGAACCAACCGTCAGGGCAAGATCACGATTGGACCTGCTCAACAGAGGGCTGGTGGATTCGTGAAGCCACGACACTAGATCACGACATGAGTGAGGTGGAGTGCACTCGTCAGTGCTTGGAAAATAATGCTCAGGAAAGTCATCACCATTTGACTGATCGGTCGCCTCCCAATGCAATTGCAAGAGAGTTATGAGTGTTTTTGCATGAAACATAGTGGCCTAAAAAGTTTCTGATCAAACTCCGGACTGCGATGGAATCTTGTTGTTTTGCTGTATGAGCCGGCTTGATCCAGTGGCTTGATCCAGTGCGTTGTTCTGGGCATGGGCCAGCGAAGGCCGGCCAAAAAGGCTGTCGCATCTGAAAAGACCGCATTGATTGGCAAATTTTGTATTGCTTGATACACTATTGCGATCGATCTGGGCCGATGGACGTCTCCAATCAACGGGATCTTGCAATTCTCAAGTCGCTTCAGCTGCGATATCGCAAAGCTTTTGAGCGCGGTGATCGCGATGCGACACAACAACTTTTTAAAGAAGCAACTTATCTTGGAATCAGTCTTGAGCAGCTGAATCGTTAGCGTGGATGATTGCAAAAAATTGTCTGCTGTAAATAATTTAAATTTGTTTTATCGGATTGCCAAATAGCCATTTTATTGATGGATCATCCCTCGGGGCTTTTAATAAGATTCTTCAAAGCATTGACATCTGCCTGATTGATGGTTTCGAACAAAGAACGGATAAAACAGGTTTTTTTGAAATCAAAAAATTTCGAAAAGCTGAACTTTCAAGAAATCACGATCGGCGATGCATGCGAAGTCAGAACTAACTTCAAGTCGATTGTGTTTAGGGGGTCTTGAAACAATGGTAGTTCTGATAATTGTTTCAGTGGGAATTGTTAAAAATTTTATGAGGGCTAGATTGCTTCGATTTTTATCAATGTTGGCTAATTGATACACATTGCTGGGACAACTGTTTTTTAGCAAAATTCTTTTTTTCACTGTCTGGAAGTGTCTTGGTAAGACGTTGGAGGCATTCCCGACTCTTTGCAGTATTGATGCATCCCAAAGCTTTCAATGCAGACTTTGCAGTTGCATCTGTACCTCCAGAGCAAAGTTTGAATAATCGTTCTGAGATGACAGGTTCGTCTCTTTTTTGAAGAATCCGTATAACTTCCAGATTGAGAGCATCATAATTTTCGATGAGGGCTAATTCGCAATATCTTATAAGTTCTTTTGCTGAAATTTGATAAGAACGAAAGTTCAACATTGATAATCCAGCCAGTTTTATCGATGGGCTTTTATGCATCATGCATGTCATTAACACTTGCTCCGGAATCTCCGCGCCCCAGCACGCAAGAGATTCAGCAACGTTGCAATAATATTGTTCTTCCTTTTCATCAACGATTAATGACAAAAGCCAGTGATAGGCTTCTTTTTGGTGGCAGAGACCGGCAGCGTGAATGAGTTCAGGTTGGACGCCAAAGGTTTTAATCAAAACTTTTACTTTTTCCCACCCTTTGTCTTCTTGATGGCCTAATTTCTCGCAAATTATAATCTTCAGCTCTTGGCTGATATCCATTGAATAATGATCAAGTAACCATTGTGGGTCAATGGGCTGACGACGCTTTGTGTGCAGATGGTTCCAGATTTCCGTTTCTTTGGAAATCACAGTGTCAAGTTGGTATTTTATTCTCATTTAGCTTTTGCAGGTTGCTCCGAATTTTTCAATCAAAAGATCTTTTACAACCGATTTAACATCTTCTGCAGGAACTGTCTTCATATAAATGTCCCCAACCGTGGGGTCAGGTCCCTGAGAACCACCAACAGTGATCTGGAATCCTTCGCCGATGATCCCTTCACTGTTTTTGGCTTTTTTACCTGTGAGGCCAATGGCACCCATATAGGCTTGCCCGCATGTGTTTGGACAACCCGTCCAATGAATTTTCACTTCGTCGGGAAGATTGAGTTCTTGATCAAGTTCGTCCGCAATTGTTTTGGCTCGATCTTTTGTATTAACCATGGCAAAGCTGCAATACGCGCTGCCGGTGCATGACACTGTTCCTGATGCCACAGTTCCTGGATTCGATGGGAACCGCGTCAACAAGGGATCATTCTGCAAATTGCTAACTTGTGCCTGATGAATGTTGGCAAGAATAAGGTTTTGATCTTCGGTCAAACGTATTTCACCGTCGCCTTCACCGTATGAATTTGCTGCAGTTGCCAAATCATGCAAGTCTTCGGCTGTTAAACGCCCGACAGGAACATGAAGACCAACATAGTAAAGTCCCTCCTGCTTTTGTTGATGAATACCATAATGGCTTCTCGGTTTCTCATCAAAGATTGAGCCGGGATCCGGTGTTAAGGGTCCATACAGTTCTTCAATTTGTTGCCGTACAGTATCAAAGCCAACGGCTTCAACATAGGCTCTAAATCGTCCTTTAGACCTGATGTTTCGTTCTCCATTGTCCCTCCAAACTCTGATCACACAATCTGTCATCCGGCAAATATCGTCTTGGGGAATCCATGCATTCAGTGGAATTGCATAGGAATTCATTTGAGGGGATAAGATTCCACCTACCCAAACTCCAAAGCCAAGGATTCCATTGTTGGAGACTGGGTGAAAGACAATATCATTGTGCAGTAGGAAATTATCTTTCGAGCCTGCAACTGCTGTATTCCATTTGCGTGGCAAATTTGAGAATTCATGATTTCCTTCTCCTTTATTGGTTAAGAAGTTTTGTAGTTCTATCGTGAAGGGGCGTGTATCGATAATTTCTTGCGGATCAATGCCAGCCAGTGGATTTCCCGTGACGTTTCTTGGATTATCAAATCCTGATTGAAGTGTCTGTAGGCCTACATCCTTGAGTTGCTTAATAATATTAGGTAGATCATTAATTAGTACTCCTCTGAGCTGTAAATTCTGTCTGGTTGTAATGTCGCAGCTGCCATTATCTCCATACCGCTCAACAATTGTGGCGATTACGCGCGTTTGTTGTGGGTAAAGGATTCCATTCGGGATCCGCAGCCTTAGCATAAATTTTCCGGGAGTTTTAGGCCTCCAGAACATCCCGTACCATTTCAAGCGCAGCTCAAGATCAGATTTTTCCATTTTTTCCCAGCCAATTTTGGCGAAATGGTCAAGCTCTGAACCAATAGCCAGACCATCTTTCTCGGCTTTTTGCTGTTCAATTTTGTTTAACTTTTTTCCATCTAAATAAAATTGAGATGGAGAAGTATTTGTTGACATAAATGAGTTTTCTAGCCCTGTAACGGATTGACTGAATCTGTGCTCCGTCCCAGTGCTGAATCGGCGTTTCACGAAGGTTTGTACGCCAACTTCACCTTAGTACAACTTCTGGTATGACTCGCCGCATCGAATACAAAAAGGCTGGGTTGTTACCAAGAATGGGGTTCCGTTGATGATTGTTGATTGAACGCTCCAGTCCTGCGTGATGTGTCAGTCACTGGTTTCACAGACGTCCGAGGGTAAGCTTGAACCGGGCCAGTGTGCTTGAAATCGATCCTGGACAGTCATTGATTGACGATGTCTCTTGCTGAGTCGCCACAGGATCCGTGGGCGTTTCTGCGTTCTAAGGCGTGGTCTGGTCACGACGCGATCCGTTTGGTTGTCCATGGTCGTTCTGAGGGTCTTGTTTCTGCCTGCATCACCGAATTCGTCGCTCGTCTGCAGAGACGACGCGAGGCACCTGTTGAACTTGAGGTGTTGACGGCTGACCACAGCTCGGCGTCATCTTCAGGCTCGCTTTGGCTGATTCCTCTGTTGCTGCTGCCTGGCAGCCATGTACGGATCGACCTTCCCCTGATCCGCCGCCGGCTGATCCAGAGCTATTCCCGTGTGACCCTTCTGCCTTTTCTTGGTGCCTGGCCGGCTTGGTGGACGTTGGTGTCGCAAGATCTTCAGCAGGCCCGATTCGGTCCCAACACCACGCTGATCCACCACCCCCTTCGCTCTGGAGTTGCCGATCGCTTCCTGTCGTCGTTGTCCCGTCGTCTTGGCTGTCCGTTGACGTCCTTCGAAGACTGGCCGGACTACCGGGCTCTCCATCCAGAAGCCAGTCCGTTTCCACTTGTGCTTGCCCCCAACCGTTTGTCTGCTGAGATGTCGCCACCTTCAGTCACGGTTCCGTTACTGGAACGCCCTCTGCTTCGTGATGGCTTGATCGATTTGCTAGCAGCACTGCCGTGAATCAGACGTTGATTGGAACCGTGTTTCTGGTGGGAGCTGGTCCCGGTGATCCCGAGTTGCTGACGCTTAAGGCCCATCGGCTGCTGAGCCGCTGCGATGCCCTTGTGTATGACTCGCTCGTGCCCGAAGAGGTGTTGGATCTTGTGCCTGAGGCCTGTGAACGACACTTCGTCGGCAAGCGTCGCGGGCATCACTCGGTGCCACAACCGAGCACCAATGCGGTGCTTGTTGAAATGGCCCATAAACACGCCACGGTGGTGCGGTTGAAGGGAGGTGATCCTTTCCTGTTCGGTCGGGGAGGCGAAGAAGCGGCTTACCTAGCTGGGCGCAACATTCCTGTTCAGATTGTTCCTGGTGTCACGGCCGGCATCGCTGCACCGGCCTACGCCGGGATTCCGGTCACACATCGACGGGTGGGTTCATCGGTGACCTTCGTCACCGGTCACGAGGAAATCGATAAGCGTCGTCCTTCTGTGAACTGGCGTGCCTTGGCCGCAGCCAGTGACGGATTGGTGATTTACATGGGACTGCACAATCTGCCTCGGATCGCGGAAGAGCTTATGGCGGGTGGCTTGCCGTCAGAGACTCCTGTCGCGGTGATTCAGCAGGGCACGGTTGCGGGTCAACGCTGTCTGAAGGCGAACCTGGCTGGTGTAGCGGCTGAATGCCGATCCCAGGCCTTCAAGTCCCCTTCGATTGTTGTGGTTGGTGATGTGATTGATCAGCAGGTTGAGGCATGCATGCCACCGCCAGCGTCAGTCACGATGCCGATTCCGTTCTGAGGCACGTATTTTCTATTCCTTCAATCGGTCTTTGAGTTGGGCCAGGTTGCAAGGGCGGGTGTCGGGATTGAGTTGGGGATGGATGAGCCGGTTCCAAGCTGTGGTCACCGCATCCAGAGATCCCGGCAGGACAAACACGAACGTGCCGTTGGCTACGCCGGCAAGGCAACGGCTTTGCAGGGTGCTGGTGCCGATGCTTTCGAACGAGAGCACGCGAAACAGTTCACCAAATCCTTCGATTGTTTTGTCCAGGAGAGGTGCGACGGCTTCGGGAGTGCCATCGCGACCGGTCAGACCGGTGCCGCCGCTTGTAATCACCACATCCACCATCGGATCGGCGATCCAGCGGCTCAGCTCAGCGCGGATCTGATAGCGATCATCAGGGCAGAGTTTCCGCTCGTAAAGCTGATGGTCGGCGGCTTCCAGGTTGCGTCGCAGTTGATCTCCACTGGCGTCGTCCGCCAGTGTGCGCGTGTCGGAGATGGTCAGCAGGGCGATGGCAAGACCCATGGCACAGCGGCAGAGGCGTTGGACGCTAGAACCGCTCCAGCTGCTTTGGACACGGTGTTGAAGGTGCTGCTGTTCGCCTCATTGCGAGAACGGGCTGGTTGGGGTGAGCGTTCTCTTCCGTTCACGCCGGGACTGTCGACGGCTGGTGCGGTATGGGACCAGTTGGATCTTGGCCCACTAAAAGGGATCAGCATTGCGGTCAATCAGGAGTTGGTCGGTCCTAATCAGCTGTTGCAGGCTGGAGACGAATTGGCGTTTCTTCCACCATTCACGGGTGGATGAAGCATGACCAGTTGTCGTGTTGAGGTGTGTCCTGAACCCTTTGATCCATGGCACCAGCTCGCCACCTGGACTGGAGATGCAGCGGCCGAGGCGATCTTCATCGGTCGGGTTCGTTCCATCAGCATGGATGGAAGGCCTCTTCAGGCGCTTGAGCTGGAGCATTGTCCAGGTCTTTGCGAACGTCAGATCACGGCCATGGCGCAGCGCCTGCGGCAGGAGCACAAGGTGGCGTCGATTCTGGTGTTGCATCGGGTGGGGCGGTTGCTGCCGCGTGATCCGATCGTTCTGGTCGCCGTGCAGGCGGATCGTCGCGGTGCAGCGCAGCGCTGCGCTGCGGCCTTGCTGGAGGAGCTCAAGCATCACGCCCCGTTCTGGAAGCGCGAATGGTGTGGTGATCAGGGCACCTGGTTAACGGAGAACACGTCCCTCTAAGACCATGTCTGGGACCCTGAGCAGCATTTCCCATGCAGCGTTGTCAGTGACGACCGACCAATGGACTCTCAATCGCGGCAATTTCGAGGGGCATTGGCAGGGACCCGGTTTGTGGTTCGCCCGCAATGCCGATGGTGTTCTGGACCTTGATCAACCCGTGCGCGTTTTGGATCCCACGACCTACGCGATCTCTTTCAGTGATCCCGACACAGGCACTTGGGATGGTTCTGGCTTGTTTTTTGCGCCGGGGGGTCAGGCCACCTATGCGATCAGCCGGCAGACGTACAACGCTGGTGGCGGTTGCTGGCAGTTTTCAGGTGCTGGCGGACAATCCAGCCTGCATCTCGATCCGGAGCGGAGCCGCTTCGGCCATGAGATCAATCTGTTCCGGGGTCGGTCCCGTTCGATGCTGGTGCTGATCTGGGAGTGGCTTGATGCGCGGTGGTTGCTGCAAACAGTCGGCGCTGTGGCGTTCCGTTGCCGCCATGCATCCAGCCTGGAGGCTGAACGTCCCACGTGCGGGACACCTGAAGCGTTGCTGGAGCCTTTGCGGGGTTGGCAGGGCCAGTGCGAAACCTTGCAACCTCTGCCTGGCGTGAGCGGCCGGATCACGGCTCCCGTTCCGGCGGTGTTTGATCCGGAGCAAGTCCTGCACCAGAGCTGCTCTGCTGTGATGCCTGATGGTCTGGTGTTTGCTGTGCCTGAGCAGTTGCCCGATCAGACGTTCCAGCTGCACATCGGTGGCTTGCTGGGTTCTGGTTTGTTTCAGCAGATCAGCATCGTTTTTGATTCCTTGGGTCGGCTCCAGGCCTGGGAGCGGCGACGCTTTCAACCGGAGTCTGCCTAGAAAAGTCGCCGGCGGATCAGTTGCGCCCAAACACGTGTGCCTGGCTCCAGGCTGCCGGCTGAGGCGGGAAGCTCCAGCAGCAGGTCGGCCCCCTGTAGGGAACCGATGCGCGATGACGCCTGGGAGCCGTCTATCCGAGCCAGCAGGTCACCCTTGTCGTTCGTCTCGAGGCGGGCCCGGGCGAGTTCCGGGCGTCCTGGACGTCTCGGCAGCGGATCCTTCAGTTGCACCTCAAATCTTGGGAACAGCTCGGGTTGTGTCTGCCCTTCCAGGGCCTGGAGGGCTGGCCAGAGCAGTTGCAATGCTGTGATGGCTGCGGCCACAGGGTTGCCGGGCAGCCCGAAGAACGGCACCTTTGTGCCGAGTGTTCCGAAGGCGAAGGGTCTGCCAGGACGCAGGAACAATTTCCAGAATTCAACGGCACCCAGTTCGGCCACCAGGGGTCGGATCCAGTCACTGTCACCGGCTGACACGCCACCGGTGCTCACAACCACATCACAGCTCCTGGCCAGATCGCTCAGAGCTTTTCGCAGGCTTTCAGGCTGATCCGCGACCACCTGGCGTTGATCAACCCGTTGCCCAAGAGCGCGGAGCATCGTCTCCAACAAGGTGCCGTTGCTTTCCCAGATCCCCCCTGGCGGTCTGGCTTGTCCAGGCGGCACCAGTTCATCGCCGCTGATCAAGAGGCCAATGCGGGGTTGCTGCTGCACGGTCAGTTGAGCGATGCCGCAGCCGCTGAGGCGTCCAAGATCGGCTGGGCCAAGACGCAGGCCAGCAGCCAGCAACTGCTCTCCAGGACGGCATTCTTCATCTGCGGATCGGATCCAGGGCCGGTCTGAGGGCTCCTTGTTCAGATGAATGGTGTTGTCCGCAAGGGTCACCAGTTCCTGGGGAAGCACCCAGTCACCGCCTTCTGGCAGGGGTGCGCCCGTGAGGATCCTGATGGCTTCACCTGCGACCAGTGTTCCGTGAAAAGGGTCGCCAGCTGCCGAGCGGCCCTTCAATATCCAGTGGTCTCCGACGGACGGCTGGCTGGACTGCCCCAGGGCGTAGCCATCCATGATGGAGGCCCGAAACCCAGGGACGGCGTCTGGGGCCAGCACTGCAGCTGCACTCACACGACCCAGGGCATCGCTCAGCTGTAGCTCTTCGGTGCGGTGCAAGGGATCAATCGCCGCCAGAACCCGTCGGCGCGCCTCGTTCAGGGGTAGCCCTTCGCGTCCGTAAGGTTCAGCGCTTCCAGACCCCATGTCGCCCCCCTTCTTTGAACTGAAGCTGGATGGTCTCGATCGTCATGGCTGGATCGACCGACTTGAGCATGTCGTAAAGGGTCAGCAGCCCCACGGAAACGGCTGTCATCGCTTCCATTTCCACACCCGTTTGGCCTGTGGTGCGGCAACGGCAGTGGATGACGAGTCCTGGTAGAGCATCGTCAACGTCGATCGTCACATCCATGCCGCTCAGCGGCAGTGGGTGGCACAGGGGTATCAATTCCCAGGTGCGTTTCGCGGCCTGGATGGCAGCGACCCGGGCCACCGCCAGCAGATCTCCCTTGGGCGTCTCTCCCCGCTGAACCATGGTCAGGGTTGAGCGCTTCATGCGAATAGCCCCACTGGCATGGGCTTCACGGTTGGTGGCAGGCCGATCTCCCACATCCACCATGTGAACCTCACCTTGCTGGTTCAGATGACTCAGGTCTTTCGTCATTCGATCAAGGGCACGGCATGGCTGCTGAATTCGAGATCACCCAGCACCAGTTTCGGGTCACCGCTGACCGTCGTCTGGGCCAAGACCGTGCCGTGTTGGATCAGCGTTGGCTGAGAGCAGACCAGAGGGTTGCTTCCGATCCGACCACGGGTTCCACGGACGGTTGGATGACGGCAGCAGGTTTTGCACTGGCTTCTGCGTTCACTTCTGTCTTCACTGCGGCGATGTCGCGTTCGGCCAGAGGAGCCCAAACAGCAGCAGGCCCGGCGATCACGGGTTCCACGGCAGCTGTACCGGCCTGGACGAAAGCCGACTGGCTGCGAACCAACTGAACGGCGAGCGAGCCAACGATGAATGCACCCAGGAAGCCGGCTGCCAGGGTAATGGGACTGCGGCCGGAAGCGGACGAGATGCTGCTGGTCACGGCAGAAATTCTCAAAGGAGAATCTCAGTATGGAAAAAGTTGGTGTTTTGGACTACCAAATGGCTCAAATTGTGTATTAGTTTTAACAGTCTCTAAAAAATTAAGCGCCGGGTTGGGCTGATGCTGGAACGCTTCAGCTGTGACCCATCCATGGGACATTCCCAGCAGCATTCCGAGGGAGATTGCGAAGCGCACTGACCTTGATTTGTATCGATTCAAACTTCCCTGTTTTCCTGGTCTGCCGTTGTCATCATTGACACCAATCAAGGCTTTGCTTGATGTCCAGCCGATGTGATTCCGCCAATCATTGCTTTGCCTTTGAGCAGGATTTCATCGGCAACTGGCGCTGTATCCCGCTGTGTGTGCGTCGCAAACTCGATCTCTGTGGGGTGAAGTTAAAGCTCAGTCACTGGCTGCAACTCTCCCAGGATCAACGCCAAACCCTTGTGGATTGGCCGGACGGGGCCGATGCTCTTGAGCAGCTTCGCCAACACCTGCGCGATTGCACGCGCACCATGGCCGATGGCATGGCTAGGGATCTGCCACTCGTTAGCAGCGCCCCCTGGCAACAGGTCAAGGAGTTGCCTGCTGCGGTGCAAGAGGCGGCCACGGCTCGGGGTGTGCAGCTGTCGCTGAAGCAATGGGCCCTGCTCAGTGAGTTGGATCGCTTTGCGTTGTGCAAGTTGGCCAGGCCGGGGCACGATCACCACAACCTTGAGGCGGCCTTCAGCGAAGTGCTGGTGTAATCAGCCGCCGCAGAGCCTCCAGCCTGCCTTTCTGCTGCTCAACGGGCTTCACCACCGAAACGGCCGGTGCCACGATCACTGCACAGGCTTTGAGTTCTGGCTGCTTCGACACCGGGCAGGCCTCGTCGTGCATCAGGGTGTTGGCCTCGCAGGCCTTCTCCTGGGTGAATCCCCAGTGCATCGGCAAGAAGACCGATCCACGCCGAATGCGATCAGTCACTTTCACAGTGGCGGTGAGGTGGCCGCGGCGCGAGCTGATCGCCGCCAGTTCGCCGTTGATCAGCTTCAGATCCTGCGCGTCACCTGGGTGAATCTCCAGCAGCGGTTCGGGATGCTGTTTCATCAGCCGCTCAACCTTGCCGGTGCGCGTCATCGTGTGCCACTGCTCCAGGTAGCGGCCCACCGTCAGCACCAGTGGGTAGGTCTCGCAGGGGGGTTCCGCCAGCCCGAGCGGTTGATCGGTGCTGAAGCGGGCGCGTTTGCTGGGGGTGGCGAACTGATGGTCTTCGTAGAGGCGTTTCGCCACTGTGCTTGGGGTGCTGCCATGGGGGTAAGGCCACTGCTGGGGTCCGTCCTGTTCAAGCAGCTCGTGGCTCAGTCCACTGACGTCACAGAGGCGTCCTCGGGTCAGCGCGGTGAATTCGGCGTAGACCGCGGCCGCTGAATCGAAGCTGAAATGTTCGCCATAGCCCAAGCGGCGCCCCACGTCAGCAAAAACCTCCCAGTCGGGCCGGCTTTCGCCGAATCGGCGTCGATAGGCAGGGCAATAGGTCACCCGTCGTTCGGAATTGGTCATGGCACCGGCCTTCTCACTCCACTGGGCCGCTGGCAGCAGCAGGTGGGCGTAATGCGAGGTTTCCGAGTCGGCGTAGGCCTCGCTCACCACCACCAGTGGGCACCTGTGCATGGCTGACTTCACCCGCTCGAGATCGGGGAGGCTGACCAGGGGGTTGGTGGCAGCCACCCACCACAGATCCAGTGCGCCCTGTTCCATCGCCTCGATCTGCTGCCATGCCGCCAAGCCTGGTTTTGGATTGATCCATCCTTTGGGCAGCTGCCAGGCCTGCTCAACCTCGGCACGATCATCCGCATCGGTAATCAACCGGTAGCCCGGCAACAGATGAGACAACCCTCCGGCCTCGCGCCCGCCCATGGCATTCGGCTGGCCGGTGAGGGAAAAAGGGCCGGCCCCTTCCTTGCCGATCTGGCCGGTGAGTAGATGCAGGTTGATCAATCCCTGCACCACCGCCGTTCCTTCACGGCGTTGGTTCACCCCCATCGACCAGAGGCTGAGAAGCTTCTCGCGTCGATGAAACAGCTGCGCTACGTCCCGCAGGCGTTTTTCGGGGATATTGCAGTGCAGGGCAACCCGCCTTGGGGTCCAGCGGGCGGCGACGTCAAAAAAGGCGTCGTAATTCTCGGTGTGGTCGTCGATGAAGGCCGGATCCTGGCCGTTCTCCCGCAGCACCAGGTGGGCGATGCCATGCAGCAGAGCCAGGTCGCTGCCCGGTGCAATCGGGAGATGGATGTCGGCGGCTTTGGCGGTGTCGGTGCGGCGTGGATCCACCACCACAATCTTCACGCTGCCTGGGTTTTTTCGTTTTCGCTTCAGCAGGCGCTGGAACAGCACCGGATGGCACTCGGCGGTGTTGGTGCCGATCAGAAACGCCACCGTGCAGTGGTCGAGGTCCTCGTAGCTACAGGGAGGACCATCGGATCCCAGGCTGCGGGTATAGCCCGCCACCGCTGAGCTCATGCAGAGGCGCGAGTTGGCATCGAAATTGTTGGTGCCCAGTGCGCCTTTCAGCAGTTTCTGGGCCAGGTAGTAGTCCTCTGTGTGGAACTGACCGGAGCCGTACATGGCGATGCCATCGGCGTTGCCGCGCTTGGTCACGCTCGCCTGAATGTGTCCGGTGATTGTTTCGAGGGCCTCGTTCCAGCTGATCGGTGCGAAGTCGTCCTCGAGCTTTTTGCGGAACAGAGGTTGGCGCAGCCTTCCAGGGGCCAGGGTTTCGCCGACGGTGGCCCCTTTGATGCAAACCTGCCCGAGATTGGAGGGATGCTGCCGATCTCCCCGGGCTGTCCACATCGGATTGCCTTCAGCGTCCCGTTTCACGGCCTGGCCTTTGACCGCTGGAGGCATCAACTCAAGACCGCAGCCCACTCCGCAGTAAGGGCATTGGCTGCGCACGCTGCGGGGTGAGTTCGACATGCGGGGACTGAAACAAGAACAAAACCCGGAGCCGAAGCTCCGGGTCGTTGAGCAACATCAGCATGTTGCGGAAAGAGATGGTTCAGGCCGTTTCGCCTTCGTGCAGCTCTGCGAAGGATCCTTTTGGCTCCTTGAGGAAGAAGAAGCAGAAGAAAGCAACGATCAAACCGGCAACGCCCAGCACCTGGAAGAAGGCGCTGTTGGAGGCTGCGATCACCTCAGGCGTGGGTTCACCGCCGCCGCCCATCCACATCGGCAGGAGGCTGAAAATGGTCAGGTAAGTCACAGCACCAACGTTGCCGTAAGCGCCCACCAGGCCAGCCACCTGTCCGGTGACACGACGCTTCACCAGGGGCACAAGCGCGAAGGTTGCGCCTTCACCGGACTGCACGAAGAACGACGCGAGCATGGTGATCAACACGGCCACGATGATGCCGGTGGTGCCGCTGAAGGTGCCCGGCTTGATCATGCTCATCACCAGGTAACCCACGCCGAGACCGGCGGTGAGGAAGCCCATGGTGTTCTTGCGACTGCCAACGCTGTCGGAGATCAGACCACCGGCAGGGCGGGCCACCAGGTTCACGAAGGCGAAGCAGGAGGCCAGGATGCCGGCAGTGGCCTTCGGCAGATCGAAGGTGGTTTCAAAGAAGGTCGGCAGCATCGAGACCACGGCCAGTTCGGAGCCGAAGTTCACGATGTAAGTGAGCTCGAGAATGGCGACCTGTCGAAACTCGTAGCGGTCTTCTTTCGGATAGATCTTGGATCCGCTGAGCAATTCGCGGTTGGTGCGAATGATTCCCCACGTCTGAAAAGCAAACCACAGACCCACGGCTGCAAGAGCCAGGGGATAGGTGGATTCGGTGAGAAAACCGACCTTTTTTAGACGCCAACACAGCACACAGAGAATGGCTGCGAAGGGCACATTCATTCCGATGAGACCCCAGAAATCACGAATGGAGGTGACTTCCAGGCCTGCTGTTCTTGCTGGACGTTGATAGCTTTTGCCTGGTGGCGTATCAGTAACACTGAAGAAGTAGAAGACGCCGTACACGGCTGAAACAATGCCGCTGAGTGCGATGGCACCGCGCCAATTCAGAATGTCGCCTGTGGGAAGTGTGAATCCCCCTGAAAAGGAGAGGAAGCCAGCGAGGGCCACCATGGTGAGGGCCGAGAAAGCGGAGCCGAAGTTGCCCCAGCCGCCATAGATGCCTTCGGCCAATCCAATCTCTTTTGGCGGGAACCATTCGGCCACCATGCGGATGCCGATCACGAAGCCGGCACCAACGATGGACAACAGCAGTCGAGCGACGACGAGCTGGTTGAAATCCTGCGCTGAAGCAAACAGCAGACAGGGAATTGCAGAGAAGACCAGGATCGAGGAATAGGTGATCCGGGGTCCGAATTTGTCTAGGAGCATCCCGATCAGCACGCGGGCCGGGATGGTGAGGGCCACGTTGCAGATGGCAACGGTGCGGATCTGACCGATATCAAGGTTCAGATCGGCTCGAACTGTTGTCGCGAGAGGGGCGAGATTGAACCAGACGACGAACGTCAGAAAAAAGGCGAACCAGGTGAGATGAAGAGTTCTATATCTCCCCTGGAATGACCAGAGGTCGCCAAGCATGGGTAAAAGATACTTTGAGCCCCGGGTTTCAAAAGTGCAGCACCCGTGGTTTGACGAGACGGTCCTGAAAAATTGTCCGCCCAACGTTGAGTAGTAAACAATTCCGGAGGCTCTTGAAATGTGGCCTTTGTTACTGAATGCCTTCGCTCAGGTTCAGTTCAAACATTTGCCTTGCTAATTCTGTTGATCAGCATTCTTTGTCGACCCTGTTTTTGTTGCGGTTGCTACTTCAATGGTTGTTATTCCAAAACATCGACGCGAAGTTCGCCTTTCAGCCTGTCTTCTTTGTGGTGGGATGAGCCGGAGGATGGGTAGGGATAAGGCTCTGATGCCGCATCCACGAGGCGGCGTTTGGTTGACAGTTCTTCTGGATCAGCTCTCCGCCCTTGCCTTGCCTGTTGTGGTTGTCAGCGGTCATGCAGATCATGCAGAGATGGTTCGTTGTCGCGATGGGGTCTCATTTCTCCAGGATCCGCGTTCCTGCAACGGCCCTTTGCAGGCAATGGCTCAGGTTCTGTCGCCGGACATGAATCAACCTGTGATGGTGTTGCCCGTCGACATGCCAAGACTCACCACGGAGGTTCTGCGATGTCTGATCAAGGTTTGGGCGATGGAACCTCAAGTTGCGGCTGTGGCCCATGACGGAGAGCAATTGCAGCCTCTTCTGGGGATTTACCCGTCCGGTTCGCCTTTCCAGTCGACACTTGTTTCTCAATTGAAAGGAGAAGAATGGAGTTGGCATGCCTGGTTGAACTGCATCCCGTACCGACCCGTGTCGCTGCCTGCTCAAGCACTTCTCAATGCCAACTGTCCGGAGGATTTGGCAGCCTTGTCTGATGAGCACGTGTAGTCAGAGTCAGGACCGTTTTGGGCGTCCGCTGGGCGTGTTGCGCCTGTCGCTGACAGCTCGCTGCAACCTGTCTTGCACCTATTGCTGTCCCTCTGATGATGAACCGTCGAATCGGTTGAATCTCCAGGCGCAGATTGCTGTGATCCGCGCTGCATGCCGGCTGGGGCTGCAGTCTCTGCGCTTAACCGGCGGGGAGCCCTTGTTGAGCCATCAGCTGGAACCCCTGCTGCAAGCGATCACACTTGGCCGTTCTGATCCACAGGATCCCTTGTCTCGTCTCCAGGAGGTGGCCCTCACCAGCAACGGAGTCCTGCTCAGCCGAGAGAGAGCCTTCGCTCTTCGTCAATCGGGTTTGGATCGCATCACCCTGAGTCTCGATGCGGCCGACAGCGATGGGTTCGTTCGTATGGCAGGAATGCCGGACACCGCGGCCCATTTGTTTGATCGGGTGCTGTCGGGTTTAGATGCCGCGTTGGATGCAGGTTTTGACCCCAGCCAGGGTGCACTCAAGATCAACAGCGTGATCCAGCGACACCACAACGAGGATCAGCTGATTCCGTTGGCTCGTTTGGCCCGGCGTTATGGCATCGAGTTGCGGTTCATCGAATTTATGGATGTTGGGCATCGCAACGACTGGCATCAGGACCAGGTGCTCACGGCTTCCGAGATGCTGGCCAGGGTCCGTCAACATTGGGCTATTCAACCCATGGGACGAGCCGTTGGCAGCACCGCCAACCGCTGGCGTTTCAGCGACGGGAAAGGTCAGGTCGCCACGATCGCCTCGATTAGTGAACCGTTTTGCGGTGATTGCAACCGGCTCAGGGTGGCTGCCGATGGGATGGCCTTCACTTGCCTCTTTGCAACTCAGGGAAAGGATCTGCGTCCCTGGCTTCAGCCTCTGATTGATGAGGACGGATTAATGAATGCAATTCGTGACCTCTGGATCGCTCGCGAGGATCGCTACAGCGAGGAACGAGGTTGCTCAAGCCACGGACAACGTCGTCAAGAAATGGCTTACTTAGGTGGCTGACTGTTCAGATGTGATTCGGATCTGTAATCCTGGCTCTGCTACTTAATGGAATAAAAACTGTTTGGATCTCAGGGCTGCATGTGATCGCCTCAAACTTGTTGGTGTAATCGACGCCGCTGAAACGGTTGCGTTTTTGAATGGATTTTCTGTACTGACTGAATGAGCCCTTTTCCTGAAAGCGGTGTATTTGATGCGCGACGTTGAATGAATCCAATCTGCCTGATCCCGGAGGACAACGATCAGACTCAATCGAAAACCATTCTGCGAAGCAAGGTCGATCAAGGGTTCAAAAAACTTGGCTTTACTATTCGTGTAAGCAGAGTTTCTCTGCTTAGTAGGCACTGATGAATTTTCGGGGAATATTTTTGAGTTGCTGATCGAAGTAGTTCCAGTCTTTGTGAATAAGATGATGCGAGTTTTTTATGTTGTTTTGCGCAATAAGAGTGCCATATTTCTATAGCAATGACTTGTTTCGTCTGAGGTTTTTAATGATGTATGTGCTTGCTGTTTTGTGAGGGCATGCATGAATCCAGAGTGTTTTTTTGATGCTCGTTTGGTATTGAATTAAGTCATCACATTTGCCGCATCGTGTTCGTAAGAGTAAGGCCATCCTCTCAGACCAGGTTCACGATGCCATCGCCAATATTGAAATAACTGACAACGATCCGGAGTTTGTTTTCGGACACTGCCTTTCTTAGTAGTTCACTCTTCCTGGTCAATTGCTGAGCCGTATTTAAGGCATTGCGTTTCACCGACGCCTCCAGGTCTTCCTCCGGGTTGAGACAGCGTCGGATTGGATCCACGAGCCGCTCCAGCAGTGGGCTCAGGGGTCTGTTGCTCCGAGCAGCACCCACTGCGCCACACGAACTGTGGCCCATCACCATGATCAGCGGGGTCTCAAGAACATCAACGCTGTATTCCATCGAGGCAATGGCTTCGTCAAACGCCGTGTTGCCTGCGCTGCGGATGACGAACAGATCAGAGGGGGCAGCGTCGAAAACCCATTCCGGAGAGACGCGTGAATCCGCGCAGGTGAGGATCGTGGCCCAAGGTGCCTGCCCTTCGTCTAAAACGCTTGATGGCAGAAAGCAGTTGTGGAGCCACATGCTGGCCATCACCTTGGCCCTCTCGTCTGCTGTTGAAGCCCTGTTCTTGCTTTGCCAAACGGCAGCAAAGCGTTCGTTGCCCTGTTTCAACGCTTGCAGGGGATCCTCAGGACGACACGACCGTGGCGTTTCCTGCGCTTCGGCAGGGGATGCCCCGAGGTTGTCGCCAGTCAGGCCTAGGGCTGTCAGTCCTGTGCCGAGCAAAAAGGAGCGTCGCCTGATGGTCACGGGTCGCTCGGGCATCTTTGAAATGTCATCAGACCAGTTTCGTGTGAAAACCGTCGCAACGACGACGGCCTTCTTGAGGATTGTTCTCTAAAGAGTTTTCGGTTCTGGTTTTACGGGTTAAATCAATGTTTGAACGTTTGCCATGCAAGCGTTTCCGGGATACTCCAGCCGTCAGATTTTTCGATGTGACGGTGGGTTCATCCAACGCCAGGGACCTTGTTGTGCACTCCGGGCCCGCAGTCAGCCCTCCTGACGACCCCAAGACTGGAGCTTGGCAGTTCTATCTTCATCCGCACCAAGAAGACAATCTTCTGGCTGCAAGTGGGGGTCGCACGTTTTATCTGGTGAATCTGGCCTGGTCCGACCCGTTTCATATCGTCCGTTTGGACAGCGGTGGAGATATTCTTCGCATCCCACCCGGCACTTTTCATCGTTCGATCTCTGATCCCGATGGCTCTGTCGTTCTCAATCAAGCCGTGCGTGAGCCTGGGGTGTCATTGGTTGATGAATTCCGTGTTTACAACAGTGCCGATATTCCTGCGCTGATGGCCGTTACATCTGTATCAGCTCCAAAGCCACAGCTCTGGCCTGAGCTTCAAGCGGCTTGAGCGGTTGTAGTTAACGATGGCGTTGCTTGGCCACCATCAACCGTTGCCTTGATCGACCAGATCAGCTCACTTTTTGTACCAGGGGGCCCACTGAATGTCCCACTGACAGCTGCTGTTAAGACTGGTTTTGATGATGTCGCCAAGACGATGTAACGATCGTTGATTTCCTGGCCTGCGCTCGGATCAAATCCCCGCCATCCAGCGCCCGGGAGATAAACCTCAGCCCAGGCATGCAGGTCGTAGTTGTCCGGTGCTGGATCGGCCAGGTGATATCCGCTGACGAAGCGAGCCGGTAATCCCACGGTTCTGCAGGACTCGACCATGAGCCATGCCAAATCCCTGCATGAGCCCACGCGCTCCCTCAGCGTTCGACCTGCTGGCCATGCTGGGCCAACATGGCGTTTGGTGTACTTGACGCGATCCTGAATCATCTCCATCAGCTGTTGCAGGAAGGGAATGGCCTGTTGGTTGCTTCCCATCAGTGCGTCCTGCGCTAACTCAACGGCAGATGGGTCGTGCTGTCCGTTCGGAAGCCAGCCCGCCAAAGCTCCTTGTAGATCTGAATTCAGTTGACCTTTTGGATAGGGAAGCGGAGGTTCCAATCCGTTGAAGCAGTCCAGCAGGGGTGCTGATGAGATGGTTTCCACCAGGCTGCTGGCCTCGATCTTGAGTTGATCGGTGGTAGCAAGAAACCGCACACGCTGGATGGCATCGCCACTCGCAGCAAGAAGGTCATGACTGTGGGACGGTTGTGGAGTGACTGTCAGGCGATGCTCAATCAAGCGCTGATGGCCTTGTCCTCTTGGACGTAAACACAGCCGCTGTTCACCAAGGCTCACATGGGCGTCATAGGTGTAGGTCAGGCGATGGACTAGCTGAGCGCGCATGAGGGATCACTGGGAACGGAGCCGAAATCCGTGACAACGAAGTAGTTGTCGTGAATCAGTTGGTGGAGTTGGTTGAGATCGCTCTGAAGTTGGTCGATCGCTTCATGCAGCCCATTTTTGATCAACAGATCGATGCGTACATAACTCCACTTCGCCAGCAGCTGACCGTGCAAGCATTCCAGATCATCTGGGGGACCTGATCGTGGCTGTTGTTGAATCTGTCGCAATGTGTCGTTGATCTCCTGAAGACAGAAGCGCACAGATCTTGGGAAAATAGGGTCTAAAAGTAGAAATCGAGCGACGGACGCTGGTGTGATTGATTGCTGCACGCTCTGCCGGTACATCTGATAAGCATCTGCTGTGCGCAGAAGTGAAATCCACTGCAGCTCGTCCAGAACACCACCAACCTCTGTTGGTGTTGGGAGAAGCAAGAAATACTTCACATCGAGGATTCTGGATGTTTTGTCGGCTCGCTCAATGAGGCGACCAAGTTGACTGAATAGCCAGGCCTGATCTCGGCTCAGCGTGACATCTGTAATCCCATAAAAAAGCTGACAACCGCGCCGAATGATCCGCAACTGTTCTTGATCTGGCTCCTGCCACAAGGCTTCACCATCTTGAACAGTCCAGTAGAGATCGTTGAGCTGTTCCCACATCTCCGTGGTGATCACATCTCGGATTTGTCTTGCGTTTTCTCTGGCATTGTCGATGCAACTCACAATGCTGTTGGAATTATCCCGATCCAAGAGCAGAAATGTCATCACATCACCTGGTGAACCATTGGGATAGCGTTGGTCAAAAAAATCTCGATCTCCATTGGCATCGATCAAGGGCAACCATGGTTCGGCACTTCCTGGTGGACAGTCCAGAGCCATTGACTCACTGACTTCAAGAAAACGCGAGATGTTTTCCGCTCTTTCAACGTAACGATTGATCCAATACAAAGAGTCCGCAACTCGGCTCAGCACAATGCGGCCTCTTGACTGTCGCTGACGACCCAGGTGTCTTTACAGCCACCACCCTGAGAGGAGTTAACAACCAAGGATCCACGTTTCAAAGCGACACGCGTCAAGCCGCCCGGGCTCACCCAGTTGTTGCGTCCGCGTAAGACATAGGGTCGTAGATCAACATGGCAGGGATACAATTCACCATTGCTAAGTGAGGGAACAGTGGATAATTGCAATGTGGGCTGTGCAATGAAATTACGAGGATTAGCTTTTATCTTTGCGACAAAGCTCTCGATTTCTTCTGATGATGCATGTGGGCCAATCAACATGCCATAGCCACCCGCTTCTGCTACGGATTTGACCACAAGTTCCTTTAAATGCTCGAGGACGTAATTCCGATCATCTTGTTTTGAACATAAGTATGTTGGAACATTTTCGATAATTGGTTCTTGATCCATGTAATAACGAATGATTGTCGGTAGATAGGCATAGATCAGTTTGTCGTCGGCAACGCCTGTTCCAGGAGCGTTGGCGATGGCAAGCCGTCCGTTTCGCATGATCTCCATCATTCCCGGAACACCCAGCATTGAGTCACGGCGAAACACAGTTGGATCGAGGAAGTCATCGTCGATCCGTCTGTAGATCACATCCACTGCTTCCAGTCCAGCTGTGCTGCGCATCCAGACACGGCCGTTTTCACACATCAAATCTCTGCCTTCGACGAGGCTGATCCCCATCTGTTGAGCGAGATAACTGTGTTCGAAATAGGCACTATTGAAGACCCCAGGGGTCAGCAAGACAACCTTGGGTGCATCACTCCATGGTGCGAGGTCCTGCAGAGTTCTCAGGAGGTGTGAGGGGTAGTCGTCGATCGGTTGAACCGTTCGCGTTCGAAACAGACTTGGAAACAGCCGTTTCATCACCCGTCGGTTCTCGAGGAAGTAGGCGACGCCCGATGGGCATCGAAGGTTGTCCTCCAGAACCCTCCATGTGCCCTCGCCATCGCGAATAAGATCCAGGCCTGAGATATGACACCAGCGATTAAGCGGTAACTGGATGCCCTTCATCTGGGGTCGCCATCCTTGGGAACTTTCCACGTCTTCACGGGGGATGACGCCGTCATTGAGGATGTGTTGGTCTCCGTAGACGTCGTTCAGAAACAGGTCAATGGCTTCGAGGCGTTGAAACAGGCCTTGCTCGAGCGTTGACCAGTCGTTGCGATGAATCAGCCGTGGCAAAGGATCGAACGGAAGGATTCGTTCTCCGCCCAGTCGCCCGCTGTCATTCAGTCGAAAAGTTGCGCCCAGCCGGCGCAGAAGATGGCTGGCGGATGCATGGGATCGATTCAGTTCCGACAGACCGAGTTGGCCGAGGGTGGAGAGCAGCGGCTCCAGATCGGCCCGGGGTGCCAAGCGTTTTCGACAAAAGTATTCGTCATATCCCTGTGTCGGCCGGTACTGAGTGAACATCACCAGTCGAAGTCTCGATCACATCAAAAAGTGCTGAACGATAGTTGCAGGTTGCAACAGCTACCGAACGGCTGATCAGTCGCTTGAACCGTCGACGGCATGGAGTCCTCTCACAGTCGGATGACACATTCGCGAGCTGTTTTTAGGGTCCCCACAACTGTGTCGATGTCATGAAGCGTTCATTTCTGGCAGTGATTGGCCTGTTTGCACTCGCTGCACCTGCCCTGTGTGCAGAGCGAATCAGTTTCCAGTTGGGTGAATTCGAACGGTCCCTATCGATTTCAGAGCTTGCCGTTTTTGCAGCGGGTGATCCTCCCGCTCCTGAACTGCGCGAGGCCCTCCGTTTACTGAAGCCATCCGAGCAAAAGGCGCTGCGCGGGGCCCTGAACCAGTCAGCTCCGGTGAATGCCGTGATGGCTTCGGATTACCTCGGAACAGCGCTGGGTCAACGAACCATCCAGCAACTTGCGAAGCTGATCAATCAGCCATCGAAGGTTGCGGAGAATGCGCTCACCTCCGCCTTGATTCTCGGAGCCTCAACATCTGGAAGCCTTCGCATCATCCCTGTGCTGGAGGCCTATCCCTTACCGAACCTCCCGATCAAGGTTGGCGCATTGACCTCTCTTCTGCGCACACTCAGGCAGGATTACAACCTTCAGAACAAGCTCTTTGAGCGGTTGTCGGGACTGTCTGGATCACCTGCCAGCGGACCTGATCTCAACTTGGCGGCTGTGAAAGGAAGCATCGGATTTCAGCAGCTGCCGTTCACGTTCGCGGGTCGTGTCGCCAAGAGCATCAAGTCCGCGCTTTATCTGCCAACCACCGCAACGGCTGACAGCAAGGCGCCCTTGGTGGTTCTCGTTCCTGGTTTGAACACCGACATGAATGCGCTGCTGTACGTCGGTGAGACGCTTGCCAGTCACGGCTATGCCGTAGCAGCTCTCAACTTGCCTTTCACCAGTGCAGACACGGTGACTGCAGCGATCGAGGGAAAAGGAGCCATTCCCCCTGCGAATGCCTGGTATCGCCAACCAACCACCGTCAGCGAACTGATTGATCAGGTAGAGCTGCGCTGGGGAACCCGTGTGGATACCAAGCGCGTTGGTGTTCTCGGTCAGTCCCTCGGTGGATACACCGTGACCGCCCTGGCTGGGGCATCGCTCGATTGGCCACACCTCGTGCAGGGATGCCGTCAGCTCGATGATCCGAACACGGTGGTGCTGAATCCAGCGATCGTCTGGCAGTGCACCGCTCCCAATCGGGTGGTGGAGCGCACGAGTTTTCGAGACTCTCGCGTCAAGGCGGCTGTTGCGGTGAACCCGGTGACCAATCCCATCTTCAGCAGTGCCTCCATGGCTCAGTTGGAGGTTCCGATGTTGGTCATCGCCGGCATGAACGATGTGTTTGCACCGCCGGTGTCGCAGCAGCTCAGTCCTTTCACCGCGATTCGACAGCCGGGTTCCGTTTTGGCTGTTCAGAACAACGGCACCCATCTCTCGTTTCTGGATGCCACGTCATCTCTGCCGCCAGTGATCACCGGACCTGATCAGCCGTTGGCTCGCACTGAGCTCAGGGGAATGGCAAAGCTGTTTTTCGACAAACATCTGGCCGGCCGCACGTCGACACCATCCCTGGCTCCTTCTGGTAACGGCAGTTTCAGTGTCGGCTCCGACCCCTTAACGCTGCTGCTCCGTTCCGTCCTGACCATGGAGCAGCTAGAGCAAGTGGAGCCGGGCCTGAAAGAGGTGCCTTGAGGTCAAAGCAGCAGATAGCGCTGGGCCATCGGAAGTTCCTCCGCGGGATCACAGGTGAGCAGCGTTCCGTCAGCGAAGACCTCATAGGTCTGCGGGTCCACACTCACGGAAGGCAATGCTGAATTAAGTTTCAGGCCGTTTTTCCCGATGCTCCGTGTGTCCTGCACCGCCATGCAGGTCCGTTCAAGCCCGAGTTGACGTTGGATGTCCTGGTCCATCGCTGCCTGGCTCACAAAGGTGAGACAACTGGAGGCCAGGGCTTTGCCGAAGGCGCCGAACATGGGACGCCCGTGGACTGGCCCCGGCGTGGGAATGGAGGCATTGGCATCGCCCATCTGAGCCCAGACGATCGAGCCGCCCTTGAGGACCAGGTCCGGTCGGATCCCGAAAAAGCCTGGTTTCCAGAGCACAAGATCCGCCAGCTTGCCGGTTTCGACGGACCCCACCTGGCTGCTGATGCCATGGGCCAGGGCTGGATTGATCGTCACCTTGGCGATGTAGCGCTTGAGGCGATGGTTGTCGTTGCGTGCGTTGTCTTCCGGAAGCGCGCCGCGCTGAACCTTCATCTTGTGAGCGGTCTGGAAGGTGCGGGTGATCACCTCACCCACCCGGCCCATCGCCTGTGAGTCGCTGGCAATGATCGAGAACGCTCCCAGGTCATGGAGGATGTCCTCGGCGGCAATGGTTTCGCGGCGGATCCGTGATTCAGCAAAGGCCACGTCCTCGGGAATCTTCGGGTCGAGGTGGTGGCACACCATCAGCATGTCGAGGTGCTCCTCGAGTGTGTTGCGGGTGTAGGGCCTGGTGGGATTGGTGCTGCTGGGAAGAACGTTCGCTTCCCCGCAGATCTTGATGATGTCCGGGGCATGGCCACCGCCAGCCCCTTCGGTGTGGAAGGTGTGGATCGTCCGTCCCTTGATGGCGGCGATCGTGTCTTCGACGAAGCCGGCTTCATTCAGGGTGTCGGTGTGAATGCACACCTGCACATCCATTCGATCAGCCACGGACAAACAAGCATCGATTGCTGCTGGCGTGGTGCCCCAGTCCTCATGCAGCTTCAGGCCACAGGCACCGGCTCGAACCTGTTCTTCCAGAGCCTCTGCTGTGCTGGCGTTGCCTTTCCCAAAGAATCCGAGGTTCACCGGCAGACCCTCAGCCGCCTGAAGCATGCGGCCGATGTGGAAGGCGCCGGGTGTACAGGTCGTGGCGTTCGTGCCGGTGGCTGGACCGGTGCCGCCGCCCATCAGAGTGGTGACGCCACTGGCGAGGGCGGTTTCGATCTGCTGGGGGCAGATGAAATGGATGTGAGTGTCGATGCCGCCGGCAGTCAGGATGTGACCTTCTCCAGCGATTGCCTCGGTTCCAGGGCCCACAACAACAGTGACCCCCTCCTGGGTATCGGGGTTTCCAGCTTTTCCGATGCCGACGATGCGGCCGTCTTTGAGGCCGACATCGGCTTTCACAATGCCCCACCAATCGAGGATCAGGGCATTGGTGATCACGGTGTCGACGGCACCGTCAGCTCGTGAGGTCTGGGCCTGGCCCATGCCGTCACGGATCACCTTGCCGCCGCCGAATTTCACTTCATCGCCGTAGACGGTGAAGTCCTTTTCCACTTCGAGGATCAACTCGGTGTCGGCGAGTCGAAGCCGATCCCCGGTGGTGGGTCCATAGGTTTCGGCGTAGGCCTGGCGGGAGATGCGGAAAGGCATGGATCAGGCGTCGAGGGGTCCGTTGATTTGGCCGTTGAAGCCGATGGCACGCCGATCGCCGGCGAAGGGGATCAGATTCACGTCACGGCTGTCACCCGGTTCAAATCGAATCGCCGTTCCGGCTGGAATGTCGAGCCGCTGTCCGCGAGCGGCTGCACGATCGAACTGCAGGGCAGCGTTGGCTTCAAAGAAATGGAAGTGGGATCCCACCTGCACCGGACGGTCGCCGCTGTTGGCGACGTGGATGGTGGTGACAGGGCGTCCCGCATTGAGTTCGAGTTCGCCTGGTTCAGCGAGCAGTTCGCCGGGAGTCAAGGGTGACATTGAGTAGTGCCTCAGCGAATCGGATCGTGCAGGGTGACGAGCTTGGTGCCGTCCGGGAAGACCGCTTCGATCTGCACCTCGTGCACCAGTTCGGAGACCCCCTCCATCACCTGGTTCTTGCTCAGCCAGGTGCTGCCGTCCTGCATCAGTTCGGCAACGGTTCGGCCATCACGGGCACCTTCGAGAACAAGAAAGCTGAGCCAGGCCACAGCTTCGGGATGGTTGAGCTTTAGGCCCCTGCCAAGGCGGCGTTCCGCCAGTAGTGCAGCGGTCACGATCAGGAGCTTGTCCTTTTCCTGCGGACTGAGATACATGGAGAGCCTCGCTCTTTTTCAGTTTGTCCCTGCTGTTGCCGTTTGAGCGTTTGATGTGAACGTTTGTCGTCGTAACGGCTCTTCCTGCAAAGGCCAGACACGTGGAATTCGGGCTGGCTGAAGTCCTCGCAGGGATCTGGTTCGGGACCAGATCCGGCTGAACCAGAATCGTGCATCACGGCTGGAGTGGCCGGTGTACCGGGCGACCAATCCCTGTCGCAGTGCACCGCAGTGCATCACTCCTGCGAGGCCGCAGCGATCCTCCCGGGCCCCTTCGAGCAAGGAGGTCATCGTTGTTTTGTCGAGATGCATCGGTGCTGCCCAAACCAGGGTTCCGAAGACCGGTGCACCGGCAAGGCCGTGCACGCTCTCGAGACTGCTGCCGCCCAGCTCCAGTCGATCAACCATCTCCCAGTGGTGGTCATCGCCATCACTGCGCTGCAAGGCCAGGCTGGATCTCCAGCAGCCTCGCTCGAGGCTCTCGCCCGCCGCGGTCCGTCCCAGGCGCACGATCTCTGCACTGAGAAATGAGGCATCCAGAGGCAATGTCACCCTGAGTTGCTGCTCCAGCAGTGCGTCGGCGTAGAGCACAAGTTCCTGGGGTAACCACTCCAGGTCGCTGCCGGGTTGTAGTGAGCCCGTCACGCTCTGGTAAGACCAAGCGCCTTGCGGATGCAGCTGGCTGCGTCCCACTGAGCCGTACACCTTTTGAGCGGCAACGCTGGTGATCAGTGCTCGGCTGTTGGGCCTGAGCGTCAGATCGATGTTGAGACGATCACCGCCGACCAGTCCGCCGGCCGTGTGGAGCAACGGCAGTTCGCAGCGGCCATCGTCCCCCTGATCTGACCTGAGCAACTTGAAAGGTGCGCTGCAGCCACCTTGGTGGATGGTTCCATGCTCTGTTCTGAGGAACTGCAGCTGGCAGGAGCCATGCCACGGGTCAGGGCCGTTCATCGACGTGTTGTGTGGAGACCACATTCGGCACGGTCGATCGCACCAATCGGTAGCGATCCATACCAAATGAGAGGGTCGAGCTGGGCAGGCTCACGGAACCTGGATCGACGGGAATGGGCGAGACGGTGATTGTGCTTGAGCGGTGTCACGGTCAGCGCTCGGGCGCTGCACATGGCATGCAGCTGCCGCTTACGGCTGAGCAGCGCACGTCGTTGCGAGGTCGTCGTCGCACGCTCTGTGGTCAGGAGGTGTTGTTGCAATTGCCAAGGCAGGGCCCTTTGGCTCCCGGTGATCTTCTTTCCGACAGTCAGGATTTCAATCTTGTTCGTGTGATGGCTGCGAAGGAGAAGCTTCTGGAGGTGAGGGCGGAGTCGCCTCTGCAATTGCTTCAAGCTGCCTATCACCTGGGCAATCGCCACGTGGCGCTGGACCTGCAGCCGGATCGACTGCTGCTTCTGGATGATCCCGTACTGGCGTCGATGCTGCTGGGACGAGGCCTGCAAGTGCGCTCCTGTGAGCAGCCATTCCAGCCGGAGGGCGGAGCCTATGAACAGCACTATCACTGATGTCGGCACTGTCCCTGCTGCAGCTTGTGAGTCCGGCCTTGCCGGTTGGTGCCTTCAGTTACTCCGAAGGTCTGGAGGTACTGATTCAGGCCGCCACTCTCAGCGATGAGCGTCAGATTCAGGACTGGCTGGAAGCTGAACTGCGGCATGGGGCGCTTCGCCTCGAGGCGGCAGCGCTTAAGGGCCTGTCGGATGCCCTGCGGCAATGGAGGGCTCACGGTGATCAGCAAGCACGGCAGTGGCTGATCGATCAGGACTCCTGGTTGCTGGCGAACCGTGAGTCTTCTGAGGTGCGCTCGCAGCAGACCCAGATGGGTGCATCGCTGTTTCAGCTGATCAAGGAGATGGGGCATCCGCTGCCCCAGGCGACGCCGCTGAGCTGGCCATCAGCATGGGCCTGGTCCGCAGTCGCGCTGGACGTCTCCCAGTCCGACATGGTTGAGGGTTATCTCTACGGATGGGTGGCCAATCAGCTCAGTGCGGCGGTGCGGTTGCTGCCACTGGGTCCCTCCAGGGCGCAGGTCGTGCAGCAACGCCTGCTGCCGCTCATCTCTGAGCAGGCTGTCTGGCTGCAGTTGCAGGACCCCAGGCAGCTCTGGAGCCACGGGGTCGGTGCATCGATGGCTCAGCTTGCCCATGCTGAGTTGTACTCACGTTTGTTTCGAAGTTGATGAGCAGCAAGCTGCGTCTCGGTGTGGCTGGTCCTGTGGGATCTGGAAAGACGGCTCTTGTGGAGGCTCTTTGCCGCCGCTTGCGAAACCAGCTTCAGCTCGCCGTTGTCACCAACGACATCTACACCCAGGAGGATGCCCTCTTTTTGACGCGAGCCGGTGCTCTGGAGCCGGATCGCATCCGAGGCGTGGAGACAGGTGGTTGTCCTCACACCGCGATTCGCGAGGACTGTTCTATTAATCGTGCCGCCGTGGCGGAACTCGAAACACAGTTCCCCCACCTGGATGTGGTGTTAGTGGAAAGCGGTGGCGACAATCTCGCCGCCAGCTTCAGTCCAGAGCTGGTGGATTTGTGCATTTACGTCATTGACGTGGCTGCCGGTGACAAGATTCCCCGAAAAGGTGGACCGGGAATCACCAAATCCGATCTGCTGGTCATCAACAAGATTGATTTGGCTCCCATGGTTGGGGCTGATTTGTCTGTGATGGAACGGGATACCGACCGAATGAGAGGCAACAGGCCGTGGTGCTTCACAAATCTGTCGAATGGTGAGGGTTTCGAAAAAGTCGTCGCGTTTGTGTTGCAACAGTTACCGAATACAGCCGCTTGAGCGCGGCAGTTGCCAAAAGGTTGCTGATGATACAAAGGCTGTCATATCTGGTTCATACCGTCACGTTTCGCCTCACGGCGCATTCACCACAGTGTGTGTTCTTATTTATGACTTCTGCACTATCAAAGCGTTTGCTGGCAGCGTTTGCTGCGACAGCAGTTGGCGTAACCATCACCGCCTGTGGCGGAGGTGGCGGCGGCGGTGACACCGCTAGCGATGGCGGCGGTGGCGCCGAATTTGATGGAGAGATCAAAGTTGGCATCCTTCATTCCCTCAGTGGAACGATGGCCATCTCCGAAACAACCTTGAAAGAGGTCGAGGAACTTGCCATCAAGGAGATCAACGAGTCAGGCGGTGTTTCCGTTGACGGCAAGAGCTACAAGATCGTTTACACCTCTGAAGACGGTGCCTCTGATTGGCCCACCTTCGCTGAGAAATCTCAGAAGCTGATCGACGCTGATGGTGTCGCCGTTGTCTTCGGTGGTTGGACGTCTGCCAGCCGTAAGGCCATGCTTCCCGTGTATGAAGCAAAAGATCACTTCCTCTTCTACCCGATTCAGTACGAAGGTCAGGAGTGCTCCAAGAACATCTTCTATACAGGTGCAGTTCCGAACCAGCAGGCAGAACCTGCTGTGGATTGGCTCTTCGAGCAGTTTGCCGACAAATACGGCAAGAAGGTTTACCTCGTGGGCTCCGACTACGTCTACCCACGCACAGCAAACACCATCATCAAAGAACAGGTGAAGAGCCTCGGTGGTGAAACCGTCGGTGAGGACTACATTCCTCTTGGCAACACAGAAGTTGCTCCGATCATCGCCAAGATCAAGAAGGAGTTCCCTGATGGCGGAATCATCATCAATACATTGAACGGCGACTCCAACGTCGCACTGTTCAAGCAGTTCAAGGCTGCGGGTATCACTCCTGATAAGTACCCGATCATGTCCTTCTCCATCGCAGAAGAGGAGATCCGTCAGATCGGACCTGAGTATGTGGGTGACACGTATGCCGCCTGGAACTACTTCATGTCCCTCGGAACCGAGGCTTCCAATACGTTCAACGATGCATTCCTTGCGGAGTATGGCGACGAACGGGTGACCAACGACCCGATGGAATCGGCCTACAACATGGTTTATCTGTGGAAGGCTGCCGTTGAGAAAGCAGGTACCTTCGAGGATCTTGATGCTGTCAGAAATGCACTGATCGGTATCAAACTCGATGCTCCTCAGGGCCCGATTGAGATGTATCCCAATCACCACATCTCTCAGACGGTTCGTATCGGACAAGCAAAAGAGAATGGTCAGTTTGAGATCCTCTGGGATAGCAAAACCCCCGTTGCACCGATCACCTGGAACCAGTACGTGCCTGAAACCAAAGGCTTCAAGTGCGACTGGACTCTTGATCGCCCTGACGCTGGAAAGTTCAAAATGGACACCTGATCGTCCAGGCACCGGAAAGTCCAAGATGTAATTTTTACATCTGAAATAGTTTCTCGAGTGGGTCACAATTACATGTAGGCCCACTTTTTTTCTCTATGAACCGATGGAATTAATTTTCTCTCAACTCCTTGATGGCCTGAGTATTGGATCGGTACTCCTCTTAGCAGCGACAGGTCTTGCCATTGTCTTCGGTTTGATGGGCGTTATCAACCTCGCCCACGGCGAGTTGATGATGGTTGGAGCCTATGTGACATTTGTCACGCAGAACATGTTTCGTCCGTTAGGCGAGGGTGTTTTTCAGCTGTACTACCTATTTGCATTGGTTTTTTCCTTTGTGATTACAGCAATCGTCGGTGTTTTGCTGGAGCGCACGTTGATTCGCCAGTTGTATGGGCGCCCTCTCGAAACGCTCCTTGCAACCTGGGGTGTGAGTTTGGTTTTGATTCAGTTCATCCGTAGTGTTTCTACGAGCATGACGATTGGAATCGTTGTGGCTGTTGTACTTGGATTCTTAGCGTCACGTTTTTCACCAAAAGCGCTCAAACGTGCTGCTTTTTATCCATATCTTTCTGGAATTTTTTGGGTTGTTTCTGCAATTATTGGATTCGTAACCATTACCGCCTTATCTGGTTCAAAAGCATTAGCAAAGCCCTGGTTTGGACCACGAAATATTGATGTGACTGCACCGAAATGGTTGCAGGGAAGTTGGGGTTCCATTGCCGGTATTGAGCTACCAGGCATCAGAATTTTTATCATTATCCTTTCAGCACTTCTTCTGGCTTTTGTTGCTTGGTTCTTAACCAAAAGCGTTTGGGGACTGCGTATACGATCGGTGACTCAGAACAGGCAGATGAGTAATTGTCTGGGCATTCCTACAGATAGTGTTGACAGCATCACGTTTGGTATTGGTTCTGGCCTGGCAGGAGTTGCTGGATGTGCAATCACTTTGCTTGGATCAGTTGGCCCAAATCTTGGAGCTGCTTATATCGTTTCCTGCTTCATGGTGATTGTTTTGGGAGGAGTTGGCAACTTGGTGGGAACGGTGATCGCATCCATGATGTTGGGCATTATTCAATCAATTATCGGCTCAGGTGCCATCTTGATTGCATTCCCTGATATTCCTAATCCTGCATCTGCAGTTATTGAGTTCTTCGCCACCACAAGTATGTCTTATGTGCTGATATTCATCTTTATTATTTCGTTCCTTCAATTCAAGCCTACAGGTATGTTCCCCCAGAAGGGACGATCTGTTGAATCCTGATCTTTATCTTCTAAATCACCATGAAACTCTTTAAAAAGCTAATTCCCTGGCTCCTTCTTGCTTTTGCCTTTTTCGTTTTACCTGCAATTCTTTCACAATTTCGCTTGAATCTCTTTGGTAGATATTTTTCACTAGCGATTGTTGCTCTAGGTATCGATTTGATCTGGGGATATACAGGTCTCCTCAGTCTGGGTCAAGGAATCTTCTTTGCTCTTGGCGGGTATGCGATTGGTATGCACCTGTTGCTCGTCACCCAGAACGATTTCACGACGGGTGCCAATGGGCTTCCTAAATTCTTTGAGAATTACGGTGTCGACAATCTGCCTTTCTTCTGGCAGCCATTCTGGTCTTTTCCCTGGACTCTGATTGCGATTTGGCTCATACCAGCAATTGTGGCTGGTTTGGTTGGCTACTTGATTTTCAGAAACCGCATCAAAGGTGTGTATTTCTCGATCATCACACAGGCATCGTTGATGGTGTTTTACCATTTCTTCAATGGTCAACAAAAACTTGTTAATGGTACCAATGGGCTGAAAACAAGTACGACTGAAATTTTTGGATTAATTGTGGGTTCTGATGATGCTCAAATTATTTTTTATAGAATTACTTTAATCTTACTTCCGTTTGCTTATCTGCTTTGCAAGTTCCTTACTAGTGGCCGTTTTGGTGATGCCCTCATCGGTATTCGAGACGACGAAGCTCGCTTACGTTCCAGTGGCTTTAACCCTGTTCCTTTTAAGGTCATTGTTTTCTTGGTTGCTGGAGGTTTGGCTGGTGTTTCCGGTGCTTTGTATACCATCCAATCCGGCATTGTTTCACCGCAGTACATGGCCATTTCAATGTCTATTGAAATGGTGATCTGGGTTGCTGTCGGAGGAAGAGGTACCTTGATTGGTCCGATTATTGGAGCTGTTCTTGTTAACTATCTCCGTAGCCTTGTGAGTGAAGCATTGCCAGAAGCATGGTTGTTTGTTCAGGGTGGGTTGTTTATCTTTGTCGTCACACTGATGCCTGACGGAATCTACGGATGGTTTAAGAATGGAGGTTTACAAACAATGCTTGCTGCCTTCGGTATTGCCAAAAAATCACCAACATATCCCAAGGCTGATTTAGATCAGGGGTATACAGGATGATTTCAAATTTTTAACATTATCTTTTCCGCTCTTACTTTGCACCCAAAACTATGTCCACCCCAATCCTTGAACTAAGTGATGTAAGTGTTGATTTCGATGGATTTTTCGCACTCACAGATCTATCGATTGCTCTTGAGCATGGTGAGTTGCGATCGATTATTGGTCCTAACGGTGCCGGTAAAACGACCTTTCTAGATGTAATCACTGGTAAAGTAAAACCAACCAAGGGTTCTGTTTCATTACGTGGCTCCAGTATTGTAGGGTTATCTGAGCAGAAAATATCAAATCTTGGTGTTGGACGTAAATTTCAAACCCCACGTGTTTTTGAACATCTCACAGTCGCAAGAAATTTAGAATTAGCAGCTTCGCCTAACAAGGCTCCATTCCAATTGATGTTTGAAAAACTCAATAGCACTGTGAAAGATGAGGTGCATCGTTTGATGGACTATGTCGGTCTGGCTCCATTTGCGAAGGCTGATGCAGGTTCTCTTTCTCACGGACAGAAGCAGTGGTTGGCGATCTCGATGCTGGTTGCACAGTCTCCTGACATTATTTTGTTGGATGAACCTGTGGCTGGTTTGACAGACGATGAAACCAATAAAACGGCCGAGTTGATCAAATCTCTAGCCGGGGAACATACCGTGGTTGTTATTGAGCATGATATGGAATTTATTCGCGATCTTGGAGCGCCAGTCACCGTATTGCATCAAGGTCAAAAGTTAACAGAAGGAACTTTGGAGCAAGTTAAAGCTGATCCAAAAGTGATTGAAGTTTATCTCGGCCAATCTGACTAACTTTTATTATTCAATTCTCTAAATTATCATGACTCAAATCCAAACCAAATCACACCCTTCCGCCACAAAAACCATTCTCAAAGCAAGTGGGATAAACGTCTACTATGGAGAAAGCCATATCCTTAGGAATGTAGATCTCCACATACCTGAAGGAGAGATGATTTGTCTCATTGGTCGTAATGGTGTTGGTAAAACTACTTTTCTGAAAACAATTATTGGATTGCTCGAGCAGCGCTCTGGTTCTATTGAATACGATGGAGTATTTTTAGCTGATCAGGCCCCTTATAAGCGTGCTCGACGTGGAATTGGTTATGTCTCACAAGGACGTGACATTATTCCAAGGATCACTGTTAAAGAAAATTTGATGATTGGAATGGAATCACTTCCAGGCGGTATGGGAAAAAATAAGCATATCGATCCAATTGTTTTTGAACTTTTTCCCATCCTTGAGCAGTTTTTAAATCGTCGCGGTGGCGATTTGAGTGGTGGTCAACAGCAGCAGCTTGCTATTGCGAGAGCGTTGCTTGGAAAGCCAAAGCTCCTTTTACTTGATGAACCGACAGAAGGGATTCAGCCTTCTATCATTCTTGATATTGAGAGAGCTGTTCAGCGAATCATCAAAGAAACAGGTATCAGTGTCTTGTTGGTTGAACAGCATCTCCATTTCGTTAAACAGTCAAGTTTCTATTATGCGATGCAACGCGGCGGTATCGTGTCTAGTGGGCCAACTTCACAATTATCAGATCGGGTTATCGAAGAGTTCTTGACGGTTTGATTTGAGGGCAAAAATTTAATCTTTGCTGTTTAGGTTGTTGATCTGACGGTTCAACAACCTCTATTCAGCATCCATGGACGGGAATCACTCGAACGCAACCTTGGCTTGTTGATTTTTTCCTGTGCTTCTCGTCGAACGACTTTTGGATTTTTATCTTCGGTTTTCAATCGAATACTTGTGGATAGCATCATCGGTGGAGAGAATAGCCTCTTGCCATCGCAGCCACATTCGGGGCATTGCGTATCGTAGGAGCGTTGTTCAATAGATCTCCAAACCTCATAACTGGTTGCGCAAGTATCAGACTTGCATTCGAATTCGTAAACTGGCATTTTGAAGTTTAAGTTAAAAAGCTTCCATCAGAATGATGGAAGCTTAGGACGTTGTGGCTATTTTGGTTGATTTAAAGAATCAACACGGGAGTATATCCTGATCAAAAATTGAGGTTGGTAGTGCAAGCGTACAACATGCGTTTGGGATATCAACAATACCGCTGACCCTTCCTTCTACAGGAGCACAGCTGAGGAGCAAATAAGCTTGTTCACCGGTATAACCAAACTTTTTCAAATACTCAATTGCATTCAAGCAAGCTCGGCGATATGCTATGTGAACATCCATGTAATACTGCTTGCCCTCGAATTCATCAACGGATATACCTTCAAAGACCAAGTAATCTGTGTAATGTGGTTCAACCGGACTAGTTTTAAACATGGGATTAACCATCCCATATTTCGCCATTCCACCTTTTATCACGTCAACATGTAAATCAAGGTAGCCAGACATCTCAATGGCACCGCAGAAAGAAATCTCCCCGTCACCCTGTGAAAAGTGAATGTCACCCATTGAGAGTTTTCCACCTTCAACGTATACAGGGAAGTAAATTCTCGTGCCTTTGGTCAGGTTTTTGATGTCGCAGTTGCCGCCATGTTCACGGGGCGGAACTGTGCGGGCAGCCTCGTTGGCAATACGGTCGAAGTCGCCAGCTGCAACATTGCCGAGGATTGCACTGTTTGGATTTGGAAGCGCTGCGAGAACGGGTTCACTGCCAGAAAGACCAGCACCATACGTTCTGCGGTCTGGTGCAGTATTAACGAGTTCAGTTTCCCGCCGATTCCATTCATTCAGCAGCTCCATGGAAGGAGCGCATCCGATGAGTCCAGGGTGTGTAATACCAGCGAAGCGCACACCTGGAATGTGTCTCGAAGATGTGTAAACGCCCTCTAAATCCCAGATTGCTTTAGCTGCTTTTGGGTAGTGATCAGTGAGAAAACCTCCACCATTTTCTTTGGCAAAAATACCAGTAAAACCCCATTCATCGCCTTGTAGAGCGCCGACTTCAAGAATATCGACAACGAGAATGTCTCCTGGTTGTGCTCCGTTGACCCAAATAGGTCCGCTCAATACATGAACAACTTCTAGGTTGACATCGGCAATATCTTGCGGGTTGTCATCATCTTTGATTTGTCCGTCTGTCCAATCCTTGCATTCAATTCGGAAGACGTCACCTGGATTCACCGAAGCGACGGCTGGAATATCGGGATGCCATCTGTTATGACCCGGCATCTCCTGTTGATCCATCGGTTTTGTGAGATCAACCTTGAAAAGGGTTTCAGGCATCGATGCAGTTGCGACAAATCCATTGAATCCATCCAAAGGGGAATCAAAAGTCGCAGTTGATACACACCACAAAAGATGCCTGCTTTGAAATCAATATATTGTTGCCATTCCTACTGTGTAAAAAAATATTTTGTGGTATGTGAAATTCCTTTATAAGAAATAATCAGGCCTCAGGTATTGCCTGAAGCCTGATCGTGTATGGATTAAACAGTTGTTGCTACAGGTTCAGCCGCAGGAGCTTCTGTTTTTGGCATTGGTCCAAGCTTGACTCCGTCGGGGTAATACTTCCAGCCATCGCGAATACGTATGCTGCTGTCCCATGGCAGTTTGTATTCTCCGTTGGCTAGATCCTCTACCCAAGTGAGGTAGTTAGCTCTTTCACCGCCGGGTTTACCGACGTAGGCACGACATCCCAGATTAAAGATATTGTTTTCGAGTGCCCAGTTCTCACGGGCTTTATCCACCAATCGGGGGAAGAGTTCTGCTGTCACAATCTCCCAGGGATTCCGATGGCCTTGTTGGATCACATTGCCGTCGTAGTTGCAGACGGTTCCCTCTCCAAAGTAGTAGAAGACACCATCGTAACCAGCCAGATTGACAGAAATTGTGTACATCAAATTCTGCCAAGCGTTTGTTCTATTCGTCCAGATCCATTGATCATTCACCTGGGTGGAATATCCTGAGATTCGGATGTAAACGTTGGCCCCTTTGTATGCGGCTTCCCTGGCGAGTTCGGGGAACATGCCGTCGTGGCAAATGCAGACAGCTAGTTTTGAGCCTTTGGGTCCATCACAGACAGGCATTCCATAGTTGCCTGGTGACCAGGGCTCAATGGGAACCCATGGTTGCAGTTTCCTGTAATGAAGTGCAATTTCACCATCTGAGTTGATGATGATCGCTGAATTAAACGGTGGGAGGCTGGGATCGTCGTTCACTTCCATCAAGGAGAAGACGCCCCAGACGTCGTTTTCCTTGCAAGCATTTTTGAAACGATCAATTTCTGGAGAGTCGATGCGGAGAAGCATCTCGTCGTACGTCCAGATCGCCGTGTTCAGACCCTGAGTGGAGTACTCAGGCATCACGATGAGATCGGCTTCTGGGTAGCCGGCCTTCGTTGTGGCAACAGCCTTGCAGATCTGATCGACCTGCGTCTGGATGTCCTCCGGTCCCTTGATCACAGGAACTGGATACTGAATCATCGCAATAAGCAGCGATTCATCCCAGGAACTGACGCTACCCGTACTGGCCATAGGGCAAGAATGAGAACCATTCCCATGGTGCGTCACGGTTTTGGGGTGAACTGTTGCATCTGAGACCGTCTGCAAGTTTTTCGCCCGAGAGATCGCTGTCGCTGGTAACCGGTGTTACCTATTTTTTGCTGACTCGTCTTCGAAGTCGCCTTTTCTGCAGAGATTTTCGGCAAGCCGCTTCGCCCATGACGGTGCTCCTTGCTTCCCTTGATCAACTAGACGGCCATCGAAGTACATCAACAGTTGCCAATCGGTGTCGCCCCCATCAACCCCAGGCTCTTCATCAGCTTCAAGCCATCGCCCGTAAATGTTGTCGTATTCAGGCCAGTTAGGTAGATCAGGCATGCTGCAGACAGCATTGATTTCGATCAACCTTCGGCCGTTGTCAGGCTCGTCCACGATCACCCCGCCGTCATAGAGGCCATTCGGCTCTCCACCTTTAAAGGCGTGAGAGAGCTCGATCGTTGTACCTTCGCTGACGACCAGGGCATCTCCTGGCTCTGCGTTTTGGTATTTCACCTCCTTGGGCAAGGATTTGCATCCCTGGAATGGCATCGTCAGAACGACGGCTGATACCAGGAAGCATTTTCTCCAAGGAATGTCCTTCATTGCTCCAAGATGCAGTAAGGCATTGAGGCGGAAGTGCCGTTTATCGAAATTCTGAATCATTAAAAAATCTATCTTTTTGGAGGTTGAGTTTCAGGCCGAACGTTTTTTGCCGGTAGTTGTTGGCACAATGAAATTGTAGCGAAGGCTACAGATGTTCACTACGATACAAGGTCCAGTTTCTGTTCAGAGTGGAAACCGACGGCCTTGCAATCACAGAGGCAACCACCATGACCGATCTGCCCACCAAGACTACGCGAGCTGGACTGGCACTGGACGCAAAGTCGTCGTCTCAGACCTCCCAGCTCCTTTACCGTCGCTCCGCCTTCAAGCAAGAGTCCACAGGGGTCATCCGTTCTGCCAAAACAGCGGAACTTCTTCAACTAAAGCCCGAGCAGTCCGAGGTGGATTCGTCGCTATCAAGCCGTTTCCGGCAGCCCGTCCAACCTGGAGGTGTGATTCGTTCAAGGTTGACGGCTGAATTGCTAGGCATCACCCCTGGCGGTTTCAAATCCTGAAATCTTTATTCGTGCTTGATTGAGTTTAATCGATCTTATTGATCTTCAGAGTAAAATTAATTCTTCCGAAATCATTTTCAAGTTGGCATCATAAAGCCAGTTATTGAATGGATGTATGATTTTTTTGACTAATTTTTTATGCTAATTTCTTTAGATAATTTCAATGTGTTGGTATTTGTAATTGATTTATTTAATGAAACAACAGCCTGGCAGCCAATCAATGAAAGAGCTGTTTTAATCTATAGAGCATGTGACTGCCTATTAGGTAAAACCTTTTAACTGGTTTGTAATATTCGTGCAGGATTTGCGATATGAATGTGAAAAAATTTTTTATTTCAATGGTTTTGCGTTTAGATAACTCAAAAAATATTATTCCCAATCGTCATCAAAACAATTGATTGTTGACGGGGAAACCTGAAAGTATTTGTCGTTAAACTTAAAAGGTTTTGATCAGCTGTTCATCAGGCTACAAGGCTACTGTCGTACGTGTTGGTAGCGCAACCGGAGGCGTAGTCGGCGGCGTCGGCGCGGAGATGAAGCATTTGCCCTTCTAAGGACATCTGCCATATCTCGAGCCGGGCTTGAGGTGGAGCCTCAAAGCAAAAGGTCTCCATCGGCATGACGACCTTCTCTCGGTAAAACCGATCGGGACCAATGCATTTGAGAATGACCATTTTGCTGGAATTGTTCTCGTACCAACATTCGAGCATGGAAAGGCTAAAAGCAGTGGTAGGAGTATCGATTTACTTTTTTGATTGTTTTGTAGGCATCGACACCAATACTATTTTCCTTAATATTTTAACGATATCGACCGCTACTTTTTCAAAAGGAATGTGCCTCGCAGAACATTAAACGATTGCATCACGATCAACTGACTGATCCACGAGGTCCGTTTCGAGGTCTTTTGTCAGCATGAGCAGCGCTACGCCCATCAGGGCTAAGCCCACGCCAAAATCCTCCTTCGGCGTGCACGCGATAGTTTGAGCCAGTCGTTGGTGTTGATCCCAGTTGTAGTGCATCTCACACAAGTTGGGTTCTTGTTTTCTAAACCAGACGGATCATCCAAAGCGCATATCAGCGTGAGGACGAAAGATTTTGTGATCTTCAGTTAGATCCGAATGGCCTGACACTGGTCGGATTTCGTCGCAACAGAGACGTTTATTTCTATAGGTCACGGCGATAAAGGATTCGCGTTGATGATTTTTCTGTGACCAAAGGAATCAGTATGAGCATCACTCAGCAATTCGAGCTTGAAAGGATGAACCGGGCGATCGAGGCAACGGCTGATCCTCATCAGCTTCAAATTATTGCCAAGCAATTGTTACAAGCATGGCAATCACAGCGTGCCGCAACGGACTGGGTGATTCGTCAGCAAATGCAGGAGCTTTGAAAGGCAGACTCAAGCTGCAGTTTCACTGTGCAGACCCTGAGAAACGTATGCTGGATATTGAGGGCGTTGCATCATGGCCGTACGATTTGAGTGTCTGCGATCGGACTGGCCTGCTTCAGCAAGATCTTTTTGAAGCATGGGGTTGCAGCTGTTCAGACGTGACCAGCTGGGTAGCTGATGCGCTATCGGCGTGTCCTGGAATCGTTTCAGACCCGGTCTGAGCAGGCTTGAAAAACTTTGTACGGCAAGTTCTTCTCTGTGTCTGTCGTAGGGCAGACGGTTAATGGCTGAATCGAGGCCGAATTGTCGGACGCGATCTTCTCCAACCCTTCGATACAGCACTTCCAGGGTGGGTAATTGATCGGTTGAAACCACACAACCTTCGTGCTCCATCAGGCTGCGAAGCACTGTGCAGAAAATTTCTCCGGCCATTCTCTGCAGGCCTTCCGATGGTTTGCTTCCCAGGTCTTTGTGCTTGTGATCAAACAATCCAAGATCAACCTGAGCAATCCGGCTGGACGCCACGTGTCGATACACCTCTGATAACAGACCTACCTCCAGCCCCCAATCCGATGGGATACGCAGGTTCATTGCCAGATCGGTGGTGAAGGCAAATTCCCCAGCCAGCGGGTAGCGAAATGACTGCAGGTAGCGGAGGTATGGAAGGGGCCCGAAGATCTGTTCCAAGCTGGCAAGAAGGGGGCCAACGAAGAGGCGTGTTGCCCGACCTTGCAATGCCTGTGTTTCCAGGGAGAGGCGGCTGTAGAACGCCTTGACGTACGCCACGCCGTGGGACGGATCGAGCAGCGGACGCAACATGCGTTCGGGGTAAGACGATCCGAAGGTGCGGATGTCAGCGTCAAACAATCCGACAACCTCTGCATGACTGCAAGCCACCCCAAGACCCTGCCAGACAGCCCACCCTTTCCCTGGTGGTCCTGTGACTTCCAGGCCAAGCTCTTGAACGGACAAAAGTACTTCCCGAACCGCTGGACCGTTGGTCCAGTGAACCTGGACAGGGAAGGGCATTCCGTTGAAGAACGCCTCCGCGGCAGCGACGTCTTCAGCTGTTTCAGCGGAGAGAGCGACCACCAGGCTGCTGAGACCTTCGAGTTCCTTCAGAGCGTCACGGATCAATCCGAGGGCAGGTCGACTGAACTCGTCCATCAGACATGGAATCAGCAGTGCCGTTCGTTTCTGCGAGAGCTCTTTTCTGAAGGCAACGGCATCGAGATTCCCGAGGCTGTAGTCATGGACCGTGGTGATCAGACCTTGCTGAAAATCCATGCAGTGTTGAAGGCGACAACAAGACGAAGGGACCTGCTCCATACCTGTGGGAAATCCAACAGGTGAAGCTCCATGCATGACCCGCAGGCGGGAACGTTGCGGAAGCTTCTGGGAAATTTGTACCCGGTCGATTCTTCCTGTGATCTCGAAGAACTGTCGTCGCAATTGCTGCAATCTTCTTCGAGCTCGTTAGGGAACGGGGACACCTCGGAGGCTTCAGCGCTTTGGAGTGGAGCGGATGCGGTTCTGATCACCTACGCCGACACGGTGGCGGATGCAGGCTGCTCTGGTCTGCGAAGTCTGAGAAGGATCGTCAATGCCCATCTGGCCGAATTCGCTGCAGTGATTCATGTGCTGCCGTTCCTCAAATCCACCAGTGATGGTGGTTTTGCAGTGGCGAACTATGAGCAACTGGAGGAGCGTCATGGGGACTGGTCCGATCTCTCTGCTCTTGCGGAGGGACGTCGATTGATGGCGGATCTTGTGCTGAACCATGTCTCCGCCTCTCATCCATGGGTCCGGCAGTTTCTGCGACGGGAGGATCCCGGTCAGTCCTGTGTTCTTGAAGCCGCTCCCGATCCCTGCTGGAGCGATGTAGTCCGGCCGCGCAGCACGGCCTTGTTCACTCAGCTGGGCCCTCCCAACGCCAAACGTCAGGTGTGGACGACCTTCGGCCCGGATCAGGTGGATCTCAATTGGCGAAGCCCTGAGGTGCTGATCGGATTCGCGGAGCTGTTGCGGCGGATGTCACGTCATGGTGTCCGCTGGATTCGACTCGACGCCGTCGGCTTCATCTGGAAGGAACCGAACACCACCTGTATCCACAGGCCGGAGGCTTATCGGTTGGTGCAGGTTCTGCGTCTGCTGCTTCAGTCGCTCTGTCCAGATGGCGTCGTCGTCACCGAAACCAATGTTCCCGAGCAGGAGAATCTGTCTTATCTCCGCAACGGACAGGAAGCTCATCTCGCTTACAACTTTCCTCTTCCTCCTCTGCTTCTGGAGGCAGCGATCAGTGGTCGCGCCGATCTGCTGAACACCTGGCTCAGTCGCTGGCCGACGTTGCCGGATCAAACCGGATTACTCAATTTCACGGCCTGTCATGACGGCGTAGGACTTCGGCCGTTGGAAGGCTTGATGCCTGATAAACGCCTGCTCCAGTTCCTGATCGCCTGCGAACAGCGTGGTGGATTGATCAGTCATCGCCGGTTGAGCAGCGGAGACGATGTTCCTTACGAGATCAACATCAGCTGGTGGAGTGCGATGGCCGACGGAGGCATTGATCCCTCCCATCTGCAACTGGAGAGATTTCTGCTGACGCAGCTGCTGGTGATGGTGTTGCCGGGTGTGCCTGCCTTTTACCTTCCCGCCTTGCTGGCCACCCCCAACGACGTCTCGAAATTTCGAAAAACCGGCCAGCGTCGTGATCTCAACCGACCGCAGTTCAAAACCGATTCCCTCGAACGTCGACTCGATGATCCAGAGAGCGATCCCACGCTTGTGCTGAACGTTCTGCGCCATGCCATGCGCGTACGTGCGTTGATGCCAGCTCTGCACCCCGATACCCCCATGACCTTGATCAGTGACGGGCGCTCTGATCTGGTTGTTCTGAAACGCGGCACTCCTCAACAATCCCTCTATGCCGTGCACAACATGACGAGTGCGCGACTCAACCTTCCCCTCAGCACCTTGAGCGAAAAAGCCGCCTTATCGTCGTGGCACGATTGCCTCCAGGCGAGTGATCTGGAGAGTGGTCAACAACAGCTTCAACTTGATCCCTACCAGGTGGTATGGCTCGTCAGCCGATGACTCAGGATCCTTCATCCTGGTGGGTCGTGACCGATCTCGACGGCACGCTGCTGGATCATCACTACGACTGGTCGCCCGCTGCTGAAGCGATTCGCTGGTTGCAAGAGCAACGAATCCCAGTGATTCCCTGCACCAGCAAGACGGCGGAGGAAGTGCGTCGCTTCCGCCAAGATGCCTGTCTGTCCGATCCCTTCATTGTGGAGAACGGTGGAGCGATCCACGGACAGCATCCCGATGGCGAGGAATGGGAGATCAGCCTTGGACCTGGCTGGCAGGAGCTCAGACCCAAGCTCAAAGAGATCGAGGCAAAGCTTGGTGAGCCGTTGCTCGCACTGGATGAACTCAGTGATGCGGAAGGCGATCGATTGCTTGGTCTGAGTGGGGAGGCGTTGCGTATGGCTCAGCGTCGTCGTTGCAGCGTTCCCTTTGTGGCTCCTGCTCGCTCAAGCCGGGACCGCTTGATCGCGATGGTTCAGGAGTATCGACTCACGATTGTCGAGGGCAACCGCATGGCTCACCTTCTTGGTGAGGGCATCAGCAAAGGCCGGGCTCTCGAAGCACTGAAGCAGCAACAGGATTGTGGTGATGTTCAGGTCCTGGGACTCGGGGACTCGCCCAATGATCTGCCACTGCTTGAGGTGGCGGATATCGCTGTTGTGGTTCCTGGGATGAAGGGACCCCACCCAAAGCTGATCGAAGGCATCGAAGCCGGTCGTTTTCAATTGGCTCGAGCTCCTCATGGCCGTGGCTGGGCCGAGTCGGTGCTGAGATTGCTGCCAGGCTGATCGGGCTGCTTCAGAGCAGAAGATTGCCCCAGAGTGTCTGGCTTTGGCTCGCCCTGATGAGAGTTTTGTCATTCACGGACTGAATCTCTCGACAACCCAGACTGTTGATCAGAAGGGCCTGATCCGTTGGTTTCAGGCTTGCCCCAATCCAGGCTTCCCGACACAGACCTGTAGCCAGGGCTCTGGCGCGCATCACTCCTGGCAGGCAGCCGCTGCTGAGCGGGGGTGTCAGCCAGGCTCCATCACGACACACCAGCAGATTGGCGCTGGTGCTGCAGCAGAGTTCACCGTTGGTGTTGAGCAGGAGGGCGTCGTCCATCCCGGCGGCCAGTGCTTCCCGACGGGCCAGAACCGCCTGTCCATAGGCAAAGGTTTTGCATCGACTCAGACGACTGTTGGCGTTGCGACGTTCATGGCTACTGATGATCGTCGTGACAGGCTTGAACTCCGGTTCGCAGGGGTCAAGGGTGAGCCAGAAACGTTCCTTGCCGCTGGTTGGATGAACCAGGCCGCGACCGCCTGTCGATCCGCGGCTCCAGTTCAACCGCAAGGCACCTGTGCTCTGGCCCAGCTGTGCCCGCGTGATGGCGTCCATTAGCAGCGGTTCCAGGTCGTTTTCTTGCGGTGGCGGTTGCATGGCCAGGAGCTCGGCGCCTGTTCGCCATCGCACCAGATGCAGCGACAGCAGCTGTGGCTTGCTGCCGATCGTCAGGATCGTTTCGAACACGCCATCGGCCAGTCGCAGGCCGCGATCGCTCACCGGAATGGAGAGCTCATCGGGAGAGCTCCACTCACCATCCATCCAGGCAACCGCTTGGCTCATCGCAAGGCGTCCAGGAGCGGTCGCAGTTTCCAGTTGAGTTCATCGGCTTCGTTCTCCGGGTCGGAGTCGGCAACAATCCCGCAGCCGGCGTGGGCTCTCAGTCGATCGCCCTTCCGCATCAGGGAACGGATCAGGATGTTGCTGTCGAATTGACCGTCCCAGTCGACCCGGATCATGGATCCGCAGTAGGGCCCCCGGCTGACGGGTTCGAGTTCTGCCAGGCGTTGGCAGGCCCTGAGTTTCGGGGCGCCTGTGATCGAGCCTCCCGGCCAGCAGGCCTGCAGCAGATCGGCCCAGGAGAGACCGTTTTGCAGTTCACCCTGGACGACGGATGTGAGGTGATGAACGGCTGAGTAGCTCTCCAGCCCGAGCAGTTGCGGGACCTGGATCGAGCCTGGCTTGCAGACCCGACCCAAATCGTTGCGCAACAGATCCACGATCATCACGTTTTCGGCCCGGTCCTTGTCACTGCAGACCAGATCAGCTGCCTGGTCGGCATCCTGTCGCTCATCCAGATCCCGTGGCCTCGTGCCCTTAATCGGTCGTGTTTCGACGCAGCCTTTGGAGTTGACCCGTAGAAACCGTTCCGGTGACGTGGAAAGCACGGCTTCCTCGAGAGCGTCTCCGTCTCCGATCAGCAGTCCTGCAAAGGGTGCTGGGCAACGCTGACGCAGTTTCAGGAACAGGTCCAGGCAGGATCGTTCCGCTGGCCAGGGCGTGCTGCAGCACGCGGTGAGGTTGGCCTGGAACAAATCGCCTGCAGCGATCAGTTCTTTGATCCGCTGCACCCCTGCCGTGAAGCAGGCTCGGTCGCTATGCCAATGCCATTGTTCCGGAGCGATCTCGATCGGTTCCGCTTGCGCATCCGCTGCCTCATTGGAGGCTGTCAGCCAGCGCGACATCCGTTCGAGGCGAAGTGGGTCTGTCCCTTCGATCCACAGGTTTTGAGTCAGCAGGTCAAAGCGCAGGACCGGGTCATGTCGTGCGATCCAGAGGCTCGCCATGGCATCCATCGGCCAGGGGTTGGCGGGTTCTGTCCAGCAAGCAGCTTCGTAGCTGAGCCAGCCGCACCAGTGCCCTTGTCCCAGCTGGCGCAGCAGTTCAAAAGGGTTTTGGGCCTCTGGTTGGCCGGGGCCTCCGCGGCTGCAGCGTTGTTCAACCGGATCGACCGCCAGAGTCACCCAACGGCCCCGTTCACTGCCGTCTCCATCCAGCCAAATCAGGCCAGCTTCTCCCCATTCCTGGGCAAGACGCCTGGCCACCGTGGCGGGTTGACGCCAGGGCAGGCTGCGACGGATGGGTTCGTTCAGCTGCACAGATCCGAGCGGCCGGCGGCTTGGAGAGCGGCATCACGGATGCGGCAGCTGTCGCAGACTCCGCAGGGATGGTCTCCACCGCTGTAACAGCTCCAGGTGTCTGCGATGGGGACACCCAGTCGTAGAGCTTCCTGGACGATTTTTGTTTTGCTCCAGGTCACCAGTGGTGCCCAAAGCTTGGTGCCATGTCCCTCGCGTCCAGATTTGCTGGCGAGATCGGCCAGAGATTGAAAGGCCTCGAGATAGTCGGGGCGACAGTCTGGATAGCCGGAGTAGTCCACTGCATTCACCCCCAGAACGAGGCGTTGAGCGGCTCTTGCCTCTGCCAGGCTCAGGCCGATGGAGATGAAGACGGTATTGCGGCCGGGAACATAGGTCGCCGGGATTCCGTCGTTTTTGACGCCATCTGTTGGTATGCGGACCTGGTCATCGGTCAAGGCAGACCCGCCCCAGGCGGCGAGGTTCACACTGATCCGATGGTGCTCGGCCAAGCCGAGACTCTGTGCCACTTGTTCCGCTGCTTTCAGTTCACGGCGGTGCCTTTGTCCATAGTCGAAGGACAGGCCGATCACCCGATCACCCGATTCAATCGCCAGCGCGGCTGCGGTGGCGGAATCGAGGCCGCCGGACAACAGGGCGATGGCGGTTCTGGATTCCATCTCTTCATTCAAGACGTCCACGGTGATGTGACGATTGATGATTTCTTTGCTGAGAGAAAAAGATTTGAGCCGTTTTACTCAGTTCTGTAAAGCACTTTTCATGAACTTGAGTGAACTTGCCGTGCCAGGCTGCCAAAACCTTTACGGGTCTTCACAGTGCCGCTTCAGATTTCCTTTAGATTTCTGATTGAGCTTTCCACCGGTGTTGCGGCGCTGCTGATGGCCAGAACGTTTAAGGAAGCCTCCCTCTTGGCGGGCACGTTTCTAATCGGTCTCTCTGCTGTGGAAGCCATGCTTCATTTCATGGGCAACTGAGGTCGGTGAACCTGCCGGGCTTGATCCAGTCGAAATGCTGGGGGTCCAGATCGCGGCAACATTTTGCTGGCTTCGTTTAGTGCTTCAGGAGTAGATCGCTAGGTTTTTGGAAATGATTAATCTGACATTATCCATTGTTTGGATTTAGCGATCGATTTCTATTGTGTTGCCATCCATCATAGTTGCTTGTCGTTTCCTTGTTGGTTTAGTGTGCACTGAGCATCTTTCTATTGAGTCTCAATGCTTCGATTGATCAGTTAAATGTGCTGGAGTTGTATTCGTATTGGCTGCAGGTGGTTGTTTCAAAAATAGCTTAATGCGATTGCTCAGCTCTCGTCTTGAGCCGTCAATTCGTGCAGGGAGCAGTAATCCAGGTCATCAAGATCGCGGGCTTTGTCTTGTGCCAAAAGAGTTGACAGTCCCCTGAGTCCTTCAGGGTTCAATCCGGCATGGATGGCTTCCTGCAGGAACAGCGCCAAGTCTTTGCGAAGCAGGGCTGTGCTGAAGTTCGGGTCGCCGTAGTGCCGCTCCATCATCCGTTTCAGTTTCTTGTCGTAGGTGGGGGCGTAGAGGGCGGATGGCCGCAGGATGTTCATAAACGTCTCGACTGGTACCTCGGCCTGTTGCACGAGGCGCAACGAGATTGAAAACGCGTGGGTCATGCTGGCGATGAGTTGATTGAGAGCCAATTTGGTGGCGGCTCCGCTTCCCACGGGTCCGACGAGCATCGGTTGAGCTGACAGGAGGCCGAGCAGATCCTGATGTCGGCTGAACACTTCCGGTTCGCCGCCGGCCATCACAAGCAATGATCCGCTTAGGGCTTCTGGTCGGCTGCCCAGGACAGGCGCCTCGAGATAGGTCCCGCCCCGGCTTTTCATCAACGTCGCCAGGGTGCGGCTTTCCGTGATTCCCATCGTTCCCATCGGAATCAAGCACCGTCCCTTGAGATCACCCAGGGTCTGCACGACGTCGCTGGTCACTGGGCCGTCTTTCAGGACGGTGATGACGGCATCGCATCCTTTGCTGATCTCGCTCAGTCGTTCAATCGGCGTTGCACCGGCACGGATCAACGCGCTGATTCGTGCGGGGGTTCGGTTCCATACCTTCAGCGTCTGGCCCTGCTCCAGCAAGCGTTGGCCGATGGCGTGTCCAAGCAGGCCGGTACCGAGGAGGGCAATTGTCGTCATCGTCGATTGAGAAGCCTTGGCTTTAGTTTCAACGCACGCCCAGCCACTTGTGTGTTTGCAGGCTGAGTCGCCAGCTCGGTTGATGTCTCACGTGTGCCACCGATAACTCCCTGCCGCGATCGCTGTCCCAACCAGGCTGAAGAAGAAGTTCCGCCTGACGATCGGTCTGGTTGGCCATCTCTTCAGCGAAAGCCAGATCTTCCGGACTGTGCACCACAACCTTCAACTCATGGCAACGGCGCAGGAGTTCGGTGCGTGGAGGCCGATGGCGCTTCGGCGAGAGGGTGATCCAGTCGAACTGACCACTGAGTGGATCCACCCCACTTGTTTCCAGATGCAGCGGCCTTTGCGTTCGACCAAGGGCTGTCGTGAGAGGCCCCAGATCGTGGTGTAGCGGTTCACCTCCGGTGATCACGGTGAAACAGGCACCACCCGTCACTGCAGCCAGGGCAGCATTCGCAAGATCGTCCACGCTTTGCAGGGGATGAACGCTTTCCGGCCAGGACTGCTTGGTGTCGCACCAGCGACAACCCACGCTGCAGCCGGCAAGTCGAATGAAGAATGCACTGCGACCACTGTGATGCCCCTCCCCTTGAAGGGAGTGGAAGGTTTCCACCACCGGCAGGGTGGCGACTGAGCTCATCGCTGCGTCTGGAGAGCCTCGCTTGGGGACGCGGGCAGGCGCTGTTGCGCGGCTTCGATCAGGCCCCGGAACAGCGGATGCGGTCGTCCTGGACGTGAGAGGAATTCAGGGTGGTACTGACAGGCGGTGAAGAAGGGGTGTCCCTTCAACTCGATCAGTTCCACCAGCCGTCCATCCGGCGAGCTGCCGCTCACGACGTAACCAGACTCGAGAAACAGATTGCGGTAGGCGTTGTTGAATTCGTAGCGATGTCGGTGTCGCTCGTAGACAACTTCTTCGCCATACAGTCGATGGGCCAGGGTGCCTGAGGCGATTCGGCAGGGATACACGCCCAGTCGCATTGTGCCGCCAAGGTCCACGACGTCCTGTTGTTCAGGCAGCAGATGGATCACGGGATGGGGTGTGCCTGAATCGAGTTCAGCGCTGGTCGCTTCCGTCAGACCGGCTTGATTTTGTGCCCACTCGATCACCGCCGTCTGCATGCCCAGGCAGAGGCCAAGGAACGGGACCCGCTGCTCCCGCGCCCAACGGATTGAAGCAATCTTTCCATCCACTCCACGGTTGCCGAAGCCACCCGGAACCACCACCGCATCCATCCCCTTTAACAGAGCATCCGCACCGTCTGTTTCGATCTGCTCCGCGCAAACCCAGTGAAGATCAAGGGAGGCGTCCTGGGTCAGACAGGCATGACGCAGGGCCTCCACGACGGAGAGGTACGCGTCATTGAGCTGAATGTATTTGCCCACCAGGGCCACTTTCACCGCCGGGCCGGGGTTGCGCAATTTGTGCACCAGCTGGGCCCAGTCAGCCATGTCGCTTTCGTGGTCGGCGAGATCGAGGACATCGAGCACTTCCCGGCACAGGCCTTCCTGTTCCAGGGTGAGGGGGACGGCATAAATGCTGTCGGCATCCAGTGAGGGGATCACGGCTCGCGTCAGGACACCACAGAAGCCGCCGATCTTGCGTTTCATCTCATCGCCGATGGGACGGTCACTGCGGCACACCAGCACATCGGGTTGGATGCCAATTGAGCGCAGCTCCTTCACCGAGTGCTGGGTCGGTTTTGTTTTGAGTTCGCCGGAGGTTCCGATGAACGGCAGCAGGGTCACGTGGACGTAGGCGAGGTCATGGCGACCCACATCACCGCGGAATTCACGGATCGCTTCAAGAAAGGGGAGTGATTCGATGTCGCCGACTGTGCCGCCGATTTCCGTGATCACAACGTCGGCATTGCTGTTGGCCGCCACCCGATGGATCCGTTCACGGATCTCGCCTGTGATGTGCGGAATCACCTGGACAGTCCCGCCGTTGTAGTCGCCCCGCCGCTCCTTGTTGATCACCGCCTGATAGATGGAACCGGTGGTCACGCTGTTGAGGCGGGACATCGCCGTATCGGTGAAGCGTTCGTAGTGACCGAGATCCAGATCGGTTTCAGCGCCGTCTTCGGTGACAAACACCTCACCGTGCTGGATCGGGCTCATCGTGCCCGGATCCACATTCAGATAGGGATCCAGCTTCAGGATCGAAACGTTGTAGCCCCTCGACTTCAGCAGGCGACCAAGGCTGGCAGCCACGATGCCCTTACCAATGCTGGAGACCACACCACCGGTAATGAAGACGAATTTGGCCATGTCTTGCCGGTCGTTTCTTCAAGGTACCTGGCGTCAGCCTGGTGCTCCAGAGCTGTTGCGCTGGGTTTGGTCAGTTCGTCAGCAGGCAGGGGGGTCTGAGCGCTCAGTGTTCGCGAATCAAGAATCCAGCCCCTGGATGTAGTCGCGCACCTTGCTGCGACGTTGTGGCTGGCGCAGCTTGAGCAGGGCACGGGTTTCGATCTGACGGACCCGTTCTCGCGACAGTTTCAGCGCTTCTCCGATCTGAGCCAGCGTTTGGGGTATGTCGTCCTCCAGGCCGAAGCGGCGCCGCAGCACGGAGGCTTCCCGGCTGGTGAGTTCATCCAGCAGATGTTCAAGGTCGTTGTGGAGTTCATCGTGGGTCAGGGTCTGCTCCGGCGTGGCCTTGCCGTCCTCGATCAGATCACCGAGCTGGGTGTCCTGATCCCGGCCGACACGGGTATCCAGTGACACGGAACGCGGAACGCGGGCGAGTGTCTGGCGCACGGTCTCTTCACTGATGCCCAACTCACGGGCCAGATCAGCCATTGAGGCGATTCTGCCCTCATTGCTGGCGATGTCCTGTTGGACACGCTTGATCCGGTTGAGCTTTTCGGTGACGTGCACTGGCAGCCGGATCGTGCGGCTCTGGGTGGCGATGGCACGGGTGATGCCCTGGCGGATCCACCAGTAGGCATAGGTGCTGAAGCGGAACCCCCGGGTGGGATCGAACTTTTCCACCGCCCGTTCCAACCCGAGCGTCCCTTCCTGCACAAGGTCGAGGAGTTCCATGCCCCGCTGCTGATATTTCTTGGCCACCGCCACCACAAGCCGGAGGTTGGCTTGGATCATGTGGTCTTTTGCCCGCCGACCGTTGCGGAGGGCAATCTTCAGGTCTTTGGCCTCCAGTTGTGCCTGCTCAGCCCAGTTCTGGTATCCCACGTCGATTCGCTGCTGCAACTCCGGCAAGGGCAGTCCGGCCGCTCGAGCCCATTCCTGCTTGGTCGGCCAGTGGCTGTGCTGGTTCGCTTCGCGGCGTTGCAGTTCTTCGAGACGATGCAATTCCCCAATGGCTGCATGGCTTTCGGCCAGATCCCGTTGCTGTTGCAGCAGGGCCTCGCGGCGCTGCACTAGACGCGCCAGCGTGACCTCCTCTTCGTTGGTGAGAAGGTCGACCCGGCCAATGTCCTGGAGATACAGCCGCAGCAGATCCGTCGTGCCGCTGCTGCGGCGCTCACGGGTTCCCCCTGTCCGTCGGGGCTTACTGGGCAAAAGCTGACCGTTGTGAAGTCCAACTTCAGGGTTCCTCGCCAGAGACTGCGGTGCGACAAATGCGCTGATTACCTTCGGGATCTGTTTAAACCAGCTGATGGACTTGGGGCTCCTTCTCTATGCAGCGTGAAGCCTGGGGTTAGGCCCCCAGCAAAGGTTCACCACTGCTGCGACGGACGGCGACAACCCCTGGGCGAGGGGGCCGACCGGGGGCCTGCGCTGGCCAGTTCGATCCCAGAGGCAACTGACGCAATTGCTGAAACGCCGTGTCCTCACGATCTACCAGGTCATGGGTCTGGAACTCCTCATCGCCTTGCTTGCGCGATCCATGCACCTCACCGGGATGCTGAATTGCCAGAAACAGGGTCTTCTCCGGACGATCCAGGCAGACGCCGGTGACCTCACACTCCATCGGACCGATGGCAAAACAGGCGGCCGTTTCGTCTTGGCTACTGTCTTGGCCAATGTTTTGGCCACCGTTGCGCGGCACAAACCAGCAGCTGTTGTTGCCGAAGACATCTCCGGCTGACCCTTTCATCGAGCGATCCGTGACGATCCAGAGGTTGCCCTTGGCGTCGACGGCCACATTGTCGGGATTGGTGAACCCCAGACCACCGGCCCAGGGAGTCCCCCCCGTGACCGCCATGCGCCAGCGAAAGCCGTTCTCACCCTGATCGCTGAGACGCATCACCCAGCCATTGGGCCAGCTGGCCTGCCCCTCAGGCCCTTGAAACACCGCAGGATCAGCACCACCGGTGCTCCCCGGCGAACCGGAGGTGAAGGCAATCAACAGATCGCCACTGATTGGATCGATCTTGGTGTCTTCCGGGCGGGCGGTCGGCGTGGCCCCGATGGCGCTGGACGCCAGGTGGGCATCCACCAGGATTGCCCCCTGCATGGCATCCCCATCCCCGCGATAAAGGCTGGCCAGGGTTGGATAGCGCTTGCGGTAGGCCTGAACGGACGCATCGTCGCGGAACAACTCGGCAACGGCCTGCTGGCGATCGCTGTTGGGAAGCTCTACGGGGCAGGCGAGCTCCGCTTGATCAAACCGGCTGGGTAGGAAAGGATCCACCGCGGTGTCGGGGCGCAGCGGCAGCCAATCGCCCGTGCCATCCGCCTGGAACCGGGCCACCTGCAGCTCGCCCTCCTCCAGCAGACGGGAATTGGCCTTGTTTTTCACTTCCGTGACCGTCCTGCTGCTGACGAAGCGGTAAAGATGGCCTCCGCGTCGGTCGCAGCCTGAATACACGAGCAGGGGTTGGCCCGCTTCTGCACGCACCGCCACTGCCTCATGGCGAAACCGTCCCAGCGCCGTGTGTTTCACCGCTTGGTGATCGGGGGCATCCGGATCCACCTCCACCATCCAGCCGTACTTGTTGCCCGCCAGTCCGTAGACGTTGCCGAGTCCGTACAACTTGCTCTCAAGGCAGAGGAAAGGCCGCTGGGAGGGCGCCAAGGAACTGCCGTCGGCAAACACCGGTTCCGGAACCTGGGACTGGAAGTTCTCCTCCGCGCTGAGCACCGTGCCCCAGGGGGTGGTGCCGCCGCCGCAGTTGGCGAAAGTGCCGATCACCGCGCTGCCCAGTCCGTCGTCGTAGCCCTGACGGCTGGCCGCCTCGAACACCTTGGTGGCCGGCCCCGTGCAGCGCAGCCGTTCTGCGGGATTCTCAAGGCCGGCGATGCCATCAATGCGCCGGTCCTGGGCTGCTTTGGCACGCACCCAATGGCCCTGGCTGTCCCGTTTCAAGGTCATCACACCAACGCCGAGATCGGTCATCGCCTGATCTGCGATGGCACGGATCTGAGCCAGACGCGGGTCCGTGGCGGCCAAAGCCGTGCAATCAATCAGGCCATCGCTGGCAGCCAGCGCCCGCACCATGGCGGCGTAGGGGAGAGGTTGGCCCACCACCTCTTCGAAGCCATCCACCCAGGGTTTCGGGCTGATGTACTCGAAGTTCACCGTCATCGACGCCCGATTCGCATCGTGCTGAACGAAGCCGAGGTGATCGTTGTTGAACCCGAAGCGACTGCTGCCCAGGGCATCCCCCCATGCGGCAAGAAGATCGGAACGAACCCCCTCCGGCACGACGAGCCGGTCTTCAACAGCGATCTCGCGGTAGGTGGTCTGCTGTTCCGCGGCCGTCAGGCCATCGCTGTTCACCGGCAAGGCCACACGCACCGGCGTGAAGGGGAAGGCCTTCTTGCCGGGGACGGATCCAATGCCGTTGGAGGAATACCCCGACAACCCTTTGGCCGTGAGCAGGCCCACGCTTCCGAGGCCGAGCATGGAGAGAACAGAGCGGCGGCGCATGGTCATCGCATCAGTCGGGACAGGCGTCGGTGCGGCGAGGAGCCATCACCGCGATCCAGCTTGACTGGAGAGGGTTGAAGTTGTCGTCACTCCCCAATACCAACGTGGTGCGTCCATCGCGCAGTCGTGGGCCAACGGCCAGGGCTTCCCAGTTGTCCGGCGGCAGCCCAGCTGTGAGCAGATCCCAGCCGTGCAAAGGCTTGAGCGGCGGGGCAGCCCTGCCGTTGGGGTAGGGATACAGCAGCAGTTGGGCGGTCCAACTCAGTGGTGGTTGAAATCCGCGGAGAAGGGCCAGCAGACGTCGCTGCCGGGGCAGAGCCAGCAGGTCGGTGAGACCAGCAGTCTTGGCAAAAGGTCGGATCTGCAACGCGCCCTCATCCCGCATCGCCGCTCCCTTGCTGACGCGCGCCATCGGAACCAGTGATGGATCGTCGCTCTGTAGCAGAGGTCGCTCAGCGGCGACCAGCAGCTCGGAAGGGGCCAACGCCGTCAGGGATTCCGGCCCCTGATTGATCGCCAGACCACGCCCTGGTGCCGCCCTCCAAGATGGCGGCAGCGGCAGCACCTCCTGCTGCCGGCCTGTGTTCATATCAATTCTGATCAGCCGGGCAGTGCGATCCGGCGTGCGGCGGCCCTCGCTGGTGATCCAGGCACGGCTGCCCTCCAGCACCAGTGCCTCGCCATCAAAACCTTCCGGCAATAGTTGCCCATCCGCATCGCGAAGCAGCAGCCTTGGCCCGGGCGTCAGCGCGGTGGCCATGCCGTTGAGCAGCTGGGCCAATCCACCCCACGTCATGAGATGACCATGGGGAGCATCACTGAGCAGCCAAAGCCGGTCCGACTCCGGCTGGTAAGCGGCTGCGGAGAACCCGCCCAAGGGCAGGCCATCAGCCCCCTCCCTCGGTAAGACCACCGTGCGAATCAACTCCCATCCGGCCTCCAGAGGACAGGGAAGAGCTAGATCCATGGATCTCAGCGACTGGTGCCGAACCGTCGCATCAGACGCTGATCACTGGCAAGAACACCACCGACTCAGCCCACTCGCAGAGGTCAGTCCTCCTCGCTTGGATCCACCCAGGTGCTGGCCACATGCAGTTCCTCCAGCTGTTTGTCGGCTACGCCACCAGGGGCATTGGTCATCAGGCAGCGGGCTTGCTGGGTCTTGGGGAAGGCAATGGTGTCGCGGATGGATTCCTCTCCTGCCAGCAGCATCACCATGCGATCCACACCGAATGCCAGGCCTCCATGTGGCGGAGCGCCCACATCGAGGGCGTCCATCAGGAAACCGAACTGCTCTTGGGCCTCCTCGAGTGGCAGGCCAACGGTCTGCAACACCTGGCGCTGCAGAGCGGAGTCGTGGATGCGCAGGGATCCACCGCCGAGCTCCAGACCATTGAGAACGAGGTCGTAGGCCTGGGCCCGAGCGCCCGGCAGTGTTTCAGCCCATTGCGAGGCATCGCTGCCGAGATCCTCGGCGTTGGGAGCGCAGAAGGGGTGATGCAGCGCCTCGTAACGGTTCTCGTCGCTGTTGAACTCGAACATCGGGAAGTCCACCACCCAGAGGAAGTTCCACTGGTCGTTGTCCCGGTCGGCCTTGACCATGCCCAGCTCCTTGGCCAAGAACTGACGTACCCGGTCGAGGGCCTTGTTCACTGTTGCCGTGTCGCCGGCGCCGAACAGCAGCAGGGTGCCGGGTTCCGCGCCGGTGCGGCTGAGCAGCTCCTGCTTCTGCTCATCGCTCAGGTTGTCCTTGATGGCGCCGATCGTGTCGATTTCGCCGCCGTCGCGCACGCGGATGAAGGCCAAGCCACCGGCACCGGCTTTCTGGGCTTCACTGAACACATCGCCGCCGGGCTTGATCCGCACGTTGGAGATGGCCTCATTGCCGCCGGGTACGGCGATGCACTTCACCGATCCGCCTGCTTTCACGGCACCGCTGAACACCTTGAAGCCCATGTCCTTGACGATGTCGCTCACATTGTTGAGCTCCATGCCGTAGCGGGTGTCGGGCCGGTCGGTGCCGTAGCGGTCCATGGCGTCATGCCAGGTCATGCGGGGGAAGGGCCGCGGTAGCTCGATGCCCTTCACGGCCTTCCAGATGGCGCAGATCAATGCTTCGTTCAACTCCAGGATCTGCTCTTGATCCATGAAGCTCATTTCGATGTCCAGCTGGGTGAATTCCGGCTGGCGGTCGGCCCGCAGGTCCTCGTCGCGAAAACAGCGGGCCACCTGGTAGTAACGCTCGATGCCGCCCACCATCAGCAGCTGCTTGAACAGCTGGGGGGACTGGGGGAGGGCAAACCATTCGCCGCCGCAGACACGGCTGGGCAGCACGTAGTCGCGGGCACCTTCCGGGGTGGAGCGCGTCAGCACCGGTGTCTCCACTTCGATGAAGCTTTCCTTCTCCAGAAAACGCCTGGCTGCCTGGATGGTTTGTGCCCTGAGGCGCAGGTTGTCGTTCATGCGCTTGCGGCGCAGATCCAGATAGCGGTGGCGAAGGCGCAGCTCTTCGCGCGTGTTCTCCTCGTCATGCACCGACACGGGGAAGGGGAGATTGCCCTTCACGCTGTTGAGCACGGTGATGCCACTGGCCAGCACCTCCACGGCACCGGTGGCCAGCTTGTCGTTGAGGGATTCAGCGGGTCGCGCCCGCACCTTGCCATTCACCTGCAGCACGGTCTCACTGCGCAGGTGTTCCGCAACAGCGAAGGCTTCCGCCCCCAGGTCCGGGTCGACGGTGATCTGAACCGTGCCGCTGCGGTCGCGCAGGTCGATGAAGATCACCCCGCCATGGTCGCGGCGCCGATCCACCCAGCCGCACAGCATCACCTGATCGTCGATGTTCTGCTTGCGCAGGTCGCCGCAACCGTTGCTGCGCATGGGATGGGAAGGGCCTAGTCAGACCGGATGATCCCATGCAGCGTGGTTCCGGTGGAAGTGTTGCCGCGCCTCTCAGCTGATCACCCAGATCATCTGGCAGGCATAAATGAAGGCGGGGATCGATAGAACGGAAATCAGAATCGAGAGCAGGATGATGCCGTCGGACTCCTGCTCATAGGTGCCGTATTCGCTGGCGAGGATGTACGAGTGAAGAGCGGGCGGGCAGCTGAACAACACCACAAGAGCGGTGGCCGCGGCCGGGGGGAGTCGGAACAGAACGGCCGCACCGAGGGCGATCGCTGGCACGACCACCATTTTGGTTCCGCACATCAGTAGAACTTCCCGGTTGATGGACCGCAGGCCGATGGAATTCACGGTGAGGCCGAGGGCCACCATGCCAACGGGGACGCTTGCTTCCTTGAGGAGACCAAGCGTGAGCTCAATGGTGGAGGGAACGGTGATGTGAAGGCTGAGGACAACCAGTCCGATCAAGGTGCCAACGACCAGGGGGTTGCCCAGCGAGCTGGCGACATGACTGCCCAAACTCGAGGAGTCATCCCTCTGCTCAGGCTTGGAAGGATCCAGCAAGGCCACCGTTACTGGGACGAAGATCACCAGCGACAAGAGGGCGTTGATGGCCACAACGGCTCCGGCCTGATCTCCGGCAACGCTGAGCGAAATCGGCAATCCGATCATGATCAAATTCATCGAGGTGGTGCAGCAGGCGGCGACGGCGCCGTCCGCGACCGCGTGGCCCAACCAGAAGCGATGCACAAGAACCGTGCCCAGGTAGGTCACGGAAAACACCAGCAGGCTCGTCAAGCTGAGCCCGGCATCCAGCAGTGAATCTGCCGAACTGTTCTGGATCGCCAGGAAGAGGGCCGATGGCCCTGCCAGCCAGAGAACGAAATGCGTGAGTATTTTTTCGCTTCCCTGCTTGAAATCAAAGAAGCGACCAGCCGCCACTCCAGCCAAGGCAAGAGCGATCAGAGGAACGATCTCCTCCATCACCAGCTCAACCATTCCGCCGTTCTGGGATCTCTTGCAGTCTGATCAGTTCTTGGCTGCCTGGATCACGCCGAGCGCCTGTAAAAGGGTCGTTTCACTACGACAGCCGATGACTCACGCCCTCGGATCGCGACCTTGAGTTCCGTGCCCAGCTTGGCCAGGGCGGCCGGAACAAAGGCCAAAGCGATCGGTTCGGAGAGGGTGGGCGACCAGCTGCCACTGGTGATCGACCCGACCGTTTCGTTGTTGTGCAGTACTGGATAGTCATGCCGTGCGATGGCTCGGCCTGGCAGTTTCAGTCCAACCAGTCGTTTGTTAGGACCTTGCTCGGCAGCGATTTCGAGGGCTTTCCGGCCAATGAAGTCAGCTGGCATTTCCAGGTGCACCAGCCAGCCGAGCCCCGCTTCAAAGGGGGTGGTTGTCTCGTCCATGTCCTGTCCGTAAAGATGCATCGCCGCTTCAAGCCGCAAGGTGTCGCGGGCACCAAGTCCGCAGGGAGTCACCCCTTCTGCGAGCAGTCGCTTCCACAGCAGACGACCATCCTGCGCATTGAGCAGCATCTCCACCCCGTCTTCGCCGGTGTAGCCGGTCCGGGCGGTGAAGACGGGATGGCTGAGCCCATCGAGCCTCAGCTCTCGATGTCCGAACCGTGATACACCGCTGAGATCACTGCCGCTGAGCCGCTCCAGAAGGCTGATGGCCCCTGGCCCTTGCAGGGCCAACAAAACGCCACCGTCCTTGATGTCACTGACCGTTAGGCCAGCGGGTTCCATCTGTTCACGGATCCAGGCTGTATCACTCTCAGCGCAGGCGGCATTGATCACCAGGATCAGAGCACCTCTCTTGCTGTCGATGGCTCCAAGGTCGTAAACGATCAGATCGTCGCGGATGCCCCCCGATGCATTCAGCATCACCGTGTAACAGGCTTCGCCAGGGCCGATCCGGTGCAGGTCACTGGGCACCAGCTGCTGCAGGGCGTCTTTGGGGCTGGGACCCTCCAACCTCAGCACTCCCATGTGAGAGATGTCGAAGACCCCAATGCCTTTGCGAACGGCGGCGTGCTCCTGAACCAGCCCGCTGAACTGCACAGGCATCTCCCAGCCTGCGAATGGCACCATGCGTCCGCCGCTCTCCAGACAGAGGTCATGCAGGGGAGTGCGGAGTAATGGCATCAACAAAAGGGGAGGACGCGCAATCTTATGGAGGTCTTCAGCAAATGGAAGTGATTTGGCAGATCTGGGTTTGTGGGTCGTCCATTTCTTCAACCGTCCTTACCCTGAGCGTCCTTCCTAGTTGTTCTTGGCAAGCAGGCTCAGTTGCCGAACCTGTCAGCACTGTTCCGGAGACGCTGGTCAATCCGGATGGTGTCGCCTGAGAGATCTTGAGGTGCATGCCGAGGTCGCGGAACTCGTGGTCTGCCATCACTGGACGCCTCGCTCTCCGCAACTTCCTCGTTTAAGCGAAACCGCAACCGTTGATTTTGACCGTCAGCTGGAGCTGGATCGAGCTCTGGCGTGAATGTTGTCGTCAGCAACATTCCGCAACGGCAGGTCCATTGATCGATCTTGTGTCGTGAACAACTGTGGATCGGGATTTCCTTGATCAAGATGCTTCTTTAATTTCAGCCTCTGCATTGCGGGCTTCAACGACCAAAGCAACTCCTCTTCAGCTGTTTCTGGATCATCCCGAGGGTGACAGGCTCACGCTTCCGACCGGTTCATTTGTTTACCGACAAGGTGAACAGGTCCAGGCTGTGTATGTGGTTCAGCTCGGTTTGGTTGAACTCAGCACAGGGCTAAGAAACAGGATTCGCTACGGGCAGGGCGAATTGTTTTTTTATCGCGATTTGGTTGAAACGAGCGAATTCCACAGCTGCGATGCAAAGGCTTTGACGCCGCTGTCGTTGATTCGTCTCAATCGAGCCAGCTTCCTGACCCTGATTCATAAACATCCGACTCTGGTTCTGGATTTACTGGGGCGCCAGCATGCCCGTTTGCGGGAACAGCGCGTGGACGCCTGCCACTTCTATTGAGCGTCTGGTTGGTCCGAACCCAGAAGCAGGAGCAGGCTGCGGCAGACCTTCGCTGCGAGCACGGAACTGACGCCACTGCTGTCGAGTTGCGGTGCGAGCTCCACAACATCGGCCCCCACGAGACGATGACGTTTCAGCACGTCGACCACGTCTGCGAAATCGTGCCAGTCATATCCCCCGGGTTCCGGGGTACCGGTTCCTGGCAGCACAGAGGGATCGAACCAGTCCAGGTCAACCGTCAAATACAGCGGTCGGTCTTGCCATGGGATCAACGCGGTTTCTAATGTCTGCGCGTTTGTGATCAGACGGCCACTGCGCCGAAGTTCCAGAAATTCCTCGCGTGTGCCGCTGCGGATTGAAAGTTGCAGCAGATCACCACTGGGCAGGACATCAAGACAGCGACGCATGGCACAGGCATGGCTGTGGCGTGCTCCCAACCATGTCTCCCTGAGATCGGCATGGGCATCGAGTTGCAGCAGGACAAGGTCGGGATGCTTTGCTGCGACTGCTGCCACGGCACCGGAGCTGATCGAGTGCTCACCGCCGAGCATTAGTGGTTTGAGGCCCAGTGCCAGCACGGTCTGTGTCGCATTCAGAACCGCATCCACAACCGGTTGGGGTGCACCAAAGGGAATCTCGACCGCTCCAAGATCAGCGAAGGCGATGTCGTCTAAGTCCCGGTCGAGCTGGGGGCAGTAGCTCTCCAATCCCTGGCTCACTTCGCGGATCGCCGCAGGACCGAAACGCGTGCCCGGCCTGAAGGAGGTGGTGCCGTCATAGGGAACGCCGAACAAACCCACTCGGCAGTTGTTGGGATTCCGTTGGGCTCCCATGAAGATCTTCCCATCCGTATCGAACAGCTTCTTCATGGCTTGAGTTCTCTTTCGATGAAGGCCGGCATGGCCAGAAACGCGCCTTGCTGCCAACGCGGACTCCAGAGTTCACAGCCACCAGCAATGTGTTCGGCGCGCCAGGGATCGGGCTGTCGGTAGCGGGGGCCATCGACAGCAGCAAAGGTCCAGCTCCACATGCCGCTGGGGTACATCGGAACCCATCCGTAGAGCGGATCGGCGTGACCGAACACCTCACGGATCAAGCGCACCATCGCCACATGGACGTCACGGAATGCCTCCGGAGATTCGCTTTGGGTGGCGAACACGCCCCCTGGTCTGAGGACCCGTCGACAATGTTCAAAAAAGGCCTGGTTGAACAGCCCTTCCGCGGGACCTGCCGGGTCGGAGCCGTCGACAAGGATGACGTCGTAGCTGGCCGCTTCTGCGTTCGAGACCCAGGCGATGCCGTCGCCGATGCTCAGCTGCAGACGTGGATCATCCCAGGCGCCGCCGCCGATATCGGGCAGATGGATCCGGCTGAGCTCCACCACACGGGCGTCAATCTCAACAAGGTCCAGTTGCTTGACATCTTTGTGGCGCAGGCACTCACGGGCCGTGCCGCCATCGCCGCCACCAATCACCAACACGCGTTCGACCGCGGCTGCAGCACACAGGGCGGGATGAACCAGAGCCTCGTGATACTGCCGTTCCTGACCTTCCGCCGTCATCCAGCAGCCATCGAGCATCAGCCCCCGGCCGTAGCGCTCGCTTCTGATCACGGTGATTCGTTGGAACGGGCTGATCTCCTCGATCAAGACCTCGCCTGCCAACCCGTAACGCACGCCTTGATGTACCTCGTCGATCCAGCCGCTCATCGCGATCCGAGCCTGCACCCATCCAGCTAACTCTCTGGTGGGTCTTGACACTACATTTGGTTGTATAAGGATTGACTGGTGCTAAATGTAGTGTTTGACTGTGATTGGTGGGAGTTGCGGCGGAAGAGCGCAGCTTCACCACCTTTTTTATGAATTCAATTTGCTCGACTTGCGAACTATTTTTAATTCACAATCAAATGAGTTGCAAGCAAACGTAGTTTTGGTACAGGTGATTTAACGATTGATCATTTGTTTTTAATGAACAAGGTGAAGAGTAGATATGAATGTGGACTTGATCGTTAACGATCGTCTTGTTATTCCCGCCAGGGACCTTCGGTGGCGTTTCAGCAGGGCTTCAGGCCCTGGCGGACAGGGTGTCAACACCACGGATTCTCGTGTTGAGCTGTGGCTCGATCTGGATGCATGTTCGGACCTTGGGCCCTTCCGCCTGGCCCGGCTGAAAGAGAGGCTTGCTCCTCGCCTTCTCGATGGTCGTTTGCGAGTTGTGGCTGCGGAAGAGCGCTCCCAGTGGCGGAACCGTCAGCTGGCCATGGTTCGGCTGGCGACTCTTTTGCGTCAGGCTCTGCAGCCGCCGCCCGCTCAGCGCAAAGCCACCCGTCCTGGTCGTGGGGCAGTCAGGCGACGTCTGGAGGCCAAGAAAAAACGTGGGGATCTCAAGCGGCGCCGGCGAGATCGTCCAAGACTCGACGAGTGATTTGCCGCCTCTCATGCGGATCGAGCAGCAGACCATCGGAATGACTGTCGATGACAGCCTGATGCGAGTCCATGTGGCGAGGCCTGTTGCTGGTGGCCCCCACCCGGGTGTTTTGTTCTATTCCGATATCTATCAACTAGGCGACCCGATTCTGCGTCTGGCGAATCGCCTCGCCGGTTATGGCTTTGTGGTGGCGGCGCCAGAGATCTTTCATCGACTCGAGCCTGTGGGCACGGTGATCGAACCGGATGCGATGGGCCGTCTTCGGGGGAACGATGATGCCCGCCGTTCCGACATCGCCGCTTTTGATGCCGACGCCGTCGCCCTATTGAAGTGGTTGGCAGCGGACGGGGATGTGGATGCCGGCCGTCTTGGCGCGATGGGTTTCTGCATCGGTGGGCATCTCGCTCTTCGTGCCGCGTTCCGGGCCAACGTGAAGGCGACGGCCTGCCTGTATCCGACGGGTCTTCAGAACGGAAAACTTGGCCGCGGCGTTGCCGATTCACTGCAGCGGGTCGCTGAGATTCAAGGTGCACTGTTCACGTTGTTCGGGACGGAGGACCCGCACGTTCCTTCAGATGCCCGTGACCAGATTCTTCAGGCCTTGTCAGGCCTCCGTCATGAAACCCATCTCTATGAAGCGAATCACACCTTCATGCGTGATGACGGTTGGCGCTGGGATCCTGAGCTGGCCGATCGGGCCTGGGCTGACATGCTCAGTTTTCTGAAGCGTGAATTGTTCGACATTTGAGATGTACAGATTTGGTGTCTGAGAATTGACAGACACCACAGGTGGTGTTTTTCTAACATTGGCGCGGAATTTTCACTCCTCACGGCAGTTCCGCCGTCTTTTTCAAACGGTGTTTGTGATCATTGTTCGGGGCGCGTCCCTTCTGATCGAATCTGGGCTTTGGCCTCCTGCCAGAGAGCCTCCAATTGATTGATGCTCTTGCCTTGCAGATTTCCTCCCAGGGCTGCTTCCACCCGTGAAAAACGGTCGAGAAAGCGACGATTGGTTCCTGCCAGCCCCTCTTCCGGATCCATTCCGCACCAGCGCGCCACGTTCACAAATGTGAACAGCACATCACCGAGTTCCTCCTGGGCGTGTTGGGTGTCTCCGCTGGCGATCGCTTCCTGAAGCTCAGCCAGCTCTTCGCGCACTTTCTCCCAAACCCCATCGAGGTTGTCCCATTCGAATCCAGCTTTCGCTGCCTTTTTGGAGATGCTCATGGCTCCGGCCAAAGCGGGTTGACCGCGCACTTTTTTCGCCAGCAGATCACTGAGCGGACTCGTTGACGCAGCCTCGTTTTGCCCCTGTTCTTCTGCCTTGATGGCATCCCAGCTGCGCAGTTCACCACCGAAGACGTGCGGGTGGCGGCGTATCAACTTGGCTGTGATCCCGTCTGCTACCTGAGAGAGGTTGAAACGCTGGCTCTCGCTGGCGATCTGAGCATGCAGCACCACCTGGAGCAGGAGATCGCCGAGTTCCTCGCAGAGATGGTCGTCATCACCGTGGCGGATGGCGTCAGCAACTTCGTTGGCTTCTTCCAGGACGTAAGGCACCAGCGAACGGTGGGTCTGTTCCAAATCCCATGGACAGCCGTTCATCGGATCTCTCAGACGGGCAACAACATCGATCAGCTTCAGAAGCGCCGCACCGCTGGTTTCGTCCATGGATCAGCAGAGAACACGCGCGCCCACCCTCTCATTGCCGGCGACTCCGGTTCCACTCAACGGGTAATGGATCCCCGTCAAGGATCAGGTGCAACCAAACGCTGGCTTCCAGTCCAACCAACATGGCCACAGCCTGTTGGGGCTGAGCGTTGAACCACTGGATCGCGCTGGACCAGAAGGTATTCCAATCTGCGCCAGGGATGACAGCCAGAAGACACCACAACCAAGCTGTCAACAGCGACAGACGTCCAATCGTTCCAAGCAGAGGCCCATGGGACCAAACGGAACGATGGCGTAACAGTCGGCGGTAGGGCCACCACAGGAAGGCCAGGGGCCCCCAGCGGCGCAAGGCGTTGGAGTGAGTATCGAGATCAGGTGAAAGCCAGAGGCCCCCCACGAAGAAGGCCACTGCGCCGATCAGTCCGCACCAATGGCCGAGCAGAACGCCCAGCAGAAGTCCGAAGGGGAGACAGCTCAGGCATGTGGCGCGATCGTGGTCGCGACCGGAGGCCATGACGGCGATCGGTGAAGGATTGGATTCAGCGTGCCGTGTTCAGGCAGAATCTCCAGATCAGGGCGATTAGCTCAGCGGTAGAGCACCTGCCTTACAAGCAGGCTGTCCACAGTTCGATCCTGTGATCGCCCATTCATGACTGTGCGGTTGCTGGCTTGCACGAGCCAGTTCGCATCAAAAGAAGTGAGGTCTGCAAAACCAAGATTTTTGATCGAGAGAGCAATGCATTTTGATCCCATTTGATTGCGTCGATCGTGATTTCAATGCAGATTGATCGTCGATTTTCTCCCGCCGACAGATATCATTGAATGGAGGGTGAATGTTGGAGACGTGAACCTTAGGAAAGTTCCAATGTCATGCAAGGAAGTTGCAACACAGGAGCGTCTTTTCCCGGCGCATTGCCACTTTATTTTTGTATCATCAATATCAGTTTCGGAAGAATATATCTTGATACGTCATGGGAGAGCTTTGAACTTTATGGTCATCCAAGCCTCTCGACAATCATGCATGTTGCTTTTCCTCGAGATGATGACGGCCATGACAATGATCCGTCATGGACTGATCGAGATGTGATGCAATTTAACGAAGCTCCTCTGGATCAGCAAGGCACGCAACGGCTCCATAGCAGAGTTGAGCTGTTGCAGGATGTTGGCAGATATCATGATGCGATTGCATTGGAAGATGAATTTATTTTGGGCTAGGGTTGCTGCTGTCCATGTCTCAAACAGTGCTCTTCCTGCACGCGCCGTTGAAGTTTTTGATGTGTTTTGATGCATCTAAAGCAGGGAAAATAAATTTCTTCCGAGCATTTTTTCTTGCGCAGTGTCATCACATCTGTGATCAGGTGTTCATGATCTTGATTTCTTGCTGCGAAAGAGTGGCGATTGATATCTGAGTGTGATTATTGGTGAATTCAGTGCAATCCCTGAGTCCGGCGTTGGAGGGCGCCTCGATTTAGGGACACTCCTTCTTTTGAAGGGTTGATGCCTTGAATCTGTTAATCTTGAGTTTCTAATAAGATGCTTTGTGAAACCATTCTTTTTTGTGGCTTTGGGTTTATTGCTTTCGGCGCCGCTTCATGCTGAAGAGGGTCCTCCTCTTAAGAAGTGGAAAAATGTCATGGATATGGCTGAACAGCAAAATCGTGCTGGTAGGCATGATTATGCTTGTCGCCATGCAACAAATCTTGCACACTTTATGAATGAAGAAAATTATGAGATGCAACAGCGTCAGGCGCCTCAAAAGATGATTCAAGACCTAATGCAGCTGGAAATCGATTGGCAGACCTACGTCGGCAAATATTGTTCTTATCAGCCGCCGATACAGCGTTCAGGGTTTTGGGATACGATTAACGGGTTATAGATATATTTTTTTGAGACCTGATTAAATTTTATTTGGGTGCCATACGTTCTTTGACTGAAAGATAAAAAGATAGATCGATGCTCGTCAAGCCATCATCCAGTGCCATTGCTTCAACTCTTTTTTTGACGGCGCCGCGGACAAAGAACGGCACGTCTTTTCTGAGGGCTGCTTGTGCCTCCGTCTGCCAATCCATTGGCTCAACCAAATTTGTAGTGTTTGCGGACAGCTTGCTTGACATGCCAGGTGCAAGCTAATCCCTTTGGAAATTCAACAAGATCCCCTGCTGAAAATTCAACTTCCTCTCCTTCGTTGGGAGTCACCCTCACGCTTCCTTCAAGAATCAGGCATGTTTCTTTTTCATCGTATGTCCAGGGGAATGTGCTTGCTTCGCAGCTCCAGATTGGCCATTGCTTGATTCCGAGATCCGCAATCAAGCTTTGCGGGCAGTTGCTTGTGATTTGAATCATTTCCTGCGCTTGGAGCGTTTGCCGAATGCTTATTTTATCAGCGATTTGGATTGGTTGATATCCTTTCATTGTGATGATTGCTGAGGCCGTCTATGGGCATAGCTTTGACAAGCTTCCTGCGCGAAGGTCTTCCTCCTGCGAGGACTTGGTGTTATTTGATCAGGTGATCCATTGTCTGTGTGTCGAAACCTCAGCCCTTTAGCAAGAGTTTGATGGCAAGTTTGCACTGGATGTCGCAACGGCCTGCTGGTTGGAAGGCCAGAGCGATGCTTCGTGATCGGAGCTGGCGGAAGCATCGTTGCCGACTTTGCCTGCGATCAATTGATTGCCTGCGTCGCGTCATTGATCTCTCTCAATCCCCTTTAGGTGATGCATCGTGAGAATTGAAGGGCCTCATCGACGGATGCCTCTTCATTCCGATGGCTAATCCGGGTCGTCGGGCGCTTGGGATGCATCTGACTCCCTGACTGCTGGGGAGTCAGTCCAGCGTTGTTTGCGGAGACAAACTTTGAGACCTGTTGAAAACTCCCCCAGATGGGTGAATGCATCAAGAGGGGTTCAGTTCTATAAGAAGTTATTGAAGTGTTCTCACCATGGCCACGACCCAATTGGAATGTGCCTGTGAGCCCTGTGGCTGCCAGGTTTCTGCGCAAACATCCGTTGAGAGAGAAGGAAAGGTGTATTGCTCTCAGGCTTGCGCCGATGGACATGCAGACCAAGATCAGTGCTGCAGCAGTTGCGAATGCTGCTGATCAGCCACACCAACCTCTTTGCGCCAGGGGAGCAACGCTGATACCGCTGGGGTCCTCAATCAACTGCACAGAGAGGCCGACCAGCTCATCTCCGTTCGTGTTGGTGTCTTCCAAAAGGTTTAAGCGTTGGAGCTGTTTGGCTTGGTCCATCTGAATCTGAGTGACTCTCGTGACTGCCAACTGATTCCCACGCATCAAGTTCACTCTTGTTTGACGAACGGATTTCGCTTGCGTCATGCAGTGCTCTGATCGATCTCGCTGCTGTTGGTTGATGTTTGCCCATCAGCATCGATGCTCAGCTTGTTTCCAGCCGTCTTTCGTGCAAGTTGGTTCCAGCGATTGCGCTTGATCGATGTTGATGTCTTGTGGTCAGGCTGTTGTTGCTTTGACAGCTCTCGGTTTGCTTGCGATTCCGGTCTCGGCTCAAACCAACGACATGCTCCTCAAGGAGCGCTTGATCAGCCTGCCTGTGTATGAGCTCTTGAACAGTCGTGGTGCCACGACACCTGAGCAACGGATTCAGGTGATTTCAGAGGCATGTCGAGACGGCTTGCTTGGCCCTGACGATTGCGTGCAACGCAGACGATGACGGCTGAGTCGAGTGTTATGTGGTGATCCACTCAACCCAAAGCAATGCCACCAGGCCCACACAGGCAATCGACATGGCCAGCCATTGATCCTTCAAAATGCGGGTCATTGTCTCGTAACCGTTGCACCAAGTAAGCGCAGCTTGGTTGCATCAGCCAGCCTGAAGGTTTAAGTCAGCCATCGATTGCTATGGCCCTTCTCGATCGCTCAATATATGACGTGCAGTGTCGTCGGGATTGATAGCATATGGATCCCTGCTGTCAATCTGTCTTCTTCGATGATCTGACCTTGGTGAATGTGTCGTTCAACGACTGGTTCGGATGTTTAAGATCTTGAAAATCCTCTCGAGTTGCGCGCTTTGATTTTGAAAAAACTCCTAATGATCGGTTTTTTGTCTGTGGCATTCATGGGCATCAATCGTACTGCGCAGGCGAGGAACATGACTCGCTGGGTTGATATCAGTTGTGATCAGGGTCGTTGCGAGTCAGTGAAGATTGTCTCACCTGTGTATTTTCTCCATCGATCGTCTGAAGGTGATCTCTGGACGGTTGAGGCCGATTGTGAACGCGGTCGCACCAGGGCAACTTACAGCGATGGAACGAAAGCGAGATGGTTGCTTGTGCCGCCGGGCTCGGTTGGAGAAGCAATGCTTGAGCAGGTTTGTCGTTGAACGTTCAGTCGGAAACAGTGCTGAGTTCAGATTTTTTCGGAAGACCAGGGATAGCGATCAAGAGCGTGATTGTTGATTTCAACGGTGTAATTGAACATGGACATCTCCTGGGCGCCGCCCAGAACGCGATATTCAATGACTGCTGAGGCGCCGGTTGTTCTCAGCGTCCTTTTCAGGTAGCAAGCGTCATCGAGGCCAATGACGTCGAGTTCGTAAAGCCGTTCCATTTATTCAACGTACGCAGATCCCTGGATCTTTGCCGTGCGAATGGCTGCTGTGTTGTCAGTCGCTCTTGTTTTGAGAGGGAATGCTCACATGGCCTCAGCAGTCCACATGTCCCTCCTTTGGGGGATGTAACCAGCACTCGTCTGGGAGATGGTGAACTCACCGAGAAAGGTCGACGTCCTTTCCACCACCCAAGGAGTTCGCATGACCAGCATGATCTCCCCACATACTCGTGAAATCCTCGTTTCAACGCTCTGTGGTTTGGCAGGCATTGTCTTGACGACTGGAACGTTGCTTGCCACCCCAGGGCACGGAGCCAATGACAGTCCTCGGCAACCAACACTGGATTGCAGAGTGCCATCTCAAGGGTTGGAGGCTCCCTGCCGGCAACTGGCTGAGGTGAATCCGCCGATCGTCTGAGCCTGTTTCCTGTACACAGCGAAACAACGATGTCTCAGTCGTCTTGTTTGATCGAAAACCTGCCCAGAAGCACGGATTCAAGTCCGCACTTCTGGGCAAATTCCTGTCTATCAATCAGAAGCAGAACGGTAGGAACTGGGTCCGGCAGGCGGCATAGCCATCAACGAGAGCTCCCAGTCCGATCTGGTGGGCGATTCCAGCTCCCGTAAGACCTTCGGTGATGATGCCGATCACGATCCCGAGCATGGCTGCCCGCCCGTTGAATCGCTCGACTCTCTTGAGTTGATCCAAGTGGATATCGCGTGCAGCAGCAGACTGAAACCACTGGTCGTTGGCTTGATTGGACTGCATCCGTCGAGTGCGATTGATACGAAATGTAACGCAACCTTGACCTTCTGTCACTGAGCGCTCGTTCTGATCTCGTTATGACTAGGGATTCAGGGGGAGCCTGGTCTTTTGGAGACCGTTCTGGCTGCAACAAGCTTCATTCTTTGCTGAGGATCTGGCTTCGGTTCAGCGTCGCCTCCAGGTGCGTCAGCGTGCCGAGAGTACGTAACGCTCTCCTGCTTCTGAATCGATGCAGCGGGTGTCTGCTGGCAGCTGTTTTTCCGCGTCACTGATAGAGCCATGCAGTTGCAGCATCCGGCTCAGGGCTCCGTCAAAGCGCACGTCACCGCCGGATGTGCTGGCCAGGACGGTCGTTGGTTGGAACCGTTCCACCAGCTCGGGCACGACTGTGCACCCCCTCACGAATGCACCTGCCAACGGCAGTCCGAGATCGACCATTGGTGTGATCACCGCGTCAAGTTGCTCCTTGCCCAGTGATGGGTCCAGATAACCGTGGGGTTCGAGATAAAGGCTGCCGGAGCTGTGCTTCAGCAGGTAGCCGTTTTCAATGGACGGCACCGGGGCTCCGGCGGTGGCGCGAATCGAGAGTCCCTTGTGCGTCAGCGATTCGCCGGGTTTCAAGGCAGAAATTGATTGAAATCCGAGTCGTTTCACCACCCGTGCCGCCGCTGTGGACCCCACAACCGGTAACTCTTTTGGCAGTGTTTTGAGCGTGGCTGGATGGCTGTGATCGGCAAGCCCCTGGGTCAGGAGCAGCAGGTCCAAATTGTCCGGCGTGTCCCGCTCCTCTCCGAGTTCTCCGCGAAGCAGCCAGGCGCCAGGTGGGAAGCTGAGCTCTCCCTTCAGCCATGGGTCAACAAGCACCCGCAGTCCGTTGAAATCGAGCAACCAGCCGTTTGCTCCCAGATAGGTGGCGGCCAGAGTCATGAAGCGGTCTCCTGCCGGTTTCGGCAACTGCTACAAACACCGAAGAATTCAAGCGTGTGAAACAGCAAAACGAAGTCGCGGCCCGCGTCCGGGGGCACTTCAAGGCTGTGAATCGGGCAGTGGTCCAGGGGTCTGGTGATGCCGCAATCAACACAGGTGAGGTGGTGGCGATCACGGTCAACCGGTGCATATAAGGCTTCGCCATTGGGGAGATGTCGGCAGCGCACTAGCCCGCGTTGCTGAAGCTGACGCAGGTTGCGATACACCGTTGCCAGGCCCATGGCTCCTGGCCCTCCCATCAAACTGCGATGCAGCTGTTGGCCACTCATCTCATCAAGGCTGGATTTCAGTGCGTCCAGCAGTTGTTTCTGGCGTGCATTCAACCTTGGGGAGGAATCGTTCATCACGATTAGAGGGCTACTAGCCAGCGACCGGCCAGACCCATCATCAGCAGCATCATCGTGCCAGTCAGCCAGCTCCAACGGTTGAGATCCGCAAGTCGTCGCAGAAGTACGGCAGCTCCGATCCATCCGATTCCCACCACGAACGTCTGACAGAAGGCGATCACGTGGCGGTCTGCCTGCCATTGGGGCCAACCTTCCGGCAGCACTGTGCCGGCTTCCTGCATCCCCAGGGGTAGATGTCGCGCCAGCAGCAGGGCCCAAAGCAGGGGCAAGCAGGCGTACAGCCAACGTCGTTGGAACCAGATTCCAGCGGCAGACGGTATGGCCAGGGCTAAGGCGGCAAAGCTCAATCTTGGGAGCAATGGCCCTTCATGCAGTGACATCGGCGCAAGAGGGAGCCAGCCCAGCAACCGTTGCCAGTGATGCAGGCAGACCCCCCCCGCAAGAACGAGGATCAGTCCCCGCTCACCCGCAGGGGCATCCATCCTGCGTTGGAGATCGGCAGCCGGTGGTCGCAGCCTCAGTTGTACCGACCGGTTTGGACACGCCTGGACGCAGCTCATGCACAGCACGCAGTTGCGATTGTCGCTGAGCTGGGCAGGGTGACTTCCCAAGGGACACCCTTCACTGGCCAGTCCTTCTCCCTCGGCGGGGCCGCCCTTGAAGCAGGCGTAACTGCTGCAGCTACCGCTGCACGTTCCCGACTCTGCTCTCAGTTCGGTGATGGCGAGCTTGGCGAAAAGGCCGTTCATCCCACCCACCGGGCACAGATAACGACACCAGAACCGCTTCTCGAACAGCATCGATCCGATCACGGCGCCGGTGGTGATCAGCAGCAGCAATGCGCTGCTCAGCCAGGCCGTGTCCTCCAGATTCCAGACCTCTTCCCACAACAGGATCGCGGCGAACCCAGCGGCCAGCGCGGGCGCTGCCCAGCGATCCGTATCCCCATGGGGCCAAACCCTTTGGCGCCATGGTGTCAGCTTCTGGGCTAACCGTCCCCAGACCATGAACGGGCAGACAGCGCACCAGAGGCGACCCACCAGGGGATAGGTCAGCAGGATCAAGGGCCACCACCAGGCCCAGAACAACTTCAGCACGCTGTTGTCCGCTCGGGTTTGGGGTCCAAGCCAGAGCGCAAGATTCACGGCGATGAACAACCAGCTCACCAGCCCGTAGAGCAGGCTGTTCCACAGGGCTGGAGCTCTCATCCAATGGCGCCACTGCGGTTTCCAGCGCCAGAGGTCGAAGCGATGACGACCTTGCTCCGTTCCGGTCCAGAACACGGCTTCTGGCAGGGCAACCGGTAAGTGGTCACCACGTTGCTGGCGGGCTTGCCTCAGAGCCCTGTCCACCAGGGTTTCGAGTTCCTGAAGATTGTTGGGGAAGTCGTGATTCTGCAGTCGACGCACCACGACATCTGGTAGTTGCGGGGGCTGGTTCCAGCCGAGTTCGCGGCACTAGAGGCGCACGTGGTAGCGAAGCCAGTCACCCAGGTCGGATCGCCGCACGCGCAATGGTGGGACCCGGATCAGCACGGTGATGCCATCGAGATCAGGCTGACTGGCTTCGCTGGTGAACAGCATCCGGCCATGAAAGGTGTTGACCTCACCACGCGCCATCGCGATCAGCATCTGGCGCAGGGGTGAATCGATCTGGTCGAACCCATTAATCAGAACAGTGCTGTCTCCCAGTTCGCAGAGCAGCGCGCCAGCCGGGCCTTGAAGATCCCGGTGGTTGAAGCGCAACAACAACTGTCGGCGCTGATCGGAGCCGTAGTGGATCAGGGCGGCAAGGTTGTCTTTGCCGAGCCCTGGTTCACCGCTGATCAGCACGGGACGATGATCCGGGTCATGGGCTGCGTCGTGGATGGCACTGCGAAGGCGGCGGGCGTAGCGGCTGTCTCCGACAACACCGCGGCGCACTCGCCCCATCACGTAAGGCCCCAGTTTCAGAAGCTGCTGGTTCGCTTCAGCCAAAGCCGTTTCAGGCCTGAATAAGTTCTTCGCTCACGCTCCAAAGCCGCTCCCGCTGGCTGGAATCGCGTGCCGCCGGTGCCACACGGCAGCGGGTGGGGTGTCCCCGCAGACCGCCCAGCCGATCCGGTCCGAAGTGATCACCGCTTGCGGCCGAGCTTGCAGTTGCGGCATGCAATTGCGGCAGAGCCCCCATCGAGGCGCTTTGCAGCAGTGGATCAAACAGCTTCACCGCCAGGTGCTCAAGCTGGTTGCTCTCGGCGGTGAGATTGCTGCGTTGCAGATTGGTGCGGGCCATACCGGGGTGGGCGGCCAAGGATCTGATTCCACTACCGGATCGCTTCAGGCGGGCATCCAGTTCAAGGGCAAACATCACGTTGGCGAGTTTGCTCTGGCTGTAGGCGCCGAAACGGTCGTAATTCTCTTGCCAGGCGAGGTCGTGCCAGCGGATGCGCCCGAAATACTGGGCACCGGACGTCACCGTCACCACCCTGCCGTCCTGTTTCAGCAGCGGTAGAAGCGCTTGTGTGAGCGCCATGTGTCCGAGGTGATTCACGCCGAACTGGAGTTCATGCCCCTGGCGGCTGCGTTGGTATGGCGGGGCCATCACACCGGCGTTGTTGATCAGCAGATCCAGCTGGCCGTAACGACGTTGCACCGTTTCGGCCGCAGGCCCCACGTTGTCGAGATCCGCGAGGTCGAGATCAATCAGGTCCAGGCCCGTCAGGCCTTGCTCGAGCAGGGCGCTGCGCGCTGATTCAGCTTTGCTATGCGAGCGACACGCCATCAAGACGGTTGCCCCTTTCATCGCCAGGGCGCGAACTGTTTCAAGCCCTAGGCCGATATTGGCTCCCGTCACCAAGGCGATGCGGCCTTCCTGGGAGGGAATGTCAGCAACGGTCCATCCCATGAAGGATCACTCTTCCGGGAACAGCAGTTCGGCCAGTTCGTCCGCGTCGACGTCGTAGACACGCGCCAGGCTGGTTTCGATCGCGCTGGTGACTTCACCGGGCAGGAAGCGCATCGAATTGAGCGCATCCTCAGCGATGTCATCGTTCAGCAGCTTCTCTTCACTGCCGAGCTTCTCGTCGTTGATCACCGCCATCACCCAGCTTTGGTAGGCGTAGACCAGATCGGAAAACTCCAGTTCCGGGTCGTTGAGGTCTAGGGCCATGGTGGATACAGCCAGTCGGTTCAGTCTGACTCGTTGAAGGAGAGGATGACAGCCATGGATTCCGCTGATGCCACCGGCCTCCAGGCCACCTTGTTTGATTTCGCGATCGCTGAACTGGTGCGTCAGCACCGGGACAGCTTTCAGCCGGCCTGGACGGTCGAAAGCTGGGTCAAGCTGTTGATCTGGTTGTCTCTCAATTGCGGGTGTCGTGGCGACGAGACCGGCATGACGTCCTTCGCCGATGCACTTGGTCCCACCTTGACCGGCAGGATGCGGCGCCTGTTCTTCGAGCGTGAGCTGGAGGATCTCGATTTGAAAGTGATGGCGGATCCCGCTGAGCAGCAGGTGTTGATCCTGCCCATGGGTCCCGGAGTCCCTCTGGACCGGTCACGGGCCTGCAGCGTGATCGAGCGGGTTGGCCTCATGGCTGATGTTGTGACGGACCAGGACCGCTGGCAGGAGCTGGATGCGGTTGTGGTGGTTCCCCGGCGGGAGACGGCTTGATGCGGTTGATCGGTCGCTATCGCAATTCAGGCTTCGAGGCTGTGGCCGATGGCGTGATGGCGTTTTTTGACCGTCGTATGGATCTGCAGCGGCCGGGGATCGCCTTCGGCCCCGGTGGTGGCGATCAGCCTGCCAAGGTCTCGACCGATATCAGTCTTGTCGCCATCGACCCAAGCGATCCTGATGCCTATGCCCTTTCGCAGGTGCTGATTCGAGGCGTGTCCGCGGCGCTCGAGCATTACCTCCAGGAACGCCCGCTGTTTCGCTCGGTCTGTCCTGATCAGGACCTGTTTGTGATGCCGATCTTCAACCTGCAGCGTTACGCACCAGGGGAGGGATTCCGGCAATGGCACTGCGACTGGACGATCGGTGAGGAAGCCACTGAGCCCGTCCATCGCGTTCTGGCCTGGATCCTTTACTGCGACAGCGTCGATGAGGCCGGGACCGAATTCCACTGGCAAGAGCATCACGAGCCTGCTGAACGCGGCAAGTTGGTGATTTTTCCGGCTGGGCCCTCCCACATTCATCGCGGCAGGGTGAATGCCAGTCTCAGCAAAACGATTGCCACCGGTTGGATTAATGGCGGCAGCCAGAACAACTATCTACGCCGTCTCTCCACTTGAATCGTCGTTGGCAGGTTCTGCTTGAAGGCTGTGATCTGCTGATCCGATGCGCAGGGTCTGGTTCTTCGAGGGCGGCCACTCCATCGGGTAAACCTGCTGCTGCGGGAATGGAATGCCGATTTCATGCTCTTCGAATGCCACCCAGATCATCTGGCGAAGATCGCTTTCAACGGCGAACGCGTCGAGTGGATTGCGGACCCAGAACAGCACTTTGTAGTTGATTGAGGAGTCGGCAAATTGCGTTGTGAATGCCGCTGGCGGTGGGTATTCCAAAACTCTTTCATGGCTCTTGGCCACGTCCACCAGAACATCAATGACCTGCTGGGGTTCGTGGTGATATGCCGCGCCTACATCTACATTGCCGCGTCTGGAGGTTTCCTCCGCCGTGAAGGATTCCGCTTCCTGCGTGAAGAAATTCTGGTTTGGAACCAGCAACTCGGCACCATCCCTGCCGCGACGTAGCTGCGTAGCACGCATGCCAAGTTTCCGAACCGTGCAGGGGTCGCCGTTCACCATCAGCACCTCGCCAGGACGTACCGTTCCTTCAAACAGCAGCCAGATGCTGCTGATGAAGTTGGAAATAATTTCCTTCAGGCCAAAGCCAATGCCAACGGAAAGTCCACCGGCAACGGCGACCAAGGCTGTTCCGTTGATTCCGATGTAGTAACTCACTCCGATGATGCCGAGGCCGATCATCGAGTAGCGAAGGATCAATTCCAGGGCTTTTCGACCTTGAATTGAAATGCCGAAAAATTTTCCACTGATCCAGGCGAGAAATGAGGCGGGACGGCTCGCCAGAGTAAAGATGGCGTAGACCACGACAACAGCGGAGAATAGTTTCCCGATGGTGAGAACAACGCCAAAGATGGTGCCGATTTGAATCACTGAAAGTGCTTCACGGCTTCCGATCATTTGGAAAAATGTGAGAAGTAAAAGTACCAAGAAAATTGGTCTGAAAATAGATTTATCAACTTCATCTGCTGGAAAATTGGGAGCGCGCTTCTTTAAAATTTCTTTGATAGGTTTAACAAGCTTCCAGGTCAGCCAGACGGCGGAAAGGTAGCGGAGGAAGCCGCCTGGAAAGCCAAGAGCAATACTAGTTATACCAATAATCAACAAGATTATTGGTGTTACCAGGCTAACCGCTGCAGAGGGGATTTTTGATCGCAGTCGGTTTTGGAAGCGTCGCTCTAGGGCAATAGCGACAACAAATAGAGAAATCTGAAGAAGAACGGATCCACGTTGAAGATAGCCGAGCCAGCTGATGATTTCGCGCAGGAATTCTTTAATCATTTCCTTTCCTCCTGAAGCGCAGAGAGGATATTCTGGCTGGCTTCGTCAGGGGTTTCGATATCGTAAATCGTGTCGAGTAAATGTTCAGAGATCGTGTCATAGCGTTCTGGGTCTCTGAACACCATCGCTTTGGTTCGGCTTGCTGCGGCCGAAACCTTGATGGCTAATTTTTCATATTGCGATAAAGCGGATAGCCCGCCAGGGATTTTAGATGCCACAATTTTGGCTGCATTTTTATCGACCGGAAAGGATGTTTTGTTGCGGAGAGCATAGGTTTTTTGTGCCCAGGGCTTTGTAATAAAGTCGATGAATGTGAGAGCTTTCTCTCTTTGTCTGGGGCTTGAGTTTCGTCCCAAAGACCAAACTGAAAGTCTTGTCATGGCACGAAGCTTTTTGGATGGTCCCTTTGGTATTCCTACAACCCCAAGTTTGTCTTTCATTGTTTCGCGTAGTTCCGGGAGATTTGTGCTCCAGCAAGTAATCCAGTCCAGCTCTCCGGAAATCAGCGCGCGGCGAAGGCTGTTCTGATCATTGAGGAAACGGATGTTTTGTTGATAACTTGCTGTTTTAAGCCATGTCAACCATGTGCTGACTTTCTGGGCCTGTTCTTTCGATGGTTTCTGGCCCTGCATGGCAATTTCAATAGCTTGCTCAGCTTGAAAAGCTTCTGCAGTCCAGTACAAATCCTTGAGTTGCAGGGCTAAGCCAAATGTCAGGTCGTCATTGTCTTTGGGTAAATCGACTAGCGAATCGGGTGGCGTTTGTACCTTTTCCTTGTTGTAACATGCTAACTGCACGTATTGGCTGACGGGTTGGCCAACAAGTTGTCCGTCTTTAGCTCTAACGAGATTGAAAATATACCCTGGAATATTGTCACTAACTTTGGCGTCTGATCCAATTGGATGGATGAGATCTCGGGAATACAATTCCAGAGTCGTTTCGCTATCGGTGATGATCAGATCTGGCCCGAATCCGCTGCTCGTTTGCCTCTGAATTTCGTCAACAAAATTCCTCCGTCCATACAGTGCGGTTTGAATCTGAATCGAGCTGTCTACGCTTCGAAGTTGTTTGACAAGGCCATCTACCAGTGCCCCCATGCGTTCGTAGTCGTCATATTCAGCCCCGGAGTCGTTGGGAATGGTTCTGGCCACCCTCAGCACCGTGGGAAGGCTGACTCCTTCGTTGTTGGAGCAAGACGCCAGCAATCCCGAACAAAGAAGCACTGCTGCCAGGGACTGGATAGAACGCCGCATTCTTTCCAAGTATTGAGATGATTTTATGAGCGTTTCCCTGGTTCACCCTTTTGCGAGCATGGCCGCTCGGATCCTGCCCTTGTTTCGTGCCTGATCTCCCAAAGACCTACGACCCGGTTGGCACGGAAGCCCGCTGGCAGCAGGCCTGGGAGGACCAGGGAGCGTTTCATCCCAATCCGAAAGCACCGGGAGAAGCGTTTTCGGTGGTGATCCCGCCACCGAACGTGACCGGCAGCCTGCACATGGGCCATGCCTTCAACACAGCTCTGATCGACACGATCGTCCGCTACCAACGTCTGGCGGGAAAGAACGTGTTGTGCCTGCCCGGCACCGACCACGCCTCGATTGCGGTGCAGACGATCCTCGAGAAGCAGCTCAAGCAGGAGGGCAAGACCCGTCACGACCTCGGCCGTGAGGCATTTCTGGAGCGGGCCTGGCAGTGGAAGGCCGAAAGCGGTGGCCGCATCGTGGACCAGCTGCGGCGCTTGGGTTATTCCGTTGATTGGAAGCGCCAGCGCTTCACCCTTGATGAGGGCCTGAGTGAGGCGGTGAAGGAGGCCTTCGTGCGGCTGCATGAGCAGGGGCTGATCTACCGCGGTGAATACCTGGTGAACTGGTGCCCCGCCTCAGGTTCGGCGGTGAGCGACCTCGAGGTGGAGATGAAGGAGGTGGAGGGTCATCTCTGGCATTTCCGCTATCCCCTCAGCAGCGGCGAGGGTCACCTGGAGGTGGCCACCACCCGGCCCGAAACAATGCTGGGCGACACGGCGGTGGCGGTGAATCCCAGCGACGAGCGCTTTGCCAATCTGGTGGGTCAGACCCTCACGCTGCCGTTTGTGGGGCGCGAGATTCCAATCGTCGCCGACGACCACGTGGAGAAGGATTTCGGCACCGGCTGCGTCAAGGTGACGCCTGCTCACGACCCTAACGATTTCGCCATCGGCCAGCGCCACGGTCTGCCCCAGATCACGGTGATGCGCAAGAACGGCACGATGAATAAGGAGGCTGGTCAGTTCGAAGGACTGGATCGCTTTGAGGCCCGAAAGGCAGTGGTGGCTGGCCTGGATGAGCTGGGGCTGCTGGTGAAGGTGGAGGAGTACCGCCACAGCGTTCCCTATTCCGATCGCGGCAAGGTGCCGGTGGAGCCGCTGCTCTCCACCCAGTGGTTCGTGAAAACAGAACCACTGGCAACCCGCTGTCGCGAGGCTCTCGAGAACAAGGACCCCCGCTTTATCCCCGAGCGTTGGGAGAAGGTCTACCGCGATTGGCTCACCGACATCCGCGACTGGTGCATCAGTCGTCAGCTCTGGTGGGGCCATCGCATCCCCGCCTGGTTCGTCATCAGCGAGACCGGCTGCAAATACACCGACACCACGCCCTACGTGGTGGCCCGCAACGCCGCCGAAGCCCTTGTGAAGGCCAAGGCGAAGTACGGCGCGTTGGCGGAGATCGAGCAGGACGAAGACGTGCTCGACACCTGGTTCTCCAGCGGCCTCTGGCCCTTCTCCACCTTGGGCTGGCCCGATGCCGACAGCGCTGACCTGCAGCGCTGGTACCCCACCAGCACCCTGGTGACGGGCTTCGACATCATCTTTTTCTGGGTGGCCCGGATGACGATGATGGCCGGCGCCTTCACCGGCGAGATGCCCTTCCAGGACGTCTACATCCACGGCCTGGTGCGGGACGAGCAGAACCGCAAGATGAGCAAGAGCGCCGGCAACGGCATCGATCCGCTGCTGCTGATCGAGCGTTACGGCACCGATGCCCTGCGCTTCGCCCTGGTGCGGGAGGTGGCCGGTGCGGGGCAGGACATCCGTCTGGACTACGACCGCAAAAAGGACACCTCCGCCACGGTGGAGGCGTCCCGCAACTTCGCCAACAAGCTCTGGAATGCCACCCGCTTCGCCCTGATGAATCTGGGCGGCGAGACGCCGGGTCAGTTGGGGGATGCCAACCCCGCTGCTCTGCAGCTGGCAGATCGCTGGATCCTGTCGCGTCTGGCCCGGGTGAATCGGGAGACGGCTGAGCGGTACAGCAATTACGGCCTGGGTGAAGCGGCCAAGGGGCTCTATGAGTTCGCTTGGAACGATGTCTGCGATTGGTATGTGGAGCTAAGCAAGCGTCGGTTGAATCTCGGTGAGAACCCCTCAGCGGAGGCCCTCGCCGATCAGCGGGTCGCTAAGCAGGTGCTGGCCAAGGTGATCAGCCAGATGCACCTGATGCTGCATCCGCTGATGCCCCACCTCACCGAGGAGCTCTGGCACAGCGTCACCGGTGAGCCGGAGACCATGTTCCTGGCCCTGCAGCCCTGGCCGGCACTGGAGGAGAGCGCTTTGGATGATGCGTTGGAAGTCTCTTTTGCTGAGCTGATCGGTGCCATCCGGGTGGTGCGCAACCTACGGGCGGTGGCGGGCCTCAAGCCTTCCCAACCGGTTCCGGTGCGTTTCGTCACCGGCCGCGCCGCGCTGGCAGCGGTGCTCACTCAGGGTGCGGCCGACATCACAGCCTTGACCCGGGCGGAGTCAGTGGCGGTGATGGCGCCGGCTGAGGCCGATGCCGCTCCGGTGGCCAAGGCCCTGGCGGGGGTGAGCGGAGAGCTTCAGGTGCTGCTGCCAATCGAAGGCCTCGTTGATCTCGACGCGCTCAAGGGCCGCCTGGAGAAAGACATCGCCAAGGCCGAGAAGGAGATCAAGGGCCTGGCGGGCCGGCTGGGCAACCCCAACTTCGCCGATAAGGCTCCGCCAGAGGTGGTGGCGGAATGCCAGGCCAACCTGGATGAGAAGCAGGCCCAGGCGGATCTGGCGCGTAAGCGCCTGGCGGATCTGAGCTGATTCGGTGATTCAGGTTGAGGGGCTGAGCAAGATCTACCGGGTTGCCGAGAAGCAGCCCGGGTTGGCCGGCACCCTGCGCCATTTCGTCCGCCGCCGCACCAGGGATGTGATGGCGGTGCAGGACGTCACCTTCCGGATTGAGCCCGGAGAGATGGTGGGCTTTCTCGGAGCCAACGGTGCCGGCAAAACCACCACCTTGAAGATGCTCTGCGGCTTGATCCACCCAAGCGCCGGGGAGGTGCAGGTGGCGGGCTATCGGCCGCAGCGCCGCCAGGCGGAGTTTCTGCGCCGGATCACCCTGGTGATGGGGCAGAAGCAGCAGCTGCTCTGGGACTTGCCGCCGATGGATTCGTTGCGGGTGAATGCGGCGGTGTACGGCATCCCCGATGGGGTGGCCAGGCGGCGGATCAGTGAGCTGGCCGATCTGCTGGAGCTGGGGGAGGAGCTCACCCGGCCGGTGCGCAAGCTTTCCCTGGGCCAGCGGATGAAGGCTGAACTGCTGGCGGCCCTGCTCCATGAGCCGGAGGTGCTGTTTCTCGATGAACCGACTCTTGGCCTGGATGTGAATGCCCAGGCCCGGGTGCGTCAGTTCCTGGCGGACTACAACCGCCGCACGGGGGCAACGGTGCTGCTCACAAGCCATTACATGGCAGACATCACGGCCCTGTGCCCCCGGGTGCTGTTGATCCACCAGGGGCGGTTGTTCCATGACGGTCCCCTGGACGTGCTGGCCGATCAGCTGGCGCCGGAGCGTGAGGTGCGGCTGAAATTGGAGTCGTCGATTGAGCCGGGAGCACTGGCCGGGTTGGGACGGCTGGAGCAGCTGGAGGGGTGTGACGTGCGGCTGTTGGTTCCCCGCGACCAGCTCACCGCGGTGGTGGCGCAGCTGTTGGATCGCTTTCCTGTTCGTGATCTGGATGTGACCGATCCACCGATCGAGGAGCTGATCGGTGGGTTGTTCCGGCAGGGGCGCGTCTGATGCGGATCTTCGGGCTGAACCGGCGGATCATTCGGGTGCTGCTGGGCTCCCAGTACGCCCACATGCTCGAGTACCGCGCCGAGATCGCCCTATGGGCGCTCTCAGGGGTGTTGCCGTTCATCATGCTCAGCGTCTGGAGCGGTAGTGACGCGCGCTCGGGGCTGGGGCTGGATGGTGTGGCCCTGGATCGCTATTTCCTCAGCGCCTTTCTGGTTCGCCAGTTCTCGGTTGTGTGGGTGGTTTATGCCTTCGAGGAGGATGCCCTGCTGGGCCGGCTCTCGCCCTATCTGCTGCAGCCGCTGCATCCGCTCTGGCGTTATGTGGCGGCCCACCTCGGCGAGCAGCTCACCCGTCTGCCCTTCGCGGCTCTGATCGCAGTGGTGTTCTTTGCGGTGCAGCCCCAGGCCTTCTGGCTGCCGTCGTTGGGGGGCTTCCTGCTGGCCTGGCTGGCCACCTGGATGGCCTTTGCCATCGCCTTTCTGTTCCAGAGCTTGATTGCGGCCCTCTGTTTCTGGAGTGAGAAGGCCAGCGCCCTCGAGCGGCTCCAGTTCATTCCCTTTGTGTTCCTGTCCGGTCTGTTGGCGCCGCTCACGGCGTTTCCGCCGGCGGTGCGGACTGTGGCCCAGTGGACTCCCTTCCCGTATCTGATCGACTTCCCGGCCAGAGTGCTGGCCGGGCAACCGGTGAATTTGATGGCGGGCTTCGGGGCGCAATTGGCCTGGATCGCCCTGTTGTTGCCGCTGGTGCTGCTGCTCTGGCGGGCCGGCGTGCGCCGATACAGCGCGATGGGGGCCTGATGGGGCGCTACTGGCGAACCCTGCGTCGCTTCTGGGGCACGGCCGTGGCGGTGCAGCTGGAGTATCAGGCCAATGTGTTGATCGAGCTGTTGGCGGTGGCGATGAGCCTCAGCGGCAGCCTGTTTCTGCTCTCGCTGTTTTATGGCCCCGATCAGACTCTGGGGGGCTGGAGCTGGGCCCAGGCCCTGATGGTGCAAGGGCTTTACACCGTGTTCGACGGCATGGCCACCACCTGGCTGCGCCCGAATCTTGGGGCGATCGTCACACATGTGCGCGAGGGCACCCTGGATTTCGTGCTGCTCAAGCCGATCGACAGCCAGTTCTGGCTGTCGTTGCGCACGCTTTCTCCTGCAGGTTTGCCAGAAATAGGCCTTGGCCTGGGGCTCCTGGCCTGGGGCTGTCATCAGGCCGGCGTGATGCTCACCTTCTCCTCATTGCTCACCGTGCAGGTGATGCTGCTGGCCGGTGGCTTGATCCTCTATTCGCTCTGGTTTCTGATTGCTGCCACCAGCATCTGGTTCGTTAAGACATGGAATGCCACCGAGGTGTTGCGGGCCCTGCTGGCCTCCGGTCGTTATCCCCTCAATGCTTATCCCCCGGCCTTGCGCCTGTTGTTCACCGTGGTGCTGCCGGTGGCCTTTCTCACCACCGTTCCCGCCCAGGTGCTGCTCGGGGAAGCCGCAGCACCAATGCTGCTGACCGGCTTTGGTTTGGCGGTGATCTTCTTCGCTGCGGCGCGGTCGTTCTGGTTGTTTGCCCTGCGCTTTTACACCTCAGCGTCCAGTTGAGTGCAATGCTCCACTCCATGCATGGGTGATTGCGCTTGATCTCTTCGGTTCAGCACTGGCTCCCGGAGGTGTTGGAGCTCTTGCGCTCACCGGCCGGGGCGGTGCTGTTCATGCCGTTGTATGCCATTTGGGTGACCCTGTTGCTGCCAGGGGTTTGGGCCTCGATGCTGGCCGGGGTGCTCTACGGCACCTGGCTCGGCAGCGGCCTGGTGTTCGTCGGGGCCTGCCTTGGTGCTGTGGTGGTGTTTCTGCTGGGGCGTTCGGTGCTGCGCGATTGGGCCCGGCGCCGCTTGGAGCAGCTCCCCAAGCTGCAGGCGGTGGAGCGAGCCGTCAGCAAGGAGGGGCTGAAGCTGGTGCTGCTGACGCGCCTCTCTCCAGCCTTTCCCTTTTCGCTGCTCAACCTGGCCTACGGCCTCAGTGAGGTGAGCCTGCGGGACTACTGCATTGGCTTGATCGCGATCCTGCCCGGCACGGTGCTGTTCTGCGGGTTGGGGGCGTTGGCCGGTGATGTGGCCCGTTTCGGTGACGTCCTTGGTGGTGAGGCGGATGCCGGCACCTGGGGGCTGCGGGTGGTTGGGGTGCTTGCCACGGTGGCCGTGGTCTGGCTGGTGAGCCGTGCAGCCAGACGAGCGCTTCAGGACGTGGAGACGTCGCTCTGATCGGGATTGGGTAGGCGCCAGTCCCGCAGGGCAGCGATCACCACGAACCACAGCAGCCTTGCTGACGCGAGCCAGCCCCTCTGGGATGCCAGTTCTGCAAATTTGGCACGACCGCAGTCGGTTTTGATCCAACGGTGAATGGTCGAACGATCAATCATGTCTCTAGGGATTGGAATAAATGTGATGCGTAATACATTACGCGGTTGATAAACAATATTTAGCTGACTTTTAACCCAGATTTACCATGTGAAGTACAAAATTTTTAAACACCTAACATCAAATAGGCATCTCTCATGGCCAACAAAATCGTTGATTCCAACGGTGACGCCAAAATTTCAAGCAAGGTTATAAAGGCTAAAACCCATATTCAGCCTGGTGGCGCAGAAAAAATCAGTTACGACCCAGTTAATAAGCATGCCTGGTTGATTACCGGTGAATATAACGAAAAAGGCGGTCAGGTTATCGTCCTCGACTATTCCAAGGGATTCAAGAAAAAGCCAAAGGTGATTGGTGAAGCCTTCCTGAAAGGTGATGCCACAGATATCGCGATCAGTTCCCAGGGTCTTGCGGCTGCAACTGTTGTCTCGCCGAAGACAGCTGAGTCAAAGGTGACCTTTTTTCAGCTTGTTGGTGGCAAAATCCAGTCAAGGAAGTCGCCACAACGAAGGTTGTGGGCAACCTGGCCGACCAGTTGGTGTTTACCCCCGATGGCAACACCTTGATTGTGGCGAATGAAGGCCAGCCTCTTGATTTCTACGGGATCGAAAAGAAGCAATACGGTATCGGTACCAACCCGAAAGGTTCGGTTGCCATTATTGATGTCGATAATAAAAAGCCCTCAAAATCTGACGTCACGACGTTGGAGTTCAATCAATCCAACAAGAAGCTTGAAAAAGCCGGCGTTCGTCTCTCTGGTCCGGACAAGGGTGATTACAAGAACTATGGCGTTGTTGACCTTGAGCCTGAATACGTTGCGACCTCAAGTGACAGCGAAGCGATTGTTGCTCTCCAGGAGAACAATGGTATCGCCGTGGTCGATATTGCCAAAAAGAAAATCAAGCGAGTTTTTGGCCTCGAGCCGAAGAGCTTTGATGGTATCCCAATCGATACCAACAATGAGGATGAGATTTTTGCGCCGACTGAGAAACAGAATCTCTTTGGATTGTCGCAACCTGATGGCATCAGCTCCTATGTCAATTCGGCGGGTAAGCTTCTCTATGTCTCGCCCGGTGAGGGAGATGGCAGAATCCGTCCTGATGATGTGAACCTCGAAATCGAGGCCCTGATTGAAGACGGACTGACCGATGCCTTTGAAGGAGAAAAAACCTTCTCCTATGGTACGAATGATGTAGGCGGCGCTGTTTTCTCAGATGCCGATCCTTGGCAAGAAGATGCCACTATCTACATTTATGATCAAGGAGGAGTCGGCAACAAGGGTGACTTTGATGTAGAGAATGACGACGAACTATTTGTTACCCTTAAGCATGGCGCCAACAAAGATGATGGCTTCTATTACGACGAAGTTCGCTCTAAGGATTTAGAAGATGAATACAGCGATGCATCTAAGTTTGATTCTGCGATCTTGGCTGAAGGTCGTTTGAAGACTCTGAAGGATATGAATGATCCTAAAACTGGTGATCTTTACATGATGGGAACCAGGGATTTCTCGATCTTCGACGCGAAAGGGAAGACCCTCTATCACGCCGGCAACATGCTTGAGGAGATTGCTGCAAGTCTCAACCATTACGACGATGGCCGCAGCGACGACAAAGGCACCGAGCCGGAGCACACGGTCTCCTTCAGCATGACCAATAAAAAGGGCAAGAACGAGCGTCACCTTGTCGCGGTTGGACTTAAGCGTGCCTTTGACCCAAGCAGCACCGCCGATGGCAGCTTGCCAGCTGGCTCCATCATTCCTGTCTTTGATGTCACTGATCTCAAAGATGTGAAGCATTTGGCGACATTCTGGTCACCCAATGCATGGTCACCTGAGGGTATCTACTACGTGCCTGAGGCTGATGACAAGGGCGCGCTGCTCGTGGCGAGTGAGATGTCTGGCTCCGTCTCCACCTTCCCGTCTAGCTATAACGATCTGTTCTGATCTACTTCGATTAGCCAAATGCTGTTGTTCGACTTTTGAAGACAATAACCTCCCCATAAGGGGAGGTTTTTTATTTCTAGCTGATCAAAAAATTGCATTTTAGCCAGTTCTTGAGTGAGCATTAACTTTTCTCTTTGCATATGCTTTTAAATTACTGAAGGTCATTTTTCTTTTCATGGCTTACAAGCTTGAGCTATTTCACATCAATGATCAGCAGACTACAAGCAATTCCGTACTCAATAATATTCCTGGTTTGACTGCTGTTCTGAATGCTCTTCGAAAGAAAGACTCTGGTGCCAATCAATCCGTATTTATTGGTTCTGGAAATACCTGCATTCCCGGTAATTTCAGTGAGGCTAGTGATGCTCTCTATGGTGTCCGTAGCTTGAGCGAATTGCAGATTCAGAACGAACTTGGTCTTGATGCGATTGCCGTCGGTAATCACGAGATTGACTCTTCAATTCTGTCGGAAGGCTTCGCTGAGTTGATCAGCGCAAAGGACGATGAAGGTGAGGCTGTTGGCAACATCTTTGGTGCGCCACATACAGGTGCAACGTTCCCCTTCTTGTCTACCAATCTTGACTTTTCTGGAGACACATTTCTTTCTCCGTTGGTCGTTCCCGGTGGTCAAGCACCGCAAGCGAAGACGCTGACCTCCTCGGTCATCTTCACCAAAGATGATCAAAAGATCGCCGTGATTGGAGCAACCGCACCGGGCCTGCCTTATCTCACCAGTTCGGGTGGTGTTGTTGTGTCGCCCACAGCCAGTGCGCAGCTGTTGACGGATGCGGAACTTGCAGCAACCGCCGCTGTGATTCAAACCGAGGTGGATGCGCTGAAGGCTGCCAATCCTGATCTGAACAAGATCATTCTCACCTCCCACATGCAGGTGTTCGACTACGAAGAAACCCTGGCGGCCCAGTTGAAGGATGTGGATGTGATCATCGCCGGTGGTTCAGAGCCGGTGACTGGTGACGCCAATGATGTTCCCCGTGAAGGAGACGTTAAAACCGAGGAGTACCCAACCTGGGTGACCAATGCTGGCGGAACGCAAACGGCGGTGGTCACAGAAGCCGGCGATTACGACTACATCGGTCGTTTGGTGATTGAGTTCGATGCCGACGGCAATCTGATCAAGAGATCACCGGTGATCCCAAAGGGGCACAGACCTTGAAGGGCAAAAAAAGCAACGATGTGATCACAGCCTTCAAGGGCAAGGACACCCTGGTGGGTAAAGGTGGCCATGATGTTCTTGACGGTGGAGCTGGCAAGGATTCATTGGCTGGCAGCAAGGGTCACGATGTGCTGGACGGCGGTAAGGGATCTGATGAACTCACCGGTGGCAAAGGTCAGGATCGATTTGTGCTGTCCAAGGGCAAGGATTCAATCACAGACTTTGATCTCAGCAAGGACCACATCGCGATCCCCGCTGATGCTGATCTTCGGTTCAAAGATACGGGCGATCACGTGAAGATCGTTGGTGGCGGCTACAAGACAACTGTGTTGAATGTTTCCTATCAGGATTTCATGGCTGAGGTGCCGATTGCGCATTTTTAAGATCTTGTTCATGCTAGTTGTGCATTAACCGTCCTGGACAGAAATACGATCCCCGCTCTAACTGGTGGGGATTTTTTTATTGGCTTTTCTCAAGAAGTTGATGGAGTGCGGATTCATCGAGAATCGTGATCTTCAGGCTTTCGGCTTTGCTCAATTTGCTTCCAGCGGCTTCACCCGCCACCAAATAGTCGGTTTTCTTGCTGACGCTGCCGCTCACCTTGCCGCCGGCCGCTTCGATCAGCGCCTTGGCGTCGCTGCGGCTGAGGTTGGGCAAGGTGCCCGTTAAAACAAACGTCTTGCCCTGCAGAACGCCGTTGGCGTCAGCTCCGGCTTGGCTCGCGGCCTCTTGCTCGGAGGCACTCGCTTCCAGGGAGAGGCCGACGCTGCGCAAGTCCTGTAGCAGCTGTTGGTTGGCGGGTGTGCGCAGCCATTGGCCGAGGCTGGCGCAAATTTCCGGGCCGATGCCGTGCAGCGCAGCGATCTGCTCCGGTGCGTCCAGGGCCGCTGCCGCGAGGCTGTTGATGCTGACAAAGTCGGTGGCGAGCGCTTTGGCGTTGACCTCGCCGATGTGTCGGATTCCGAGGCCGTATAGCTGGCGGTGCCAGGGCTGCTGTTTGGAGGCTTCGAGAGCCGCCACCAGGTTGGTGGCTGACTTGTCTCCCATCCGATCCAGGCTGGCGAGCAGGGACGCATCCAACCGGTAGAGATCGGCCAGCGAGCGCACCAGGCCACGGTCCACCAGCTGTTCGATCAGCTTGCTGCCGAGGCCATCCACATCCAGGGCGCCCTTGCTCACCCAGTGCCGCATGCCTCCTCGAAGGATCGCCGGGCAACTGCTGTTCACACAGCGGGTGGCGGCCTCATCACCCTCCCGCACCAGGCTCGAGCCACATTCGGGGCACTGCTCCGGCAGCTGCACCGGGGTGGCTGTGCTGGGCCTGAGCTCCGGTAGCACCCGCACCACTTCCGGGATGATCTCCCCGGCTTTGCGCACCACGATCGTGTCGCCCAGATGCAGATCCAGTTCAGCGATCCGGTCAGCGTTGTGGAGGGTGGCGCGGCTGACGCTGGTGCCGGCCAGGGCAACCGGTTCGAATTCGGCCACGGGGGTGACGGCACCGGTGCGGCCCACCTGAGCGCCAACGCGCAGCAGACGGGTGGGGGCTTCTTCCGCGGGGTATTTCAGGGCGATCGCCCAGCGCGGTGCCTTCTGGGTGAAGCCGGCTTCGTCTTGCAGCAGCAGGTCGTTCAACTTCACCACCACGCCGTCGGTGGCATATGGGAGGTCATGGCGACCCTGCTCCCAGTGGTCGCAGAAGCGGTTGATGGCTGCCAGATCTGCGCAAAGTTCCCGGTTCGGGTTCACGCGGAACCCGCCCGTGTTCAGCCACTCCAGGGCTGCCCATTGGCTGGGGGGTTGGGCATCACCCGGTAGATGCAAGGTGTAAGCGAAGAAGTCGAGCCGGCGTGAGGCAACCACCTTTGGGTCCAGTTGGCGCAGGGTTCCGGCGCAGGCGTTGCGGGGATTGGCGAACAGGGCCTCGCCCCGTTGCTCGCGTTCGGCATTGATGGCCGTAAAGGTGGCATCGGGGATGAAGGCTTCTCCTCTCACTTCCACCCATTCCGGTGGGTTGTCGATCTGCAGGCGCAGGGGAATCGAGCTGATCGTGCGTACGTTGGCGGTGATCTCTTCACCGCGACTGCCGTCGCCACGGGTGGCTGCTCGCTGCAAGATCCCATTGCGGTAGCTCAGCGCCAGGGCGTTGCCATCAATTTTCAGTTCCCCCACTAGGGGCAGGCGGCTGTCCTCGGGGCGGTCCAGCACCCTGAGCAGCCGCTCGTGCCAGGCCTGGAGGTCGTCGCGATTAAAAGCGTTGTCGAGGCTGAGCAGGCCCACCCGGTGCTCAACGCTGCTGAACCCTTCGGCAGGTGGACCACCCACCCGCTGGGTGGGGCTGTCAGGGCTTTGCAGGCTTGGGTTGGATGTTTCGAGCTCTGAAAGTTCCCGGTAGAGGCGGTCATAGACCGCGTCTTCCATTTCGGGAGCGTCGAGAACGTAATAGGCGTGAGCTGCACGGTTGAGCAAGTGCCGCAGTTCTGCGGCCCGCTCGTGCTGATCAGGCATTGACCGGGTTGATGCGGGCGATGCGCCAGTTGTCATCAACCTTGGTGAACGTGAAGTCGAGGGGAAGCTCGTCGTCGTTTTCGGCCTTGAGCTTCACAGTCAGGATCACGTCGCTCTCTTGGATGCGCGGGCGACCCGATTTGAGATTGCGGTACTTGTTCAGTTTCAGACCGGCCAGAAAGCGGATGAACTGCTGCCGGTTGACGTGTTGTCGGTAGGACTTGGTGGTGAGCAGATAAGCAGCATCAATCCGACCGGCAGCCACCTGGGTGAAAAACTGCTTGATCAGTGGATTGATGCCCCTGGCGCTCAGCACCAGTTTCACGGCAGTGAACGTCCAGTAGAGGAGTAGAGCGCCACCTCCGGCCAGTAGCGCCTTGCTGCCGATCTCGCGCACTAGACCCAGTTCCATCGCTTGCCTTTGAAGCAGCGCCGAGTCTGACTGACCGCGGCAGGATGACGGGGCAACCAAATCACTGACCGACCGCTGCCGCTTTTACCCCTGCTGCCTCTGTTTCATCGCCTCAATCGTGAACACTTCGATGGTGTGCTCGTCCGTGCGGGGGAGCCACGTGTTGCGGTTCGTTGGAGCGATGGCCGCATGAGCCGGACGGCAGGGTTTTATCGCCGTGGTCCTGGTGTCGCTGGAGCACGCGGCTGCGAGATCGTGTTGTCTCGCCCCCTGCTTGAGCCCCTGCCCCAGGAGGCGACGGAGAGCACCCTCTGTCACGAGATGATTCATGCCTGGGTGGATCTGGTTCTGAGGAGCCGGGAGGGCCATGGGCCCAGGTTTCGGCAACGGATGGCCCAGATCAATGCGGATCAGCAGCGTTTTGAAGTTCGTGTCCGTCACAGTTACCCCGTCCCGTCAAAACCACCTCGCTGGTGGGCGGTTTGTCCGATCTGTTGCCAGCGCACCGCGTGTCGGCGTCGTATGCGGAATGCGGCTTGTCGGCCTTGCTGCGAACGGCTGCATGGCGGACAGTGGCATGCCAGCTGTCTGCTCGACTACGTACCGGCTGAGCCTTCGCCTTGATCCATGGATGCCTTTCTGCTGACCCTGGAGTGTGCAGGCGTTGTGATTGTTGTGATTGGGCTGCGACGGGAACACTGGTTGCGCCATCGCCGCCGGTAACGTCAGACCATGGATGACAAACGTTTGCGCGGCTCCCGCCGTCGGGATGGTTTGGACCAACGCATGGATCAATGGCTGGAGACCGGTCGTCAGCTTGTTGATGGGGTGTCTGGTCGCCGGCCAGGACAGCGCCGGACCTCGTTGGATCTTGATTCCGTGGGCCGCTGGGTCGGTGAAAAGGTGGAGTGGCTCCTGGAGGATGACGAGGATTGGCGCGAGCCATGGCAGGAGCAGGCTTCCTCCGCCGTTCGTCCTGCTGCTGCTGAAGGTCGTCCCGTCAGGCGTCCTCTTGATGCGATTTCCAGGCGAAGTCAGACCCCCGATGGGACAGGCGAGGTTGCAGCTGCTGATTCGAACGCTGATGAAGGCTGGCCGGATGATGACAATTTTCGCGTCGAGCGCTGGAGTCGTGGCTCGGATCAGAGCTCACGTCGGTCGTTGCCCCGGTCGAGTCGTCGTCGTACCTGACGCTGTTTGTGGTCCGTTCCTAGTTTTCAGTTGATCGCCATTTCAAGTCGATGAGCAATTTGATCGTGATCGGTTTCCCAAAGGTTGAGGAAGCCGAGACCGTTCGCCAGGAACTGGTCGGAATCCAGCAGGAGCATTTGATCTCCCTGGAGGATGCCGTCGTTCTGGAACACGCGGAGGACGGCCATGTTCATCTGCGCCAGGCAATCAACCTGGCGGCAGCAGGCGCTGTCAGCGGCAGCTTCTGGGGAATGCTGGTTGGACTGATTTTCCTGAATCCGCTCGTGGGACTCGCCGTTGGAGCGGGCGCCGGAGCCGCTTCCGGAGCTCTCAGTGATATCGGCATCAACGACCAGTTCCTGAAGGATCTCAGTGAAACGCTGCCGAAGGGAAGTGCGGCCCTGGCACTGCTGGTTCGAGATAGCACGCCCGACAAGGTTGTCGAACGTCTTCGCAGCCATGTACCCCACGCCCGGCTTGTGAAAACCAGCCTCAGCAATACCGATGAGGAGCAACTGCGGGCGTTGCTGCAGAAGGCCGCTCAGCAGGTGGAAGGCCTTCGCCTCGCCTGAGCATTGCGTTTAATGGCTGACGCGGAAGCGACAGCCACGAGCAGCGAGTTGGTGGTTGACATCTTCCGCAAGTTCGCCGGGGATGTCTTCCGCCATCTGTTCAACGGTGGCATCGATCGATGGAGATCCCTCCTCCATCGCTTCCAGAAACTGGGTCCACTGCTGCACCTGCAGGCTCCGGCTCATGGGCGAGTAGCCGCGGGCCTGCAGCTCCCTGCCGCAGATGTCTCGATTCCAGAGGGTGCCTCGACCTTGGCTGTGGGGTCCCGATGACATGGCGGCACCCATGTCAACGGCGATTGGCGTCGGGCGTCCACGACTATCTCGCCAGCCGAGATGTTCCATTGTGCGGCCGCAATGAATGGCCGAAATCCCATAGATCCGGCCGAGGTCGGTGAGGCTGAGCCAGGAGGCTGAGGCTGCCATGACACGGGGAATCACTGTTCTCACATCTTCCTCGCTGCATACCTAATGGCAAGTTGTCAAGAGCAAATCCCAACAATCTCGTTGGCTAGTTCATGAACTTCTCTGAAGTTCCTGTCGCAGGGTTGGTCCCAGCCAGGTTTCAAGCTGTGGGCTGAACACTTCCCGGATCACTGTGAGCGCCTTCCCACCCCGGAAAAACCGGTAGTGGCGACTCCAGAAGGGCCCCTGTAATCCGAAGGCTTTCTGTAACCAGTCCGCATCCACCAGGGCCAGGCCATCCACTTCCCGGAACAGTTCCGATCGTCCCTGCGTGAGACTGCGCCAGATCGGCAGGTTGCGGTCCTGCAGGTGGAGATCGGCTTCGGCCTGATTCCACCAGCTTTCTGCCCAGGCGAGGGTGATTCCTCCGCAGGTCAGCCAGACCTGGCGTCGCAGCAGAGGAGCCTCTAATTCGCCCACTTCCGCTGGTGCATCAGCCTGACGTTGCTGTTCAGGCTCCATGGCGATCAGGTCCACCGCGACGGCTTCTCCGGTCAACAAGCGGAGATGGCGTGTTGGGCTGCCATCTCCAAGCAGCATCAGACGCCATGGTCCCGGGAGTTGGCGTGGACCTTCTCCGGAGAGCACCGCCTCAGTTGGGGCCTGCCAGAGCTGAGGAGGCGAGGCGAACAGGGAGGATTCTTCGATCAGAACACGCCCCCAACCGACAGGTTGCGACGTTCGCCATTGCGACTGATCACTGCACCGGTGTCGCTGATGGCCTCAAGTGTCCAGCCGCTGTTGCCGATGTGTTCGCCGATGCCGGCCGAAAGGGATCCCTGTCCAATCTGGAAGATCGCAGAACTGCTGCCGCCAGGCCCCTGCACAACACCGGTGAGTTGTGGCTCGTCGTCAAACAGTCCAGCGTTGGGTGCCGTCGTCACAGACGCTTGGTCAGGTTGCTGGGTCGACAAGGGTGTTTGGCGGATCGGCAGGGTCAGTGGTGCCAGGCTGATGGTCTCTGGCTGTTGTGAAGCTGGCTGTTGGCTCGGCAATTGTTGGGTGGAGGTCGATTGAGCGGTTGGTGGCGGTAAATCGCTGAATTGTGGCTGTTGAACTTGTTCTCGAGTCGCAACCGGTTCTTTCGATGGCGCGATGGTCTGGCGCAGACGCTCAACAAGCAGAAGGTTGCGTTCCTGTTCGAGCTGAGACTGGGAGATCTGCCAGTTGCCAATCAGCCAGCCGCAACTCACCACGCTGGCTACGGCGATCCCGGTGAGCATCGGCAGCAACCACAGGTTTGATTCCTGGGGTTTTGCTGATGAAGCTGGGTTCGGCTGCGCGTCCTGGATCGTCGTTGGCTCCTCAACGGCAACGTCCACCGCCATCAGGTGCCGCTCTCCCGCATCGAAGGCATCCTGCTCAAACACCTTGTCCATCACCTGCTCCGCTCGCAGGTTCCAGTAGGCACGTGATGTAGGAACCCTGGAAGACAAGGCCGAAGCCCAATGATCCCAAAGCTATCGAGCTTCTTTGGCGGTGGCGAGGTGGCTGCGCTGCCGCAGTTCCAGCCACATCAGTAATGCAGTGGTGTCAGCCTGGCTGACACCGGGAATGCGCGAAGCCTGTCCCAGCGTGGTGGGTTGAATCGCATCCAGCTTTTCCCGTGCTTCTCGAGAGAGGGTGCCGATGTCGGCGTAGATCAGATCGGCAGGGAGCTTGCGCTGGCTCTGACGTTTCACCTGATCGATCTGCTGCTGTTGCCGTTGCAGGTAGCCGCTGTATTTGATGTCGATCTCAGCCCCCTCGCGCACTGGCAGTGGCAGATCGGCATCGGCCAGGCCATGGCGCACCAGATCGGCGGCGTGCATGCCAGGACGTCGCAGCAGGTCCGCCAGAGTGATCGATCCTTTGATCGCCGCTCCCGTTTCTTGTTCCACCGCTGGTGCAATGGGATCACTCACCTTGAGGCGCACGTTCTCCAAGCGTTGCTTTTCGCTTTCCATGGCCTGGAGTTTGTCCTCGAACAGCTGCCAGCGCCGATCGTCAATCAGGCCAAGTTCCCGGCCCAGTGGCGTCAGGCGGCGGTCGGCGTTGTCGCCCCGGAGAATCAACCGGTATTCGCTGCGGCTGGTGAGCACCCGGTAGGGCTCGCGCAGGTCTTTGCTCACCAAGTCGTCGATCATCGTGCCGATGTAGCTGCCCTCGCGGGGGAAGTGCACTGGCTCCTGGCCGCCGATCAGCCGTGCGGCATTGATGCCGGCCACCAGGCCCTGGGCAGCCGCTTCCTCATACCCCGTGGTGCCATTGAGTTGCCCGGCACTGAACAGGCCACGCACCCGCTTGGTTTCCAGGGATGGTTTGAGCTGGGTGGCAGGCAGGTAGTCGTAATCCACGGAATAGGCCGGGCGCAGCATCACCGCTTGTTCAAGACCCGGAAGGCTGCGCAGCAGTTGCAGCTGGATCGGCTCCGGCAGGCCTGTGGAAAAGCCCTGCACATAGATCTCCGGCGTATCGCGTCCCTCCGGTTCCAGGAAGATCTGGTGGCTGTCCTTATCGGCAAAACGAACGATCTTGTCTTCGATTGAGGGGCAATAGCGGGGCCCTTTGCTGTCGATCACGCCGCCGTAGATGGCGGTGAGGTGCAGGTTGTCCCGGATGAGTTGATGGGTGGCTGCTGTGGTGCGTGTGATGTGGCAGCTCATCTGTTCACCACTTACCCAGGCGGCCGGGTCAAAGGAAAAGAAGCGATCGGCCGCATCGCTGGGTTGCTCGTCCAGCTGATCGAGGTCGATACTGCGCCGGTCCACCCGGGCGGGGGTACCGGTTTTGAGCCGATCGGTGTGGAATCCGAGCTGCTGGAGAGCTTCGGTGAGGCCTTCGGCGGCCTGTTCGCCAGCGCGGCCAGCGGCCATCGATTGATGACCCACCCAGATGCGGCCCCCCAGGAAGGTGCCGGCCGTGAGGATCACTGCGTCGGCGGCGTAGACGCTGCCGAAGTAGGTGTGGATTCCGCTGATGCGTTGCTGATCGCCTTCACCGGTTGTTTCCAGGCCGGTCACCATCGCTTCGCGCAGCGCAAGGTTGGGGGTGTGCTGCAACAGCTGCAGCATCTGGCGGGAGTAGAGGCGTTTATCGGTCTGGGCGCGCAGGGCCCACACAGCCGGGCCGCGGCTGGCGTTGAGGATGCGTTTCTGGATGGCGGTGGCATCGGCCAGGCGTCCGATCACACCACCGAGGGCATCCACTTCATGGACGAGCTGGCTTTTGGCGGGGCCGCCGACGGCAGGGTTGCAGGGCTGCCAGGCGATCCGGTCGAGGTTGAGAGTGAACAGAGCTGTGCTCAGCCCGAGTCGTGCAGCGGTGATCGCTGCTTCACAACCGGCATGGCCGCCGCCGACAACGATCACGTCGAAGGATTCGGTGGGGGCGGCGGAAAAGCTCATGGCTTCATTATCGGCAGCAGCAGGTGTTCAGTTCACGAGCCCAGGCTGAGCATTGAGCAAGGCGTCAATTGAGGTGTTGTGGAGTGTGGAGTGAATGTTGAAGCTGGGGTCGAGAAGCAGGAGATGTTGTCCGTTCTCAACGAATTGAAGCGATACGGATGAGGGGGCTTTGATGGTGTCGCCTTGATGGGGTTTGAAATCGAGGATGTCGTCTGTGCCCCTGGACAGCCGGAATTGATCAGCGCCTTTGCCGCCCTTGAGAATGTCATCTCCCGGCCCGCCGCGCAGAGTGTCGTTGCCTTGGCGTCCTTTGAGGAGATCGTTGTCTTTGCGCCCCACAAGTTGATCGTTTCCTGCCCCGGCGGAGAGTGAGTCGTTGCCCTCTCCCCCGCGCAATGTGTCATGGCCTGAGTGTGCGCGGAGGCGATCGTTGCCTGGGCGTCCACGTAGAAGGTCATCTTCTCTTTGGCCATTGAGGAGGTCGTCACCCAAGCCAGCGCTGAGGGTGTCGTTGCCGCTTCCACCGCGGAGGGTGTCATGGCCTGAATGTCCGCGAAGTTGATCGTTGCCTTTGCGCCCTTTCAGAACGTCATGCCCCTCATGAGCGATGAGCAGGTCATCTCCTCCTCCTGCGTGCAACGTGTCATGGCCTTGTCCGCCATAGAGAGAATCATTGGCTCCCCGGCCGATGAGTCGGTCATGGCCTTTTTTTCCGTGAAGTGCTGTGTATGAGTAACGCCCTTTAAACGTGTCATCACAGGAGCCGCCTAACAGCCGAAACCCATCTTCTTCTGGCTTGAATTTTTTTGGGTCGCACGTACTTTTTGTGGTGGCTTTGGCAGGGATGACAATCACCACTTGAGTGGTTGTTGGGAGTAGGCGTTTGCTGCTGGTGATGCTGATGGTGAGAGGCAGGATTTGGATCTGCTTTTTGAATGCATTTTCTACCGGTATGAATGAGAGGATGCCGGTGTTGCTGATATTAAAAAGGCTTCTTTTGTTTCCTTTTGTGATTCGATAAGTGAGCTCTTCTCCAGTTTCTTCTGTGTCGTCGCCCGTGGCTTGATTGTCGAGATTGAGAACGGACTGGCAAACATTGGCGCCAGGCTTGATTCTGTAGGTTGCCTTCCCGTGTTGGTTGCCAATTCGTTTGGCATCAAGGATCAGATTGGGGGGATTTGAGTTGTCTGGTTTGGCTGGAGTTGGATCAGGAGTTGGGGAAGGATTGGACTTTTGCGTTGGCGTTGGTGATGGAGCAGGTGTTGGTGTTGGGGAAGGAGTAGGAGTAGGAGATCTTGGAGATGGGTTGGGGCTAGGGCTTGGAGATGGGCTCGGAGAAGGCGTGGTGTCAACGACGATGGCGCTGTTGCCGGCGAGGGAGTCGCTGCCTGCAAGGGCGGGGAGAGTGAGGGTGGCGTTGTTGCCTGCGGCGTCTTGGATTGTGCCGCCGTTGAGGGCGAGGGAGGAAGTGGCTTTGTAGTTGAGGTCGTCGGAGGAATCGTCGGCTTGGACGGTGTATGAGAAGGCGAGGGTGGTGGTCCCCGATCCAGAGGAGTAGTTGACGACTTGATCGGTGGTTCCGGTTTCGAGGGTGAGTTGGGGGGTACCGCCGGTGGTGTTGACGGTGACGGCCTCAGAGAAGACGACGTTGATGGTGATCGTGTCGCCGGTTTTGTAGGTGCCATCAGCGGTGGAACTGCTGACGGATTGAACGGTTGGCGCTGTGCCATCAATGACAAGTGCTTTATTAGCCCCGAGTGAATTTGCAGCTCCCGGCGATACCAACGTGAGATTTGCGTTATTCGCTGCCCCAGTGCTGGCTTTGATGGTGCCGCTGTTGAGGGCGAGTGCGGATGTTCCCGTGAAGTCGAGATCACTGGAAGTGTCCCCGTCCTGCACCGTGTATGTGAATGTGAGGGTCGATGTACCAGTTCCTGAGGAATAATCGACTGTGCGATCTGTATCTCCGGTTTCCAGTTCTAAAGTTGGTGTTCCATCTGTTGTGACGACATCTACAGCCGCTGAAAACTCAACGTTGATGGTGATCGCATCACCGATCCCATAGGTGCCATTCGCTGTTGACGAGCTGACGGAACTAATTGATGGACTTAGTGGTGTATAGATCGATGTAAATGATGCAGAATTAAAGTTTGTACCGCTTCCATTGATTAGCTCAACATTAGAGAAGCCGGGATAAACTCTATTTCGAACTTTCATGTCTGCGTAACTGTCGCTTCTGGCTCCACCCAGCGGCATGTCATCTCCAAAGAGATAGACTTGTGTGGCTTGGGAGGATGCTGTGGTAGCAGCACCGGCACTACTCATTGCGAAATTTGTACCTGCCTGATTAGTCCTCTGAGACGGGTATCTAAAGTTGTTACCAATTTTGTAATCTGATAGCCATGTCTTGGGGTCCCTGACAAATTTATCGATTTCAGTGTCATCAGGAAGATTTACATTTGCCTTCAGTGTTGTAATCGCAAATGCTGCAATATCTCCGGAAAAATTATTATTTCCTGCGCTATTTGCTCCTAACAATAGCGAGCCAGTGACGTTATTACGGCTTCCATTCCCGAATGCCTCCCATGTGCCTGCGGTTGTTAAATCTGTTGAAGTTCCATCGGAAAGATCAATGCTTCTCAGCCTGAATCGACTGCTGTAATTATCCGTCTCTCTCGTCCTTCCTCCATTGTAATCGATATATATGGCAGTCCACTGATCTATTGCAAGACTGTTTGCTGAGGTGAATTTTATGTAGTTGCCGTCACCCAGTCGGCCAAGTGTAAAAATAAGCTTGCCAGATGTATCTAGCTTTAATGTAATGTGATCAACTCCACCTCCTCTTTTTCGCCAGAGTACCGAGTTGTTATCGGTATTGATTGATTCAATCTTGAAAATAATACTTGAGGCCCATGGTTGGCTCCTGTTCCCAGTCTTACCGTCGGCGACGGCATTTGGTCTGACCCATGTTCGTGATAACGGTGAGTGATCGACCGCTGTGTTCGTACGTTCTAAATAGGCGCCACCTGTGCCATCAAAATGCAGCGCATTGTTGAAAAGGGTGGACGTCATCGAATTAGGGGATGGAGCTCCTGCTTATTGGATGATACAAACACTCTGACGTTTTCCTTTAAGCAATGGGCCATAAGGGTACTAATGATGGCTTTTAAAGTTCAAACTGCTTATTCAAAAGTAGTTTGGAGTCGCTCATTGGCCTCAGTCGAGCTGCAGTGATAGTTGCTTCACAACCGGTATCGCAATCGCCGCCTTCGACCACGTCGAAGCTTCGGGCAGGCTTGCAAAGAATCTCATGTTGTCTTCGGTTCACTCCCCCTAGGAATCCATTGTCAGCAAAACATTTTGTTGACGTTATCGCTTTGACCTGAAGTGCTTTTTATTAGCAATTTCTTAAATGTACAGCCTTGAGGATGAACTGAGCCAGTTGCTTTGGTAAGTCCGTACGTTGGGGCTCAGCTCAAGGCTGGCGTAGTACTGCTCAGCCCATCAGAATGAAAGGTTGAACAATACTTCGAGCTCGTGGCCAGCCAAACCAAGCGTCCCTCACGAGACAACAACGCAGACGGCCTGGTTGATGGTTCGAGACGATACAAGTTGGCCACCGCTGAGGGAGAGCTGCCACTCAAAGACTGGAAGGGAAAAGGCTTTTCAGATTCCTCCACGAAGCGGTGGGACATTCTTAAGGCGGTGTCGGATGGGGGTGATGGCGGCTACAAACTGCTGCTGGAAGGGCAAGGGAAGAAACAGGGGCAGTTCAAGGTGCTCGAGGCGAATGCCTCTGGTGTGATCAACGGCTCCTCCAAGTGGCAATCGATCGACATGGCACTCAAGAGTGGCCTGGAGAGCGTCTTTGGTGATGAGATCCGGAAGGACGGCTTCATCGGGCACGACCCGCGACGTGATGCCAACGGCGATGGATTCCTCGATCGCGCCAAGGGCAAGGCCTACAAGCTCCTCACCGATTCAAATCCGATCACACTCCAGACCAAGGGGGGGGATCCTCTTTCAAGCTCCAGCTCCAAGCGCTGGGATGCCATTCAGGCGTTGGTCGTCGAGGACGGGTTTGAGGTTCTGCTGAAGAAGGGAAAGCGCAATCAATCTGCGTTTCAGCTGCTTGATGTCAACACGGAAGGTGTCATCACTGGCAAAACCTCCTGGTTGCCAGCGGTCGAGGCCCTTCTGGCTGGCTGGGATTCCCGATTCCGGGAGTCGATCCTGGCAAAGGACAGCAGTGGTGGGGGCATCACGGCGGCGTCGGTGGACGACGACGCCCCGGTTGGCCAGCTGATCTACACAGCATCCGCAGAGGATGCCTCAGATGTGACCTTCACGCTGGAGTCCCTCAGCGAGCTGCCACTGGCGGGTCTGTCGATCGATGCTGCCAGCGGAGAGGTTCGGCTCGATCCTGCTGCACTGGTTCCTCTGCCGGACAGCATCGGCTTCGCTGTTGTGGCCACAGACCTGGCGGGTAACAGCAACCGTTTGGACGTGCAGGTGTCGCTGTCCAAGACCATCGTCGATCTTGGCGAGGCATCAACAGAGAGTGAGGGTGGCGTCAGCGCTCTCAGTGTCGAGGACACCGTGCCGGATGACGGTGTAGTGGGTGTGGGTGTGGGTGTGGAAGAAGCGGCTGAATCAGATTCTGAACAAGGTGCAGTGTCTGATGGATCAACGTCTGATGACGCCGATGATGCCAATGACGATGATTTAGGCACCGACGAACCCGAAACAGAGGACGACATCGTCCCTGTTTCCGGTGAGATCCCGGTTGATGACCCTGAAATTCCCGTCCTTGATCCTCTGACTCCTGTCGGGGATGACAGTCTCTCCACACTTAACGTCTCCGTCGACAGTGGATCGGACGGATTCACGAACGACAACACCCCGGTGTTCTCAGGTGTGGCGACGGCAGCATCCACCGTTGAGGTGCTTGCTGGTGATGTCGTGTTGGGATCGGCGGTGGCCGATGAGTCTGGGGCCTGGAGCTTTGCTTTGGCAGACAACGAAGCCCTGGCTGAAGGCACATTTTTGTTCACGGCGCGGGAGCTAAAACCCGATGGCGAGGATCCATCCAGTTCTGAAGCATCGTCCCTCACCATTGATCAGACGGTGCCGGAGTTCACCTCCGAGTCGGAAGCTGATGCCACGATTGAGCTGACATCGGCTCAGTTGGATGCGGATGGTGATGGTCTGCTGGATGGAAGCAACGGATCCAAGATTGTTGATCAGGGCAAGATTATTCAAATTAGTGGGCAAAAAGGAAAGATTTTTTCTGGTTCATCGAATAAACTCAAGTGGGGTTATGACGTTTTCCGCGCTGTTCCGAATCCAGATCCTGAGCAAGAAGGTGCCTACAGGATTCTGTTGAAGGGAACAGGCACGAGCAACAGAGGTCTATTCGGTGAGTGGTCAACTGATTCGGATGGTCGTCTTCTTGCTTCGAACGAATCTGTTTTCGACGTATGGATTTCCCAAAAGCGAGCGCTCAATCAGGGTTGGGAAGAGGTGTATGGAGATGTGATCAACGTTGATGGAGAGATCACCGAAGGACTGACGGAAGATTTCAGCAACACATCAGGGACATACTTTGTGGCGAAGGATGGTGATAACACCAATCCGGGCACGCTTGAGGAACCATTTGGATCGATTCAATATGCCATCGCTCGTTTGAAGCCTGGCGACACCATCAATATTCGCGAGGGGACATATCGGGAACATCTCAGGTTCAACCATCTGGATGGATCGGCCGATCAACGGATCACCATTCAGAGTTATAACGATGAGGAGGTAGTTGTTTCCGGCGCGAAGGAGATCACGAGTGAATGGGTCCCTCACGAGGGCAATATCTGGAAAACCAGTGTTGACTTTGATGTCACCCAGCTCTTTCTCGGTGATTCGATGCTCACCGGCGCCCGTTGGCCGAACATCTCCAAAGATTGGCATGAGCTGGATGATTCAGACGGCAGTAATCCAACGCCTGGCAGTTACTGGGACCTGAAGACGCGCGCCAATACCGTTCCCAATCAGAGTGAACACAAGCTTTCAGATCTTGGATTCAGCGTTGAAGGTGCTGTGGCTGTCGGCTACAAGAACAATGCCGTTGATGTTATCCAACACAACGCTGGAGATTCTTCCTTCCAGGTGGATGGCACTCTCACAGGGCCTGGACAGCCAAGCGTTTACTACCTAACGCAGCATCTAGATCTCCTCGATCAATCCAAGGAGTGGCATTACGAAGAAGCTACTGGAGAGCTGTTCGTTTGGCTCGACGGCAACGCTAATCCCAACGAACAAAGGATTGAGGCTCGCGGTTACGGTGAGGAAGAAACATCCAAACTGGCAAGAACCAATACCCCAAGCAAGAATGTTGGCTCCGACGGAGACCTGTCTGCGTGGGGCACTCCGGACAAGATCCTGCAGATGCAGAGATCCTCGTTTATTGATTTCAACGACATCACCTTCAGGGTTGGAGCGTTTGATCTTTGGGGTGATCACGACATTACATTTAAAAACACGAAGTTTCTCTATTCAGCTCATCCGCGTTTCATGTTGAACGCTGAAAAGCGTACGATCATTGCGGATCCCTATCGCAACCCTTTCGGCAACAGTGCTGGAGGTGGCGGGCGTGTTAAGGGAGAGGATAGAAATATCGATCCTTCCACTGGCTTTGGGTATCACAATTCCAATATGAAGTGGATTAATAATGAGTTTGCTTATAACTTCGGCGCCGATCTTGATCTTGGGGCTAACTCTGCCCACTTTTTGGTTGAAAATTCTCATTTTCACAATAATCCAAGTAATGGTGGTTTCGCATCATTCCGTGTTTATGACGGAATGGTGGCGCGTCGCAACAGCGTCCACTCGATGGGTTTTGGCGGGATGACTCGCCTGGGAGCGAAGTTTGGCCAACAGGGTGGCAAATCACTCGGGGAGCTAAATCGTATTTACGATTATCATTATCACGGTGATGATTCTGGTATCCAGATCAACCGGGGTGCTGCGATTGGAACCACGTTGCAACACAACTGGATCCACGATATGCCTGGTCGTAATGGTATCCGTTTTGATGGGGATCCCGCTGGTATCGGTGGAACGGCCCATCACAATGTGAGCTTCAACAATCGGCGAGGTTATCGCTTCAAGGGCGATCAACATACCCTGATAAGTAATCTCGCGTTTGACAATGAAAAATATGATTTTGGCTTCGATAAAGATAAGTTCTATGGCTACACGGGTGGTTACGACCCAGCAACGCAGGGATTAATTCTTCCAGAAACCGGTGTTAATGTCTACGATTATAGACAAGAAGGGCGTCGCGGCTCTAACCCGTATCAGGGTAATTTGTACTCAATTGTTCATAATAACGCCGGCAATATTGAGCGACACCCGATTCCTGTACTGAACCCAGAGAATAAAACCGGGAACTCAACGACCGAGTGGATGCGTGGCCATTCAATCAAAGATGAACTGCGTGATACAGCGAACTTTGATTTCAGGCCACGTGCGGGTTCATCCTTGATCGACAAGGGAACGTACAAGCCTGGGATCACCGATGGATTTTTTGGGGATGCCCCTGATATTGGCCCCTATGAATATGGCGACGACTACTACTGGATACCCGGCCATAAAACGGAGGATGCCAAGAGTCCGATTCCTGGGGATGGTGCGGCAAGTGCCAAGCCGAACACCGATCTGATCTGGCTGGAGGGACTGGAGATGATCACTAACAAGGTCTACTTCGGTTCTGATCCTGCCAATCTCGAGTTTCAGGCCGCCCAGGTCAGCAATATTTTCACACCGCAGCAATCTCTCGTCCCAGGCCAGACCTACTACTGGCGTGTTGACACCGTCACGGATGAAGGTGAAGTACCTGGTGATGTCTGGAGTTTCACTGTTGGGCCTGCTAATGGACCCACCGACTTAGCCCTGTCGACAACTGAATTGAGCTCGGCTTCCGGAAAGGGCGATGTTCTGGCGACGTTCACGACGACAGATTCTGATCCAGTTGATGTCCACACCTATGCCCTGGTGGAGGGTGCTGGAGATACAAACAACAGTCAATTCAGTATTCAAGATGGACAATTGTTGTTTAGTGGATCAGAGGATTTGAGTGCTGATCAGTCATTCCAGATCCGCGTCTCATCCAAGGATTCTGCCGGCAACAGCTTTGAAAAGGAGCTTGTCTTGTCAACTGAGAAGTCGCAGCCTGAATCAGACACAGACCCGGTCATTGATCCTGTGGCCGACCCGGTGACGGACCCCGTTATTGACTCGATTGAGATTGTTGGGGATGGCTCCTATGGAAAGAAAAATGCCGATCGCATTCCAAACTTCGATCCTGCGTCGCAACGCCTGGAGATTGATGCTCAATCCTTTGGAGTTGATTCTGATGCCTTCGTTGCCATTTATAAGCGAAAGAAGATGAAGGCAGCGGCCCAGTTGGATGCCGAATTTGTCTACCGACAACGTTTTGGGCAGTTGTTCTTCAATCCGGATAAAGCGGCCAAAGGATGGGGGAGCGGTGGTCTGGTTGCGGTTCTTGAAGGAAACCCTGTTTTGACATCTGAGATTGTTGATGTGACCCATAAACCTGTCGAGGAACCTGTGACGGAACCGGTTACAGAACCTGTCGAGGAAACTGTGACAGAACCGGTTACAGAACCTACCGAGGAACCTGTGACGGAACTGGTTACAGAACCTGTCGAGGAAACTGTGACAGAACCGGTTACAGAACCTACTGAGGAACCCGTGACGGAACTGGTTACAGAACCTGTCGAGGAACCCGTGACGGAACAAATTGTTGACACTGTCAAGGTGCGCGGAAGTGGTTCTTTTGGAAGAAAAAATGCCGATATCATTACAAACTTTGATCCATCGTCACAACGTCTGGAAATTGATGTCCAATCCTTTGGGGCTGAGTCTGACGCGAACTTTGCAATCAGTAGGGCTAAAAAATGGAAGAAAACAGCAAGGCGTGATGCTGATTTTGTTTACCATCAACTTTCTGGTCGACTCTATTTCAATGCAAATGGATCAAATAAGAATTGGGGAGCTGGCGGTTTGTTCGCTGTGCTTGAAGGAAATCCTGTTTTGACATCTGAGATTGTCGATATAACGTAGTCAATGATCAGCTAATAGATCTTGATTTGTTTGCCGGTTAGCTTCTCAATCTTCCATTGATTTTCGTTTATTAGCTCAACTACTCTTCTTTGCCAAAGCCATGTCTGCGAATCATTCAGTAAATCTTTCACGCATTGATCGGGATGGTGATGGCTTTGTTGATAGTGCGGATACTTTTACGTTGGTTGTGGATGGCGGAGAGCTCCCCCTAACCAACTGGAAAGATCGGCTTTTTACTGATGACTCGACAAAAAGCTGGACGCCAGTTCGCGCCATTTCTGGATCGAATGGATATGAGGTTCTTGTTCAGGGGGAGGAGCATAAAAAAGGCTTGTTTCGTTTTCTGAATGTTAATTCAGCAGGACGTATTAATGGGCGCTCGAAATGGCAACCTGTTAATCGTGCGTTAAAGAGGAATTGGGAAGATCGTTTCGGAGATGTCATCCAAGTGGATGGCATTTTCGGTTTGGAGAAGGATGCGGATGGAGATGGGTTTCTCGATGCTGGACAGGGATATCGGATGGCGTCTCAGGACGGATCTGTCACGTTGAAGAATGCGGCAGGTAAGGCGTTAAGCGATAAGAGTTCAAAACGATGGGATGCGATTCAGGCCATTGGCACCGAGACGGGTTTTCAGGTTCTGCTCCGTCAACAAGGCCGTAAATCGAGCTTGTTTCGACGCCTCGATGTAAATCCTGATGGGACTGTATCTGGCAAAACAGGTTGGAAGACGTCTGCCAAGGCCCTGTTTGCGGGATGGGACGCGCGTTTTCAGTCGGCAATCCTTGATGACAGCAGCAGCGGTGGCGGCATCACTGCTGCTTCGGTCGATGAGCTGCCTCCCATCAGTCATCTGATCTACACCGCTACGGCGACGGATCTGTCGGAGCTTGTCTACAGCCTGGAGCCGTTCGATGGTTCCTCCCTGGATGGCTTGTCGATTGACCCCATCCTTGGAGAGGTTCGTCTGACGACAGAGGAGTTGATCGCCATACCCGAGCGTCTGCAGTTCAGGGTTGTTGCAACAGATGTCGCTGGTAACAGCAGTTCCCTTGATGTTGTTGTTGCACTGACAGTTGAAACACCAGCACCTGTTGAACTCACAGACGAGGACGTTTCGGCTTCAGGGGATGGAGCGATGGTGAGCATGACAAGCCTTGACGTGCCATCGATTGACGATTCTGACAGCGATGATGAGGTTGTGTCGTCTTCTAACGCCGATGGGGAATCGGATGATGACACTGTTGTCGCTGTCGATGAAGATTCGACCAATGACGACTCTGATGGAACCAATTCAGATGTCACGTCGATTTCTGAGGACGACGAACAATCAGAGACAGACCTCCCAGACGAGGATCCAGAAGCGGATGGTCTGATCTCCGTGGCGGATCAGACATCCCCCGGTGACGATGCATTGCCCGATGTGGATGAGGAGCTCGATCCGACGGAGATCAACCCGGACTTGGAGCTGCTTTCAGCACTTCGCCTCGATGCGGCATCGGACACAGGCAGCTCGGATCGCGATGCGGTCACCCAGGTGCGAACTCCTCGATTTTCCGGTGTGGCGACTCCTGGTTCGAGAATTGAGTTGTTTGCAGAGTCGTCTGAGGATTCCACTGCAAAGTCGACGTACATCGGTTCGGCGCCCGTCGATGAAGACGGTGAATGGCAGTTGCCCCTTTCTGATGAGAAAGCATTTCTCGATGGCCGCTATTCCATCACCGCCCAAGAGTTGAATGCCGACGGAGAGGAACTTTCACAGGCCAAGGCTCTTGAGCTTGTGGTGGATGGTCTGGCTCCTGAATTCACTTCTGCTGCGACCGCTTCTGCCACGCTGATTCTCGCGGCTGATGCGTTGCCGCCAACAGACGGTGTTGTGTTTGTTTCCAACGATGGAAGTGATAGCAACCCCGGCAGCTTGCTGGCGCCGTTCAGAACGATTCAATACGCGATTGATAATGCCAAACCCGGTGATGTGATTTCAATCCGTGGCGGAACGTTTCGAGAGCGTCTCAGAATCGAGAATTTGAATGGCCGGGAAGACGCGCCAATCACGTTTGAAAATTATCAGAACGAGGATGTTGTCCTGACCGGAGCTGAGCAGATTACGACCGACTGGCAGCCGCATGACGACAACATCTGGAAGACGAACTTAAATTTTGATATTTCACAGCTTTATCTCGATGGTCAGATGTTAACGGCGGCCCGTTGGCCGAACATCACAAAGGAATGGGATCGGCTTGATGATTCCGATCGCCGAAATGCAACACCAGAAAGTTACTGGGATATTGAAGGAACGCGAGCTCTCGCGCTGGTGAATTCTGAGTTGCCAGATGTGTATACCAATCATGAAAGTCAACAACGATTGGCTGATCTCGGCTTCAGTGTTGATGGGGCCATGCTGGTGCCTCACAAGAGCTTTGGTCTAACTCATTCTGGCGAGATTATAAATCACAAGGCTGGCGAATCATCATTTGACATTGATCCAAACTTTGAATTGTGGCTCCGCAGCCCTGGACAGAAGGCCCTGAAGAATTTCAACTGGACCAGTGGCAACGACGGTTCCGTAGAGACTGCCGATCTCTGGCCTCTTAAAAATGGACCTGTCCAGGGAACCAAACAGTTTCACTATCATCTCGAGGGCCACTTGGGATTGCTGGATCGTCCTCAGGAATGGCATTACGACAAGGAATCAGGAGATCTCTACGTCTGGCTGCCTGATGACCAGGATCCCAATCTTAGTGACTTGCAGGCTCGTGCCTGGGATCGTTCAACTTCCTATATCGCTGATCCTGACCAACATCCAGATGCCGATTATCACTCGTTGCTCGAGATCAAGGATTCATCATTTTTAGATTTTAAAGGGATCGCCTTACATACTGGAATCTTTGAATTGAATGAAGCGACCAATTTAAATTTTGATCAGATGCGCTTTCTTTATCCAACCTATGACGGTCGGATGTTGAAGGATGGACAACGCCCTCTTTATAATAATCGCATTCAACCAGTCAGCCTGAAAGGTCGTCCGGAATTGGAGAATGTTCCCGATTCCAATATCAGTTTTATCAACTCTGAATTTGCCAATGGCATCAGTGGTTTTCTGCGTGCTGCAGGCCCTGGTTTGGAGTTGAAGAACAGTTATTTGCACAATGTTCGCGATCGAGGAGCCCTGAGGGTCGCGGCGGCACCACGTATGAATGTTGAGAGAAATACTTTCCACACCTTTGGCTTTGGTGGTGGAGGAAAAATTGGTGATTCCTCTGTTTGGCGCTACAACCATATTTACGCCTTCCATGGTGATGGAGACATCTCAGGGATACAGGTTCCTGCGTCATCTCAAGAAGGATCTTTGGTCGCCTACAACTGGATTCATGATGCTCCAGGTCGCAATGGCATTCGATTTGATGGAAGTCCCGCTGGTATCCGCGGTACCGCACATCACAATGTTTCAAGGCAAACGCGCCGTGGAATGAGAATTAAAGGTGATCAGCATGAAATAGTGAATAACACTTTAGTTTCTAATTTTTCTTACGATATTAGTTCTAGTCGTGGCAAGTTTTATGGTTACTTGGACTCCACTCCTGGTTGTTTGGAGTGGGAGTGTCGATACATACCATCAAAATATGGGAAGGATCCGAATCGGCGTCTGGGCCATTTCAATTCAACGATTCATAACAACGCTTTCGACCGGATGCCTGATCCCTTTGGCGTTGGCTCACCGAATCAGGCGATTGGTAATTCCTATGTAAGCGATCACGGACAAGCTGATAGACGCACAACGTTGATTAAAGAAGAGCTACGTGACCCGGAAAATTTTGATTTTCGCCCAAGGGAAGGATCACCTCTGATTGATCTTGGTTTGCATATTCATGGTGTTACTGATGGATATCAGGGAGAGGCCCCCGATAGTGGTGCCTATGAATTTGGAGCTGATTCCTATTGGATCCCAGGTCATCGTATAAAGAAAGCCAGGACCCCAATTGCCCCCAGTGGTTCACAGACTGTCAAGCCTGACGCTGATTTAATGTGGCTTGAAGGTAAGAATGTTGCGCTGAATCATATCTACTTCGGGGAGGATTCAAGCAGCCTCCCATTGGCCAGTTCGCAAGCCAATAATATATTTACACCACCCGAAGAGTTGATTCCCAGCCGTACCTATTACTGGCGTGTTGATACGGAACAGCAGGATGGTTCCATTGTTGAGGGCGATCTTTGGTCGTTTCAGGTGGCTGAGGCTCGGCCTGTGATGCCGAATGTTCTGGTTCGCGCTCGTCCTGGGGATCCACTACCGATCGACCCTGTGTCCAAGTCGACTTTGCCTTTGCCCGATTATGAATTTTACATGGGAACCTACGAAGTAACGAATGCACAATATGCGCAATTTTTGAATTCCGTGGCCTCCGTCGACGATTATTATCTCTACGATAAAAAAATGGGTCTGACGGATCTTGATCGAGGGATCGGTGGAATCACTCGAGACGGTGAATCAGGCGACTATTCCTATTCGGTTGTCCCTGAGTTGGCCAATTACCCCGTGACTTATGTCAGTTTCTGGGATGCTGCTCGCTATGTGAACTGGCTGTCGACTGGCAGTACGGAGAAAGGTGTTTACACGATGATGCCCAAGCAGGATGACAATAAGAATGAACCAATTCAACGCAATCAGGATGCGTTTGATGACGGTGCCTTTGCGCTTCCCTCCCATGCGGAATGGCTTAAGGCTGGTTTGTATTCGTCTGCGTCGGTTCCAACGCTGTATGCCTTCCCAACCCAGAGTGATTCCATCGGGGTTGAACAGGCCAATATCGAAGGTTCTTCCTTTTCAGGCCTTGCTCCAGTCGGCAGCTTCGACTACCCCAGCCCCCATGGCACGTTCGACCAGGCTGGCAATGCCTGGGAATGGCTTGATGATCTTACTGAGATTGGACAAAGTAAATTACCAGCTCGTTTTCGCAAAGGTGGCAGTTTCCTCCATCCTGTGAATCGCAACTCCATGAGTTCGCTGCCCCCTGGTAAGCCCAGGGCAGCGTCTGATCAAGGCTCTGATTGGGGATTCCGCGTTGTTCGAAAGCGGACCGACAATCAGCCGCCTGTCTGGAAATCAATCGCTTGGGAACTGGATGATGCCTTTGTGCAAGAGCCCTATGCATCCTCGATTGCTGATCTTGCCTTTGATGCTGATGGAGACCCTCTCAGCTTTTCGATGGTGGATGGACCGGGCTGGTTGAGTGTGACGCCGGATGGTCACCTGAAGGGGACTCCGAATGTTGATGCGCTCGGTAAGCATTCTGTTGTTTTCCGTGTTGAAGATTCCAAGGGAGATTCACAAACCCTTACTGTTCCCTACACCATCAAGGTGAAGCCAGACACGAATCCACCCGTTCAACCCGCGACTCCTGAATTGATTCGTGGTGACAATGCTGAAACACCGTCTTCAAAGCAATTAACCAACCATCCATCACCTGATTTCAAGGGCACGGCCGAGATCAACTCCACCGTTGATCTTTTTCTGGATGATCAGCAGATCGGTACTGTGCGTGCTGATTCTTCAGGGCAATGGAGTTATACGGATCAATTACCCAAACTGGACGATGGTGTGCATCGGCTGACGGTTCGTGCGACTGATCCAGTGGGAAATCAATCCGTTGCTTCGGAGCCACTTGTGTTCACATTGGATACGCGTTTACCCCGAATCACGTCGGCTGATATTGCACTGTCCCTGGATGAGAATAGTGGTGATAATCAGCTGATTTACGCGGTCACCTCTGATGATGAATCGCTGGTAATGTACTCGATTGATGATACTGATTCTTTCTCTGTTGATCCCCTTTCAGGTGATGTGAGATTCGGCTTGAATCCTGATCATGAGGATTCTCAGCAACCGCGCTCTTTTGTTGTCACCGCCCATGATGAGGCTGGCAACTCCTCTGAGAAGTTTGTTCGGTTTGAGGTGAATAATGTTGATGATGATCCTCCGAAGTTTACCTCCGGTGGCAGGGCCAAAGTGAAAGGAGCGTTGTCTGAAGCGGATACTATTTATCAGGCAACAGCGACTGATGATACACCTCCAATCGTATTTGGCTTGGATGATAGTAAAGGTGATTCAGGCTATTTCGATATTGACCCTGAAACTGGTGTCGTTGTCTTGGGTGAAGAATCTGGCTTTCAGGAGAAATCAAAATACACGATGTTTGTAACAGCCGAAGATGTATCTGGCAATGTTTCTCGGAGAAAGGTTAATGTGACTGTCAAGAATGTTAATAATTCCAATGCACCCGGTGAGCCTGGTTCCGACGATCCTCTTCCGTCCGATGATGTGACCGGCGTCTCTTATGAGCTAATACCTCGTGATAAATACACAAAGAAAAATGCTCAGATCATTAAGGGTTTCGATCCAGCGTCCGATCGTCTGGTGATTCGGGCAGTGGATTTTGGCCTTGAAAACGGGGCTGAGATTGGGATTCCGAAAAACAAGAAGATGTTCAAGAAACTCCAAAATAGCGATATCGACTTTATTTCCAAGGCGAATAAAAAAGATGTTTTTATTCTCTTCAACCAGAACGGTGACGAGCCTGGATTGGGTGATCTTGGAGGTGTGGTTGCAGTAATCAGGAATTCACCGCAGTTCGATCACTCACAATTCACTGCCGATTTGGTTGAGATGATCTAGCTGTGTTTTCCGTAGCTAGTTTCGCGTTCTCTATCAATAAACTTGCAACCCGGTATCCTTCAACTGTTATGGATTGGCTATGTCTGGATGATGAAGAACATGTATACATTGATCTAAGCGATCGAATCGGTTCCCTTATGGAAACTCATAATCTGTGCTTCACGGGTCATTCCCCTTTTCATTTATCTCAAGTTCTGCTATAGATTGATTGAATCTTTTTATTGATGGCTGTCGTAGCGATTGTCGACTCAGGCCTCAATCTCAATCACAGCGATATTGTCCCAAAACTATGGACGAACGCTGCTGAAATTCTTGGAAACGGTCTTGATGATGATGCCAATGGAGTGGTCGACGATGTCTACGGATTTGATGTGCTTAGCTCTGCCGGCTTAAGCACTTCATTGTTGAATAATGGCGATCCGCAGGGTCATGGGACCCATGTTGCGGGCATTGTGACTCGCTTGTCACCCAAGTCAAAAATAATGCCTCTCCGCATTCTTGATGTGAATGGTAATGGGCGGTTGTCCGATGCATTATTTGCTTGGTCTTATGCTCTGGATAATGGTGCCAAGGTGATCAATAATAGTTTTGGTGATGTTGGATTGCCTCCTTCTGAGTTTTCTTTTATGGAGGAAGCAGTGCGTTTGGGTCGTGAAAAGTATGGTGCTGTTTTTGTAGCCGCAGCTGGAAATCAATCCAACAATAATGATGTTCTACCTGGAACTCCCGCAAATGTTCCAGGGATGATATCTGTCGGTGCAGTCACCTTGGCTGGAGCCGTTGCACCCTTTTCAAATTTTGGCAAGGAAACCGTTCATCTTTTTGCGCCTGGTGAGCGAATTGTGAGTTCCGATGCTTTTACTGTGTCCGGTGTTACGGCTAAAAGCGGTACGTCTCAGGCAGCCCCTATGGTTTCTGCTGTTGTTGCTAACTTGGCAGGTAAGAATAAGAATATTCCCGCAGCAACATTGGAGCAGAAGTTGTTTAAGAAATTAAAGCCATCTCGACAGTTGGTTGATGTCAGTCTCACTGGTTCTGCCCTCGCATCAGGTTTGACCCGTAAAGTTAAAAGCTTGCCCCCTACAGCAAGTTCGAAGCGGTATGCACGGGAGGATTTTGTCATCGGGCAACTTCGTCGCGATCGTTTCATAGGTGTACTAGATCCATCGACTGGCGTCACTCAAAAAGATGTTGCAAATGATTTGTTGTGTAAGGGCAATTCCTTGATTGATGAGCCAGATTGGCCGTTTGATAATATTGCCGTTTTTTCAGTGAATCAATCTTCGCGTCGTTCTCGAGGAGGTTGTCGAGGCTCCGGCCGCTCTAGTCGTGTGTTTGATAAGCCTAAAAAGTCAAATCCTCCCAAACAAGCATTTACTCAAATTGTTGAGACTGGTTTTTTTCAAACTGTTGAATGGGATGCTGAGGTGAGTTTTGCCTCCGATCGCAGTATGTCTTTCTTCGACCCGCCATCTTTACTGTCTTCTGAAATGTCACTTTTTTGATTCTGCTGTAATGCATAAAGGTTTGCTGTGAATAGACGATCATCTGCTGTCTAAGTAGTAGTTGAAAGAGCCATTGTCATTTGCTTTAATCTTGAGAGAGATTCTTTCCAACGGCAGATTTTTGAGCCATTTTTACTGATTTTGTTTTGGCTCCACAACCCGCTTCAGGGCTAAACAGGACTAGTTACGAGCGTAATAGTCCGCGAATAAAGTTTGTACTCGTTTAGCTGAATTGCATTTGATCTCGCTTCAGTGTTTCTATCGGTAATTCGTGGTAATAATCCTCATAGTGCTTCGCAAAATGACTGCGGCTGCTGAAGCCTAGGGAGGCTGCGATTTCGCCGACGCCCTTGAGGCCTTGGCTTCGGCATTGCCTGGGATTGAGCAGCAGTTGCCGTACGCGATCCATTCGGATCGCACGTTGCAGTTCCATTGGTGTGCGTTGGAAATGTTCTTTCGAACCTTTGAATAAGGATGTGCGTGATTGAAAAATTTCGTTGCTAATTTTTTCGATGCTGATCAAGGATGTGGGGTTGTTGGCGCACCAATGCAGTAATTCAACGGCAGCTTCATGACGCACTTCGCGCTTTGCGATCGGCAGGGTGCGTGCTGTTGGATCTTCAAAACACTGGATCAGACGATCGATCAACTGATCGGACTCCTTGGTCGTCCATACATCTGCTTTGCCGTTTACCAGGTTCAGTAGTTGTTGTTGAAGGTTGAGGAAATACGGCCTTTGTAGTTCCAGTTGATTGCTCTTCTCCCATCGTTCCGACAGGCATGAGCTATCACCTTGTTTCACATAACGGTTGCTCCATGTCTCGTGGCTGATCACCACTGTCGCCAATTGGGCTCCCGCAGGGATTTTTAGATCAAAATCAGTCAGCCTTCGGTTGAAACCAATGATTCCTGCCCAAGGCATTTCTATGCCTTGGGCTCGGTACGTGTTGTTGGTCTCTATCTCCTGTAGTGGAATGGCCATGGTGCATGTGCCGGGTCTTCGTTTTCCGCTGAGGAATAAACTCTGGTTTGTTTCCAGCAGATTGAATCGAAACTCCTTCAATGCAACAATGCGGATGCGTCCTTGCAGAGGACCTTTGCTGAGCTGCAAAGCCACAAGATTTGGACTAAGCGTTTGAGATAGTTGTTGTAGATCAGTACAGCTTTGAAATGATTTGTCGATGTATTGATTTACAAGGCTGTTGTGCTCAAGGCTGTTTTGTTCAAGGCTGTTGGTTGCCTGTTCATATCGTTTTGTTTGCATTATTGTTCATCCCATATGGCGTCAACGGCTCGTCTGTCTGTCATCCAGGGCTTCGCTGTCGTTATTTCTCTGTGTCCTTGCACTGGAGAGCAAGAATTTGAAAGCTGAACATTCCCAATTGATTGTTTAGTGTTTGTTTTATTTTATACCGCGAGATTGCGGAAGCGGGTGAACTGGGGTTCGAACAGCAGCTTCACTGTGCCAACCGGCCCGTTGCGGTGCTTGGTCACGATTACTTCGGTGATGCCTCGGTCGGGGGTTTCAGGGTTGTAGTACTCGTCGCGGTAGATCATCAGTACCAGGTCGGCGTCCTGCTCGATCGAGCCCGATTCCCGCAGGTCGCTCAGCATCGGGCGTTTGTTGGTCCGTGACTCAACACCCCGGCTCAGCTGAGAAAGGGCAATCACCGGCACGTTTAGCTCTCGGGCCATGCCTTTGAGAGCTCTGGTGATCCGTGAAATCTCCTGTACGCGGTTGTCGGGGCTCGAGCCTTCCATCAATTGGAGGTAGTCGATTACCACCAGGCCCAGCTCCTTGCCCTGTTCAGCCATCAGGCGCCGGCAGAGAGAGCGCATCTCCAACACGCCGGAGTTTGGTTTGTCGTCGATGAAGATCGGCAGCTGTCCGAGGGTGTTGATGCCCTGGCCCAGCAAGGGCCATTCTTCCTGCTGCAGGCGGCCGGTTCGCAGGCGGCCGGCTTCGATGCCCACCTCCATCGACAGCAACCTGTAAGTGAGTTGCTCTTTGCTCATCTCCAGGCTGAAGACGCAGACAGGCAGGTCGTGCAGCTGGGCCACGTTCTTGGCCAGATTCAGCACAATCGAGGTTTTACCCATAGCCGGCCGGCCGGCAACGATGATCAAGTCGCTCCGCTGCAGGCCCTGGGTCATCGCATCCAGGTCGTAAAAGTTCACCGGGATGCCGGCTACCGATGTGCCGAGCGAACGGCTTTCGATCTCCTCAAAGGTTTGGGTGAGGATTTCGGCCGTTGGCGTAAGGCCCTTGGAGGGTTTTTCCTGGCTGATCGCGAAGATCGTCTGCTCCGCCTGATCGAGCACCTGCTCCATTGGCAGGCTTTGATCGAACCCCAGCTTGATCACTTCATTGCCGGAGCGAATCAACTGGCGCCGTAGGAATTTGTCCATGACGAGCCGCGCCACCTGCTCGATCGAAGCGGTGGAACTGACACGATCCACCAGTTCAATCAACCGGTTGCTGCCTCCCACCTTGTCCAGGGAACCGGTATCGGCCAGCCACGCTGTCATCGCCGTGAGGTCTGTCGGTTTGCCCTGGCCGTGAAGCATCAGAGCAGTGCGGAAGATCTCTCGATGCGCATTGAGATAAAAGGCTTCCGGCTGCAGCACATCAGCAATGCGGCTGATGGCATCAGGGTCCAACAAAATCCCCCCCAGCACAGCTTCTTCCGCCTGCAGGTTCTGGGGTGGGATCGAATCGGGCAGAGCCTCGAAATTGGGTTCCTGATCGCGACGTCCTCGAGCGATGCCGCGGCGTCCCCCATCGTTGTTCTCAGGTAGGGGGACGCTCACCATGGCGGCAGGGCGTTGAGGACAGCTCTCTCACTCTGGCTCGTCTGAGCCGTTTCGCTAGCGATCAGTAACTGACCACTTCCAAGTTGATTTCAGCAGTGACTTCGCTGTGAAGTTTCACCGTGACGGCGTATTTGCCGGTGCGGTGGATCTCCGGCACGACGATGTCGCGTCGGTCGATTTCCCTCTTGGTGGCGTCTTCGATGGCTTCAGCCACATCGCCGTTGGTCACCGTGCCGAACAGGACGTTGTCCTCCCCGGTTTGTTTCTTAACGGTGAAGCGGCCAATCGTGTTGAGGGCGGTTTGGAAATCCAAAGCCTGCTGCTTGAGAGCTGCCTGGCGCTCAACTTCCTTGGCGCGGCGGTGCTCCACCTGCTTCATCACCGCCGGCGTCACCGGAACGGCTTTGCCGAAGGGCAGCAGGAAGTTGCGGGCATATCCGGGAGCAACTTCCACAAGATCACCGTCCCTGCCGAGGCTGAGGATGTCCTCATTGAGAACGACTTTTACACGCTTTGGCATGGGACAGGACGGGTCAACGATTTCACTCCGATCGGTCAGCCTACGACTTGGCTGTCGTCTAATCAGGAGGCACCTGGCACGTATCGAGCTGTACGGATCCTGCTGGCCAGACCAAGGCGCTTGAGCAGTCGGACGTGCTGCCAGGTGAAGTCGAATTCAAACCAGCGGAGGCCATGGCGAGCACTGGCTGGGTGCGCATGGTGATTGTTATGCCAGCCCTCACCGAAGGAGAGGATCGCGACCCACCAGCAATTGCGTGAAAGGTCCGGACAGTCGAAGTTGCGATAGCCGAAGGCATGGGTGGCGGAATTCACCAGCCAGGTGACGTGATACACAACAACCAGCCTGAGGGGAATGGCCCACAGCACAAGACCTAACCCTCCTCCATGCACCTGGGTTGCTTCGCCGATCCAGTAGAGGCTCAGACCCAGAGGGATCTGGAGAAGTAGGAACCAGCGGTCAAGCCAGCGGTAGAAGGGGTCGGCCAGAAGATCGCCTGCGTAACGATCGAGTTCTTTCAACGCAGGGATGTCGTGGAGCATCCATTCGCTGTGACTCCACCACAACCCCCGACCGGCGTCGTGATGATCGCTCGGCTGATCGGAGAAACGATGATGGTGGCGGTGCAATCCCACCCATTCGATCGGTCCGCTCTGGCAGGCCAGAGTGCCCATGATCACCAGGATTCGCTCGACCCAGACCGGAACCACCAGGCTGCGGTGGGCCACCAGGCGATGGAGTCCGAGGGTGACCCCCAGAACCGTGACCCAGTAGAGGAATCCGAAGGCAACAACGCCTTGCCAGCTCCAGAACCGCGGTAGCAGAGCCACCGTTGCCAGGACGTGCATCACCAGCATGAAGCCGGTTGTGCCGGATTTGAGCCGACGTTGTCGGGAAGGCAGAGGACCGCGGGGAGCCGTGACCGCAGCCCATTGCCGACCCTCGCGGGTGTCAGCTGTTTGCGTGGATACCAACAGGAATGCTCCAGGGGGTGACAGCGCCGCTCAAGCAGTAGATCGGGAGCGGATGGTGCCGTTAGTCACGGAAATCTAAAGGAATCACCGATCTAGTTCGTGTTCGGGTGACCATGCTGCATTGCTGAAACTCGGATTCAGCCAGTGCCCTTTGGTGAAGCCAAGTCCAGCTCCTGTGAGCGGGCCAGATCTTTGGTTGAACAGGTGGTCGCCGATCAGGACGCGATCGCCAGGCAGCGCACAGCGGGAGTAGCGCCGCGTTTGCAGCGGGTTCTGAGCGCTTTCGCAGCTGAGCGGCTCGGCACTCAGCACTTTGCATCGCTGACGGGCTACGGCCACGGGGACCAGGGCCGTGAGGTGGTGGACCGCGTGTTCGCAAGGGTGCTGGGTGCCGAAGCGGCCGCGGTGCGATTGCAGTTCGTCAGCGGTACGCATGCGATCGCCGCGGCACTGTTCGGCGTGCTGCGTCCGGGAGATCATTTGCTCTCGATCACTGAACGGCCATACGACACCTTGGAGGAGGTCATCGGTCTGCGTGGAACGCAGCAGGGTTCCCTGGCTGATTTCGGCGTTCGCTACAGCGAACTTCCCCTCACCGCCTCGGGTGCTGTCGATCAGTCCGCTTTGGAACAGGCTCTTGAGGCACCGCTCCGGATGGTTCTGATCCAGCGCAGCTGTGGCTACAGCTGGCGGCCATCGCTCGCCGTTGCCGAGATCGGGCGACTCTGCGACCTCATCCATGCACGCCAGCCTGATTGCGTCTGCTTTGTCGATAACTGCTATGGCGAACTGGTGGAAGAGCAAGAGCCGCCCCATGTGGGAGCTGATCTGATCGCCGGGTCCCTGATCAAAAACCTGGGTGGCACCATTGCCCCCACAGGTGGTTACGTCGCTGGTCGGGCTGATCTGGTGGAGCAGGCCTGTTGCCGTTTGACGGCTCCAGGCATCGGCAGCGAGGGGGGAACAGGGTTTGACCTGCAGCGCTTGGTCCTGCAGGGGTTGTTTCTAGCGCCGCAGATGGTGTCTGAGGCCTTGATCGGGGCTGACCTCGTGGCTGGTGCCTTTCAACGGCTGGGTTTTGCCGTGAATCCCGGCCCGGGAGATCACCGCAGCGATTTGATTCAGGCCGTGCAACTGGGCTCCTCCGAGAGCCTGATTCTTGTTTGTCGAGCTCTCCAGGCCTGCTCACCGGTGGGTGCCTACCTGGACCCAGTGCCAGCGGCGATGCCCGGATATGAGAGTGAACTTGTGATGGCGGGAGGCACCTTTATTGATGGGTCGACCAGTGAGCTCTCCGCAGACGCCCCCTTGCGTGAGCCTTTCAACCTCTATCTGCAGGGAGGGACGCACCGGGCCCATGTTCAGCTGGCTCTAACCGAGGCGCTGGCAGCTCTCGATGCGGCAGGTCTGATCAATCTCCCGCAAACTGGAGCAAGAGCATGACCAGCCAGCCAATGGCGTTTGAGTTTCCAGCATCCTTCCGTTTCGCCGACAGTCACGAGTTCGCCCATGCCGATGGTGAGCTGGTTCGGGTTGGGATCAGTGCCTTCGCTGTTGATCAGCTGGGAGACATCGTGTTTGTGGAGCTTCCTGAGGTGGGTTCCGAGCTCAGCAAGGGCGCCAGTTTCGGTTCCGTGGAATCCGTTAAGGCGGTTGAGGACATGTACGCCCCGCTGGATGGTGAGGTGGTGCAGCGCAATGAATCAGTGCTCGACAGCCCTGAAGAACTGCAGAGCGACCCCCATGGCAAGGGCTGGCTGCTGATGGTGCGCCCCAAGGATGCTTCCCAGCTCGAAACGCTGCTCGATTCAGCTGCATATGGTGCCAAGGTGAACGCCAGCTGACACCGGTTGCTGGTGACCCTTCTTTACGATCTCCGCAATCTCGCTTCGGTCGCCTTGTCCTCCCCATTCCTGCAGCGCCATCTCGGCCCTAGCGAGGAGGACCAGCAGAAGATGCTCTCCCAGCTTGGTTACCGGGATCTCGACGCCTTCATTGCTGATGTCGTTCCAGACGACATCCTCGATCAAACGGCACCACTCGCAGAACTTCCTGAGGGTTGTGACGAAGCAACAGCCCTTAGAGATCTTCAGGGCATCGCCGCCGATAACCGCATCGCTCGATCGCTGATCGGCCTCGGTTATCACGGCACCGCAACGCCAGCGTTGATTCAGCGGCATGTTTTTGAAAATCCCGCCTGGTACACCGCCTACACGCCATATCAGGCGGAGATTGCTCAGGGGCGGCTAGAAGCTCTGCTCAATTTCCAGACGCTGATCAGCGAACTCACCGGTCTGCCGATCGCCAACGCATCGCTCTTGGATGAGGCCACGGCGGCTGCAGAGGCGATGGCTCTCAGCCATGGGGTGTGCAAGCGACCGGATGCTCTGCGTTACCTCGTGGATTCAGCCGTGCTGCCACAGACATGGGCGGTCCTGCAGACACGTGCTGAACCACTTGGGATTCAGCTGGAGCAGGTGAACTCGGACGACGTCGTCATTGACGACAGCGTGTTTGGCGTACTGCTGCAGCTCCCTGGTGCTGACGGACGCGTCTGGGACCCCACGGAGTTAATCGAGCGCACCCACGACGTCGGGGCCCTGGTCACCGTGGCCATCGACCCCCTGGCCCAAACACTGATGGCGCCGGTGGGCTCGATGGGTGCTGATATCGCCGTTGGGTGTGCGCAGCGTTTTGGGGTTCCGATGGGTTTCGGTGGACCGCATGCGGCGTTTTTCGCCACCCGAGAGACCTACAAGCGTCAGATTCCAGGCCGACTGGTTGGTCAGTCCCGCGATGCGGAGGGACGGCCGGCGCTGCGCCTGGCGCTGCAGACCCGCGAGCAGCACATCCGTCGCGACAAGGCCACCAGCAACATCTGCACAGCTCAGGTGTTGTTGGCCGTGATGGCATCGTTTTACGCGGTCCATCACGGACCGGAAGGTCTCACCGCGATTGCGCGACGGGTGGTGAGCCTGCGACAGCGTCTTGAAGCATCGCTCATGTCGCTCGGCTTCTCCCTCGCTGCAATCGATCGTTTCGACAGTGTCGTTGTCAGCTGCCCTCAGGCACCCCTGATTCATCGGGCTGCAAGGGCTGCCGGTTTCAACCTGCAGGTGTTGCCTCATGGTGTTGAAGCAGACCAGGCCAGCGGCTTCGGTATCGCCCTCGATGAATGCAGTACAGACGCTGAACTCTCTGAACTGGTCGCAGCCCTGGCTTCAGCTGTCGAGAAGCCGGCACCGTCCCCTGTCGCTTCGGTCACCGGTGACCTGAGCGGTGTTCCTCAGCGGACAACCCCATGGCTGAGGCAGGAAGCGTTCCATCGCTACCGAAGTGAAACCGAGTTGATGCGCTACATCCAGCGGCTGGTCAGCCGAGATCTGTCGCTGGTGCACGGGATGATCCCCCTGGGAAGTTGCACGATGAAGCTGAATGCTGCTTCTGAGCTTCTGCCCGTCAGCTGGCCGGAATTCGGTTCCTTGCATCCTTTTGCTCCGGCCGATCAGGTCAAGGGTTACCAGCGCCTTTCCCGAGATCTTGAGGCGTGGTTGTCGGCTCTGACTGGGTTCGCTGCAGTGTCACTGCAGCCCAACGCCGGATCCCAGGGGGAATACGCCGGCCTTCTGGTGATACGGGCCTGGCACCTGTCCCGAGGTGATGCGAACCGCGATGTGTGCCTGATCCCGACAAGTGCCCACGGCACCAATCCGGCCAGTGCGGTGATGGCTGGCCTGCGGGTGGTTCCAGTGGCTTGCGATGCCGACGGCAACATCGATCAGCAGGATCTCGCAGCCCGTGTTGCCGAACATGCCGACCGGCTCGCAGCACTCATGGTCACCTATCCATCCACCCATGGAGTTTTTGAACCGGGCATCCGCAGGATCTGTGATTTGGTCCATGCCAACGGAGGGCAGGTGTACCTCGATGGCGCCAATCTCAACGCTCAGGTGGGTCTCTGTCGTCCTGGCGCCTATGGAGCCGATGTTTGTCACCTAAACCTGCACAAGACGTTCTGCATCCCCCACGGTGGTGGTGGACCCGGAGTTGGTCCGATCGGTGTGGCCGATCACCTCGCCCCGTTCCTGCCTGGCCACCCCTTGGCGACATCACCCTCAAATTCTGCGATTGGCCCCGTGTCCGCAGCCGCCCTGGGGAGTGCCGGAATTCTTCCAATCAGTTGGATGTATCTCCGGATGATGGGTGCAGCGGCTCTCCGCCAGGCCAGTGCTGTGGCGCTTCTGTCCGCCAATTACCTGGCCCATCGCCTCGATGAGCACTACCCGGTGTTGTTTCGTGGTCCCACCGGTCGTGTTGCCCACGAATGCATCCTCGACCTGCGTCCTCTCAAACGCAGCGCATCCATTGATGTGGATGACATTGCCAAGCGTCTGATGGATTTCGGATTTCATGCCCCCACCGTGAGTTGGCCTGTGGCGGGAACAGTGATGGTGGAACCCACCGAAAGTGAGAGCCTTGCGGAACTCGATCGCTTCTGCGACGCGATGATCGTGATCCGGGAGGAAGTGCATGCCATTGAAACCGGCGCCATTGATCCGATCAATAACCCTCTCAAGCAGGCTCCCCACACGATGGCCACGGTGATGTCTGATCTATGGGACCGTCCTTACAGCCGTGAGCAGGCGGCGTTCCCAATGCAGGGTCAGGACCAGCAAAAGGTCTGGCCTGCAGTGGCTCGGATCGATAACGCTTTCGGAGATCGCAATCTGGTTTGCACGTGTCCGTCCGTGGAGGAGATGGCGACAGCCGCCTGAATTCAGCTGTTTGCTGGTGTTTGAGGCGTTACCGCGTTAAATTTTCACTGAAAACCGAAAACTTGGTTTGGTTTGAACAGGGTTTGCTTCTTTTGAAAACAAACTGTTCGACAACTGATTCGTCTGTCGGGGGACACCATGGATCGGACTAGCAACACTCCACCGCCAACTCTTCCGGATTTACCGGATGGCCTGGAATCGGCTCTTCGTCGCGGCCATACATTGCCGATCGAGGGCACCAACGTTGTGAGAGTTCCTTTTGGTGTGCGCCAGGCCCGTCGTGAACGTCCGGCGCGTCCTGAACATTGGGCAACCCTGGTGATTCCTCTTCAACCCATCGACCACCCCACTCCACCGCCGGCAGCAGCCTGATCTTCAGGCTGCTTTGATTTCTATTTCTTCCTGAGAGAGCCTCCAGTCGAGAAGGGCTTTGACATCCGCCAGCGAGCAGGTGGTTGTCCTGAAAGGCAACAGACGCATCGGGCTCCGCTCAGGGCGGACCAACCAGCTCTGATTGAGTTGTGGCAGAAGCAGAAAGCCGCGGTATCGCACCACGGTCTGATGGTTCATCAGAAATCCCATCGCTCGGGGGATCGTTGAATTGTGACTTCGCTATTTCAGGGCACAAGATGTGGTGTTTCTGTGATGCACCGAATGTCTTTGGGATCGCTCGAAGGTGGCTGACGCAGCTCACCAATTGACATGGAGATTGTCAAAATCGCAGTGCTGGTGCCGCAGTGGATATTGCTAGGGGCCATACACGGTGCTGTCGCAATGAATGCGTTCTCGAATGCTCACTTCACCACATGTGGTGTTAAGCGTTCATTGCGAACAGCAAGACGTCAGCGCCGGAATCTGTCCCTCTCAGCCGATGAAGACGTGGGTCATCACGGTGGAGCCCCACGCCATCTCCTTTCACCAGGGTTGCGGGCTCTCCCTGCTCCGACGTCCAGCTGAGCGCGCCATCAATCAGCTGCAGCCAAAGCATGGGACCGCCTTCTGCTGGCAGTGAGAGTTCATCGCCGGGCTGCGGTTTGGCTCTCCAAAGGAAGAGTGTCTGCGAGATGGCCATGGCAGCGTCTCTTCCGGATGGATCCAGAAGAGCAGTCCAGTCGCGTCCGATGCCAAAGGGTTTCTGTTCGTAGTCAGGCTTCAGATCGCGTTGATCTGGCTCGATCCAGATCTGCAAAAAGCGGCAGGCTTCCTCGCCCAGGTTCATTTCGCTGTGCACCACTCCGGTGCCAGCACTCATCCTCTGAACCTCTCCGGCTTTGAGCACTTCGCTGTGGCCCATGGAGTCGCGGTGGTTCAGCTGGCCTTGCACCATCACGGTCACGATTTCCATGTCCTGGTGAGGATGCATTCCAAAGCCTCGACCGGCTGCCACGGTGTCGTCGTTGATGACGCGAAGTGGTCCAAACCCCATCCAGCGGGGGTCGTAGTGATGGGAAAAGGAAAAGCTGTGCCACGAATCGAGCCAGTCAAACTGGCTGTGAAATCGCTCGGTTGATGCTCGGAATTTCACAGCACTAAGGGGTGTAGTTGCAGCAGGCGTGCCACGAGATCATCCACGCTTTCCTGACGCGGTGGTTTGGCCTTGTTGCTTTGTAGCTGTCGCCCCACCACCTGTGCACCAAGGTGTGTGAGCTGAATGCGCATCGACAGAAGCACCTCCATGCCACCGCCCCCGGAGACGCTGGCGATGCCAACGGGTCTGCCGTTGAACAAGGCACGAAAGTCATCTCCCTGAACGGACAGCCAGGCGATTGCATTGCTGAGAACAGGGGGGATCGATCCGTTGTATTCCGGCGCGCAGATCACCCAGCGTGGAGCGCTGAACAGGCGTTGTTCCAGTTCACTCAGTCCGTTGGGTGGAGCCTCTTTCTGCTTTCGCGGCGTAAAAACGGGAAGATCGAGGAGGGTGAGATCAAGGAGATCTGCGGAGGCATCTCTGGCGGCGGCTGCGTCGACGAACTGCTGGGCGAGTTTCAGGTTCTCGCCATTGCTTGCTGCAATGGCGAGGAGATCGGGCCCTCCATGGGTCATCAGTTCAAAAGATTCATCCCTCAATCCTGGAGTTCAACAACACGATTTGTCGCTAGCTGTGCAGAAGCACATCCACGAATTCACACATTTGGATTGTTCTCTCCTTTTTGCTGTTGCCCCGACTGCCTCGATAGGTCAGGCCACGCCATATGAAGCGTTTGGCTGGGCTTTTCTGGCGACGGCATCCTTGTTGATCTCGGCCTGGATCGGGTCCTTCACCCATCCCAGCAAGCGCATTACTGCCGTGATGCTGGCCTTCAGCGCAGGTCTGTTGATCTCGCTTTTGTCGTATGACCTGCTTGAGGTGGCGTACGAAACAGCTGGTCTTGGCCCGGCTTTGTTCGGCTTCTTTCTGGGTCTCTGCTTTTTTGTGCTGTTCAATCGGATGCTGCAACACAGGGGGGTGAAACGTCGACGTTCTCCGATCCACGGAGGACTCCCTCAGGAGTCCTCTGATGATTCCGCTCAAACCGCCGGAATGGCCTTGGTGATTGGTGCTCTGATCGATGGCATTCCAGAGGCGGCAAGCATTGGCATCTCACTGTTGGAGAACAGGATCGTGAGTCTCTCGGTGATCATCAGTGTGGCGATCACCAACATTCCCGAGGGTCTTGCCAGCGGAGCTGGACTCCAGCGTTCCGGCTGGCGGCTCAAGACAATTCTCTTGATGTGGGGTGGCGTGGTGTTGATCTGTTCGTTCACTTCGCTGCTGTCATTCGTGTTTCTGAAAGACACGGGCCCGATCTTGCAGGGAGCTCTGATTGCCCTGGCTGGAGGTGGCGTTCTGGCCATGACGCTGCAAACAGTTGTGCCGGAAGCCTTTGAGGAAACACACGACATGGTGAGCATCCTTGGTGGGTCCGGTTTCGCCGTGGCATTTGTGTTGTCACGCCTGCTCCCCCACTGATAAGACTCCCTCCCTTCCGAAAGGGCTCCTCAGTAGTTCGCCCCGCTGCGCCGTTGGTGGACGGCTGTGGAGCCTTCTGTATCAAACAGGCCGCCATGGTTGACCTGGGCATACAGCAGCCAGTGGTCGCCACATTCCATTCGTTGTTTCACCTCCCCATCCAGCCAGGCCAGAGCCTCTGGCAACAGAGGTTGCTCGGCAGGGCTTTCCTCCAGGTCCAGGCCGGAGAAGCGATCGGCACCGGGTTCAAAGGGTTGAAGGAACTGTTTCATCAGCGATGCTTCTCTCCCCTCAGCCAGAACATTCAACGCAAAGCGATCGCCTTTGTGCAGCAGAGTTTCGACGGCACGATCCTTGGCGACAGCCACGGTGATTCCCGGAGGAGAAAAACTGGCCTGGCTCACCCAGCTGGCAACCATCGCGCCACTCATGTCGCCCTTGCGAGTCGTCAGGACACACAGGGTTCCAATCACCCGACCGAGGGCAACCACGGCAGGGTCACTGCGGCTTTCACTCAAGCCACCAGCTGAACGACGCTGGGCGCGCTTCTGGATTTTCAGAAGCTGGCGGCCGAAGCGGGTACCGATTTCCTCGAGCTGCTTCACCCGTGCGGCATCCGGACTGAATTTCACCCGAATGGGCTCAAAGCCGAACGAGAACCCACCATCCCGCAATTTGCTCTCGAGTAGATCCACCGCTTCTCCGCTCCAGCCGAAGCTGCCGAACACACCGACGGGTTTGCTGCGATCCCCTTCGGCCAGCAAGGTTCCCAGGGCGGAGACGATGGGGGTTGGGGCATGTCCTCCCAGGGTTGGAGACCCGATCAGGACGGCGTCCGCCCTTTGAATCGCATCCACCAGTTCGTTGGCTGGCGTGAATTCGCAGTTGAGGCTGTTCACCCGGATGCCGGTGCGCCCCACGCCCTGGGCCAGGGCGTCGGCGATCGCGGCTGTATTGCCGTAAGCGCTGGCGAACAGGAGCAGAACGCTGAGGCTTGCCTGCTGATGGCTTTGCCCCCAGCGGTGATAGTCACTCAGCAGACTTCTCCAGCTCGTTTCGATGGCTGGCCCGTGGCCAGGTGCGATGGTGCTGATGTCGAGGTCTTCGAGGCGGTCCACAAGGGCGTCCACCTGCCGAGCCATGGGGGCCATCAGGCAGTCGTAGAAATGGCGTCGCTCTTCTTCAGTGCTGCTTCGGTTGCTCTCGGACCAGTCTTCCGTGCAGAGATGGGCGCTGAAGAACTTGTCGCTCATCAACAGCCCGAGGTCTTCTTCAAAAGCCAGTAATCCTCCGGGCCATCGAGGTGTCGGGGCTGGCAGCAGCAACAGGGTGCGTCCATGGCTGAGCGGCATGCTCTGCTCATGACGGATCACCCGAATCGGAGGTAGATCCGGGAGTGCCGGCTCGTCTGACAGCTCTCCAGGGGGGGCTGGTTTTCGCAGGCTCCACAACTCGTTCAAGACCTTGGCGCCGGCGTTGGATGCAATCAGCTCAAGCTCTGTGTAAGCCACTGCCAGCTCCCGAAGCAGGGCGACTCGATTGGGGTTCACATGGCCAACCACCACCAGAAGTTTCTGGTTGGGTTCGGGCATGACTGCGGTCAGAGCAGGCAGAAAAACCTCGCCATAGGCAGCTCCTGGGGGGTGGACCAGTACCGCAGCGTGGTTCTCATCCCCTTCGAACAGGAAGCTGTTGGCCGTGCTTCCGCGTTCAAGGGCGTATTCCAGCTCGAAGCGGCTGCGCTGCGGGCTGAGGCTGCGCAGGCTGGTGGCCCCTGTGTCGATCGGCAGGGTGATCGTCTGCCGTGTGGCTGTTGTGGTTGCTGTCGCTGACGCTGTCATCAGTAGTGGTTGCCAACCTTGCGATGGTGCACGGCTGTGGATGCATCGGTATCCGCCACATTGCCCTGTTCCACCACGCCATAGATGATCCAGTGGTCTGGACCCTCCAGGCGCTGCTCCACCCGACAACCCAGGTAGGCCAGAGCATCTCCGAGTACCGGTCCACCTTCGGCGACTCCATCCAACACGTTCACACCTGCAAAGCGATCGGCACCGGGGGGGAAGCGCTTGAGGAAATGCCGCAGCAGAGACTGGTGATTGTCCTGCCGCAGCACATTCAGCACGAAGCGATCACCCGTCTGCATCAGGGTTTCGATCGCTCGATCCTTGGCTACGGCAACTGTGAGGCCTGGTGGAGAGAAGCTGGCCTGGCTGACCCAACTCGCCACCATGGCTCCGCGGCGGCGTTCCTCACCCTCCCCCTGGCTGGCCGTCACCACATAGAGGCCACCGCTGATCCGCCCAAGTGCCTTGTCCAGGTCGCCATCCAGACTTTTCATCGCGGCAAGGGTCTTTTCCTTGGTCAGCAGCTGCCCAAGATCCGTTCCCGACTCCTCGCATCTCTGGTAATCGGATCCCTGCGGGAGTTGACGGATACGCAGGGGAGCGAAGGCCTGCTTCTGTCCCTGGTTTCGCAATTGATCAGCGACGGCGTCAATCGGTTCGTCGTTGCCGCCGAACGCGTCATACACGCCAACCATCTGTTTGGGATTCAGTGCGGCCAGCAGTGTGCCGATCGACGCTTGCAGTTCGGCATCCGGTTCCAGAGGCCAGGTGGGTGCCACCACCGCTTTGGCATCCCCGATCAGTGCCGTCAGCTCCTGGGCATCGGTGGCACGCAGATCCACCAGCTGAACCTGGGCGTCCGCCTTGCCAACGCCATGGGCGATCGCCTGGCTGATTCGATCTGAAAACCCGTACTGGCTGAGGTAGCAAATGGCTGCATAACTCTCTCCTTTGCTTCTCTGACCACTCCATTCCCGGTAGTCGCTCACCCAGTGACTGAGGTGATGGCGCAACAGCGGCCCATGTCCCACGGCGATGGTGTTGATCTCAGGTAGGCCATCCATGCGCTTGAGGGCCTGCAGCACGCTGCGGGCATTGGGACCCATCAAGCAGTCGTAATAGAAGCGGAAATCAGGAGCAATGGCGCCGGGATCGGCGTCAAAGACGTCCTCGGAGCAGTAGTGCAGGCCGAAGGCGTCGCAGGTGTAAAGGATTCCTGTGCCGTGATCAAAGGAAAAGATCGTGTCCGGCCAATGCAGGTTTGGGGCGCTGAGGAATTCGAAACGGTGCTGGATGCCGCTCTCGGGGTTGGTCCCCAGATCAAATTCTTCGCCGGACTTCACCGCACGGGACTTAAAGGGTCTGTGTACCTGGTCTTGGAGGAACTGCAGCGCCACCTTCGACCCCACGATTTCGATGTTGGGGTTCAGGTCGATCAGATCTCCGATCAGACCGGAATGGTCCGGCTCCGTGTGGCTCACGATCAGGACATCGATCGTGCTCGGATCGATCTGATCCTTGAGCAGGGGGATCCAGGTGTCGCGGAATTTCGCGTGGCTGGTGTCGATCAGGGCTGTGCGTTCCCCCCGTACCAGGAAAGAGTTGTAGGTGGTGCCGTTACGCAGGCCGAATTCGATATCGAAGCGACTCCGTTCCCAGTCGAGCGAGCGGATTGTGGAGGTGTCAGCGGCGATCGCTTCGCATTGCAGGCTCAAGCGGGGAGCAGCTGGAGCGACGACCATGAATCCGAAGTGACGGATGTCGACTTTACGGAGATTTCATGGGGGGAGGCGGCGGAGACTGGTCGCAACCGCAACCTTGTGATGGCGTCATCGACGCTCCGACGCAGCATTGGGCCTGGGATCCTGTTGGCTGGTGCCTGCATCGGTGGATCCCATTTGATGTCGTCCACCACGGCCGGGGCCCGCTTTGGGTTTGCGTTGGTGGGGTTGATCCTGCTGACCAACTTGCTCAAATACCCGTTCCTGCGGGTGGGCACCCGCTTCACGGCTGCCACTGGACTGTCGTTGCTGGAGGGCTTCCAGAGGCGCCATTCCGCCTACCTCCCGCTCTACCTGTTGGTGAGCCTGGTGACGGGAACACTCACGATCGCGGCGGTGAGTTTCGTGGCGGGCTTGCTGCTCCAGAACGTGCCGCTGCTGGGTGGATTCAATAAGTACGCCCTGGCGATGGCGGTGCTTGTCGTCAGTGGCCTGGTGTTGTTGTTTGGGCACTACAAAGCCCTGGATCGTCTGTCCAAGTTGTTGGTGGCCTTGCTGACCCTGTTGACCGGGGTGGCGGCTGTGTCGTTGCTGGTGCGTGGTCCGGTGGGCGATGTCGGATCCACCTGGCTGGCTGCCGACCCGACGCCCTGGACCTTCGCCAACCTTGGCTTTCTGATCCCGCTGATGGGCTGGATGCCCGGACCGGTGGAAATGTGCGTCTGGCCCTCGCTATGGATGTTCTCCCGGGCCCGCGACACCGACCACACCGCCAGTCCGCAGGAGGCGGGATTCGATTTCAACCTTGGCTATGGCGTCACGGTGGTGACGGCCATGTTCTTCGTGATTCTTGGTGCCTACACGATGTATGGCACCGGCGACGGCATGCTCGCCGGCACCGGAGTTGCCTTTGCCCAGCGATTGATCCGCCTCTACACCGAAGCCATGGGGGGCTGGGCTGCGTGGGTGATCATTCCCGCTGCGTTTGCGGCGATGTTCAGCACCACCATCACCTGCCTGGATGCCTACCCCCGCAGCATCGCTGCGATTCAAGGGTTGTGGAAGGGGGAAGACAGCGGCGATGCCTCACCTGGACCCCAGCGGCGCCGCTTCAGCGTCTGGATGGTGCTGCATCTGCTGGCCGCGATCCTGGCGCTGGTACTGGCGCAGTCGACCGGCCTCACCGTGACGCAATTTGTCTTCGGAGCAATGACCGGCAGCTTCATCACCGCGCCGTTGTTTGCCTGGATGGCCATGGACACCATCAACAGCCCCCTCGTTCCGGAGGAGCACCGCAACGGACCGTTCATGCGAGGTCTGTCCTGGTTTGGTTTGGTGTTTTTGGGTGGATTCAGTCTGCTTTTCGTCGCCAATGGTTTTTTTGGCTTGGGGGGTTAGATCAAGGAGGTTTCCATCAAAAAAACCCCGCCGAAGCGGGGTTGGGTGTCCGTTCTTCCTCTCTGGTTATTGGTCAGATCTCAACGTTCACCGTCACGCTGGTGTGGCTAATAGCCTTGCCAGCGGTGATTTCCAGAATCCCGTCGCGGTAGGAGGCCTTGAGCTGATCTCGGTCGAGACCAGTTGAAAAGCGGAAGCTGCGGCTCCAGGTGCCCGTCCGGAATTCACTTAGCAGAGCTGGTTGTTGGTTGTCGGCATCGGCAGCGCCTTTGCGTTCGGCACTCACCATCAGGGTGCGATCCGTGGCTTTCACGTCGATGGAGTCGCGCTCGACTCCAGGGAGTTCGAGGCGCACTGTGTAAGCACCGTCACCGTCGATCACTTCGGCCTGGGGGATGCGTTCAGCGGTGGCCATCTGCTGCTCGAGTCGCTCGAACAGATCAAAGGGGGATTGGCGCATGGTCAGCATGGTTGTTACTCCTGAAGGGGAACATCAGCGGACTGTTGTTGATCGCCCGCAACGACAATCTGCGGGGTTTTGATGCCAACGAGGAGCAGGAGAACCGTCCGTTTTGGATCGGCCTGTACGACCGGGTTCGGTTGCTACGACTGGTTTGTGGTGGCAACCGAATTGAAGTTCAACCAGTGCTCAGCCACCACCAATCGCTGAAGCTTGCCGCTTGGCCGCAGACCTGCTCTTCTGCATCCCAGAGCGTCCAGATGCGTGCGTTCTCGATGCGAAAGCGTCGCCCTTGGCTGTTGATTCGAATGCCCCTGTAGTTGCTGATCGCCTCAACTTGGCTGGCGTCTCCCAAGGCGCGCTGTCGTGCACTTTGTTGGTCCTCTGGTGCCGTCAGGCGGGAGGGCATCCCAACCATCTCAGCCCAGGGGCGCTCCCAGAGCTGCAGAGCGGCGGCGTTGGCATAGGTGAGAGCAGGATCGTCCCCTGCGCCGTGTGCCAGCACAGGAAATCCGCATCCAAACAGTTCCTGGCAGATCAGGCGACTGGAGTGATGCGAGCGTTCGCTGGCCAGCAGTGGTTCCCCGAATGCGCGCCTGTGCGAGCTCAGCAAAAGTTTCACCACCCCCTGATTGTCATCACTGAGCCAAGGGGTTTGCCGCACGGATGGTTGGTGAGCAGGATGTTCAGTGTCCAGCAGCCATCGCTTGAAGCATGGCGCGCTGGGCACTGGCCTGACCGTGCGCCTTGAGATTGTTCAGGAAAGTCGAGCGGGCTTCAGGGAAACGAGGTTCCTCAGCCAGTGGCAGGTCACCGGCGGCATCCAGTCCAGTGTCACCTTCCATGGCAGCCGTGATCACCACAAGATCACCGTCAAGGCTGCGGTCGTAGCGCCACCACAGGGCGGGATCCAGCACAGCAGGGTGAGGAGGTAACGGAGCGGCATCCTCCTTGGAGGCGTTTGCGTCCCGGTCATTTCCGTGCTGTTCGGCGAGAGCGGCAAGGGCTTTGCGACGTTGTTCCGCCAGGTCTTCCAGAAGCTTGGCGCGGGTGCGCCCTCTCAGTTGAAACAGCACGAAGGGGTCTTCGCTGAAGCGATCCCCCATCAGGAAATACACCGCGCTGATGTGCTTGCAGGGATTGGCCTTGTCCGGGCAGCTGCATTCACTGCGGACTTCCTGCAATTTGAAAGGAAACAGCCGTTTGCCGCTTGCGGCGAAGGCACGCTCAATGTCGACCGGCATGATTCCAGCCAGCAACTGGGCAGACCAGCGCGCTTTCTGTGTGAGGGCCTCGAGCACGTAGCCCCAGTCCTCATCGTTCAACACATCCAGCCACAGCTTCACCTTGTAAGGCTCCTCACCTGTGCCCTGCACGCGGGCATGCACCCGGCGGCCTTCGAATCGGATTGAAGTGACGTTGCCCTCGCGGGCGTAACCCCAGGCGCGCTCCAGACGTTTCTTGAAGCGGTAGCCGTTGATCAGCTCCATCCATTGCTGCACCCACCAGGGCTGTTGTCCCAGCCCTTCGTCGCCGATAGCGGTGATCCCGTTGTTGTTGCCGTTGGTGATCGTCATGGTCTGCTCCTCATGATCAGCTGTCCTCCAGAGCCACCAGGTCTCGCAGCTGATCTCCCCCCAGACTGCCAAGCCATTCCTCGCCGGATCCAACGATGTCCTCGGCGAGGCGTGATTTCTCGCGAATCATTCGATCGATCTTCTCCTCTACTGAGCCGCTCGTGATGAATTTGTGCACCATCACCCGGCTGGTCTGGCCGATGCGATAGGCGCGGTCGGTTGCTTGATTCTCAACGGCCGGATTCCACCAGCGGTCCAGGTGGAACACATGACTGGCCCGGGTGAGATTGAGGCCGACGCCTCCGGCTTTGAGGGACAGCAGAAACAGCTGCGGTCCGCGGGGGTCCTCCTGGAAGCGATCCACCATGGCCTGTCGTTCACTTTTGCGCGTTCCCCCGTGCAGGAAGGGCACTTCCGCTTTCCAGCGTTGCTGCATCCAGGCTTGCAGCAGATGGCCCCATTCAGCGAACTGGGTAAACAGCAGAGCACGGTCTCCCGCTTCGATCACTTCATCGAGGATCTCGTCGAGACGCTGCAATTTGGCGGAACGGCCCAAGAACTCTCGATCCACCGTCTCTTCCCGCAGAGCCAGGGCCGGATGGTTGCAGATCTGCTTGAGCCTGGTCAGCAGACCCAGCACCTGACCATGTCGTTGACCGCGCGGTGCCCTGGCGATGGCATCAAGGGTGTCCTCCACCGTTTTGCTGTATAGCGATTTCTGTTCCTTGCTGAGACCAACCCATTCGCTCAGCTCCACCTTCTCGGGTAGGTCCGAGATGATCGCCTTGTCGGTTTTCAGTCGACGCAGGATGAAAGGCCCCACCCTTGCCTTGAGATCGCGGAGCGACGACATATCGCCGTAGCGCTCGATCGGCAGGCGATAACGCTGACGGAAGAAATCCTCTTCTCCAAGGACTTTTGGGTTGAGGAAATCCATCAGAGCCCACAGTTCACTCACCCGGTTCTCCACCGGGGTGCCTGTCAGAGCGATGCGGAATCGACCGCTCTTACCGGCTCGGGCCAGATCGCGAGCGGCTTGGCTCTGTTTGGCACCAGGATTCTTGATCGCCTGGGCTTCATCGATCACGACTCCCTGCCAGTCCAGGGTGTCCAGGAGCTCGCTGTCCCGTTGCAGCAGTCCATAGCTGGTCAGAACCAGATCCACATCACTCAGGGACTTCTTCAGAGAAGCGGGTGTGGAGGGACGCCGCGGTCCGTAGTGCTCGCACACGGAGAGGTCGGGTGTGAAGGCTTCCGCTTCCCGTTTCCAGTTGGTGAGCACGGAGGTCGGCGCGACGAGCAACACCGGTCGTTTCAGCTCCTGTTCGGTTTTGAGGTATTGGAGGAAGGCCAGCAACTGGATCGTTTTGCCCAGACCCATGTCATCCGCTAAGCAGGCGCCCTGGTCAAAGCGGTTGAGGAAGGCCAGCCATCCCAGCCCGCGTTCCTGGTAAGGCCTCAGCTGGCCGCAGAACCCATCCGGAGCCGGCAGCGGATCCGGGGCTTTTTGCTGGTGATACTGCTCTAAAACGGCCTGAAGCCTTGGCCCGGCCTCAAATTGATGCACCGGTAGTCGCATCAGCAGTTCCCCCTCCGTGGCCGTCAGTCGCAGGGCGTCATCGAGACTGAGCTCCGGATTGGCAGCGCAGAACCGTTCAGCGTTCTTGAGATCGTTGGGCCGAAGTTCGATCCAGGCCCCTTTGTGGCGTACGAGGGGACTGCGTTTGCCGCTGAGTCGCTCCAGTTCCCGGAGGGTGAGCGTCACTCCACCGATCATCAGATCCCAGGACCAGCTCAGTGATTCCCCGAGGGTGAAACCGGTTGAACGCTCGGGTAGTTCCCCTTTGATCGACAAGCCGAGTCGGCTGGCAAGACCACCTGAGAGGCTCGCTGGCAGATCGACTCCTAGGCCGGCATCACGCAGCTGTCGTGCGGCCGTGCGCACCAGCACAAAGGCTTCTGCCGGAGTGAGCTGCATTGACTCCGGGGTGGCACTCTCCAGACCCCGCTCGATTGGCGGGAAGACGGTGAGGGCTCGCCCCAGTCCTTCCAGCAGGACTTCGCCGGGTTGTTCGACTTTCACCTCCCCCAACTGCAGAGTGTTGGCACCGGACGCCCAGGCGGAGGCGGCCGGCAGTTTGAGGCTTGGATCCGACTCCGCCTGCAGGGCGAAGCGCAGGTCCCAGAGCTCTTCCCCTTCCGGTGGTGTCTGGAGCTCCAGGCAGGTTCGGGCTGCGGCGACATCGCCGGCGATGCCCTCTCGCCAATGGAGGCTGGTGCTGGACAGGCGCTCCGCATCCTCTTCGCCGAGATCGATCACACCTGTTTCCGAGCCCAGTGCGTGCTGCCAGGCGCTCAGCAGGGGGTCCAGATCGTCGAGGTTGGGCTCAAAGTCCTTGCGAAGCAGAGCGTCCACAAGATCTTCAAGCAGCGTCGCCACACGCAGACGACCACTGCGTGGCCGACAACAGGCGACCGGGTTGGCGGCCCGCATCGCCTCGGGACGCAGGCGAGTGGTGCGGTTGCTGCGTCTCCCCATCGGTTCACGCCAGGGCAGGGCGCAGGTAGCGACCAGTGGCAGGCTGACGGCGAGATCCTCCAGGCGTCTGCGGTCTTCCTCCCTGTTCAGCAGCGGTACCCAGCGCGCCCTGTGGGGATAGCCCTCTCCCTTGCTCAGCTCAACCTGGGGAATCCAGCGCCCACGGGCCACCAGACTGAGGGCCCAGCGTTGCAGATGGCTCCACCAGCGCAGCTCCTCCGCCAGATCGGGATGGCGCCCTGAGAGAGGAAGTCTGGACAGCCATTCCGTTGCTGCTGCTGGCTCCAGAGCTAGCCCCTGCACCTGCCATGGCCACCATTCGGTTTGTTTGGGGATGGGTTCGCCGGCCTGAAGCGGCAAACCGGTCCAGGCGGGTTCTTCGCTTTCCGTTGGCTCAGCCGGCTGATTGCGAGCTCGACGTGGGCGAACCGACCGACTTGGCAGGGTGAGACAGGCGGTGGCGTCGATGCTGCTGGGCGGAGCCAGATCGCGCTCACTCAGCCAGGCTCGCAGGTCTTCATCGCCAAGGGTGAAGGGATGGGAGGCTGGCGTCAGCCCCGGCCCGGCAGGTATGGCGACCCGCCAGGTGTCAGCCCAAACCAGCAGTGCCGGTTGTCCGGAACTGCTTGGAGTGCGGATGGCGGGAAGCCAGGTGGCGTGCAGCAGGCTCATGGCCGCGACGCGGGAAGGAAGCGATGGGTGCCTTGGAGCAGGACAGCACTGCCGATCAACGGCAGCCAAGCCTTTAGGAGCTCTACCAATAATGATGCCAGAGCGTCCGCTTGCAAGCCCTCGAGGTTCAGAGGCAGGCCAAGACTGCGCACGCCGCAGATGGCGCCAACGAGACCAGCCTGCAGATGGCCATCATCCGGATCCACCCGCTGCAGGTGGAAGGCCAGCAGGCCGTAGAACACACCACAGCCTCCCGAGCGGACAGCGTCCTCCAGGCCCCACCCGAGGCTGAACAGTCCAGCGCTGATTCCGGCCAGTACAGCCCAGCCGATCGAGATGAGACGAAGCCGGGATCGGACCTCGGAATCGCTTGGTGGATCAGCCAAGGCTTCGGGAGGTTCAGGAGCGATCATGACGTCTGGAACTGCCCTCATGTCCATGGCTGCCGCCGCTTCGTCGACTTCTGCAGCGTCCGCACCTCGCACAGGTGAGGAGATTCGCGCGGCGTTCCTGGGGTTTTACAAAGACCGTGGTCATCAGGTGATTCCAAGTGCGTCTCTCATTCCTGACGACCCCACGGTGCTGCTCACCATCGCCGGCATGCTGCCCTTCAAGCCGGTCTTTCTGGGACAGCGCGAGCGTCCGGCGGCACGTGCGACCAGCAGTCAGAAGTGCATCCGCACCAACGACATCGAAAACGTGGGCCGTACGGCACGCCACCACACGTTCTTCGAAATGCTCGGGAACTTTTCCTTCGGGGATTACTTCAAGCAGCAGGCGATTGAGTGGGCCTGGGAGCTCAGCACCAAGGTGTACGGCATTGCTCCCCGCAACCTCGTGGTGAGTGTTTTCCGGGAGGACGACGAAGCCGCAGAGATCTGGCGCGATCTGGTGGGGGTGGATCCGAAACGCATCATCCGCATGGATGAAGCGGACAACTTCTGGACGTCGGGTCCCACCGGCCCCTGTGGTCCCTGCTCGGAGATCTACTACGACTTCAATCCTGAACTCGGTGATGACGCAATCGATCTCGAAGACGACGACCGTTTCATCGAGTTCTACAACCTGGTGTTCATGCAGTACAACCGCGACGCCGGCGGCACGCTCACACCACTGGCCAACCGCAATATCGATACCGGCATGGGTCTCGAGCGGATGGCACAGATCCTCCAGAAGGTTCCCAACAACTACGAAACAGATCTGATCTTCCCGTTGATCCAGGCAGCTGCCTCACTCGCGGATGTTGACTACTACAAGCTTGATGTTGCTGGTCAGACATCTCTCAAGGTGATCGGCGACCACAGCCGAGCTGTGACCCAACTCATCTGTGATGGAGTCAGTGCCAGCAATCTCGGCCGCGGCTACATCCTCAGGCGTCTGCTTCGTCGGGTCGTCCGTCATGGACGACTCCTGGGGATCGATCAACCGTTCCTAAAAACCATGGGCGAGGCGGCCATCAGCCTGCTCAAGGGAGCGTATCCCACAGTCCTGGAGCGTCAGGATGTGATTCTTTCGGAGCTGCAACGGGAGGAAGCCCGTTTTCTCGAGACGTTGGAGCGTGGTGAAAAGCTGTTGGCTGATCTGTTGGCTGCTGAACCGGCCCAGATCAGTGGAGAGCAGGCTTTTGAGTTGTACGACACCTACGGATTCCCGTTGGAACTCACGCAGGAGATCGCTGAGGAGCATGGTCTCAGCGTGGATCTCTCCGGTTTTGAGCTTGCGATGGATGCTCAGCGTCAGCGTGCGAAGGCCGCTGCCGTCAGCATCGACCTCACCCTGCAGGACGCGATTGATCAGGTCGTCTCCGATCTTGAGGTGACCACCTTTGATGGCTACCAGTCACTCGAGAGCTCCAGCATCATCCAGGCCCTGGTTGCGAATGGGGAACCGGTCACACAGGCCAGTGCAGGTGACGCTGTTCAGGTGGTGCTTGAAGCAACGCCGTTCTACGGAGAAGGCGGCGGACAGGTCGGCGATCGCGGTGTGTTCACCGGCAGGGATGTGATTGTCACGATCGAGTCGGTGAGTCGTCATCGCGATGTCTTCGTTCACACCGGTCGGATTGAGCGCGGTCAGCTGGCGATCGGCGACAGGATTACGGCCCAGGTGGATCGGAGCTGCCGGCGTCGGGCTGAGGCCCATCACACCGCTACGCATCTACTGCAGGCGGCGCTGAAGCAGGTGGTGGATCCCGGGATTGGTCAGGCAGGCTCCTTGGTTGATGTTCAGCGTCTCCGCTTCGATTTCCACTGTCCCCGTGCCGTGCCGCCGGAGGAGCTGGAGCGGGTCGAGATCCTGATCAACGATTGGATCGCCGAGGCCCATCACCTCGAAGTCGCGGAGATGGAGATCGAGAAAGCGAAAGCAGCAGGAGCGGTTGCCATGTTTGGCGAGAAATACGCCGATGTTGTACGGGTTGTCGATGTGCCGGGCGTCTCGATGGAGCTTTGCGGAGGCACCCATGTGGTGAACACCGCTGAGATCGGGTTGTTCAAGATCGTGGCGGAAAGCGGTGTCGCCGCAGGTATTCGTCGCATTGAAGCCGTTGCCGGTCCTGCAGTGCTCTCTTATCTGAATGAACGGGATGCTGTTGTGAAGCAGTTGAGTTCACGTTTCAAGGTCCAACCACCTGAGATCGTCGATCGGGTGGTCGCGCTTCAGGAGGAACTCAAGAGCACGGCCAAGGCCTTGGCAGCGGCGCAGGCTGAGCTGGCGGTGGCGAAGGCGGCCGCTCTGGCGGAACGTGCGGAGCCCGTCGCTGGATTTCAGCTGCTTGTGGAACGTCTCGATGGCGTGGACGGCGCGGGTCTCCAGGGAGCGGCCCGGACACTGGGTGAGCGCCTCGGTGAGAAGGCAGCTGTTGTTCTGGGAGGGCTTCCGGATCCCTCGGATCCTGGAAAGGTGATTCTTGTCGCAGCATTCGGCAAGGACGTCATCGGCTCAGGACTGCAGGCCGGCAAGTTCATCGGCGCGGTTGCCAAACGCTGCGGCGGCGGTGGTGGCGGTCGTCCGAATTTGGCTCAGGCTGGGGGGCGGGACGGTGCTGCCTTGGGTGATGCCCTTCGGAGTGCCAAGCAGGATTTGATCTCCACGCTGTCTTCCTCCTGATCGGAAACCTGCCATGACGCCTCTGACGCCCGATGAACTTGCTCAGGCTTCCTTGTTTGCCTCACTGGAGCAGGACCAGCTGCGGCAGCTTCTCGATCGGCATCGAGAGACCCAGCACGCCGTTGATCAGGTTCTCGTCATGGAGCAGGACTGGGGGGAATCGGTGTTTCTGTTGCTGTCCGGTCTGGCCAAGGTCCGCACCTACACCGCTGATGGTGAAGAAGTGGTGATGTCTTTGCTTGGAGCAGGGGATGTCTTCGGTGAGATGGTGGCCGTAGATGGATTGGTTCGATCTGCCGATGTGGTCACGTTGACCCCCGTGCGGCTGGTGAAGCTGCGGATCCAGCCGTTCTCAACACTGCTGCGTCAGCACGCCATGTTCGCCCTGGCGTTGGCCTCTCTCGAAACCACCAGGCTGCGTGATCTCAATCGGCGATTTGCTCTCCAGACAGCAGACGCCACATCGCGACTTCTCGATGCCATGGCGTACCTGGCACGCAAAAGTTCGAAGGAGAATGATCCACTTGCCCTTATTCCTCCCTTGCCACAGAAAGAAATCGCTCTGCTGGCAGGGCTGGCGCGCGAAACGGCTTCCCGGACGCTCAGCAAGCTTCGCAGTCGGGGAACCGTGCAGGAAAGAGATGGTTCTTTGACCATCGTTGATCCTCAGCCTCTGATCAAACGTGGCCTGATCGACTGAGACCACTCAGGGTCGAGACTCAGGATCCTTCATCCTTCCCATCGCCTTCAGGGTCAACGGTGCCTGTCTGAGCAGTTGCTTCCTCCTCGATTCCAGATCCCTTCCTCGTGACAGGTTTGATTGGAGGAACGACAAGGAACGGAGCCACACTGTGGAGAAAACTCTGACTGCGTTGCCCGCTCGTTGTCGTGCCAGGAAAGGCTTCAGTTTTGCTGGAGAGGTTGTTCCTGCCTAGGCTTGTTATCAATCCGAGGTCATAGGCGTGGAGTTTGAATGGCATTCTTTTTTAAGCTCTTTCCAGCATCCTTTGGACCTCCTTGTCGTCCTAATTTTTGGTCATTTCGTTGCAGATTATCCACTGCAGGGAGACAAGATGGCCGTTGAAAAATGTCCTGGTTGTGATGTCACGATCAACTGGAAATGGTGGCTCACTGCACATACGGCAACCCATGGATTTATGGTTGCGATATTGACTGATATTCCACTTCTCGGTATGGCTGAAATGGCCACGCATTTCTGTATTGATTTTGGCAAGTGCCGAATTGGTTATCCGCTGCTTGTTGATCAGGCCTTGCATTGTTTATGCAAGGTTTTGTGGGTCATTTTTATTATGTTGATGGCCTGAGCATGTCTTGCATTGTTTTTCGGGATTGACATGACTGTTGCTTTATTGGTTGTTCTCTGGCTGCTCACCTTTGTGCTTGGGCGTATTCGTCAGTTGCAGCTCTGGAGATTCAGCAGGCTGATCCCCAGTACGGTTTTTTTCAGGGTCTCCATCACGGCTGCCCTGATCAGTCGATTCCTGGTGCTCGCCGGTATTCAGGGTGACGTCGTTGAGTGGATCCGTCTGGTTGCCAAAACCGGTATTTATGTCGCTGTTGTAGAGATCGTTCTGGATTTGATCTGGGCGCTTTCAGCGCGTTTCAGTACGCGTGGGATGGCGCCGCCACGCATTCTCAAGGACTTTTCACTTATTGCTGCATCTGCCATTGTTGTTTCGGCTGAGCTGAGAAGTCAGGGTTTGTTGACCACAGTTGGTTCAGCAGCGATTCTTGGAGGCCTGGCGTTCATTGTTGGTCCAGGATCGGCTTCACAGATCAGCAATATATCGTCGGCTTTAACAGTTCAGGTGGAGCGTCAATTTGCTGTGGGAGACTGGGTTGAAATTGATGGAAAACAGGGACGTGTTGATAATGTGACCTGGAATAGTATGTATCTTTATGATGATATTAATGATCGAATAATTGTGTTTCCAAACTCATTCATCGATAGTGGTAAGGTTATTAATTTTTCAAGACCTTCTGATTCTCAATATCGTCTTACGATTGAGGTTGGCCTTTCGTACGATCTGCCTCCAGGGGAAGCTGTTGCCTTGCTTAGGAGCGTTCTGGATCGGCATGAAGGCATCCTTGATCCATCGCGAAACGTTGTTGCGATCCGTTCATTCGATGAATCGTGTATTTCTTACTTGTTGAAATTTTTTGTCGACGACTTCGGTTTGCGTAATAAGGTCAAGACCGAAATTTACTCATGTATATGGTATGAGTTGGAGCGTGCTGGCTATTCGGTGCCATACCCGGTAATTGATCTTCATACTCACCATTCGACTCGGCGCTTGCATTCGGAAAGGCAACAGTTCATTCAGTCTCAGAGTTTTGAACTGTTGCGATCAATCGATCTTTTCGAATCCCTGTCTGATGAAGAGATTAATGGCATTGTCTGTCAGGACAGGGCGCTTGCGTTTGGACCTGGCGAAATCATTGTTGACAGTGGTCAAGTCGGCGGATCGATGTATGTGCTGCTGAAAGGAGTCTGTTCGGTTTTGATACCTGATCCATCCGGAGGGGAGCACTCTGTGGAACTCTCTCGGCTGAAACGGGGAACGATCTTTGGTGAAATTGCTGCATTGACCAATGCGCCTCGCACGGCTTCAGTCAGAGCGATCGGTCATGTCATGCTTCAGGAAATCAGTCAGCAGCGAATTGAGGATGTCTTTCTGAAAAATGAGACAGCGATGGAAGCCTTCGCCAAAGTGATGACCTCCCGAGAAGCGGCTGATCGCAGCCTTTCACCTGATCAGCAGAAATCTTTCGAACTCAGTCTGATCGATCGGATGGCGCAGACTTTCAATAAGTTCTTTTCCAAGTAAATCAAATGGTGTGCTTTACCTCTCCCTCTGGTGTCGTCAGCATTGAGTTGCGGAGCTCTTGTTGCTCTTGAAGCCTTCTTTTCTCAAGCTCCTTTCTGGCAGGTCTTGCGGCCGCAGCTTTGTCCTGATCGTCGCAGGGTTGATCGGCTGCACATTGGGTCTGAGCCCCCATGGTCTGACCGATTCCCGCAGCACCTTTCCAGGTCGACGGGTTGGTGGTGGCACCCGCGGAGAATGCACGGCACGGATCTTGGCCCATCTTGTGCCCGCGAATAGTGTCTTCGGCCTCTCGTCAGCAGGCGATATTGCGATGGTTCATGGGCCTACAGCGAACCCCGTTTCACTCACGATCAGTTTGAAGCCTGAAGCCGGTGGGGATGGTTTTTCACGCAGCCTGCCTGCCGCGCCAGCTGGCATCACGTTGATACGTGTGAAGCCCATCCGTGTTCCCATGGTTTGGGAATCAGGTTTTGATTGCAGCTCTGGGTCAGATGCTGCTGCCGATCCACTCTCTTTCGTGACCACGGCAGCGCCTCCAGCGGTCAGTCTCCTACTGCCGAACCAGGAGCCTGCCGATGTTGATGTTCAGCAGGCACTGCAAGCGCTGCGCCAAAGCTGTGGTTCCACCGTCCCAACAGCGGCGACCCTGTCCGGATTTGGCTTGGCAGACCTGGTCACGTCACAGTGGCCGAGCCAGCTGCCGGTTCGTTGTCCATCCTGAGTTCGCTTACTGTGATCCGCTCATCTCTGCCCTTCACCTGCATTGGCCCCCATTGGATCAGCTGTAGCTGAGCCCTGGCTTCAGCACTGAGCAAGGCCAGTGTGTGCTCGGACACCAGCACTCTCAGGGCCCCGACATGGGTTTCTTTCTGCAGGCTTTCCAGGCGGGACGCGCAATTGACTGTGTCGCCGATGACGGCATATTCGATGCGCTCCGTGCTTCCCATCGATCCCACCAGGGCGTCACCGGAACTGATGCCGATCCGCATACGCATCATCGGAGCCCCTTCGTCATTGAGTTGATTGTTGAGCAGCTTTAACCCTGCATTGATTTCTTTGGCAGCCTCGATCGCCGCTGCTGCCTCAGCGCTGGGGTCCTGAGCCAAGGGGACTCCGAACACGGCCAACATGCCATCCCCGGTGAATTTGTTCACCATGCCGCCGCGACGGGTGACTGCTGGAATGCAGACGGCCATGCCACGGTTCAGCCAGTCCATCAGTTGCCTCGGATTGAGGCTCTCGGACACCGAGGTGAAGCCCGCCGTGTCTGTGAAGAGCACGGTGACGGGGAGCTGTTGCCCTTCAAAACGACCATCGCTCAGCAGCTCCTCTCTCTGATTCCAGAGCTGTTGTGCCACCGCCGGAGAGGTGGTCTGTCCGAGCAGGCGACGGATCTGTTGGGAATGTTGCTGGCTTAGGGCTCCGCGACGAAGCCAGGCGGCACCTCCCATGCCGATCAGAGCGGTGGTGGGCATGGTTGCACCGATCCAGACATGCTGATTCATCAGCAGCAAGGTCAGTGCTCCCATCAGCCCTGCCGCAGCAAGGCTGACCGTCAAAACGCTCCGTCTCAGATTGGGAACGCGTTCCCCGAGCAGGAGTCCGCCTGCGGCGCAGCTCAGCACCAACAGCAGATTTCCCCAGCCCGGCATAATCCAGCCGATGGTCATGCTCCCGTCTTGGCTGGCCAACAGGCTGGCCACTCGGTTGGCATGAACCTCCACACCAGACATCTGAAAGAGCTCGGTTCCTCCACGGAAACGGCTGTGCGGAGTTACAAACAGATCCCGCAGCGAGGGGGCTGTGCTGCCGATTAAGACGATGCGCTCGGCAATCGCCTTGCTGGGAACGTCCCCATCGAGGAGCTCGGTCAGCGTGAATTGACGGAAGCTGCCGGGTTCATGGAATTGCATGAGGCGTTGCAGCCCCAGACCTGCATCGACTTCGTTGAAGTAGCCACCGCCGTTGGCGCTGAGCCATGCGTCGTGATGGGTTCCGTTCTCCATCGCTTCCCGCAGGTTGGTGACGCCTGTTGCGACCTCCATGACACGCATGGGAAACGACACGGTGGCGGCGTCCTGACCGGTCACGTGCAGGAGATCCCGTCGCAGCACTCCATCGGCGTCCACCGTTAGATCGTTGTAGGACTGCCGCTCCGGAGGGGTTTCTGGCACCGGACCGATGCCGGCAGCGATGTTGGCAATCGATATCAATGTGGAGTCATCGCGGAAGCGATCCCGAAGGCACTGTTGCTGATCTCCGACTCCCTTGTCTCGGTAGAGATCGAATCCGATCGCAGCAGCATCGAGGGCGTTGAGTGTGTCGATGGCCTGGCAGAACAGTGCATCATCAATCGGCCAGCCGAAGCGTTTGATATCGCTTTCTGATATTCCGATCAGGGTGATCGCCGTCTGCGTTCCGGATGGCGCCGCTCGGTTGTATGTGATCAGGTCATAGAAAACGAGATCCACTGTTTGGGCGAGTCCTGTGCTGCGGAGAAGAACCAGTGCGCCCAGCACCCCCACGTAAGGGGCAAGCCCCCGTGCCAGTTGCGCGATTCGTTTCATTCCTCCAAGTACGTGGTCTGGCCAAGACTGCCTTTGAGGTGATCCATCAGACGGCGGGCATCGGCGATGCTCAGATCTCCGCGCTGGATCGCACTCTCTGACCCTTGCCTCAGGCGTTCCAGTAGCAGATCCGGCTCATGCTGCATCACCTCGAGCACATCCGCATTGGTATCACCACGCAGCACATGGTCCAGCTTGTACCCGCTACCGCCGGGATTCAGCCGGATGTGGACGGCATTGGTGCTGCCGAAGAGGTTGTGGAGGTTGCCCATCACTTCCTGATATGCCCCGCCCAGAAACATGCCGATGCGGTACGGCTGGCCGTCCTGCATGGGGTGCAGTTCCAGCAGGGGCTTACTGGTTCCAGCATCGATGAAGCGAGCAAGTTTGCCGTCGGAGTCACAGGTGAGGTCTGCGAAGTGCCCCAGCTCCGTGGGTCGTTCGTCAAGGCGATGGATCGGCATGAGCGGAAACAGCTGATCGATTGCCCAGGTGTCCGGCGCGGACCGGAACACTGAAAGGTTGGCGTAGTAGGTGCAGGCCAGAGCTCTCTGAAGACCTCTCAAGTCATCATGGATTGGTTCGTGGTCCGGTAGACGTTGGCTGATCTCCTTGGCACAGGTCCAAGTGAGTTGTTCAGCCATCGCCCGTTGACTGAGGCGGATGTAGCCCAGACGGAATGCAGCAAGCGCATCGTCCCGGAACTTGATGGCGTCGTTCCAGGCTTCCTGCAAAAGGGGGGTCTGATCGCTTCCCAGGCTGCGGATCTGCTGGAGGGTGTCCCGCAGATTGCGGACGGGCAGTGGTTCGTCGTCTTCGACGGGAGGCTCCACTTCGGGGGTGCGACCGCAGCCGAGCACGTTGAACACCAGGACGGAGAAATGGCTGGCGATGGCGCGACCGCTCTCACTCACCAGGGTGGGTACCGGAATCCCATGGGGCTCGCAGCATTCCCGCACGGTGGCCACTACGTCGTTGGCGTAGTTCTGCAGCGAATAGTTGGTTGAGGCGGATGATGCGGTGCGGCTGCCGTCGTAGTCGATGCCGAGGCCGCCTCCGACATCCAACAAGCCCATGGGTGCTCCCAGACGGGTCAGTTCGACATAGATCTGTCCGGCTTCCTGCAGCGCATCTTTGAGAACAGCGATGTCGTTGATCTGACTGCCGATGTGGAAGTGCAGCAGACGCAGGTCCTGCAACAGGCCAGCTTGATCCAAGGCCCGGACGCTCTGCAGCATCTCGGAGAGGTCCAGGCCAAATTTCGCTTGGGCTCCAACGGAGCTCCCCCATCGACCGGTACTGCGCGTGGAGAGCTTGGCTCGGATGCCGATGAAGGGGGAAGCGCCAAGGTCATGACTGGCAGCGATGATCCTCTCCACCTCATCGGCCTGCTCGATCACAACCATCGGTTGATGGCCCAAACGTCGTGCCAGGATTGCTGTCTCGATGTAACGCCTGTCTTTGTAACCGTTGCAGATCAGCAGGGCATCGGGGTTTTTGGTGAGGGACAGGGCAATCAGGAGTTCCGCTTTGCTGCCGGCCTCCAGGCCGAAGTTCCAGCGCTGTCCCGCTTCCACGAGATGCTCCACCACATGGCGCTGCTGGTTGCACTTGATCGGGAAGACCCCCTGGTAGCGACCGCCGTAGTCGTAGTGGGCGATGGCGCGTTCGAAAGCTGCATGGAGCCGTTCCAGCCGGTCCTCGAGGATGTCATCGAAGCGGATCAGCAGCGGTGGATGCAGGTCTCGAGCCTCCAGCCCCTTGAGCAGCTCCACTAGATCGAGGGAGCCCCCGCGATCGCCCCGCGGCTGCACGACGACATGGCCTCGGGCGTTGATTGAAAAATAGGGATCTCCCCAGCGATCGAGACCGTACAGCTCGGCACTTCGGGCCACCGACCAGGACCGTTCTGTACCGGTCAGCACCATGGCGGCAAGGGAGAAGCACTTGAAAGATAAAGGCAGTGCTGCGCTCTGTGCTTGCCAAGTGGTGGGGCGTCCATTGACGATGGCGCCGTATTGGACACTTTTTTCATGGCTGTTGAACGCTCTTTTGTTGCTATCAAGCCTGACGGTGTGCAGCGCGGCCTCGTCGGCGAGATCATCGGTCGCTTTGAGCGCAAGGGGTTCAAACTTGTGGGGCTCAAGCAGATCACCCCGAGCCGTGAGTTGGCGGAGCAGCATTACGGCGTCCATAAGGATCGCCCGTTCTTTGCTGGTTTGGTGGAGTTCATCACCTCCGGCCCTGTGGTGGCGATGGTCTGGGAAGGCGATGGTGTGATTGCCAGTGCGCGCAAGTTGATCGGTGCGACAAAACCCCTCGAGGCGGAACCCGGCACAATCCGCGGTGATCTGGCCGTGAACATCGGCCGCAACGTGATTCATGGTTCGGATGCTCCGGAAACCGCATCTTTCGAAATTGGCCTGTGGTTTTCTGCTGCAGAACTGAACGACTGGACGCCTTCGGATCAGACCTGGCGGACAGAGGACTGACGCCGTCGTTGTCGGTCAGAAGCTGTAGCGGACCTTGGTGTACAAACCGTTGCCAAGGATCCACTGATTCCAATCATCGGAATCGTCATCGCTGTTGAACGCATCCACCCAACCCAGCTCCAGCTCGAAGCCACCACGGCGATATCGGGCCATCAGCCCCCCTGATCCAAGGGTGTTTTTGATGCGGCCGCTGTCGTTCCAGACGCCACCCATGCCGATGAATGGCACCAGTTGAAGGCTTTGATCGCCCTGTGACCAGACGGCCCAGACCAGCTCTCCGCTCCCCAACACACCGCTTTCGCCACTGATCACCGTCCCTGGTAGGCCTCTGAGGCCCACATCGCTTCCCAGCACGAACGTCATGCTTCCGGGCAGTGGATTCAACGCGGCTTGGCCGGCTCCTCGTAGGTTCAGCGTGGTGCCGGGCGAGAGGCCCCAGGAGAAATCGGCCACAGCTCCCACAGCCCGGGCTTCTCCGGGTTCGACGCCCATCGCAGCCATGTTGAAGAGGTGTTGATCGGGGCTGAGGACGGCCAGCCCTTGCATGGCGTAGAGATTGGCGTTCCAGAAGGCATTCCATGCCACGCCACTGAGATTGGTGCCGATTTTGAGATATCCGCTACGACTCCAGCTGTCCCAATCACCATCGGCCAGCCTCAGAACATTGGCTCCGCCGGCGACGAGGGGAATGTCGGGCTTGCCTCCTGATTCGAAGCTGTCGGTGCGGTTGGCGCTGACGCCTGCGAATGCCGTCCAACGGAATGTTGGCTCCTGCTTCAGCAGGGTCTCAAGCTGAACAAGTCCTTGCAGCGTCCGAAAACTGAAGTTGTAAAAAGGCTTTTCAAATTCAACGAAGCGTCGATAGCTGTATCCGAAGGACCCTGTAAGTGTCCAGGAATCCCTCAGGGGCCAGGTGTAGGTGCCTGAGATCACACCGGTGCCGAGCTCGAGTTCCCCATCAGCGTCGAGCTCGATGAACAGCAGGCCCGTGTCTCCCTGGCGCATCAGGTTGTTCTGCAGGAGTGACGCCATCGCACGCCATTCACCGCTGCCTGCATTGCCTGTGTTGCTCAGGCTCAGATCACCCTGGAGTGGACTCGGTGGAGCCGGCTCCACGGCGAGGTTGATCACCGCTTTGGTGGGGTCACTCCCAAGCCGGCCCATGCTTCCTTGGATTGAACCAACGCCACTTCGACGTACCTTGACCAACGCCTCTTCCAGGGTCGGCAGGTGCAGAACGGTGCCGATCAGGGGATCGAGTTGTTGTTCGACACTGGTCTTGAGGGCGTCGTCATCGCTGCTGACGCGGAGTTCGGCGATGACGCCCAGCACCACATCGAGAGCCCCCGGGGCTGGGGACGCCAAAACGTACACACGGCTGTTGACATAGCCGTCCTTCACCAGTCGTGCGGTGAGGGCTGCAGCGCAGGCATTCAGTGTTTTCGCCACGCTGGCTGAGCCGCAGCTACTGAAGATCGTCTGCAGCTCAGCTTCGCTGTAGGGGATTTTGCCCTGGAGGGTTGGACGCCACGTTCCGGGCTGAGCGCTTGGATCCGAGGACTCTTGTGGCTGCTCTGGGGAGGATGCAGGCTCCGGCATCAACACCGGTGGTGGTGAAGCCTCCTCCTGACGCTGTCGCTCCTGAGAAGGACGATTTGGCAGCCGGACAGGACCTGGTTGAATCGGAGGCTCAATCAGCTGCGCCAGAACAAACAAAGAGTGAAGGTGGTTCTGGAGATATTGATGATTAAAAGCGAGATCAACGCTCAGGACTGCTGCGTGAATGACAGCCGGTCAAAAAGATTGGCGAAAACAACACAGATCATGCTGCGACTTATGAGTCTCATAAATGTGTAAATAGATTCGACTAGTCTCAAATTCTTTCTTGATTCCTATTTGCTTGTGAGTCGTTCCAGGCGACCTGTGGCACTTGTCCTTGCGGGCCTTGGTGTTCTGTTGGGTTTTCGCTTGGTTGTCCCTGCTCGGCTGCGTGCAGAGGTGCGTGCCACCGAAGGTTCCAAAGGGTTATCGACAAAAGTGAATGGCAAGCTTGGTGGTCGCTGCAAGGCAGGTATCTGTCGTATCAGTGGAGGAACGAATTCCGGTAAAAATAAATTTCATCGCTTCAGTCAATTTGATACGAGAGGAAAGATCAAAAAGATAGAAATTGACCCTGGCCGTCAACGCAATCTTGTAATTGGCGTGACGTCTCCCTATGGAACCCATCTCAACAAGATGGTTTCACTCAGCCGCAAAGCCAATCTGTTCTGGCTCTCACCTGGCGGTATCTCACTGACGCGTGGCGCCAGCTTCACCAATGTTCCCCGTCTTAACCTCAGTACGGCTCGCACACTGCGATTTCCTGGTGGTGCCTTCGATGCCATCACAAGCACTCCTGCTGATTTAAGCCGACTTCAAGGGGACCCTTTGCGTGGAGCCGCAGGCTTTGGTGACGACGTCTCTTTCGGCAGTGCGGACAGCTCTTCGCTGCCCCCTGGTATTTATCTCGATGGCATCAACGTCAGCATCGATGACGAGTTGCTGCTGGATGCCCCCGGTGGACGGGTGGAGTTAACGGACAGTCGTCTCTCAGTGAGTTCAGCGAAGGGCACGGCTGGCACGCTCACCTTGATGGGGGATGCGATCGAGGTGGATGGCACGTCCCAGCTCTTGGCCACGGGCCAAACAGGCGGTGGAACCATTCAGGTGGGTGGCAGTTGGCAGAACAGCGATTCGGATGTTCGTCAGGCCACGACAACATCCATTCAACCGGGAGCGCGTCTCGATGCCTCGGCTTTGGACCAGGGCGATGGCGGTGAAATTGTTGTTTGGAGTGACATCCACAGCAGTGATTCTGTGACGGAGGTCGGAGGTTTGTTGCGTGCTAACGGGGGGGCCTCGCATGGTGATGGCGGGCGAATTGAAACATCGGGTGCAACTTTGTCACTTGATCCAGTGATCAACGTTGAGGCCTCGGCTGTCGAAGGGGAGGCTGGATTATGGCTGCAGGATCCTTACAACTACACGATCAATTCTGCGCCAGCTACGACTATTTCAAACACTTTAGATTCTGGAACCTCTGTTACAATTAGTACCGCCACTGATGATACGTCTCTTGGCTCGTCCGGATCTGCTTCTGATGTCGGAAATATTACGTTAACGAGTCCGATCAGTAAAACTAGCGGCGGCAGCGCGACATTAACGTTTGAAGCAGATAATGATGTTGTATTAAATGACAATGTTTCCTCAACAAGCGGTGCTTTGAATGTCGTCGCAAAAGCGAATGGTCAAATTGTTGTTGACGAGGGCAAAGCTATTGAAACCAACGGTGGTGATATTGTACTTTGGTCGAATACAGGTAATAAAGAGTCTGGTTATGGCGAGCATTACATAAACTTGGATTCTGGTTCGTCGCTTAACTCATCAGGAGGCAAGATTGTACTTGCTGGGGGGTTGGATTCCAATTCAGATGGTTATCCTGATGGTTATGCTTATATCGGTACTTCAATTTATCCAGATGGTGAAATATTTTCAAGAAATCCTAAGCAACCTGGTATCAGTTTAGGCAGCGTTCGCAATCAAACGGGTTCACGCATCACGATCAACTCTGGTGGTGGTGATGTGATTGTGCGGGGTCGCTCGGGCGTGGATTCCGATGAGGCAGACGGTTTTGGCTCACAGCGCGCAGTCGTAATTGATTCAGGTACGGGAACCATTCATATTGAAGGTGATCAAGTCTCTTCGAGTGGAGGTGTAGGCCTCCGTTTTGGAGGCGTTAATTATTATCCAGATGTGGCCATTAGTAGTGCCAGCACGTCCACATCTGCCATCAATATCGTTGGCACCTCCATTAATCGTGCTGGAATTTGGCTGGGTGAAGGTAATACGAACTCTGATCAGGCCGGAACTGTCTTGATTCAGAGTTCAGCAAGCTCCGGCGGTGGAATTAGTCTTGAAGGTTCTTCGAGTCAAACGACCAAGGGTTATCGGGGAATTATACTTTCTGGTTCAGGGTCAAACGGTTATCAAGAGTATCAGTTTCTTTCGAATAATGGATCAATTCAGTTTTTGAGTAAGCGCGATACAACAAATTCTGAGATTCGTATATGGTCTGAAACTTATTTGGGGCAGCGCAAAAATAGTACGGCTGTTCAGGGCGTAGTCCCAATTACTGGTAGTAGCAGTGCATCGACAACGTTGAGAGCCGACGCTGCTGTTTATTTCAGCAGTTCAGTTTTTGGAACTGGCTCCGTGGAGGTCTATCCCTACACCTCTGGTCAATCGATCGGAGTTGAATCCTCCGGTGATTTTGAAGTGCATGACCTCAATAATTTGGCATCGACGTTCTCCACCGTTACGATTGGTGATTCATCTTATACAAATGGGATCACTGGGGGCTCGGCGATTACTGTCAACAGCCCAACTGAGTTTAATTCTGGCTCGGCGAGGCTTAGCTTCTCGCAAGCTTTAACAGGTAGTGATGATGATATTACTTTTAGAGTTGCGGGTAATTCTTCTGTCGCGGCTGTCAATACAGGAACGGGAGGTCTGACCAAGGCAGGCTCAGGTACTTTGAATTTAACAGTTGAGAATTCCTATTCGGGTGATACCACCGTTGATGAGGGAACGTTGCGTGTCTCTGACAGTGCTGCGTTGGGAACGAGCGATACAGTGAACCTGAATGGTGGAACATTGCGATTTTCAGTTAGTACAGGTGACAAAGAATATTCCGTTGTACTTGGTGGCTCTGGCGGCACTCTTGAAGCTGATACTGACGCCACAGCAACATTTACAGGAATTATAAGTGGTGCGGGATCGTTGACAAAAAAGGGGTCTGGAACTGTTACGTTAACGGGTTCAAATACCTACGAAGGCTCCACTGAAGTCGATGCTGGAACGCTCACGGTTTCGGGGAGCCTTGCAGATACGACGGCGGTCACTGTGGAATCGGGTGCGACCTATGAATTGGGTGCAGATGACGCGATTGGTTCTCTAGCTGGGGCGGGAAATGTTGATCTGACGTCTTACACCTTGACTGCAGGAGGTGATAACGCGTCCACCACATTCAGCGGTGTGATGTCTGGTACGGGTGCATTCACAAAGGCAGGGTCTGGAACATTCACGATGTCCGGAGCGAATACCTATACGGGTGCGACAACGGTGAATGCTGGAACGTTGACGGTGCAGGGAGCTTTTGCTTCTTCGGTGACTTGTTCATCGGGAGCATCTTCGAATCGCTGTGCTTCATCCTCGGACGACAGCTCGACACCCACACCTACGCCTACACCTACGCCAACGCCGAAACCGAAGAAGCCCAAGCCGACAGACAAGCCGAAGCCGGCGGACAAACCGAAGCCGACGGACAAGCCCCAATCGACGGACAAACCGAAGCCGACTGACAAGCCCCAATCGACGGACAAACCGAAGCCGACAGACAAGCCGAAGCCGGCGGACAAACCGAAGCCGACTGACAAGCCCCAATCGACGGACAAACCGAAGCCGACGGATCAGCCCCAACCGACTGATCAGCCCAAGCCGACTGATCTGCCCAAGCCAACAGAGACACCTGGACCTAAAAAGGTCACATCAGACGACACCAAGTTTGATCAGTCGTCCGCTCTGAAGCAGGATCTTGATCCCACTGCCAAGCAACAACCCAATTCGTTCTCCGACCTCCTTGAAGACGAGGGAGGAGAGCAAGTTGTCGAAGCGGTTGCCGTCGTCGAAAGTACAACGACACAAAATCCTGTGTCATCGGCAACGACACAGTCGTCATCCGCAGCTCCTGCGCCCTCCTCTTCAAGTTCTTCGTCGACATCTTCTTCATCGTCATCTTCCTCAACTTCTTCAGCATCCGTTGCTGACAGTGGATCTGAAGTGGTGGTGGAGGATGCCGCAGCAGCTCCTGCGCCCTCGTCGTTGTCCGGCGATGGATTGGATGTGAATTTGAGTTTGGATTCAGGATTCCAAGTCGTTGAGACGGCAGAGCAGGGTGCAGGTGATCCTGCCTCCTCCTCTGGACCGACATCGTCTTCTGCGCCGGCTCAGACTCAAAACTCATCACCGGACGAATCGAGCATCTCGACGTCCAACGCCGATGAGTCGTCTCAAGCGAAGTCATCATCAGACACCGAGTCGACGTCCGAAGCCGATGAGTCGTCTCAAGCGAAGTCAGCATCAGACACTGAGTCGACATCCGACGCCGATGAGTCGTCTCAAGCCGATGCAGCATCAGATACTGAGGCCTCGTCTGGTTCAGATAACTCGTCGACCGAACCATCGTCTCCAGTCGCGAACGTGACCTCAGTCGATGCCAAACAAGCCAGTCAGACCGTTGTGAGCAGTGACGAAGTAGCGACCAAGCGGCTCACGCAAAACCTCAACCTTCCTGATCTCTCAGGCGTGAAGACACCGAAACCCGCTGAGATTGCCAACTTTTTGCAGCAGACCATGCAAACGATTCGCTCCGGTGGTTCGCGATGACTCGGCTGAACGCTTCCCGATGGACCATTGGACTTGCGTGTTGCCTGGCGTCTGTCACCTGGACAGGGCTCACCACTCTGGTAACGCCACAGAAAGGCTTGGCTCAGGTTTCTGGAGAGGTCTCAGCTCGAGCTCAACTGCCTCGCTTTGAGCGGCAGGCTTACAACCCAGCGGTTCTGCATGTGCGTTTCACGGAAGCGGCAGGACGAACCTCCTCCATTGATACCGATGCCTTCCTGGATCTCACCTTGATCCTGGCGTCTGGCGCGGTTGAGGGATTGCGCATGGATCTGTCGCTCAAGCAGTTCCAAACTCAGCTTCGGAAGCTCTACACCCAGCTGTCCCGTCTCGAGCCTCTGAACGAGGCTGACCCTGCGTCACCATCACGTCAGCTCCATGCGGTGCTGATCGCGGAACTGATGCCGGTTCTGCTGAGAGAAAAGGTCACCACGTTGTTGATCGCGGCCGATCGCGGCTTACAGGCTGTTCCCTTCGCTGCCCTAAGTGACGGAGAGCGATTTTTTGGCGATCGCTTCGCGTTTTCAATCACACCGTCGCTGGCTCTCACAACGTTCAATCCCTCGGACGAACCTGGCCAGCGTTTATTGGCATTTGGTGCCTCTCAATTCGACGGATTGGCATCGCTGCCGCTCGTGCCGCAGGAGTTGAATCGAATCAGCAGCCGCGGTGGCAAGGATCAGTTTCTCAACAAGGACTTCACGCCTTCGACGCTGCTTGAGAAGGCCAGTTCAGCGGATTACGACAAGCTGCATGTGGCCACCCATGCAGAATTCAAACCTGGCGGTCCGAAGGCCTCCCAACTCCATTCCGGAACGGGTCCGATCTCGATGGAGCAGCTCACGGCGTTGCGTCAGAGCCGGCGCGGTGTTCCGCTCGACCTCGTGGTGTTCAGTGCTTGTCGAACAGCGCTTGGTGATGCTGATGCCGAACTCGGTTTCAGTGGATTGGCCCTTCAGGCTGGGGCCCGTAGCGCCGTTGGAACACTCTGGTATGTCGACGACGTGGTGACCTCCGCCTACTTCGTTCAGATGTATCGCTACCTCAATCAGGATGTCCCTAAAGCGGAAGCCATGCAGTTGACGCGGCAAGCCTTCATTCGTGGATTGATCCGTTTGGTCGATGATCAAGTTGTTGGAGCCGATGGTTCCCCCTTGTTGACCGAGCTCACGCCCGCCCAACAACGCCGGGTCGCTGATGGTGTGGGCAATCCCTTCTTCTGGGCGGGTATTGAGCTTATGGGTGCTCCCTGGTGAATCGATTCCAGTGGAATGCCTCCAATTGGTTGTCGTTCGGGCTTTGATCCTCGCCAACGATGGCCCTTGAGAGCAGTTGTGCTGTGATCGCCGCGAGTAGGACGCCATTCCTGTGGTGCCCGGTGGCGAGCCATAACCCAGCCACAGGTCCTCGTCCAAGCAGTGGGCCCTCATCGGGGGTGCAGGGGCGGAATCCCCACCAGCGTTCCATCGATGGCCAGTTAGCGGCCTGCGGCAGCAGCGATTGCAATCCGGTTTCCAGCTGTTTCTGTCCATCCGGCGTCAGCCCCTCCTGAAAGCCAGCCTCCCGTTCGCTGGTGGCACCCACCACAACGAGTCCGTCTTCCCGCGGAACGAGGTAGGTGCCGGGCCCAAAAATCACCCGTTTGAGCGCAGCGCGGGGAGCTTGCAGCGACAGCATCTGTCCCTTAACGGGAAACACCGGCAACCCCGGAAACAACTGTCGACTCCAGGCTCCGCAGCAAAGCACGGCTTGGCGTGCCGGCCAGTCTTGTTCGTCTCCGACGGCATGGCGTAAACGAATGCCTTCGAGTGCACCGGTTTCGTCCAGTCGCAGCTCCAGCGCCTCCGTCCCTTCCATGAACTGCACCCCGAGGGAGGCGCAGGCTCTCTCCAAACCACGCATCAGTTGCCTGCGGTTATCGATCTGACCGTCCTGTTCGAACAGCAAGCCCGCCTGCCAGTCCCCGCCGATGCCCGGCAGTTCTCGTTCCAGCTGTCGGCGATTCAGCGATGCCCCCGATGCTGCTGTTGGGTAGCTGTCCCGTTCGTCGCCGGAACGAAACGGCACGACGATGCCGCAGGCTCTCAGACCGCAGGCCAGGCCGCCATCCAGCTCAATCTGAGCGACCCAGCGCGGAATCAGTTCCAGACTGGACTGGCCCAATGCCAGTAGGTCCCCGCACAGGCCCTCTGCATGGGGGGCAAGCATGCCGGCGGCAACGAATCCCGCAGCTTCACTGCGGCGGCGGCTGATCACCTGCACGGCTCGACCGCGGCGGGCCAGTTGATGGGCGATGGCCAGGCCCATCAGTCCACCACCCAGGATCAGGATTGGCTGCTGGGGCTTCTCGATCGCCACGTTGCTGTCAGAGATGCAACCGTTCTAGGCAGCATCTCGAAGCAGCATCGTTCGCGTGCCCAGTCTTTCCATAGGATTCGCCCCAGTGAGCGATGCCGTCATGGCCGCAGTGGAAGCAGCAGTGGAAGCAGCCTGGGAAGCCGTGATCGGCCTCGAGACCCATGTCCAGCTGGGAACTGACAGCAAGATTTTCACGGCGGCTTCAACAGCCTTCGGCGACGACCCCAACACCCACATCGATCCGGTGGTTTGCGGTTTGCCAGGAACACTGCCTGTGCTGAATCAACGGGTGCTCGAGTACGCCGTCAAGGCTGCGATGGCGCTGAATCTCAACATCTCTGAGCACAGCAAGTTCGATCGCAAGCAGTACTTCTATCCCGATCTGCCGAAGAACTACCAGATCTCGCAGTACGACGAGCCGATCGCCGAGGAGGGCTGGATCGAGGTGGAAGTGGCTGAAAAAGGCAAGGACACCTATCTCAAAACCATTGGCATCGAGCGGCTGCACATGGAGGAGGACGCCGGCAAGTTGGTGCACGCCGGCAGCGACAGACTGGATGGTTCCACCCATTCCCTGGTGGACTACAACCGCGCCGGTGTGGCGCTGGCGGAGATCGTGAGCAAGCCGGATCTGCGTACGGGTCGGGAGGCTGCGGAATACGCTTCCGAGATCCGCCGGATCATGCGTTACCTCGGAGTGAGCGACGGCAACATGCAGGAGGGCTCCCTCCGCTGCGACGTGAACATCTCGGTGCGGCGTGGACCGGATGCCCCCTTTGGCACCAAGGTCGAGATCAAGAACATGAACTCGTTCTCAGCCATCCAGAAAGCCTGCGAGTACGAGATCAAGCGTCAGATCAAGGCCTACGAGAGCGGCGAGCCGATCGTGCAGGAAACCCGCCTCTGGGATGAGGGCAAGCAGCTCACCAAGAGCATGCGCAGCAAGGAGGGAGCCAGTGATTACCGCTATTTCCCCGATCCGGATCTGGGCCCGATCGAGGTGAGCTCCGAACAGCGTGAATCGTGGCGCTCGCAACTTCCGGAACTGCCGGCGGCCAAGCGTCACCGTTATGCCAAAGCCCTTGGACTATCCCAGTACGACGCGCGCGTGCTCACCGATGAACGCCCGATGGCGGACTATTTCGAAGCTGTGGTGAGTGCTGGAGCGGACGCCAAGCTTGCGGCCAACTGGATCACCGGTGACATTGCCGCCTATGTGAACAGCAATCGGCTCAGCTACACAGAGCTGCCATTTCGTGCGGAGCAGCTGGCGGAGATGGTGCAACTGATTGAATCCGGCAAGATCAGCGGCAAGATCGCCAAGGAGATTCTTCCCGAGCTGCTGGAGAAGGGCGGATCTCCAAAAGCGATCGTGGATGGGCGCGGTCTCGGCATGATCAGCGATCCTGCGGCGATCGAAGCGATCGTGGATGAGCTGCTTGCGGCCCACCCCGCTGAAGTGGAGGCCTTTCGTGGTGGCAAAACCAAACTGCAGGGGTTCTTCGTCGGTCAGCTGATGAAGAAGACCGGCGGCAAGGCGGATCCAAAGCTGGCTAACAGAATTCTGAGTACGAAGCTCAAGGCTTGATGTCCGACGCAGCAGCCATTCCTGAGACCTGGAGGGATTGGTTGCTGCATAACCGTGATCGCGGCTGTGATCGCGATGGTTTGATCGAGCGGGCGATGCAGCAGGGTTTCGATCGCCAGGAGATCGAGGCGGTGCTGGCCTCCCCTCAGCAATCGTCCCCGCGTTGGGATGATTCCGCCATTGACGCACCATCGTGGCTGCACTGGTTTCAAGCACCCCTCACGCGTCCTGAGCATCGGCCGCGTGCCTGGCGTCTGGATACTCCGCTGGCTCAGCTGTATGACATCCCTGACCTGCTCTCCCCATCGGAATGCCAGGACGTCATTGATGCGATCAACGGCTCCTTGCAACCCTCCACCGTGACGCGAGGCAGTCGCGATTACCGCACGAGCCGCACCTGTCATCTCCGCCAGAACAGCCCCGATCTGGCCGCGCGCCTGGATCAACGCTTTGCGGATCTGGTGGGAGTGGATCCCCGACTCTCAGAACCCATTCAGGGACAGCGTTACGACCACGGCGAATACTTCAAGGAACACACCGATTGGTTCAGCCCGGGGACAAAGGAATTCGACGAGCACACCAGGCAAGGAGGCCAGAGAACCTGGACCGTGATGATCTACCTCAATGCCGTCGAGCGCGGGGGGGAGACCTGCTTCAAGCGGCTTGGTCGTTGCTTCACGCCGTTGCCAGGCTTCGGGCTCGCCTGGAACAACCTGCAGGCGGATGGAACCCCGAATCCCTTCACGCTGCATGAAGCGATGCCGGTGGAGGAGGGTCACAAATGGGTGATCACCAAGTGGTTCCGTTCGCAATACGGACGTAACGGCTAGCTGCGTTGTTCAGGACTGCCTGGATGAATCATGCGACGGGGATCCACGATGCGATCGAAGTCGTCTTCACTCACCAGATCAAGCTCGAGTGCCGCCTGCTTCAACGTCAGATCATTGGCATGGGCATGGTGAGCGATGGCAGAGGCGTTCTCGTAACCGATCACAGGACTGAGGGCGGTCACCAACATCAGCGACCGCTCCACATAGCGGTTGATCTGTTCGACATTGGCCTCCAGACCGTCGACGAGGAATCGCCGGAAATTGCTGCAGCCGTCAGTGAGGATTTTGATCGATTTCATGATGTTGAAAATGATCAGCGGTTTGCTGGCATTCATCTGGAGATGACCGCCACCATTCCCCATCTGAACCGCATGGTCGTTGGCGATCACCTGCATTGCGACCATGGCCAGGGCCTCGCACTGCGTTGGGTTCACCTTCCCGGGCATGATCGAGGAACCCGGCTCATTGGTCGGTAGCTGCAGTTCGTTGAAACCAGCCCGGGGTCCGCAAGACAGCAGGCGGATGTCGTTGGTGATCTTGAGAAGTGAGCCGGCCAGATTGGCCAAGGCGGCGCTGAGCCAGGCCAGGTCGTCATGGGCTCCCTGAAGGCTGAATTTGTTCGATCCGGAGCAGAAGGGTTGTCCCGTCAGCTCTGAGATCTCCTCGGCAACAGCTTCAGCGAACCCCTCGTCGGTATTGATGCCGGTCCCCACAGCTGTGCCACCGATGCAGAGACGCATCACCCCCGTCAGAGATGCCTCCAGGCGGTTGATGTTGTCCTTCAGCATGTCGACATAACCCGAGATTTCCTGGCCCAGGGTCAGTGGCGTCGCATCCTGCAGATGCGTGCGCCCAATCTTGATCAGGTCTTTCCACTGATCGGCTTTGCGTTGCAGGGACTCCCTGAGTTGAGAAAGGCTTGGAAGCAGTGATTCACAGACTCCCAAGACAGCGGCGATGTGCATTGCCGTTGGGAAGCTGTCGTTGGTCGACTGGCACATGTTGACGTGGTCGTTGGGATGCACCGGCTGCTTGCTGCCCAGTGCCCCCCCGCTGATCTGACAACAGCGGTTCGAGATCACCTCATTCACATTCATGTTGAATTGCGTGCCGCTGCCGGTCATCCACACGAAGAGAGGGAATTCCTGGTCATGACTCCCCTCAAGTAGTTCATCGCATGCCCTGATGATCAGCTCGGCCTGGTTCTGCCCGAGACGCCCGGATCGTGCATTGGTGATCGCTGCTGCCTTCTTGACCAGGGCGTAGGCCCGGATCATGTCCTTCGGCATCCGATCCTCACCGATGCTGAAGTACTTGAGAGAGCGCTGGGTCTGAGCTCCCCAAAGCCGCTCGCTGGGCACCTGGATCGGTCCCAGACTGTCGCGTTCTTCCCGGAACGTCTGCGTCATCCCGCCGCCAGCAGTGCTTTTACTGTTTCATTCAACGCTGTGTCCGGTCCTCGGTTGTCGATGATCCGATCGGCGAGGGGACGCTTCCTGCTCAGGGGCCATTGCGCCTTGATACGCAGCTGAGCCTCCTTCTCTGAAAGCCCATCCCGCTGCATCAGCCGTTCCAGTTGCTGCTCTTCCTCGCAGTCCACCAGCCACACCTCACTGCAAAGGTCGGTCTGACCCGCTTCGAACAGAAGCGGAATCATCAGCACGATGCAGGGCGCTTCCGACAGTCCTTTGAGGTCCTGTTCGAAACGTCGACGCACCACCGGGTGCACCAGTTGCTCCAGCCACCGCCGCGCTTCGATTTCCGAAAACACGATGCGTCCCAGGGCAGCCCGGTTCAGGCCGAGCGGTTCATCAGGCGCGCGCACGGCATCTCCCCAGCGTTTCAGCACTTCAAGCGTGGCGTCGCTGCCAGCTGCCAGGGCTTCCCGGGCGTAGCTGTCGGCGTCGAGTACAGGCCAGCCATACGCTTCCAGCAGGCGGCCCACACGGCTTTTGCCGCTGGCGATGCCGCCGGTGAGCCCGATGCGGCGTTGCATGGTCCGGAGAGAGGATGTGGCCAGTCTCACGCTCCGCCGTGGTTGCAGTGGCTGACTCTCCCTGGCGACGCTGTACCGGTGGCGTCACAGCAGCGAAGGGATTTCAGGCCGGCGGCATCTCCGCGGGCCTGAAGGTTTCCGGCAGGCCTGATCTCGCCGTTGTCGTGGCTCCGGAGCAAGCGGTCTGTGCCGGCTGCTTCACCACGTCCTGTGTGCGTGCCGCCTGCGTCGATCTCTGCAGCGAACGCCTTCAACAAACCGCAGGCCATGCCAGGGCTGTGCTGATCAATTCCGGACAGGCGAATGCCTGCACCGGTGACCGGGGACTGGTGGACAGCCTCAGAATCACGCGGGTTCTCGCTGACCAGCTCGGTTGTTCCGAGGAGCTGGTTCTGATCTGCTCCACCGGGGTGATCGGTGTGCCGATACCAATGCCCAACTTGCTTGCTGGGATGCAGCCACTGCTGGCCGATTTCACGGAAGACGGTGGCGATCGCGCGGCGGCTGCCATTCTCACAACCGATCTGGTGGACAAGCAGATCGCCCTGGAGGCGCAGCTCGGCGATCGGACCGTTCGAATCGGCGGGATGGCCAAGGGCTCGGGAATGATTCACCCGGACATGGCCACGATGCTCGCCTTCCTCACATGCGATGCCGCCGTTGAGCCGGCGCTTTGGCAGTCGATGGTGCGCCGTGCCGTCAGTCGTTCCTTCAACGCCATCACCGTGGATGGCGACACCAGCACCAACGACACCGTTCTCGCCTTTGCGGCCGGTGAACCTCTCGCAGAGCCCGACCATGCGCAGCTGGAGCTCGGGTTGACGCAAGCGATGCAGGAGCTGGCCTGCGCGATTGCCCGGGATGGGGAAGGGGCCACCTGCCTGATCGAGGTGCGGGTGGAAGGGGCTGTGGATGAAGCATCGGCGTTGCAGATCGCCCGTACGATCTGCGGTTCATCGCTGGTGAAAACCGCCGTACATGGTCGCGATCCCAACTGGGGCAGGATCGTGGCCGCGGCCGGGCGCTCTGGGGTGCGCTTCAACCCGGAGGATGTGGCGTTGTGGATCGGTGAACATCAGCTGATGGCTTCGGGTCAGCCCTTGCCGTTCGATCGCCAGGCCGCCAGCGATGTGTTGCGCGGCAAGGACGTGCTGATCCGGTTGAAGCTCATGGAGGGATCGGCCGAGGCCAGGGCATGGGGATGTGATCTCTCGGATCAGTACGTGCGCATCAACGCTGACTACACAACCTGATCAAGTTGTTTGCTGCCAGGATCAAGCCCCACCGACGTCCTTGCTGTGGAATCCACCGGTCAAAACGAATCTCAACCGGTGAAACGCCCCCGCTTCTGGGTGGGTCCATTCGTTGCAGGTTGCTGTTTCGCCCTTGGGTATGGCATTACCCATCGTGTGGTGACGCTTCAGAGCAACGCGGAGACACCGACGCCTGAATCCTTTGAGCCGGCTCTCTTCCCCGGTGAATCAATGGAGGCTTTGCGAGGTCGAAACGGTGGCGAGTTGAACAGCTTTCAGGTGGATCTCAAAGCCGTTGAGGCGCGCCTCGAGGCTGAACGGAAAAAGGACCAAGACGTTGAAGAGTTAGCGGAGCAAGCGCAACAGGCTGAGCAGGAGCTCCAGGCGACTGGTGTGCTTCCAGCCCCGCCTTTGGAGCCCGACTGGACCGAACCAACCCTCCCCGCTCCGGATCCTGAGCCGACTGTGGTGGCTCCCGAGCCCCCTCCCACTCCCCCTGCTCCCCCCGTCCAGCCAGCGGTTGTGACCGAGCCCCTGCCGCTGCCAGAACCAGCGATCGAGGAGCCAGTGCTCCTAACACCGCCACCGCCTCTGCCGGTTGCGCCGGCTGAGCAGCTTCCGGCGCAACCATGATTCACGCCCAGATCTGCCACAGTCTCAGTTGAACGTGTCGGATCGATGGGCTCTCCGGAAGCGATGCTTCGCGCCACAGTGAATCGGTTGGGCGCCCGTCTAGGCCATGGCCTTGCTGATGTGGCCGCCGAGTTGGCTGTGCTGGCGCAGGATGCGCCGGAGCGGATTCGGCAGGAATGGGAGCTGTTTCAGGAGGAAGTTCGAGCGGAGGCCGAACGCCTGGATCACAGCAGCACGGATTCGTCTGAAGTCCCCCACTCACAGGTCGAATCCCCTTCCGTTTCCACGGCTGACTCCACCCCCCAGCCAATTATCGACAGATTGCGGGCAAAGGTTGCCGAGATCAGTCAGCAGCTTGAGGTTCGCTCCTGATGCTCTTGGCGCGACGGCTGGCTGCTCTGCCCAGAATGATGCGTGCTCTGACGATCTGGAGGACCGTTCTCACCCTCCTGGCCCTGCTCTGGTGGGACGGACAACGCTGGACCTATCGGGGTGAGGCGTTGCCGGAACAGCGGGCCGCTCGTCAAAAACGAAGAGCCCGTTGGCTCACCGCGGAGTTGATTCATCTGGGCTCGGCGTTCATCAAGCTTGGCCAGCTGTTGTCCGCACGCCCCGACATTCTTCCTGCGGGCTGGGTGGAGGAGCTCACGGCTCTTCAGGACAGCGTTCCCGCCTTCGGGTTTGATCGCGTTCAGACGATGCTGGAGGAGGAGCTTGGGCAGCGATGCGCAGAGGTGATCGATCTGGATCCGGAGCCTTTGGGTGCCGCATCCTTGGCTCAGGTGCATCGCGCCAGCCTGCGCAGCGGTCGCCAGGTGGTGCTGAAGGTGCAGCGTCCTGGGCTGGAGGACTTGTTTCGCCTTGATCTTGAGGTGATGCAGCAGGTGGCTGCGGTGCTTCAGCGCCATCCGAGCTGGGGTCGAGGTCGGGATTGGCCTGCAATGGCACGCGAGTGTCGCCGGGTTCTGCTTCGGGAACTCGATTTTCGGGTTGAGGCCCAGTACGCAGCCCGGTTCCGTCAGCAGTTCCTCGACGACAACCGTGTCCGGGTTCCCGGCGTGGTCTGGGAACTCAGCACCCGGCGGGTGCTGTGTCTTGATTACCTGCCCGGGATCAAGGTCAACGATCGCGACGCGCTGGTGGCGGCGGACATCGACCCCAGTGCTGTGGCTGAGATCGGTGCCGCCAGCTACCTACAGCAACTGGTCCGGTATGGCTTTTTTCACGCGGATCCTCATCCCGGCAACCTTGCAGTGGCCAGTGATGGCGCCCTGATCTACTACGACTTCGGGATGATGGGCCTGCTGTCCGATGGCCTGCGTCGTCGCCTTGGATCCATGGTGCGAGCTGCAGCAGCCAGGGATGCGGCAGCTCTGGTGGAGGAAATGCAGGCGGCTGGGGTGATCACCGGTGGCATTGATGTGGGGCCTGTTCGCAGGCTCGTGCGCATGATGCTCCAGGAGGCATTGACGCCTCCTTTCACCGCCAATGTGATCGACAAGTTGTCTGGTGATCTTTACGACCTGGTTTATGGCCAGCCGTTTCGACTTCCCGTTGAGTTGATCTTCGTGATGCGGGCCTTATCCACCTTTGAGGGGGTGGGCCGAACGCTGGATCCTGCTTTTAGCCTTGTTGCCATTGCCAAGCCGTACCTACTGCCCCTGATGACTTCCAGCGGACCCGGGTCCAACGATCTCCTGAACGAACTTGGCCGTCAGGTCGGCGCCATCAGCACCCGAGCGGTGGCGTTGCCCAGGCGTCTCGATGAAAGCCTGGAACGCCTTGAGCAGGGAGATCTGCAACTACAGGTTCGTCTGGGGGAATCCGATCGTCAGTTCAGGCGCATGACGTTGGCCCAGCAGTCCATCGGCCAATCGGTGCTGCTGGGATGTCTTGCGCTGTCAGCGGCCATCCTTGGAGCCAGCACGAATCCGATCTGGTCCGTCGCTCCGATTGCGGCGGCCCTGCCGGTCAGCCTCGGCTGGTTCCGTATGCAGGTCAAATTGCGACGGGATCAGCGCTTGGATCAGTTGCCCAGCGCCAACCGCTGATCGTCGGTTTACTCATCCGCGGCCTCTGGGGCCTTGCCCGACAGCGCCGGCATAGATGGCCTGGCTGCCCAGTTCGTCCTCGATGCGCAGCAGCTGGTTGTACTTCGCGACCCGCTCGCTACGGCTCAGCGAACCGGTCTTGATCTGGCCGGCACGGGTGGCGACGGACAGGTCGGCGATCGTGGTGTCTTCCGTTTCTCCACTGCGGTGGCTGATCACGCTGGTGTAGCCGGAGCGGCCCGCCAGATCGATTGCCTGCAGGGTTTCGGTGAGCGAACCGATCTGGTTCACCTTGATCAGGATTGAGTTCGCGGTGGCGTTGTCGATGCCCTGCTGCAGCCGTTTGGTGTTGGTCACGAACAGGTCGTCGCCCACCAGTTGCATCTTGGCGCCGAGGCGTTCGGTGAGCAGTTTCCAGCCCTCCCAGTCGTCTTCATCCAGTCCGTCTTCGATTGAGACGATCGGGAATTTCTCCACCAGTTGCTCCAGCTGGTCCACCATCTCGGCGCTGGTGTAGCTGCCGCCATCAAAGGCATAACGGCCGTCCTTGAAAAACTCGCTGCTGGCCACATCCAGAGCCAGGGAGATCTGTTCGCCCGGTTTGTAGCCGGCCTTGCTGATCGCCTCCACCAGGATTTCCCCGGCTTCCACGTTGCCGAGATCGGGTGCAAAACCGCCTTCATCGCCAACGGCGGTGCTCATGCCTTTGGCGCTGAGCAATCCCTTGAGGGTGTGGAACACCTCGGTCCCCATACGCAGGGCTTCTCGGAAGCTGGGTGCGCCGTGGGGCACCAGCATGAACTCCTGGAAATCCAGGCTGTTGGCGGCATGGGCGCCACCGTTGATCACATTCATCAACGGCACCGGCAGCAGGTTGGCCAATGGTCCACCCAGGTAGCGATAAAGGGGGATGCCAAGACCGTTGGCGGCAGCGCGGGCAGTGGCCATGCTCACCGCAAGGATGGCGTTGGCTCCGAGATTGGATTTGTTGTCGCTGCCGTCAAGCTCAAGCATTGCCGCGTCGACAGCAGCCTGATCGAGGGCTGACAGTCCGCAGAGGGCTGGAGCAATGCGCTCCTCGATATGCGTGACGGCCTGACTCACCCCCTTGCCCATATACCGAGAGCCGCCATCACGAAGTTCGTGGGCCTCATGTGCGCCGGTGCTGGCGCCACTGGGAACGATGGCGCGCCCCATGGCCCCACCCTCGAGCAGCACCTCGGCCTCCACAGTCGGATTGCCGCGTGAGTCGAGCACCTCACGGGCCACGATGGTGTCGATGACGAGGTCGAGGGAATCGATCACGTTGGACGTGGGTAAACCTGGGGATCTTATGAGTCACCCCCCGCTCCCATGCTGTGACCGGTGGCACGTCGGCAGAATGAGCAGAGGTTTTGACCCCGCTTCCTATGCGGATGCTGCACACCATGCTCCGGGTCGCAGACCTGGATCGCTCCCTGGCCTTTTACACCGAAGTGCTTGGCATGACCCTGCTGCGGCGCAAGGATTACCCAAGCGGACGCTTCACGCTGGCGTTTGTCGGCTACGGACCTGAGAGTGAGCAAACCGTTTTGGAACTGACCCACAACTGGGATACGGACTCCTATTCCCTTGGAGATGCTTACGGGCACATCGCCCTCGGTGTGGACGACATCCAGAGCACCTGTGCCGGCATCTCCAGTCAGGGTGGCCGTGTGGTTCGGCAACCCGGGCCGATGAAACACGGCAGCACCGTGATCGCTTTTGTTGAGGATCCGGATGGCTACAAGGTGGAATTGATTGAACTCGCCTCCCGCTCTGCTGCCTGAGCTGAATGACCTCGATGCGCGAACCCGCTCCGATCAGGGGCAGCCTCACCCAGGAACCGGATCGCTTCAGCGATGAGGCCTGGGAGCTGTTGCTGTCGAGTCAGGACGTTGCCCGTCGTTGGCGCCATGCCCAGCTGGATGTGGAGCACCTGATTCAGGTGTTGTTCAGCGACCCAGCTTTTCGACGCTGGGTGTCTCCCCTGTCGGTGCAGCCGGATGCCCTCCTGGATCGTCTCGAGGATGTGCTGGCGCAGCAGCCACAGGAGCGCGTGGAGGCGTTGTTCGTCGGAGACGACCTCGAGGAGTTGCTCGATGCTGCGGAGCGGGCCCGCCAGCGCTGGGGATCCCGTCTGATCGACGTTCCTCACGTTCTGATCGCTCTGGGACGAGACCCCCGCATCGGTGCGGAACTGCTCGAAGCCCTGGGGTTGCCTGCGGATCGACTCGAAGCGGAGCTGCAGCGCCCCGCGCCGCGGCCCGCGCAGCCGCCCCGTGAGGCGACCTTCAATCCCGTTCCAGCTCCGGTTGCCACCACATCACCGGTTCCCGCTCCCACGTCAGCGCCTCCTGCAAGTCCTCCAGTTCCATCAGCAGCCCCTGCGGAACCGGAGCTGGCGCGGGAACCGACCCCGTTGGAGTCCTACGGCCGAGACCTCACGGCTGAAGCGGAAGTTGGTGATCTCGACCCCGTGATCGGGCGCGATGCGGAAATTCGCAACCTGATTAAGGTCCTGTCCCGTCGCAGCAAGAACAACCCCGTGCTGATCGGTGCTCCTGGGGTTGGCAAGACCGCGATTGCCGAGCTGCTCGCCCAGCGCATTGTCTCCGGCGAGGTGCCTGAATCCCTTCAGAATCTGAGGCTTGTCGCGCTGGATCTTGGGGCTCTGATCGCTGGGGCCAAATTTCGCGGTCAATTCGAGGAGCGCCTTCGAGCGGTGTTGGACGAGGTCAGCGGTGCCGATTCAGGAGTGGTGCTATTCATCGACGAACTGCACACCGTCGTCGGCAGCGATCGCAGCAGCACGGACGCCGGCAGCCTGCTCAAGCCGGCTCTCGCCCGCGGGGACCTCCGCTGCATCGGTGCGACCACTCCGGAGGACTACCGCAGGACGGTGGAGAAGGATCCGGCGCTCAATCGCCGTTTTCAGCAGGTGTTGATCCGGGAGCCGGATCTGGATCTGAGCCTCGAGATCCTGCGGGGGCTCAAGGAGCGATATGAACTTCACCATGGCGTCACCATCACCGACGAGGCGATTCAGGTGGCGAACCGCCTTGCGGATCGATACATCAGTGATCGCTGCCTTCCGGACAAAGCCATTGATCTCATCGATGAGGCTGCCGCTCAGCTGAAGATTGAGGTGACCTCCAAGCCCCAAGTGGTTGAGGAGGCCGAGGCCGAACTGCGTCGCGTGGAGCTGGCTCTTCTGGCTGCGGAACAGGCCCCGGAAGAGGAGCGCATCCAGCTGCAGCGCAATCGCTTGGATGTGTCAGCCAGGCTTGAGGACCTGCGTCGGCGTTGGCAGGAGGAGAGAGCCCAGCTGGAGGAACTCGGCCTCCTGCTTCAACAGGATGAGGATCTGCGTCATGCCATCGCCGAAGCGGAACGCGAGGGAGACCTGGAGGAGGCGGCACGGTTGCAGTACGACCAGCTGCGCACCGTTCAGCAGCGGCGCGAGGAACTCGAGATGTCACAGGCCCAGGCTCAGGCAGCCGGCACGGCCCTGCTGCGTGAGCAGGTTGAAGCTGGCGACATTGCGGATCTGGTAGCGCGCTGGACAGGGATCCCGGTACAGCGGCTGCTGGCCGGTGAACGGCGCAAGCTGCTTGCCCTTGAATCGCATCTCGGCGAGCGCGTCATTGGTCAGGCGGAGGCCGTAACAGCCGTAGCGGCAGCGATCCGTCGTGCCAGGGCTGGCATGAAGGATCCTCGGCGGCCCGTGGGTTCGTTCCTGTTTCTTGGCCCGACCGGGGTTGGCAAGACCGAATTGGCCAAGGCTCTGGCAGCGTTTCTCTTCGATGAGGAAGACGCTCTGGTGCGTCTCGATATGAGCGAATTCATGGAGCGCAATGCCGTCGCTCGCTTGATTGGAGCTCCCCCTGGGTATGTGGGTTACGAGGAGGGCGGCCAGCTCACCGAAGCGGTGCGACGTCGTCCCTATGCAGTGCTGCTTCTCGATGAGGTTGAGAAAGCCCACCCGGATGTGTTCAATCTGCTTCTCCAGGTGCTGGATGACGGACGACTCACGGATTCGCAGGGACGCACCGTGGATTTCCGCCACACCGTGGTCGTGATGACCAGCAACTTGGCCAGTCGCGCCATCCTCGATCAGGCCCGACAGGAGCATTGGGATGATGAGGCCTTGCAGCAGCAGGTTGATGAAGCTTTGGCGGACCAGTTCCGACCAGAGTTCCTCAACCGGATTGATGAGGTGATCCGCTTCCGGCCTCTGCAGGTTGATGACCTGGTGAGGATCGTGCGCTTGCAGCTGGCTGATCTCTCCTCCCTGCTGGCCGAGCAGGGGCTATCGCTTGTGGTGGAGGATTCCGTTGCGGAAGCCATGGCCCGTCAGGGTTATGAGCCGGAATACGGCGCCAGACCACTGCAGCGGGTGATGCGTCGCCAGCTCGAGAATCCTTTGGCCACCCAGTTGCTTGAAGAACGATTCAGCGGAGCGACTGGCGTGTGTGTGCGTGCCGGGGACAGCGCCGAGGCTCCCTTTGTCTTTGAACCGGCTTGAGTGAACTGCGTCCGGTAGGGTGTTTGTTTGGCACCTTGCCTTCGGGCGACTTGTTCAACTCCCGGTCCCATCTCCGTGACCAGCCCAACCTCTGAGGAAACCAAAACCGTCGACGCCGGTGCAGGAACGGAAGTTCCCCGTCAGGGAGGCTTTCTTGCGGCAACGTTGGAAGAGTTGAAGCTGGTGGTCTGGCCCAGTCGTCAGCAACTCTTCAGCGAATCCATCGCGGTCATCTTGATGGTCAGTCTTTCGGCAGCCACGATCGCTGCGGTGAGTCGCTTCTTTGGCTGGGCGTCGTCTCAGGTGTTCCGCTGATCCGTTTGTTTTCATCACCGTGTCTGACGACCTGACCACTACGGAATCCAACACGGAGCAGGTTCTCGACCTCCCAGCTCCGAACGATGGAGAGGAGGGGACTCTTCAGGAAGCCAGCATCGCCAAGACGGCGATTGCCCGCTGGTATGCCATTCAGGTGGCCTCCAGTTGTGAGAAGAAAGTCAAGGCCACCCTTGAACAGCGGGCCGTGACCCTCGGGGTCAGCAATCGCATTCTTGAGATCGAGATTCCTCAGACGCCGGCCGTGAAGCTGAAGAAGGACGGCACGCGACAGTCCACAGAGGAGAAGGTGTTTCCCGGCTATGTGCTGGTGCGCATGGTTCTCGATGAGGACACGATGATGGCCGTGCGCAGCACCCCGAACGTGATCAACTTCGTGGGTGCGGAGGACCGTCGCGCAACCGGTAAAGCACGCGGACACATCAAACCTCGCCCCCTCAGTCGTGCCGAGGTGGATCGCATTTTCAAGCGTGCTGCAGAGAAGAAAACCGTGGTCAAGGTGGATCTCACCGAAGGCGATCAGATTTTGGTGACGGCTGGTCCGTTCAAGGATTTCCAGGGCGAAGTGATCGAGGTTTCCGGCGAACGCAACAAGCTCAAGGCCCTGCTTTCGATCTTTGGTCGGGAGACTCCGGTTGAGCTGGAGTTCTCCCAGATCAGCAAACAGAACTAACCACAGGCGGCCGTCTCCCTGCGGAGGGCGGCCTTTGGGGTGATCTTCACCCCGCCGCACCAGACCCAAGGGCCCGGTGATCCGCAGCTGTCCAAACTCCCCAGTCGATGGCCAAGAAAGTCACAGCAGTCATCAAGCTGGCCCTGCAGGCCGGCAAAGCCAACCCTGCGCCGCCGGTGGGCCCTGCCCTCGGTCAGCACGGGGTGAACATCATGATGTTCTGTAAGGAGTACAACGCCCGCACGCAGGACAAGGCCGGGTATGTGATCCCGGTGGAGATTTCGGTCTATGAGGACCGCAGCTTCACCTTCATCACCAAGACGCCACCCGCGTCTGTGTTGATCACCAAGGCCGCTGGAATCCAGAAGGGTTCCGGAGAGTCCGCCAAAGGCAGCGTCGGTTCGATCAAGCGAGCACAGCTCGAGGAGATCGCCAAGACCAAGCTCCCGGATCTCAACTGCACCAGCATTGAATCTGCCATGCGCATCATTGAAGGAACCGCTCGAAACATGGGCGTGTCCATCAGCGACTGACGTCGCCCTTCCCTTTCAATCCCAACCCACTCGGGGGAGACATCGCAGATGTCGCCTGAACCCCACCTCTGAATATGACCAAAATCTCTAAGCGCCTGGCCAGCCTGGCCGGCAAGATCGAGGACCGTGCCTACGCCCCCCTCGAGGCGATTGCCCTGGTTAAGGACAACGCCACGGCCAAATTCGACGAAACGATTGAGGCCCATGTGCGCCTCGGCATCGATCCCAAATACACCGACCAGCAGCTGCGAACCACCGTTGCGCTGCCGAATGGCACCGGACAGACCGTCCGCATCGCTGTTGTGACCCGCGGTGAGAAGGTTGCAGAAGCCAAAGCAGCCGGCGCTGAACTGGCTGGTGAGGAGGAGCTGGTCGAAACCATCGCCAAGGGCGAGATGAATTTCGATCTCCTGATCGCCACACCGGACATGATGCCCAAGGTTGCAAAACTTGGACGGGTTCTTGGCCCCCGCGGCTTGATGCCCAACCCCAAGGCGGGCACCGTCACCACGGATCTCGAGGCTGCGATTAAGGAATTCAAGGCCGGCAAGCTGGAGTTCCGTGCCGACCGCACCGGCATCGTCCACGTTCGTTTCGGCAAGGCCAGCTTCAGCCCCGAGGCCCTGCTTGCGAACCTCAAGACGTTGCAAGAGACGATTGATCGCAACAAGCCCAGTGGTGCCAAAGGTCGTTACTGGAAGTCCCTGTATGTGACCTCCACCATGGGGCCCTCCGTTGAGGTCGATTTCTCGGCTCTGCAGGACATTGAGCAGGGGAGCTGATCAGGCTCTCCTTTACACTCTCTTTTTGGCGAGAGCCAAATCTCGGGCACGCGCCCGGCCAGAGACAGCAGGTTGTCGTCGGATCCCTTGGATCCGGCTGATGCAAATCCCGCCGAGGCAAACGCGACACGGTTTTTAATCCCTTTGGATTGGATCGGCACGCGGCCTCGTCTTCATTTTTGAAGACTCGATCGGCCGCATGCCCAGCTTGTTCCTTTGATCCGATCCAATCCCTATGGGCCGCACGCTGGAGAACAAGCAGCAGATCGTCGGAGAGCTCAAGGAGCTCCTCGCCGACGCTGAACTGGCACTGGTCCTTGATTTCAAGGGCCTGTCCATCAAGGAGATGTCTGACCTGCGGGATCGCCTGCGGGCCAGCGACAGCGTTTGCAAGGTGACCAAAAACACCTTGATGCGCCGCGCCATCGATGGCGACAGCTCCTGGGCCAACCTCGATTCCCTGCTGACTGGCTCCAACGCTTTCGTCCTGGTGAAGGGCGATGTTGGTGCTGGTGTGAAGGCCGTTCAGACCTTCCAGAAGGAACTCAAGAAGTCCGAGACAAAAGGCGGCCTTTTCGAAGGCAAGCTTCTGTCGCAGGACGAGATCAAAGCCATTGCCGATCTCCCTTCCAAGGAGCAGCTCATGGCTCAGATCGCCGGTGCTATCAACGCCGTGGCCACGAAGGTCGCTGTGGGCATCAACGAGGTTCCCTCTGGTATGGCCAGGGCACTCAAGCAGCACGCCGAAGGCGGCGAAGGCTGATTCGGCCCTGCCGAGACCACTGTTCACTGATCTGTTGCTTCCCCTTTCAAAACCATGTCTGCTAAAACCGACGAAATTCTCGAATCGCTGAAATCTCTCTCCCTGCTTGAAGCTTCCGAGCTCGTCAAGCAGATCGAAGAGGCTTTTGGTGTGTCTGCCGCAGCATCTGCTGGTGTTGTGATGGCTGCCCCCGGCGCTGCTGGTGGTGGTGGTGGTGGCGAAGCTGCCGAGGAGAAGTCTGAATTCGACGTCATCCTCGAAAGCTTCGATGCTGCAGCCAAGATCAAAGTGCTCAAGGTTGTCCGCAACGCCACAGGCCTCGGCCTCGGCGATGCCAAGGCCCTCGTTGAAGCGGCACCCAAGCCGGTCAAGGAAGCCATTTCCAAGGACGATGCTGAAGCGCTGAAGAAGGAAATCGAGGAAGCAGGCGGCAAGGCCACCATCAAGTGACCCCCTGGATCGGCTTGCGTCGATCCAGTCACGCCTGGTTTTCAGTCCTTCTCTGATGACATTGAAACGGCCTCTACGGAGGCCGTTTTTTTTGATTTTTCACTTTCCAATAAAAAACCCCGCCAAAGGCAGGGTTTTCTGGATGGAACGCATTCAGGAGTCTGTCCTTGTTTCGACCCTGAAGAGGCGGTCAGCACTCCTCACACAATTAAAAACTAGACCTGAGAAATGGAAGCAGCCACCCGATGAAGTCGCTCTGGCGACTGTCACTGTGCCAATCGCTTGGCTCAGCGGCGATACGGAATCACGTCAAGCCTGATCGGTCCACTGCTTGCAACCCGAGAGCTTGTTGCTGTGGGTTTGCGACTGGGTCGACCTGGAGCCTGAGGAGCTCCAAGACGTGAAAATCCCCCCGAACTGCTGTTGTCGGCCTTGGCCAGCAGGCGATTGATGGGGTCTGGATGCGCGAAGTACACATGGCTCAGGGTGCGGCCCTGGTATGTCCGTCGCTCAAGGCGCCATCCAGAATCCAGCGCGATCTTGACGAAGCCATTGCGATCGCGCCGGGGCACGGTGGCTGTCCCCACCGTGATCGGCATGGACTGATCAGGATCAATGGCCTGGAGGTGCAAGCGATTGCCCCTCTGTTTCAAGCGCAGGCGAAACCGAAGGTTGAGGTCCTGCCCGCCGCTGCGAAGGGAGTACCCGTTGCTGTCCAGATAACGGCTGCAGATGCCGCTGAAGTTGAACGTGTTCAGCGTCGGATCCATCAGTCCATCTGACCTTGGCGTCCAGCACAGCGGCCGTGTCTTGATCTGCTCGAGCACCAGCAGCTTCCAGTCGTTTTGCCCGATCGGCTGAGCAAGAACAGCAAATCTTTGCTGTTGCAGAGGTTTGCTGTCGAATAATGCCCGTGCCGTTGTTCCACCGGGCAGCACCAGGGCGAGTCCCAGGCTGATGGCCGCCACCGTCGAGGTCCTTCGGTAGGTTCGCGACATGTGATCAACGACGCCAATCCGTGTTCTACCGAACTCCGGCTGGGGGAATCAATGGCTGATGAGCGTGGTCGGGTTGTGGCTGCCGCAACCGATGGTGCTTGCAGTGGCAATCCCGGACCTGGGGGCTGGGGCGCATTGATTCGTTTCGAGGACGGCAGCGTTGAGGAATTCGGTGGTCATGAGCCGGCAACAACCAATAACCGGATGGAATTGCAGGCTGCTTTGGCCTTGCTGCAACGCCTGAAGGCTCTGCCCCGCCATCCCGATCTGACCCTCAGAACCGATAGCAAATACCTGATCGATGGGCTCGGTTCCTGGATGGCCGGCTGGAAACGCAAAGGCTGGAAAACGGCCGCCGGTAAGCCTGTCCTCAATCAAGACCTTTGGCAGGCCCTCGATCAAGCGCGTCTGGCTGATGTTCCTCTCTCTTACGTCAAAGGTCACAGTGGTGATCCGGATAATGAACGGGTGGATCGCATCGCCGTTGCCTATTCGCGGGGGCAGGCGCTGACGTCCCCCCCTGTGTCAACAAGGGCCTCAGCATCGGATGACGCAGCACCAGCTGAACTGCAACGTCTGCTCACTCGCCTCGAGCTTGCCGAACGTCTGGCCGCTGGAGCCTTCACGCTCACGGCAGTGGAATTGGCGCAGCTTGTTGAACAGCCACTGCAGCAACTGCAGGAACGCAGCAGCAGCTGGCGATGGCGTGACTGGTCTGTGGACCCGGTGCAGGCGGGGAGGTGGCGGCTGCGCCGCCGCGAGGGAGGATCAGAACAGTCCTGAGGGATCCGCATGGCTCAGAGCTCACAGGCTGGATCGCCCACCACCAGTGATTTCTATCGTCGCTGGCTGGGTCCTGTGCTGAGCCGTGATGAAGGACTCGATGCGGAGCAGCTGTCCAGAAGCGCTTTAACTGCCCTGGGCCAGGCCAGTCTGCGCCGAGGTTGGCCTGGCATCTCCACGGTGCTCAACGGCGTTGCGACTGAACTGCAGCGAAGGGATCTGCGTTTGGAGCAGGTGCTGTTTGGTTGTCGGTTCAGTAACCCTGTTGGATTAGCGGCCGGTTTCGATAAGAACGGTGTTGCCGCTGGCATCTGGGATTGCTTTGGTTTCGGCTTTGCGGAGCTCGGCACCGTCACCTGGCATGGACAGCCCGGTAATCCTCGGCCGCGTTTGTTTCGGCTTGCCGCCGAACAGGCGGCGCTCAATCGCATGGGATTTAACAACGACGGCGCCAAAGCCCTGCTGAAGACCCTGGAACGTCAGCGACTCGCTCCTTCCGGGAAGCGTCCGGCTGTTTTGGGGATCAATTTCGGCAAGTCCAAAGTCACGCCTCTCGATCAGGCGGCGGATGATTACGCAGCCTCGTTGGAGGTCTTGGCACCGCTGGCGGATTACGCGGTGATCAATGTCAGTTCCCCCAACACCCCAGGGTTGCGCGACCTGCAGGACACCGCCCACCTGCGCTGGTTGGTGGAGAGATTGCGACGTCTGCCTGCCTGCCCTCCTTTGCTGGTCAAGATCGCTCCCGACCTTGAGGATGAGGCGATCGACGGCATTGCCCGTCTGGCGTTTGAAGAAGGTCTTGCCGGCGTGATTGCTGTTAACACCAGCTTGGACAGGCTGGGGCTGGAGCAGAGGCGTCTCCCGCAGACCGGCAGACCACTGGCTGAAGAACCTGGCGGTCTCAGCGGATGTCCACTTAAGCCTCGCGCTCTCGAGGTGATCCGTCGGTTGAGGGCCGGTGCGGGCCCGGCCTTGCCGTTGATCGGAGTCGGGGGGATTGATTCAGCAGAGGCGGCCTGGGAACGCATGGTTGCCGGTGCTTCCCTGATTCAGCTTTACACCGGCTGGATCTTTCAGGGGCCCGACTTGGTGCCGGCGATTCTGGAGGGACTGTTGTTGCAGCTTGATCGTCACGGCTTGCGGTCGATCACGGAGGCGGTTGGCAGTGGTTTGCCCTGGCAGGACTGAATCAGATGATCTTGAAATCAGATTCTGTTAAGTCAGGTCCGCCTTTCAAGATGGCAAATAACCCAGCATTTTTTCCATAGCCGGATTGGTCATCATTGCGATCAAAATACAACTGTCCCCTGGGTTCGAAGTAGATGAATTGACTTGGCTGTGATTGCTGAGCCTTGAGCTGTCGGATGGATGACACGGTGACGAGGTCGATACGTTTTCCACTCTCCTCAAAAATATCTCTGTCCAGATGAATCTGATCTCCATCACTGGGCCTGAAGTTAATGATTTGATCGGCCTTATTTTTGCCAAACTCCTTGGGAAGGTTGAAGACAAATTCATCCTTTGTTTGTTTTATTGCGCGCATGCTGCGCGATCCTTTCCTTGCTTGGACGACCCGGGCAACTGAGTTTGAGTAGCTGGATTCACTAAGGCGCCAGAGCTCGCGCCCAGTTTTTTCGTTGATTGCAGTGAAGTAAATGGAATCATCCATGCCTGTGATATCTCTTGGTGAGGAATTTTTTGCCCCTGGGTTGATATCTGTCAGGCGTTGTGTTCCGACGTCTGTCCCATCGCTGACCCAAAGTTCTTCGCCATTCACACCATCATCAGCACTGAAATAAATGACATTTCCGATCGCCGTAAGCACGGTAGGATCAGAGCTGCCAGGCCCTTCATAAATGTCAAGTACCAGCTTCATGCTGTCGACAGGTCCTCTCGATATCCAGAGCTCTCTTCCGACTGAACTTCGGGTTGAACTCGCCTCTGAATTTGTGGCATTAGACACGTCGTCCGACTGGTTTTCTGCTGGAATTTCGTTTCCAATCTGGATTGATGTTTGGGCTGTATAGAACAACTGATCCGGGGTGGCCGTCAGTTCCTCAACATCGGAAAAAATCTGTAGAGATGAGATTGGTGAGAGTTTGTTCGTCCCCCCTGTGCTGCCATTGCTTGTCCACACTTGTCGACCACCAAAATACGATTCAGCTGTGAAATAAAGATCATCCTTGAAGATTGTCAGATCTTTGGGATTGGAGCTGAAGCCGCCTGGATTGATATCAAGAAAGAGATTGGTGCCACTTTTAGTGCCGTCGCTGACCCAGAGCTCTCGGCCGTAAATATTTCCTTCAGCTGAAAAATAGACATTGCGATCAAAATTTATTAAATCTCTTGGAAGTGAGCCTGAATTCGAATTGATGTTTTTAAGTTGGTTTGGCTTGTCGTTTATTGGATCAAATTTCCAAAGTTCCTGGCCGTCTTGACCATTGTCTGCAGCAAATAGTAAAGCTCCATCCAGAGTCGTCATGTTGGATGGATTTGAACTTGATGCACCGGGATTAATATCTGCAACGCGTTTTGTCCCATCTTTTATGCCATTGCTTCTCCAAAGCTCTACCCCTTTTTGGCCATCATCTGCGGAGAAGTAAAGGCGCTTATTAAAGTTGATTAGATTCGATGGTGATGAACTTTTCTTTCCTGGGTTGATATTTTTGATGAGTCGGGTTGATGCCGAAGAGCCATCGCTCGCCCAAAGTTCAGATCCTGATTTGCCGTTGTCGGCTGAAAAGAAAAGGCTCTTATTGAAGAGTTCCAATCCAGATGGATTGGAACCGCTCCGGCCTTTGCGAATGTTGCTCACCAGAGAAGCGGTCTTCCCTGATTGGTTATCAACATCCGAATCCGTTGCCCCATCGTCGATAATGATTTCCTCAGTATTGATGTCTTCAATGACTTCGCCATCACCGGGGCCACCTTCTCGCTCGTCTAAAACTTCGACATAGATGTATTGATCAGAGGAAAGATTGGATGATGAGTCCGTTGCACGAACTGCAACCTCGTAAATATTATTACTTCCATTGTCTTTAGGACGCTCATAATCGGGGGGTTGCTTGAAGAACAATTCACCCTTCTTTTTCATCTTTTTTTGACTGAAAAGTTTACTGTCTAGGCCGCCATTGATTTTCCATTGCTCGTTGTCGTCGTCATCAGTGGTAAATCGATAAATAAACGTTTGTCCTTCACTTATGCGAATTTTGGAGCTCCCAGAGCCAGGCCTTCCTGTTGGGCCTTTAATGGATGGCCCGAGAGTCCATAATTCACGACCTAGAAAGCCATCGCTGGCGCTGAAAAATAGGACCTGGTCGCTGTTGACCAATTTCCTTGGATCACTGCTTGATGGCCCTGGAAAAATATCCGAATAACGTTCCGGCTTGGCATTTTTTTGATCGAGTGGAAGTCTCCAGATTTCGATGCCTCGTTCTCCATCGTTAGCCGTGAAGAACATCGAGCTTGAATTTTTTTGATTAGAGAGTGTCTGTACAAATGTAAAGTTGTCGGGTGATGATGATCGACCACCAGGATTGATGTCTGCAATGAATTGTCCTTTTGTGCCACTGGCCGACCAGAGTTCGCGCCCTAGATCTGATTTCGATGAATAGTAAAGCTGTTCATTGATATTGGTGAGATTCTGTGGGTCTCGTCCAGCTGATGAGACGAATTTTGGTTTTGGGACCCTACCTGAGGACTGGAACCTGCCAACGGAGGATTCGATGGCATAAAGCTGACGCCCGGAATCATTCGCTGCTGTGAAGTAGAGCGTGTCACCAACTACAGTTAATTCCTCCGGTGATGAGCTCGTTATACCTGGCCTGATGGCATCACTGATCAAACTGGCATCTGAACCGTCATCATCGACGGACCAGAGTTCGAAACCATTGACACCATTATTAGCAACAAAAAATAACCGGTTTTTGAAGGGAGTTAGGTTTCTGGGAAACGAGCTTGACGAGACTTGGTTCAGCCAGTATTCACTGTAAGGTAATGTATAATTTAAACTGCCATCGGTTGGTGTGCCAAACTCGTTGCGTGAGTCAGCGTAATATGTACCATCTTTTGGTCTGTAGATATCATAGACATTTGTGTTTAAATTAATTGGCCGTGTCCCACTTTCAGTGCCATCACTGAACCAGAGTTCTGTGCCACCAACGAGAGCACTTTCTGATGCGGCGAGAGACTCACGAGAGTAAAATCTGCTCGAGTCTGCGGTGAAGAATAAGTTACCGTTGAGTGAAGTTAGTTCCTGAGGGTATGAATCTCCGACGTACGTTTCTGTTGTCAGAATGGCCACTTGTTCTGGTCTGCTGATTGGTTCACCTTCTGCATCCAGAACAGGGGCTCCGTTAACGATATAAGGAACAGCTTCTGTTGTAATTTCTCGGTCTAAAATGTAAACATCTGGAATGAGATTTCTGAAGAAACGAGTGCCAACACCTTTGCCCTCCCGACGCCAAAGTTCATATCCATTTTGTTCTGGATACTTGCCATCAGGTGCGTCGTAGGCGCTATAAAACAGGACGCCATCCAGTGCAAACAGATCTTGTGAGAAAGACTTGTCAGGGCCTGGAACAAGATCCTTGACGCGTTTTGTTCCACCCTGGGTTCCGTCGCTCTCCCAGATCTGGAACTGACCTCCAACTTCAGCGACAAAATAAAGTTGTCCGTTCGCTTCGACTAAGTTGCTTACGGAGTCGAACGATTTAAGTAGGATTGTCCCTCCTTCCGATCCATCGCTTTTCCAGAGGCCACTTGGCTTTGATCCTGATTGTGTTGTACCTGCCGTGTCTGATTCCTGAGTTAAAGATTCACCGGAATCTGATTCCTGAGTTGTTGATCCACTGGAATCTGATTCTGCTTCGGTTGCATCTCCGTTCTCGGATTCACTCTCATCTGATTCTTCAGGATTGAGTTCGTTTTCTTCACTTTCTGTTTCATTTCCATCAGAGGTTGGAACATTTATGCTAGTATTTTCGTCCGTTGAAATATCGTTAAGTTGATCCGCTGCAAAATAGACGATACCATTAATTGATACTAAATCCCTAGGAGAAGAGCTCCCGGAAGGATTGATATTTTTAATTAATCTTGCTGACATTAACTTTCAGTTTTTGTTGTAATTTGTCTGAATTTTAAAGTTCGGGGTGGCTTTATGCAATGGCTCTGTCTGGTCGACCAATTCAATAATCGTCACGGAGTTGTGCTTGCGTTTTGGTTTCTAATGAGCGATTTCTGAGCCTTGGATGAGAAGGAAAACCTTTCGTAGCTTTTTCTTTGCGCTCAGCTCGATAAGCTTGTTCGGGTGAATCAATCAAATTGCCATCACTGTCTTTCGGTGAGCTTCCACAGGTTCAAAGCCTGCAAGCGTCTTGGAGGCGCCTGCTGCGTGCCCAGCGTGTTCTTGTCGCCATAACTGACAGCAGTCTTTTCTGCTCCTGGATGACCTGTGATGAATGGTTCTGGCGTAGTGGTTCGTTGCCTCCCGATTGTTGTCGTGAAGGAGTTCCGCTTCAACCGGAGGTCATCGGTGATTTTCTTGGTGAGCTCCTCCAGGATTGTGATCTTCCTGGAGCGCAGATCGAGCTGGTGCTGCCACTCCAGTCGTGTCGGTGGCGGTTGTTCGAAGCTGGCTTGAACGATTCCATCCAATCTGTTGAATCAGCTCGTGCCTACCTGGCTGGGCTGGATGATTCACTTGATCCTGGCAATCTCTATGTCTCCACGCTTGGTCTCGGCGACGACACTCTGGTGATCGGTGTCGTTAGAAGTGTCCTGCAGGCCTGGATTGACGTTGTTGAGGCTGCCGATGTCCCTCTTCGCAGGGTCGAGTGGAGTCTTTCGTCTGCGTTAGGTGCTTTGCAACGTTCAATGCCTGATGATTGGTTCGGTGATCTGGCTTGGATGATTCAGTCCTCGGGTCAGCCTGGTTGTCGTCTTTTGCTTCTGCGAGATGGCATTCCAGAAGTGGATCAATCCATTCGATCGAATGATGATGCAGTGGAACTGTTCAAAACCACAGTGCAGGCCTGGCGCAAACTAAAAAGCCAAAAGAATTTGCCTTTTGGCTGGTTAGCGACTGTTGCAGAAGAGAAGGTGGTCGATCCTGCTCGATTGATGAATGAGACAGCTGCTGATCGTCACTTGGTCTTGGATAACAGCTGGACTGCTTCTCCCCTGATGCCGGAGCAGGAATCGGGGGGTTTGGACCCCTTCATTCGTCTGGCATTCGCGGGATTGTGCGTAGGGCAGAGCTGATGGCATCGGTCCCACCAGTTGAGTCTGTTGATTTGCTGAGTGAACGTCGAGCCGAGCTCGGCGTTTTGCCAGAGCCGGTTGTGATTGAACCGGCGCGTGCCCTGCTTCTGAAAGGGGGCTTGACCGGCCTGGTTGTTTTGATTCTCTGCTTTGGCGCCTGGTTCTGGCTGATGCGCCAGGCAGACAGTTTGCAGAGCGAGGTCGATCGCCTACAACCCTTTGAGGCCCGCCTCCAGGGCGCCAATCAACGGTTGACGTCGATCAAAGCCAAAACCAAAGCTCTTGAGAACGACTCGGCACGGATTTCAGCTCAGCTGGTGTCCGTTCGATCGGGCTCAGCTTTTCTGCAGCAACTGCGTCAGGTCACCCCAGATGGTGTGCAGCTCACCAGCGTTAGTGTGCTTCCTGATCAGGTTTCCTTGACCGGACTTGCTCGCAGTTCCCCAACGACCGGTGCTTTTGTACGAATCAATGCTCTGGCTCTGAATCTTGAGTCATTGCCAGCCGTTCCGGATCAGGGTGCCAGGGTTGAGCTGGCCAGCACTGAAGACGATGGCTTAACGGAATTCAGCATGTCTGTTGCGATCGATTCATCGGTTCGGGCATCACCAGCTGAATTGCGCGCACTGGGTGCTGAGGGCCTTGCTCGTCGTTATGAACTTCTGCGCCAGAAAGGTTTTGACGGATGACCAACCTTTCTGGAGCATCTAAACGAGGTTGGTTTACGCGGCAGCGGATTTTGATCGCTGTTCCGCTGTCGGCGGGAGCGATTGCTTCTGTGGCTGTTTTTCTTTTTGGAATTCGTTCCGCCCATAGCCGCGTCGAGGAGCTGCGTCAACGGCTTGACGAACTACGGCGTCTTCAAAGCTCATTGCCAGCCATTGAAAGGGCGATCGCCTCAGCAGAACAGACCCAAAAGCAGGCAGAACAACGTCAGGCTCTGTTGGTGGATCTGATTGCCGACAGCGACAGCATTCAAACCGTTCTGGCTTTGTTGAACCGCGAGTCCATGGCATCAGGCGTGATGCTGATGCAATACGAGCCAGTTGCTTCCACTCCAGCTTCCAGCTCGTCTGCTTCCGATGCCCCTGAGCGTCAGACCAAGCAAAACCCCAATCAGAAGGGCGCCGACGCCAACTCCGAGTCTGGTGATCCACTGGAGACGTTGGGCTATCGGAGGACGTCTATGGCCCTGCGAGTGACTGGTGGCTATGGCGCATTGCTGAATTTCCTTCAGCGTGTTGAGCGACTGCAAGTGTTGGTGGAAAGCAGCGATCTCGAACTGGAAGCGGTCGACCCGCCAGGTGGGGATGAGTCGGAAGCCAAGCTGAGCGGTATCGCCGAAACCGATCTTCGTTTGAAGTTGACGTTCTACGACCGCCAGGCTCCCGTTGATCAGATAAAGACCACGGATCCATCCAATTCCGATCCTGCAGCCGGAGCTGGCTCTGCAGGAGAGGCTCCCTTCTGAGGCTGGTGGTGGGTCGTTCTCATCGATACCATCCAATCAACCATGCTCATCGAGTCGCTCTGGCGTGCTGTTCCGATCTCAGAAGCGACTGTGTTCATTGGCTCTCGTTGTCGGTCTGGCGATGGCTACAGAAGCGGGGCCTTTTGCAACCGCGCGTTCCGCACTGGCGCAGCAGACCGATTCGGTTCAATTGCGCGTGCAGCGTCTGGACGACACCGTCGACATTGTCATCGCTGGTGTCGGTTCCGGGGCTCGCGTAGTTGAGCAACAACAGGACTCCTCAAGCTGGCGTGGGCGTCTCAGCACTTCGTCAGGACGTTTGTTCCATTCCGGAACCCAGCAGTTGTCGATGCCCGATGTAGGGCTTAAAAGCATCCAGCTGGATGGTTCAGGATCCAGATTGGAATTGCTGATTCAGGCAGATACAGGTGTTTCGTTGTCATCGCCTCGGATCAGCTCCAACGGTGAGGATTTGATCGTCCGCTTCGCAGGATTGGGGACTTCCAGTGTTGTTCGTCAAACAGGACAGTTGGATTTACGTCGGCCGGGGCGCGTTGCTCAGCCCACCTATGTGCCGCCGATGCAGCCTCGCGCCATGGCTCCTCCTGTTGGTGATATGGCGGTTGGCACCATGCTTATCAGCAATCGTAGTTTCGTGAATGTGACCGGACCACCGGTCACGTTGACGCTGAACAATGCTCCTGCCAAAGACGCACTGATGTCCCTGGCTCGACTGGGAGGTTATGGATTTGTGTATGTCGGTGATCCGGATCAGTCCACGACGGCGGACACAGAGGGTTCATTCGGTCGTCCTGTAAGCATGGCTTTTCGAGATGAGCGTTTTGATCGGGCGTTGAACAGTGTGCTCATGGCATCCGGACTCCAGGGAAAACTGGATGGACGCACATTGTTAGTGGGGACAACAGTGGCGGCCAAAACGTTTGGTCCGCAAATGTCCAAAGTGTTTCGTTTAAATCAGGTTGGTGTTGAAGGAGCTGCGCAGTATCTCGCCAGCCTCGGTGCTGCGATGACCCATGTGAAAACCATCGAGATCACAACAGGTGAATCAGAAACCGTAGGGTCGTCACAAATCAGCAACAATGCGTCCCAGACGAGAAATAGCATTACCGAGACCGAAACCTTTGGCAGTGCCACTGGTCCATTGCTTGGATTAAGTGGTGTCACTAATTCACGTCTCAATACAGTAACGCTTGTAGGCGATCCGTCCCTGATCAGTGTTGCTGAGTCCTATTTGAAGCAGCTTGATCTGCGTAAGCGCCAAGTGGCTGTCAAGATCCAGATTCTCAGTGTTGCCTTAAGAAATAGTCAGACCATCGATTCTAGTTTCTCGGCGCGAATGGGTGACACCTTTGTCGTAAGTCAGAACGGTAATGCCCATCTCAATTTCGGTCGTTACAAACCTGGTAATACGGCAGGAACAGGGGGGTATGACCCTTCTGGTGACAACTATGGAGAGCCTGGTGCTTACCAAGGAAAAGTTCCCCGGGTTCCAGCCCAGACGGTTGTCAATCCTGTTGAGGCTGGTCAACGAACAGTTGATGCCCAGATCGCTCAGCAAACGGCGAACTCAGCTTTTGTTGAGGCTCAGGAGTATGTGACCAATGCGGATGGCGAAACTGAGCTGGTTCCCAAGTTGGATGATCTTGGACGTCCGATTTATGTGCCAAGCACCAATCCAAATGCTGCGCCGCAATTGGTTCCTGTTTACGACAGCAATGGTCAGCCGATTTATGTGCCAACGACAGATCCATCGTCGGCTCAGACCCTGGTTCCTGTGTATGACCAAAATGGTCAACCCGTTTATGTACCGTCAACAAACCCAGCAACTGCTCAGACGCTGAAGCCCGTTTATGACAAAGATGGGCGGCCTGTTTATGTTCCAGGTCAAGATCCCTCTAAGTACCGTCAGCCTGACAATTCTTTTTACGCTTATATCGAGTCGGTGATTATATCTGGTGCAGCAAAAACACTCTCTCAGCCAACGTTGCTGGTGCAGGAAGGGGAGAATGCCACAGTAGAAGCCGGAACCAGTTTTATTACAGGAGTCTCGAAAAACGTCTTGGATAATGGCAATGAAGAATTCGCGAATACACGTGAGAATGCTGGCCTGACCGTTGCTCTTGATGTATTAAAAATTGATGACAATGGTTTCGTTACGATTAATTTAAAACCTGTAATTTCTGTTGCTGAATCGGCTGGAGAGCAGGAAGGAGTTCCAATTTTCAATATTAATAAACGAAGTCTTAGTTCCGGTAATGTCAGGTTGCGAGACGGTCAGTCGTTGATCCTCACCGGCGTGATTTCGGAAACCGATAATCAGGAGTCTCGGAAATGGCCGGTTCTGGGAGACATCCCGATTCTGGGGCACTTGTTCCGCAGTTCGAGCTCTACTCGCAACAAAGACGAGCTTGTCATCATTGTGACCCCAACTGTCATCGACGATGAACAGGGGGGCACCTACGGCTATGGCTACCGACCGGCCACCCCCTCGTCACGTCAACTCCTGCGCACGGGCGGTTGATCACTGAGGAATGGTTGATCGCTAGGGAATCATCGGCATCAGTGCTTTCAGAGCGACTGGTGCCAAAGCCTGCGCAGCCGAGAGTGCTCCACTGAGCAGGGCTGAGCCCAGGCCGTTGCCCGATGCTCCGTTCTGTTGTGGCTTGTCGTAAACACGCTCGCTGGCCAGTTTCAGTTGTTCAGCTTTGATCTGATCCCCGCTGGCGGCAAACAGTGTTCCGGCGTAGGCCAGGTCTTTTGCGGCGAGTGCATTTTTCCCTTGTTCTCCTCTGCTGAGGCCACGGGCCACCCAGCTCAGAGGCTCTTCCGGATTTTCGAGGATGGCTGCGCTGAAGAGGCGTTCGGCTTCCGGCCAGCGTCCTTGCTGAGCTGCATCGACGCCGGCGTTGTGCAGGCCTGCATGGCTGCGAATTCCGGTCTGAATGCCCTTGGCGCCTTGCCAGTGGCTTTGCTCTAGTGCGTCGTTGTCGAGCAGGGCTCCGCTGAGATCCGCGTCCCGTAGATCCGTTCCGTACAGGCGGCTGCCGCGCAGATCGGCGCCGCGCAGCGAAGCGCCACGCAGGCTGGTGAAGCTGAGATCAGCCTTGCTGAGGTCTGCTCCATCCAAACGGGCCTGGCCGAGGTTGGCTCGCTGCAGCTGTGCTCCGCTGAGGTCGGCATCGCGCAGGTCGGCATGGACAAGATCCGTGTCCGCCAGCCGGCATGCGGGGCAACGTCGCTCCTGCAGAACGCGGATGAGATCGACCGCAGAAGACGTCTGGCTTTGTGCTGGTGTAACCCACGTCGCAATCAGGACTGAAATCAGCAGGCCTCTTGGCGGCATGGCTGTGGGCGACGCTGGAGATGTACTTGTGTTGTATCGGGAGCAGGGATGGCCGTCGACCTGCGCCATGGCGGTAACCGTGATGCGCTTGCCGAACAGCTCGGGTGCCGGCCGGAGCAGTTGCTCGATGCCAGTGCATCGCTCGTTCCCTGGACCCCTTGGTTGCGTCTCAATACCAGGCAGATCCTTCGGGACTATCCCGATCGCAGGCAGCAGCGCCTGCGCCAGGTGATCGCTGATGTCCACGACCTCGATCCGGAACAGGTTCTGGCGGGGAATGGCGCTGCTGAGCTGTTCACCTGGGCTGCACGCGATGCCGCCTCTGCTGGTCTGAATGTGCTTTTGGCACCTGGATTCGCTGATTACTCCCGTGCCTTAAGCACCTGGCAGGCAACAACCCGCCACAGGGTGATGCCACTGCGCTGGGCAAGCGCTTTTCCCCAGGTGTTCCCGGATCCAGGCTCCGGCGATGTGCTTTGGCTCTGCAATCCCCACAACCCCACGGGGCAGCTCTGGAGCCGAAGCTCCCTGGAGCTCTTGCTGGATCGCTTTGCCCTGGTGATTTGCGACGAGGCTTTTCTGCCTCTCGTTCCCCAGGGCGAGCAACATTCGTTGATTTCACTCGTCGCTGACCATCCCAATCTGGTCGTTATTCGCAGTCTCACCAAGCTCTTTGGGATCGCCGGTTTGCGCTTGGGCTATGCGATTGCGGCACCAAAGCGCCTGCAGCAATGGACCGACTGGCGGGACCCCTGGCCTGTGAACGGTCCAGCTGCATCCGTCGGCGTACAACTCATGGGCAACGGCGCTCGTTATGAGCGATGGAGCAATCGGGTTCAGCGCTGGACAGCCCGTGAAGGCCTCTGGATGCAGCAACAGCTGGCGGAATGTCCGGGACTTGAGCCAATGCCATCCGCGGCCAATTTTCTCCTGATCCGGTCCGAGCGTTCATTGCTACCGGTCAAGGAGTCGTTGGAGCAGCAACATCGCATCCTGTTGCGTGATTGCCGCTCATTCCAGGGCCTCGATGACCACTGGCTCAGGATCAGCCTGATGCAACGACAGGACAACCGCAGAATTCTGAACGCGCTGCATCAGACGATCAGGGCTTGAACAATGGCTGCAAGATCCTGATCGGCCTGGCGCACGGCGAGTCTCTTCATGCCGTCTTGCATCAGCGGCAGCGGATCGCTGAACGAACTTTCGTGATTTAAACGCCGGGCCAGCAGTCGCTCGAGGCTGTTGGCAAGCGCCTGGTGTTCCGGTTCATGCTGATGCACGATCACGGCACCGCCGAACTCTGCTGCGCAGGCGGCATTGGCATCCTGATGTCGATCTGCTGCCTGGGGGAACGGCACCAGCACCGCCGGTGTGCCGCAGACCGCTAGTTCGCTCACACTCCCTGCACCTGCTCGACTGATGGCGAGATCGGCATGTTGAAGCAGGCCCGGTATCTCATCGCTGAAGGGTCGTTCCGCCAGCAGGGGATGCTGGACGCCTCCCACATCAGGGTCATTGCGGCCGGTGAGGTGGACGACCCGGCAACCTCGCTGCAGCAGGTTCGGAAGAACCGCTCGAACCATGCGGTTCAGGCCGACAGCCCCCTGACTGCCACCCATCACCACCAGGAGTGGACCGGATCCTTGGGGAACCCATGCCGGCATCGGCTGGGTCTCCAAAAAGGCCTTTCGAACTGGAGTACCGGTCATTTGCGGTCGACTGCCCGGAATCCGTTCTGCTGCGGCCGGCAGGCCAACGGCCACCACATGGCAGAAACGCCCAAACAGTTTGGTGACCCGGCCTGGAATGGCATTGGATTCATGCAGGACCACCGGGCATCCACTGAGACGGGCGCCGAGGATGGCCGGTGCTGCGATGTACCCACCTGTGGTGAACACGGCCTTGATTCTGTGTTGACGGATTAGTTGGCGCACAGCAAAACCGGCGCCGATCAGACGAAACAACTGAATCAATTTGGTGAGCCCGCGTCCCTGCAGACCACCTGCCTGGACGGTGATCAGGTTGTACGTCTCAGGAACAAGGCTTGTCTCCAGGCGATCGGGCACGCCAAGCCAGCGGATGCTCCAGTTCTCAGGTATTGCCTCAGCCAACGCGAGCGCTGGAAACAGATGCCCTCCGGTGCCGCTGGCGGCGATGAGAAGCCTCGTCATGCCGCGGTCATCCCCATGGAAGCCGCTTAACTTAAGGCGGTTCTCGGGATCCAACTGGTGCGTTTCCCAGTGCAGGCAGCTGCCGCTTTTGCTCTGAGCGCGTTTTTGCTGCCGGTTACAGCTCCTTTGGTTCGAGCTGCCGATGCTTTCAACGCTCGGCTGGAAACAGCCTTGAACGGGGTGGATGCCGGTGCCATCGATGCGTTGGTTGATCCGGCCACGCTGCCTGGTCTGTCAGCACGCTTGGCCCGCTTCAAAAAGGAGTTTCCCGACGCAAGCTGGACAGTGCGCAGTGTTTCCAGTGATGGCTCAGGGCGTCAGATCCTGGAGGTGACGGTGCGTGGTGAGCGCCGTTCAGATGGTCTGAGGTATCGCCTTGTGGGAAGTCAGCGGCTCGCGGTTCGCCTTGAGGCTGATCGCCTGCTGGCCGAGGAACTGCTGGCTGAACAGACGTTGCTGCGCAGCGGCGAAACAAGTCTTCCGATCACCCTTGCGATCCCCGATGCGGTGCTCACGGGCAGCCGCTACGACGTGGACGTGATTGTGGAGGAACCCCTGGGGCAGGCAATTGTGGCGGGCGGTCTGCTCAGCCTCACACCAGCTCAGGTGGAACAGCAGATCAGCCCCAACCTCTCGCTTGAACCCCTTGGTGGCGGTGGTCTCTTCAAAATGGTGCAGGCCCCTCAGAGGCCTGGTGTGCAGAACTGGGCGGCGATGCTGGTGCATCCCGACGGTGTCGTGACGATTACGAAGCGGGTTCGCGTGGTGAGTGATCGGCGGGAGCTTGCTCGCTAGGCCACTTCCCGCTGTTTACGATTCTTCTGGCTTTCCGGCCTGATCCAGCCAGCGGCGCAGACAGGAAACGTCTTCTGCTCCATGGCCGTTTGTCATCAGGTCTTCCTCCATGGTTCGAACCTTGGTTGCGATCGGCAGGTTCAGATCGACATCAGCAGCTGCCTGGAGTGCGATTCCAAGATCCTTGTGATGGAGCGCCAGGCGGAATCCCAGCGGATAGTGCCCCTCCAACATGGCGCCGGATCGATGATTGAGAGCCCATGAGCCAGCGGCGCCATGGCGTAGTGCATCGACCACAGCTGGCATCGGTAGTCCAAGCCGTTCTCCAAGAGCCAATGCCTCGGCGACGGCGACGTAGCTTCCTGCCACGAGAACTTGGTTCACGGCTTTCACCTGCTGCCCACTCCCCACGGGGCCGAAGTGATGGATGGTGCCGCCGATGATGTCCAGGACAGGACGCGCCCGCTTGAGATCGGAGGGTTCTCCTCCAACGAGAACGGTGAGTGTGCCGGCCTGTGCCCCCTCCGTGCCCCCGGTGACTGGCGCATCGATGTAGTTGACCTTCTGGAGCGCCAGCTGGTCTGCGGCAGCTCGGGAGGTTGATGGGGCGATCGTTGAGCAGTCCACCACGAGACTGCCCTCCGCCAGGGTTTCGGCAGCACCGCCTTGACCGAACAGCACCGTGTTGACGGCGGCGTCATCGCTGACGCACACCACCAGAACATCGACGCCACAGGCGGCTTCCGCAGCTGTGGCGCATCCCTGGCTGCCCAGCAGAGCAGGATTCCGTTCCGCTTTTCGACTCCGCGTGTGCACATGGAGAGGGAAACCAGCGCTGTTCAAATTCACCGCCATTGGCAATCCGAGCGCGCCGAGACCGACCATTCCGAGACGCAAGTCAGATCTGGTCATGTTTTGGAGGGAAATCGATCAGATCTTCGCCCCTTGCTGTCGTCAGAGTGTGAACGGTTTGATCTGGAGATTTTCTTTCATGCCTAAGCGTCTTTTCACCGGCAAAGCGTTGCGTCGTTCCGCTCTGCTCGCATCGGCGGCTGCCATCCTGGCCGTTGGTCCAATCAGTGTCGTTCGTGCTCAATACATTTACGACGATGGGGGCGACCTCTCCATGCGTCGCGAAGCGCGCTTAACGCCGGAACAACAGGAAGAGCTGTTCCGAGCCAAAAAATCCTGGAAACGTCAGAGTTTCAATCGACGGATCTCCATTCTGGAGAAGGAAAAACGCTGCATTGGTCAGGCGAACAATCTTCAGTCCTACAAGGGCTGTGTTCAAAAGAAGCGGGAGTCCCGTCGTGCCCTCAATGCCGACTACCGGGCCTACATCAATCCTGTCCGTCGCCAGGTTGGGTTGCCCCCAATCGAAGACAAACAGAAGGGGCGTCAGAAGGGCGATCGCAAGGGTCGTCGCGCTTGACGGCGCCTACAGAAAGGTCCGCTCCTGATTCAGGAGCGGACCAGTGGTCAACTTGAGACCAGGCCTCTGATCAAGCAGCGTCGTCGAGAGCAGCCACTCCAGGAAGGACCTTGCCTTCAAGAAGTTCAAGGCTGGCACCGCCTCCCGTTGAGATGTGGGACATCTTCTCGGCCAGGCCTGCTTTCTCCACGGCAGCCACGGAGTCGCCACCACCGATGATCGTGCAGCAGCCCTTTCCGCTCAGTTCGGCCAGGGTTGTTGCGATGGCATTGGTTCCAGTGGCGAATTTGTCGAATTCGAACACACCCATGGGGCCATTCCAGATCACGGTCTGGCAATCGGCCAGGGCAGCCTGGAAGACCTTGATGGCATCAGGACCGATGTCCAGCCCCATCCATCCATCAGGGATGGCTGTCACGTCGGCGATCTGACTGTTGGCGTCAGGCGCAAAGTTGTCTGCCAGCACCACATCCGTCGGCAGCAGCAGCTCCACACCTTTTGCTTTGGCCTTGGCTTCCAGTTCCTTGGCCAATTCGAGCTTGTCCTCTTCCACCAGGCTTTTTCCGACCGAGAGACCGCGTGCTTTGTAGAAGGTGAAGATCATGCCGCCGCCGATCAGAACCTTGTCGCACTTGTCGATCAGAGCCTCAAGCACACCGATCTTGGAACTCACCTTGGAGCCACCGACGATCGCAGCAAGGGGACGCTTCGGCTCGTCCACAGCGCCCTGGAGGTACTGAAGTTCCTTTTCCATCAGGAAGCCAGCGACAGCAGGCTTGAGGTATTTGGTGACTCCTTCGGTCGATGCATGGGCACGGTGGGCGGCGCCAAAGGCATCGTTCACATAGACATCCGCCAGGCTTGCCAGCTTTTCGGCGAAGCCGGGTTCGTTCTTCTCCTCCTCGGCAAAGAAACGAACGTTCTCCAGAAGCACCACATCGCCATCGTTCATGGCAGACACCTTGGATTCAGCGTCTGCACCGATGCAGCTGTCGGTCTTGGTGACGGTCTTGCTGAGCAGGTCGCTGAGGCGAGCTGCCACAGGGGTCAGACGCATCGACTCCTTCACCTCACCCTTGGGACGGCCGAAATGTGCCGAGAGAATCACTTTGGCGCCCTTGCTGATCAGGTCCTGAATCGTCGGCAGGGCCGCTCGAATCCGGGTGTCGTCGGTGATCGCACCGCTGTCATCGAGGGGCACGTTGAAATCAACCCGCACGAGGACGCGTTTGCCTTTCAGATCGCCGGCGTTGAGGCTGGCCAGGGAACGCTTCGCCATGGGGTTGTGTCGTGCGGTATGAAAACGGGAGGAGGTTAACCCGTGCTCCTAGCCAGAGGCTCCGACATGTTTGAGACCGTTTTGTTCCCGATCGAACAACGGAACCAAGCCCTGGAAATCGTTAAGAAGGTGATCAGCTTCGCTGAGGAGCACGCATCCCGTCTTTCACGTCTGTCGCTGGTGGGAGTCCAGGACGCTGCTGAAGGAGGGTTGTCGGAAAGCCTTGTCCAGTTGCTTCAACGGACCCTGACGGCTGTGGAACATGTGGGAGTCCCCTGTGCGGTCGTGGAACGGCCCGCTTGCTCAGCGCTCGAGATCTGTTCTCTGGCCACTGAGTTGAATGTGGATGTGATTGTGATGGGTCTTCAAGGCTTGAATCCTGCTCAGGACATGGACAGCACCGCCTTGAAGGTGATCGAGCACTCGGCTTGTCCGGTCTTGGTTGTGCCGTGACCACCCCATCCATTCAGTGGTATCCAGGGCATATCGCGAAGGCTGAACAGCAACTCAGCCGCAATCTGGACAAGGTGGATCTGGTGATCGAGGTGCGTGACGCCCGCATCCCGATGGCGACCGGTCATCCCCATCTGGATCGTTGGGTGAAGGGCAAACAGCACCTGCTCGTGATCAACAGACGGGACATGATCACAAATCGGGCTCGCGAGATCTGGGAGCAATGGTTCAAAGCTCAGGGGCAACGCACGGTCTGGTGCGATGCAAAGGCGGGGACTGGCGTGAAGCAGGTTCAGCAGGCGGCCATCCGTGCTGGTGATCAGTTGAATGCGCGACGCCGTCAACGGGGCATGCGCCCTCGCCCGGTGCGGGCTCTCACGCTTGGTTTCCCCAATGTCGGCAAGTCAGCCCTGATCAACAGACTGGTGAAACAGAAAGTGGTCGCCAGCGCCCGTCGCGCCGGGGTGACCCGAACCCTCCGCTGGGTGCGTCTTGGCCAGGATCTGGATCTGCTGGATGCGCCGGGTGTCCTGCCCCCACGGCTTGATGACCAGCAGGCCGCGTTGCATCTGGCTCTTTGCGATGACATCGGCCAGGCCGCCTATGACGGTGAACTGGTGGCACAGGCTTTCCTCCAGCTGTTGCTCGACCTGCAGGGACGGGAGGAGGCCGGCGTGATGCTCAACATTTTCGACAAGCGGTACGGCATCCCTTTATCCGGGGAGACGTTGCATCCTGCTCTCTGGTTGGAAGCGTCATCAGAGCGCCATACCTCTGCCGATACGGGTCGTATGGCCCAGCGTTTGCTTGATGATTTCCGTCGCTCGGCTCTCGGCCGGATTGCCTTGGAGCTGCCTGGATGAGCGCAAGGAGTCGAAGAGCGGAGCCGCCGGAGCTGTTCACCCAGGGATTCGGAGAGGGGGAGGGGGAATTGCTGACCCTGATCTATCCCAAGCCGTTGCCGATGCGATTGGACCGCTGGTTGGTAAGCCAGCGAAGCGAGCAAAGCCGTGCCCGGATCCAGAAGTTCATCGACGCTGGTTATGTCCGTGTGAATGGAACGACAGGGAAAGCCAAAACCCCTCTTCGCCAGGGAGATCAGGTTCAGCTCTGGATGCCGCCGCCGGAGCCGCTGCCTTATTTGAAGCCGGAGCCCATGGATCTGGATGTGCTTTTCGAGGACAGCCACCTGATCGTGATCAACAAACCGGCAGGATTAACGGTGCATCCCGCGCCAGGAAACAAGGACGGCACCCTGGTTAATGGCTTGCTCCATCACTGTCCGGATTTGCCTGGGATCAGCGGCAAACTGCGGCCGGGGATCGTTCACAGACTGGATAAGGACACCACCGGTTGCATCGTGATTGCCAAGTCTCAGGAGGCTTTGGTGCGGTTGCAGGTTCAGATCCAGAAGCGGATCGCTTCAAGGGATTACCTCGCCGTTGTGCATGGCGTTCCCGGTGGAGACAGCGGCACGATTGTTGGAGCCATTGGCCGACATCCAGTCGATCGGAAAAAATATGCAGTGGTGAGTGGTGACGCCGGTCGTCATGCCTGCACCCACTGGAGCTTGCTGGAACGCTTTGGTGATTACTCCTTGATGCGTTTCAAGCTCGATACGGGTCGCACCCATCAGATTCGGGTGCATTGCGCCCACATGAATCACCCCGTGGTGGGCGATCCCACCTACAGCAGGTGCCGCAGGCTGCCGATCGAGATGCCTGGTCAGGCGTTGCATGCGGTTCAGCTGGGACTGAATCATCCGATCAGTGGGGAACGGATGGTGTTCGAAGCTCCCTTGCCCCCCGTGATGGAGAAGTTGATCGGGATCTTGCGGCGACGTTCGGATCAGACCTGATTGAGGTAGGCGAGTGCACCTGTCAGGCCAGCGTTGTAGTCGATGGCGACTTCATTGCTGATGTAGTCACTGCGGGAGTCGGTGTAAGACAGGTCGTCGGGCGCCGTTGGACCTCCTACCAGAGCTCCTTCCAAGACATAGGCATTCGGCTGATTGTTGTTGAAGTTCTCCCAGCCCACGCCTGAGGCGGCTCGATGATGGGGCTGCTGCGGATAATTCATCCCGTACCCGACCAGGTAACTCGATTCCCTTGGGTTGTCTCCAAGGATGTAGTCGATGCTTTCGGAAGCCAGTGCGCTGTAGCGACCGTCGGGATCAATCAGTTTGTCGGCGACTTCAGCAGCGAGCATTGCGGTGTTGGCCGCGTAGCGCAGAGATCCCCATGAGCTGATGTGGCGCAGGTTTCCATCCGTCAGATGGACTCCATTGCTGCCACTGACCCAGCTGTCGAGCCAGCCACGAACGTCGGAGAGGCTGCCAGCGGATTCAGCATCCTGCGCCAGCAGAACGGCTGTGGCGTAGGACGCATCGTCCCAGTTATGGGTCCAGCCGTTGTTGAGACCGCCGATCTCCTTTTGATAGAGATCGACAGCTCTGGAGCGATAGGTGTCACCATCTCCCCCCTGTGCATCCACTGCCCTGGCCAGCCAGGCTGCTCCGTAAGCCAGTTCATCGTTGTAGCCGCTCCATGAGTTGTAAAAGCTCTGAACGCTCTTGATGGAGTCGGAATATCGCCCTCGATAGCGATCAGCAAATGTGAACAGAGATTCCGAGGCCTCAAGCAAGGTGTCGGCATATCCGGAGTCTCCCGTCTCTCGAAACAACACGGATGCGGAGGCCAGGGCCGCAGCACTCGCCGCGGCGACATCGCTACCCGGGTTGTCTGGTGTGACGGCCAGCGCCGGACGTTCAACCGTTTGTTGTTCCGGTGCGCTCCACAGAGCATGGTCTGCCTGCCCATCTCCAACCTGTGCAATGAAGTACGTGGTTTCTCCGATGGCATTAGTCCCCTGTGCCTTAAGCAAATAGTCCGTTCCCCATCGGACGGTGTTCAGCAAGGCATCCATCTGGTTGCTGTTGGCGTAACCGTCAGCAAAGCTGATTCCGCTCCAGGCCAGGGTTGAAAGGGTCGAGGCAAGGGGTAGACCGAACTTCACGTGATCGCCGGCATCGTGATACCCACCGGTGAGATCAAGGTTGAGACCAACCTGCAGGTTCTCCGCTGTCGCATCGCCGAAATAGATGCCGTCTTGCCCATCACGCAGCCCGGAATCCCCACGCCAGGGGACACGGTTGGTTGATTCATCAAGGTCACCGGAGCGGTTGGCGTCGTAAAACAACAGCGAAAGCCCCAACGCCTCGCTGTAATCAGCAACAGGTTTGGGTGCTGGTGGTGGTTCTGGTTCTGGTGCTGGTTCCGGTTCCGGTTGAGGTTGAGGTTGGGGAGTTGGGGTTGGGCTGGGAGCAGGCTGGGGTTGGATGGGGCTGTCATCAGCCAGCAGCAGTGAGGCATCGAGCTGTCCGTTCTGACCAATGTCGACCTGCTGGGTGCCGTTGAAGCCGACGGTGACTGACTGTCCGGGTTTGATCCGTCGTCCCCAGCCCGTTCCGGACAAGGTGTGGCGGAAGCGGCCATCGCCGAGATCAGTGGTTGAAAGGCTGGCTCCCCAGGGATCACCGCTGATGGTGTGGGGGCTGGTGAAGCTCCAGGTCCAGTCGTTGAGTCGCTTGTCGGAGGTGTTGGTGAGGGTGATGTCAGCGGTGAAGCCGTTCCACCAGAGATCACCGTTGATCTGAACGTCGAGCGTGTTGTCGTCTGGTTGAGGTTGAGGTTGAGGTTGAGGTTGAGGAGAGGGCTGTGGCTGAGGAGATGGATCGACTCCGTCAGGGCCTGACCCCGTGGGATCGCTCAGCGTCACCATGCTCTGGAAGTAGTCGATCACCACAGAATCAGGAACTTCAAGAGCCGGCCATTGCGGCCAGTCGAAGGTGTCGTTCATGAATGACCTGGTTTGGTCATGGCTCAGCACGGTGAGGTGGTTCACGTCGTGAGCAATGGCACCCCCTTCAATGGTTCGCCATCCATGGGCTCTGGAATGCATCCAGCCGCCGTAGTGGGGTTCCATCCTCAGGGTGTTGATGAAGGCTTCGATGCCTCCATGGGCTTCGAGGTGTTCGATGAAGCCGTCTTGATCCACCCGTCGGGACAACGCCAGAACATCGGCTGGATCGCCAAGTCGTGCCAATCGTTGAAGATCGGCCAGCAGTTCCGGATGAAAGGCCTGATCGGCAATCCAACCGACCTTGGCACCCTGCATGGCGTACCAAAGCCCCACTCCTGCTTCGTCCTGTCCGGAGGCTGTGGTGTTGTTTGTCAAACCCGAAGCGAAAGCCCATCGCCCCACGTCTTCAATCGAGACTGGCTTCAGGTTGAGAAAGTTACGCAGCTGGTTGTAGGCCAGCACTGCCTCTGTGGTGATGGGTGTACGTCCACCCATGAGTTCTGCGTGGGTGGTGTGTTGACTTCCACCAAGAGCTCCGAACTCAGTAATTGATACAAACGTTTCCTGCATGGGAAACAGATACGGACGGTCTTCCCCAACCCTCAGAGAAGCTTTGCTTTATCTCAATCCTTCAGCTGTCGTGTTTTTGGAAGCATCTTCGATGTCAGAGATCGACGACGCGACTCACTCAGATGCCGCTGGCCACCCAGCAATCTGACCACTGAATTTGCTATTGACTGGACTTTTCTGCGGTGATGCTTTTCATGGTGCATCGCTGTGGTTTTTATCCATGGTTATCCGCGTTCGTTGTCGACGGTTATGGGTTTCCGCCTTGATGCGGTCTTTGCGGAACGAGGTTTTCCCTGTACCTCTTCGTCGCCATCTCATCGTGGTGGATCAGCCCAAGGTTGTGGAACTTCCTCAGGCTGTTGATCTCCACCAGGCCGTTGATCTTCCCCGAGCTGCCTGAATCACCCTGCCAGTAATCCCATCCTCAGCCCAGCAACCGCTGCACCGGTTCTGCTGCGCACATCCATTTTTCTCATTAACGATTGGAGGTGATCACGCACTGTGGTGGGAGCCAAATAGAGACGCTCCGCCACTTCGCGGTTGCTTAATCCTTCAGCGACCAGGCCCAGTACTTCCAGTTCGCGATCACTCAGAGGTTCTGTGTTGGCCGAGCTTAATCCGTCTGCTTTGGAAAGTTCCGGATCCACAAATCGCTGATTGCGGTTGACGGCTTTGAGAGCCTGTTCGAGGACACAGGTATCCCTCCCGATGTTGTGATCGAGCACCACGGCAGAGATCGATGGATCGTTGATTCCGTCGCGATTGAGATCATGGTTATGGGTCAGGATCAGAACGCAGCGATGGTCCAAGCGCGACGTGCTGAGCGTTTGGACGAGCTCCAGCCCCAATCCATCCGCGAGATGTTCTGTGATGAACAGCACTGATGGGTTCTGGTGTTGGTTCACATGCGCGAGGACCTCGGCGCCTTTGCTGCAGTTCAGTCCCGGGAAAGCGCAGTTCAGTTCCGTGAGTTCGTTCACGGTCTCGAGAGCGACCAGCTTCGGGTACGTGCAACTGATGACTGATCGGTGATGGATCAGCTGACTGAGTTCGGTGAGAAAGGATTTGAAGGACATGACCAGCTGCCACCCCTGGAACCCTAAAGACTGTTGTCGTTGAGTTTCAGCAGAGAGAACACCTGAATCGGTACTGGCCATCCCTTCACCATCTGTGGTCCAAGGTCGATCACCTCGACAGCATCCCCAAGCAGATCGCGCAATTCGCCACTGATCAGAATCGAATGTTGGTCGAAGTGTCGGGTCAACCCTTCCAAGCGACTCGCCACATTCACGGTGGCTCCGATCACGGTGTATTCGAGCCTGTGGCTTGAGCCGAGATTGCCTGCCATCACCTCGCCAAAGTGGAGCCCGATTCCCTGGGCGAGATGCTCCTGCCCGTCCAGCTGAAGTTCCGCATTCAGCTGTTTGAGGTTGTCCCGCATCCTCAGGGCAGCCCTCACGGCTGCCAGTGCCTCTTCCTTGTCGCCGCGATGGTGTGGAATGCCAAATTCAGCCATCAGGGAGTCCCCGATGAATTTGTCGAGCAACCCCTGCTCCCGCAGGACCGGTTCGGCGATGGCTTCGAAGTAACGGTTCAGCAGCGTGAATAATGCCGCCGGTTCCAAGGTGCTGCTGCGGGTGGTGAATCCCACCAAATCCGTGAAGAGAACCACGCAACGTGCTTTTCGGCCTCCGAGCTGTGTCCAAACGGTTTCGCCGGATTTCACCATGTCGTCCATCAGAGTCGGCGAAACCCGTCGGGACAGCACGGTGTGAAGAAAGCGCCGCTGACGGTTCTCTTGGACGAACTGAACCGACGCGCGCACAGACCCACCAAGCAGTGGCGAGAGCATTAACGCGGCCCCCGGCAGCCAGAGACCCAGGGACCAGGCCAGGACGGTGCCACCGGCAGCGACTGTCGTCAGCCCCAGGCTTGTGATCACGGTGGTCGCCGCGGCTCCTCCGGTTCCAAGGCGCCACAGTCCGATCAGTCCCCAGAGGATCAACAACCCGATCAGCATTGCCTGCTCTGGTTTCCGGAAGCCTCGACCGTCGAGTTCACCGGCCAGAGCGGCATACAGCACCTCCGACCCACTGACCTGGCCGAAGGGGGTTTCCAGCTGGTCGCCGAGGGATGGCGCTGTGGCGCCAAAGATCACCTGTTGTCCGCTCCAGCTCTCCTCCGGCATGGACTCCACCATCCAGGCGGGGATGATCGGAATGTGGCCGGCGGGTCCAAGAAAGTCGATTCCGTCGTCGCCATCGCGGATGCTCGTTCCGGCTGCAACGTGGGCCAGAGGTTTTGGATGGGGTGGAGCAAAGGTCGACAGCATCCGCTCCAGTTCCTTTTTTCCTGGGATTGCCACAACAACGCCGTAGCGGTCCAGCGTGAAACTGGACAACCCCACGTTTGGGAAGTCGCTGGCGTGGGGGCGTTTCAGCTGCACCTGCTCCAGATCCCCCTGGAGCTGTCGCACATAGGACGCGCTGAGCACCACTTGCTCGCTCCACGGCTGCAATGTTTCAACGAAGGCGTCGTCATCAGCCGCTCCATATCCGCTTGGTCCGGAATGGACGATGTTGAAAATCACCTGTTCTGCGCCGAGACCCAGCACGTACGCCGCAAGATCGGCCTGCACCGAGCGGGGCCAGGGCCAGGGACCGAAGTCAGCCAGTGCCGGGTCCAGAGATGCTTCGTCCACACCAATAACGACAACGCTGTCGCTGGCTTCCCGAGGGCCGCGCCACTGGAACAATTGCTGCCGACTGATCGCGTCGAATCCTTCAAACGCCCAGGGCGTAATCAGAGGGAACACGACGGCCAGCCGCCAGACCAGCGGCGTGATCCATGCCGTCATGGAGTGGCTGAAGGGGCTGTTGCACCCAGCTCCCGTTCGATCTCCGGCAAGGTTTCCAGCGGAGTCGAGAAGCCGTTGATCAGGGCACTCTTGGTCAGGCGCTGTTGAACTTCACTGTCCTCCAGGCGCGCTGGCGGATCCCAGCTGATGTCTTCCTCTTCACTCTCCGCTTCCTTGGTTCGCTCCTCCCATTCATCGGGTGTGAACATTCCGCCGGATTCCCCGAGGGCCGCTTCCAGGCCATCGAGACGTCCTTTGACGACGCTCATCTGTCTGGAGAGATCAAGCAGCAGCTGTTGACCACTTTCCAAAGTAAAGACTTCGCCCGTTCTGGTTTTGACTTGCACGCGGCCTTCCCAGCTGAACACCTTGAAGGTGTCGTCATTGAGTTCGATGAACACCGTGGTGCCCTGGATTGAAGCGGTGGCCAGTCGGGTGCGGATTTGAAAGGGCTGACGGTTTTTGGCGTTCGGTCGGATCCATCCGATCACCGATCCCTTGAGTAGTTCCACACTGTTACCGGTTAGGCGCAGCAGGGCATCCCCTCCCATGCGGAATTGCCGTCCATTGCCGAGCATCACCTGCATGCGTCCGGGTTTGCTGGTGCGCAACTGCGTTGCCGGTCGCAGATTGAGTCCCTTTCGGGCTTTGACTTCCTTCTGGCCAGGAAGCCGTACGAAGGCGGGTCCCGTCGGCACCTCGACAACTTCAGGGGCTCTTGCCAGAGCCGGAGCTGCAGCAATCGTCAGGGTTGCTGTGGCGGCCATCAACCAGGCGTGTCGACATCCCATGAAGCGCGTTGCTTTTCCCCTCCAGGCTGTCAGGGAAGACGAGGACAGGCATCCACAAGTGTGCGACTGATCGTGGCCTGCGGATGTTCAAAAATTCGATCACCAGGCCCCTCCTCGACAATCCGTCCTTTGTCCAAAACGATGACGCGATGGCAGAAGCCACTGGCGACGGACAAATCGTGGGTCACGAAGATCATGGCGAGCCCCAGGTCCCGTTGGAGTTCCCGCAGCAGGGCGAGAACCTCGGCCTGGACCTCCGCATCGAGCATGCTGACGCTCTCATCACAGATCAGCACGTTCGGCTCCAGTGCCAGGGCTCGGGCGATGGCCACCCGCTGCTGCTGGCCACCGGAGAGTTGCCTTGGCAAACGATTCTGAAATTGATCGGCGGGGCTCAGACTCACCCGTTCGAGCAGGGCTCGTGAGCGTTCGCGAGCTGAGGCCTTTGAACACAGTCCGTGAATGAGAAGCGGATCAGCGATCGCATCGGCGACCGGCAGAGCTGGGTTGAGACAAGCCAGTGGATCCTGAAACACCATCTGGACAGCCCTGCGGGCATGTCTCAGTGGACGCCCCCGCAATGTGAGCAAGTTCTGTCCAAGCAAATCCACCCGTCCACCCCTGATGCCTGTCAGTCCCATCAGGGCGCGGCAAAGCGTGCTTTTGCCGCAACCGGAGGCACCCACGACGCCGAGGCTTTCTCCTGCCCGCAGATTGAAACTGACCCCATCCACCGCTTTGAGCCAGATTGGTGCCCATGGCACCCCGCCGATGACATGCCAGCAGCGCATCTCCTCCACACTCAGCACGGTTTGCGCTTGCGGGCGTTCGGGGGAACGCCCGCCTTCCCTGGCTCGTGCGGCGCTGACCAAGCGTTGCCCCATGTCGGAGACCGGGGACGTGAGCAGCTGATCACTGGGGCCGTCTTCCACTTTCCGACCCCCATCCAGCATGGCCATCCGGCCGCACCAACGTGCTGCCATGGCGAGGTCGTGACTGATCAGCAGCAGTGCGCTGCCGAGTTCATCGCAGAGACCACTGAGCTCGGCCATCACCTGACCTGCAACGGCCACATCCAGGCTTGTTGTTGGTTCATCGGCGATCAGCAGCGGCGGCTCCAGTGCGATCGCCAGGGCAATCGCCAGGCGTTGGCGCATGCCGCCGCTCAGTTCATGGGGGTATGCGCGGAAGCGGCTGGCGCCGATCCCCACTTTCTCCAGCAGTTCTTCTGAACGTGTCCGCAGCCAGCGGCTTGAACTGTTTGGCCGATGGGCACGGAGCGTATCGAGTAGGTGCCCTCCCACCGTCATCAATGGATTGAGACGGGTCATCGGATCTTGAAACACAAGTCCGGCAGCGGTTCCACGCAGCCGGCGCAGAGCGGGTCGATCCAGAGATCGAGGGTCGCTGCCGTTGAGCCTCAGTTCGCCTTCGCAGTGGCTACCAGCCGGCAGAAGCTGCAGGACGGCTCTGGCCACCGTGCTCTTGCCACAACCCGATGCTCCCACCAGTGCAAGCTTCTCGCCGGGATGAAGATCCAGATCCAATCCATCGAGAGTCCAGTGCTCACTGCCTGGATAGCGAAGCCGAAGCTGTTCGAGCTCCAGAACCGGCTGAGCCATGGACGGGACGGGATACCCCGCACTGAATACCATGGATTGACCCACTGGGCCGGATGCTCAACGCCGCCTCAACACCGGATACGCATCGAACCGGACTCGATTCGGCTCCTGAGGTAGGCGGTCGTCCTCAATTGCGACGCCATCCGATCCGTCATCCAGATGATTACGGCATCGATCTGCCGGACTGGTTGCGGCAGTGCATCACGAATGTTCCCCCCGGCATTGGGCAGAGCTGCCCCACCGATCCAGAAGCGCTGCTGGTGTCAGCCTTTGATTTCGGGTTTCAGCTCCACGAAGGACAGTTTCGTGCCAGCGGCGACCCTTACATCATTCATCCCGTTGCTGTTGCCGATCTTCTGCGGGACATCGGAGCTAGCGCCAGTGTGATCGCTGCCGGTTTTCTGCATGACGTGGTGGAGGACACCGACGTCACACCTCAGCAGATCCAGGCTCATTTCGGCCCCGAGGTGCGGGAATTGGTGGAGGGCGTCACGAAGCTCGGCGGTATTCACTTCAACGATCGGACTGAGGCTCAGGCCGAGAACCTGCGCAAGATGTTCCTGGCCATGGCCAGCGACATCCGCGTGGTGTTGGTGAAGCTGGCTGATCGGTTGCACAACATGCGCACGATCGGGGCGCTGAAGTCGGAGAAGCAGCAGCGCATCGCGCGCGAAACGAAGGAGATCTATGCGCCATTGGCCAATCGTCTTGGCATTGGACGTTTCAAGTGGGAACTGGAAGACCTGGCCTTCAAGCTGATCGAACCCCAGGCCTTTCGTGAAATCCAGCAGGAGGTTGCCAGCAAGCGCAGCGAACGGGAGGAACGGCTCGCCGTCACAGTGGCATTGCTCAATGAGCGTTTGGGGCAGGCGGGATTAGACGGCTGCGAGGTGAGTGGCCGCCCCAAACATCTCTATGGCATCTGGAGCAAGATGCAGCGCCAGCAGAAGGCTTTTCACGAGATTTACGACGTTGCAGCGCTGCGGATCATCGCGCCAAGCGTCGAGGCCTGTTACCGGGCTTTGGCGGTGGTTCACGACACCTTCCGCCCCATTCCTGGGCGCTTCAAGGACTACATCGGTTTGCCAAAGCCGAATGGCTATCAATCACTGCATACGGCAGTGATTGGTCGCCATCGACCGATCGAAGTGCAGATCCGCACCATCGAGATGCATCGGGTCGCTGAATTCGGGATTGCCGCTCACTGGAAGTACAAGGAGGGAGGCTCGCCGGCCAGTAGCAGCAGTGATGCCGAGCGATTCAACTGGTTGCGTCAACTGGTGGATTGGCAACAAGACGGAGGCAATGACGATCACAACGATTACCTCGCTTCGATCAAGGAGGATCTTTTTGACGAAGAGGTCTTCGTGTTCACGCCTAAAGGGGATGTTGTTGGATTGCGGAAAGGATCCACTGCAGTTGATTTCGCCTACCGCATCCACTCCGAGGTGGGCGATCACTGCAACGGTGCCCGCATCAACGATCGGCTTTGTCCCTTGCCGACGCCCCTTCGGAACGGTGATTTCATCCAGATTCTGACCAGTAAAACCGCCCACCCCAGCCTCGACTGGCTCAATTTTGTCGCCACGCCAACAGCTCGGAATCGTATCCGTCAGTGGTACAAGCGCAGCCACCGCGATGAGACGATTGAGCGGGGTAAGTCTCTCCTTGAGAGGGAATTGGGTCGTGATGGTTTTGATGCTCTGTTGAACGGCAAGGCCATGGCCAAAGTGGCTCAGCGTTGCAACGTCAATAGCACCGACGACTTACTCGCATCGCTCGGTTTTGGAGCGGTCACCCTGCATCAGGTGATCAACCGTTTGCGCGAGGAAATCCGACTGCTGGCAGAGCGAGATGTCGTCCCACCCAGCAACGAGGAGTTGGCTCGGGCTCTTGTTCCGTCCAAAGACGTCACCCCAGACCGTCGCGGTGGGGAGGGAGCGATCCTTGGAGTGGAAGGTCTGGATTACCGCCTGGGTGGCTGCTGCAGTCCTCTGCCTGGTGAACTGATCGTGGGCACGGTTGCCCTGGGGAACCACGGCATCACCATTCACAGGCAGGATTGCGCGAATGTGGAGTCGATTCCCCGTGAACGACGACTGCCGGTGCGCTGGAACTCAGCGCCTGGAGGAGATCGCCAGCGTTTCCCAGTGCAGTTGCGGATTGAGGTGATCGATCGTGTCGGCATCCTCAAGGACATCCTGATGCGGTTGTCGGATGGTGCAATCAACGTCAGCGATGCCCGTGTCAAGACAGCCCAAGGTCGCCCGGCTCGGATTGACCTGCGCGTTGAGCTGGGCAGTGCTGATCAACTCAGCCGCACCATGAATCAGATTCGTTCCATGGCTGATGTGATTGACATCGCCAGAACAGGAGTCGGTTGAAGGGACCACTGCCATTCAGGGCTGTTGGGCTGGTTTGCGCTGGAAGATCACGTACGCCGCAGCTCCAAGCATCAGGGCAAGAACAGCTCCGACAACAGTGGAACCCAGCAACAGTCGATTGGTGAAGCTCCAGCCTTGTTCCCAGACGTTGCTGCGATTGAGGTCGTTCAGATCGGGTAGGGCAGTGTTTTGTCCCAGCAACCAACATCCCAGCTGGTAGTTGAACCAGTAGAGGGGCACATAGGTCAGCGGATTGCTGATCAGGGTTCCTGCAGCCGCCAGCAGATGGTTCCCTCTCACCAATGAGGCGACGCCAATACTGAGAACGGTTTGGAGCCCAAAGAACGGGTAACAGCCACAGAAGACGCCGGCGGCGACGCCCCTGGCCCGCTGCCCAGGCGTGCCTTCCTGGGACCAAAGCCAGTGAAGCCAGCGCCGCAGGCGTTGTCGGCTCGCAGAGAGCAGCTTGACCATCAACCGCTGCTGGGGCGACGAACTCGATGGCGGATCCTAAGAAGGTAGGAACGGTTCATCGACCAACTGATCAGCGCCTCTCAGGACACGATCGCTGCGATTGCGACTGCGGTGAGTCCCGGCCAGGGAGGCATCGCTGTGATTCGTGTGTCAGGACCTGCGGCGCTAGAGACTGCCCAGGTCTTGGTGCGTTGTCCCGGAAATCCGTCTTGGGACACACATCGCATTTTCTATGGCCACGTTGTTGATGCCTCCGGAGAGGGGCGGCTCGATGAGGTGTTGGTGCTGCTGATGCGGGCGCCACGAAGTTTCACCGGCGAGGACGTGGTGGAGATTCACTGCCATGGCGGTGTGATCGCCGTTCAGCAGGTGCTGGAACGTGTGCTTGCTCAGTCCGGCGTCCGTCGCGCCCTGCCGGGGGAATTCAGTCAGCGGGCTGTGCTGAATGGCCGGCTCGACCTGACGCGTGCTGAGGCCGTCAGCGCCATGGTGTCCGCTCGTAGCCGTCGTGCCGCGGAACTGGCGATGTCGGGCATGGACGGTGGTATCCAGGTCCGGATCAACGGTTTGCGTGAGCGGTTGCTTGATCAGCTCACGGAGCTGGAAGCGCGGGTGGATTTTGAGGAGGACCTGCCGCTTCTCGATGGAGAAGCTGTTCTGAGGGAGTTGGCAGCCGTACGAGAGGAACTGCTCGCCTTGATTGCTGATGGCGAACGCGTCCAGGTGTTGAGTCAGGGACTGAGGCTGGCCCTGGTGGGGCGTCCCAATGTCGGCAAGAGTTCACTCCTGAATCGTCTGAGCCGGCGGGAGAGAGCGATCGTCACCGATCTGCCGGGAACCACCCGTGACTTGCTGGAAAGTGAAATTGTGCTGGAGGGAGTCCCCGTCACCCTGCTGGATACGGCTGGGATCCGCTCCACCAAGGACGCCGTTGAGCTGCTGGGGATCGCCCGTAGCGAGGAGGCGATGGCCTCAGCTGATTTGGTGTTGCTGATCGTTGATGGTCATGTCGGCTGGACGGATGCCGATGCCGAACTGCTTGAACGGATTCCGGAGCATGTTCCCCATCTGATAGTGGCCAACAAGGCTGATCTGCCTGCCGTTGTCTGTCCTGTGCCGGTGGATGTGCACCTCTCCGCCCTTGATGGCCGCGGCGAAGACCAGCTTGTGCAGGCGGTGTTGCACCGCTGTGGCGCCAGCGAGGCGGCAGGTGTGTTGTTGGCTCTCAATCAGCGGCAGCGCGATCTCGCCGCCACTGCAGCCTGTGCTTTGGCTCGAAGCCATGAGGCTGCTGCTGAGACGTTGCCCTGGGATTTCTGGACCATTGATCTCCGTGAGGCGATTCGCGCGCTTGGTGAGATCACCGGTGAGGAGCTTACGGATGCCGTCCTTGACAGGGTGTTTTCGCGTTTCTGCATTGGCAAGTAACTCTGTAGAGGGTGTGATTCATCACATTCAGCCAGTCAATCTGGATGGACATTGCAATACCTATACCGACCGTATGTGCGTCTTTATTTGGCTGGTTGTACTTGATTAGCGATCACTCATTCCTAAGGCCATAGTGCAGTTCAATTCCCTATGTTCGTTTAATTTTATTGGCCTGTTCAGAAAGTAGATCTAGCTTCATACTCGATGGCCAATGTTAAAAATTTGCAGGATGAGATTGGGGAAATCATGGTTTTCTGGATGTTGAAAAGCGAACATCCAGAAGGTGAAAAGAATGTTTTGCAAATGGATCTTAAGGGCTCCGATGCTCATTCACATGGTCAAGTTAATCAAGCCCTATTGCTTGTGAATATCGCTGAGTTGATCAATCCTGTGTGGGCAGATATGTTCGTGGAGGCAGGTCTTATTTGTCTCTAATCTTATCTGCATATGTCTTGTAGCTACAGGTGGGCTAAGGTTCAGTAAATGCCAATTATTTAATGAAGAAATTTATTCAGTCGCTTTCTAAGCTTGCCGGTTGGGTTGAATTGTTTGATAATCTAAAATCCGTTGTCATCTTCTTTTATTTGACTGATATGTTGAGAGCCAAGAATTATATGGGCTTCGTATTGGTTGCCATTATCTTTGGATTTCAGCCCTTCTCTGAATTTGTCCAGGCAAAGCTCAAGAAGAAGTGATTGCTGTCTTAAATTTGCTTGGCATGTTGAAATTTTATTGCTTTAGGAAAGTGTTATGCAGGATTTTGGCCATGTAAGGCGGGTTGTTCTTAGCTCGAAAGAATGTATGAAAGGCAGTTCAGGTGTTTTCGGGTGCTTATTTTAGGTGCTTTCTTTTGTGCTTTGGCTTTTGCGGGCCTCGGGCTTGGTTCCTCTTTAGGCTGTCGATTCACTCCTCGATTGCATTTGTAATGGAGAACATTTCATGTATAAAATTGCGTTCATTGTCTCAACACTTGTTGTTCATTTTATTCTGTCCTGCAACATTCTGGTCTGGTCAGAATCCTGGATCTAAGAGTTCCAATAGGCTCGATTCAGTGACCGACTCGGTGTGGATTGGCATTCGCCGGCGATCTGCCGCGCTGTGGATCAATGGCTCGAGGAGGACATCGGTCGCGGCGATCTGACAGCTCCGGCTCTGCAAGGTCGTCAGGTTGTCGCGCATTGGGTCAGTAAATCGTCGGGACGCTTCTGCGGTGGTCCGGGCGTTGAGCAATTGTTTCAGCGGTTGGATCCTGATGTGCAAATGGACTGGTTGGTCGATGAAGGTGCCTCGGTTCGCGCGGGTGATCGTCTGGTGGAGATCCGGGGTTCCGCCTCGGCTCTTGTGGGAGCGGAACGTGCGGCACTGAACTTGGCCATGCATCTCTCCGGCATCGCAACGGCCACGGCAGACCTGGTCTCTGAACTCGCCGGAACCGGCGTGCAGTTGGCGGATACCCGCAAAACCACTCCAGGACTACGTGTTCTCGAGAAATATGCCGTCCGTTGCGGAGGTGGATGCAACCACCGCATGGGTCTTGATGACGCGGCCATGCTCAAGGAGAACCACCTGGCGTGGGCGGGGAGCATGGAGAGCGCCATCCAGCTTGTCCGCGCTCAGGCCCCTTGGCCCGTCAGGGTGATCGTGGAGGCGGAAACAGCTCAGCAGGCGGAGCAGGCGATCCAGGCGGATGCTGACGCAGTGCTGCTCGACGAATTCACACCGGAGCAGCTGCAGAAGCTCATTCCACAGCTGCGTGCGCTGGCGACAAGGCCCATCGTGCTGGAAGCATCGGGTGTACAGCCGGAGCAGCTTCGGGCTTATGCCGTCACCGGTATCGATCTGATTTCCACCAGCGCCCCTGTCACCCGCAGCCGCTGGCTGGATCTGAGTATGCGGTTCGGCTGAGCTGGATGCTGGGCAGCGGCAGGGGATGATCAATCCCTGAACCCCACATCGCTCGGCGTCTGCCCATGCTCAGCCTGTCCCACGTCCTGGATGAGCAGCTGCGGGCAGCGATGAATCGCGCTTTCCCCGATGTGGATGGGCCATTGGATCCCCAGTTGGCACCCGCCAGCAAACCGGAATTCGGCGATTTCCAGGCCAACGGGGCGCTGCCATTGGCGAAACCCTTGAAGCAGGCACCGCGGCAGATCGCTGCGGCGATCGTGGAGCAGTTGCAGGACGATGCCGAGTTCACGTCCCTGTGTTTCGACCCTCAGATCGCAGGCCCTGGATTCATCAATCTCACGATCCGTCCGGAGCGGTTGGCGGCGGAGGTGTCGGCTCGGATCAGGGACGAGCGGCTGGGGGGGCCGGCGGTTACGAACGCGGCGCCGGTGGTGGTGGATTTCTCCAGCCCTAACATCGCCAAGGAGATGCACGTGGGGCATCTGCGTTCCACGATCATTGGTGATTCACTGGCACGGGTGCTGGAGTTCCGCGGCCATCCGGTGCTGCGCCTCAATCACGTGGGCGACTGGGGTACCCAGTTCGGCATGTTGATTATCCATCTCAAGCAGGTGGCGCCGGAAGCCCTGGACACCGCTGATGCGGTGGATCTCGGTGACTTGGTGGCGTTCTACCGCGAGGCCAAGAAGCGCTTTGACAACGACGAGGCCTTCCAGACCACGTCCCGGGAGGAAGTGGTGAAGCTCCAGGGGGGCGATCCGGTGTCGCTCAAGGCCTGGGGGCTGCTTTGCGACCAGTCCCGTCGGGAGTTTCAGAAGATCTACGACTGTCTGGACATTCGCCTCAGCGAACGGGGTGAGTCGTTCTACAACCCGTTCCTTCCCGCGGTGATTGATGGGTTGAAGGACGCCGAGCTGCTGGTCACCGATGACGGTGCCCAGTGCGTGTTCCTTGAGGGTGTGCAGGGCAAAGACGGCAAGCCACTGCCGGTGATCGTTCAAAAAAGCGATGGCGGCTTCAACTACGCCACCACCGATCTGGCGGCGATCCGCTTTCGCTTTGCCGATGCACCTGATGGGGATGCTGCTCGTCGGGTGATCTATGTGACGGATTCAGGCCAGGCGAATCATTTCGCCGGTGTGTTCCAGGTGGCGCAGCGGGCCAGGTGGATCCCTGAGGGCGCACGGCTGGAGCATGTGCCCTTCGGGCTGGTGCAGGGAGAGGACGGCAAAAAGCTCAAGACCCGCTCAGGCGACACAGTGCGTCTTCGGGATTTGCTGGATGAGGCGGTGGAGCGGGCGGAGGCCGACCTTCGCTCCCGTTTGCAGGAGGAGGAGCGCAGCGAGCCTGAAGAGTTCATTCAGCATGTGGCCGGCACGGTTGGGCTGGCCGCGGTGAAGTATGCCGACCTCAGCCAGAACCGGATCACCAACTATCAGTTTTCCTTCGATCGGATGCTGGCGCTGCAGGGCAACACGGCGCCGTATCTGCTGTATGCCGTTGTGCGTGTTGCGGGGATTGCCCGCAAAGGCGGTGATCTGGATGCCTCAACGGCTCAGCTGCACTTTTCAGAACCCCAGGAATGGGCTCTGGTGCGGGAGCTACTGAAGTTCGATGCTGTGATCGCGGAGGTGGAGGAGGAGTTGTTGCCCAATCGTCTCTGCAGTTATCTGTTCGAGCTGAGCCAGGTGTTCAACCGTTTCTACGACCAGGTTCCGGTGCTGAAGGCCGAGCCGGAAGCGCTCCCATCCCGATTGGCCTTGTGCCGTTTGACGGCTGACACCCTCAGACTGGGGCTTGGACTGCTGGGGATTTCCACCCTCGATCGCATGTGAGCCAAGCTGAGCGTCGCCTCACCACCGCTGGAGCCCCTGCAGCGCGGCCTGCTGTGGAGACGCTTACGTCCTACAGCGCTCCTCTGGAGGGTCGCCGCCAGATGCTGCGGCTGGACTTCAACGAGAACACCATTGGCCCCAGTCCATTGGTGGCACAGGCATTGCGAGGTTTCAGCAGTGAAGAGATCGCCGTTTACCCCGAGTACGACGGGCTGCGGGAGGTCGTGGTGCAGAACCTGGAGGAAAGCGGCTGCCGGTTGGGGTTGAAGTCCGATCAGGTGGGGCTCTTCAACGGGGTGGATGCCGCGATTCATGCGGTGTTTCAGGCCTATGGCGATGCGAGTGATGTGCTGCTCACGACATCCCCAACCTTTGGCTACTACAGCCCCTGTGCCCGAATGCAGGGTATGGAGCTTGAGGCCATCCCCTACGAGGGTGAGAGCTTTTCATTCCCATTGGCAGCCGTCCAGGCTGCATTGAGGCAACGTTCGCCGAGGTTGTTGTTGATCTGCAACCCCAACAACCCCACCGGAACCCGTCTCGAGCCACAGCGGATCCTCGCGTTGGCTGCCTCAGCGCCCCAGACGTTGGTGGTGGTGGATGAGCTGTATGAGGCGTTCACCGGCGACAGCGTGCTGCCGACCGTCGATTTTGATGCGACGCCGAATCTGCTTGTGCTGCGATCACTGGCCAAAACCGCTGGTCTGGCTGGATTGCGCATCGGCTTTGCCATTGGCCATGCCGATGTGGTCGATCGGGTGAGCCGCGTCACCGGTCCTTATGACGTCAACAGCGTGGCGGTGGCCGCGGCCTTCGCCGCTTTGGCGGATCAGTCCTATGTGAATGCCTACGTGGCCGAGGTGCTGCGGGCTCGCGACTGGACCCTTCAGGCGCTGCGGGAGGCGGGTGTACGGCATCACTGCGATGGCGGCAACTATCTGCTGATCTGGCCCCAGCGCCCGGTGGCCGAGGTGGATGAGGCCCTGCGGCAGGCCGGAATTTTGGTGCGCTCGATGGCGGGTAAGCCTCTGATTGATGGTTGTTTTCGGGTCAGCATCGGCACCACCAGCCAGATGCAGCGCTTCATTGAGGCGTTCCTTCCCCTGGAGCGATGAACCGCTTGCTGCTGCTGGCCACCGGTGGAACCATCGCCGGCTGTGCGGACAACAATGCAACGCTGAACGACTACACCGCTGGAGTGCTGGGGGGTGATGCCCTACTGGCCGCGGTTCCGCAGCTGCAGGATCTGGCGACGATCAGCGTCGAGCAGGTGGCCAATGTCGACAGCGCCGACCTGTTGTTTGAGCATTGGCGCGCCTTGGTGGGGCGCATTCGTGATGCCTTTCGCTCTGACCCAGAGCTGGTCGGGGTGGTGATCACCCACGGCACCAACACGATGGAGGAAACGGCCTGGTTGCTGCAGCTGTTGATCGACGATCCCCGTCCAGTGGTGTTGGTGGGGGCGATGCGACCGGCCACGGCCCTCAGCGCGGATGGTCCGCTCAATCTGTTCCAGGCAGTTCAGGTGGCGGTCAGTCCCGAAGCGCGTGGGAAGGGCGTGCTGGTGGTGATGGATGGTCAGATCCATGGGGCTCGCGCTGTCACCAAGGTGGCCACCCAGGGGGTGGGGGCTTTCGTAAGCCCGGGCTCAGGGCCGTTGGGCTGGCTGGACGATGCCGGCGTGCATCTCCCGATGGCCTCCCCCGCTTCTGCTGTTCCGTTTCCCGATCTCGCTCTGCCGGAGCAGTGGCCACAGGTGGCGATCGTTTACGGCTGTGTGGAGCCCAATGCCCAGATGATCACGCTTTTGCTCGAGGCGGGTATTGACGGCTTGGTTTTCACCGGAACTGGTGCGGGACAGCTGTCCGTTGGTGAGCGCAGCGCTCTTGAGGCCTGGCCAGGTGCGCGGCCGCTGCTGCTGCGGGCCAACCGTTGTGGTTCAGGGCCTGTGCACAGCAATGCTGATGATCAGCGGCTCGGCTTGCTGCCAGCCGGCAGCCTCAACCCTCAGAAGGCAAGGGTGCTGTTGTTGCTGGCTTCAATTGCGCGCCTGGATCACGCTGGACTGGCGGCCCTCTTCAGCGCATCAGCGTAATGACGGTGCTGTCACCCAGGCTTCCAGGCAGGCTCAGGGTGCGGCCCACATTGCGGACTGTTGTTCCAGCCATGGCATCCAGAAACGGTTGCACATCGGTTTGATCGCAATTGTCCGGAGGTTCTCCGTTGACGTACTGAACAGGAATCACCCGACGGGGGTTGAGCTGGTTGACTAGCTCAGCCGCTTCCTGACCGTCGTAGATCTTGCTGCCTCCGCCGACGCCGATGATCAGCACGTCGGGGTTGCCCAGCAAAACCCGTTCGGCACCGGTGATCGGTCCTGCGGTGGCGCCCACATGAGCAAAGCTCAGCCCGCCCTGCTCCCAGCGCCAGATTGTGGCACTGCCGAAGCGACGACCCCCCAGGCGGTCATGGGGACTCGAAAAACCTTCCAGGCTCAATCCACCGATGCGATAGGAGCCTGGAGCAACAAGAAATCGACCACCGGCCACTCCACGGGCCCCTTCATCCGCCAGTTCCGAGCTGGCCAGAATCACACCGGCGTTGACCCGCGGCTCAGCCAGGCCAGCGGCGCAGCCGACGGATCGAAATGGGTTGAGCAGTACGGACTGGCCACCTCCCTGGATCAGGAGCGCTCGTTGTCCGTAGCTGTTAATCGTGACTCCCCCACCAGCAATCGCGGAGCCTGACAGGCTCAGCGTCAGTCCCGCGACAGCGGCCAGGGTTGAGCGCAAAACAGACATCGCGTTCAGGGACGGGTCAGGAAACTAACAGCGATTGCAAGGCCATCACTTGCTGGAGTGCCGCTCGGCGTCGCCCAGGAAATTGGCCAGCAGTTGGTGTCCGGCATCCGTCAGCACGCTTTCAGGATGGAATTGCACGCCCTGCACATGAGGGTGATCTCTGTGCCGGAGGCCCATGATCGTTCCATCGTCCAGCCAGGCTGTGATCTCAAGACAGTCAGGCAGGCTTTCACGCTCCGCGATCAACGAGTGGTAGCGCGTGGCCGTGAGGGGCTGGGGTAACCCTGCAAAGACTCCTTCACCGCGATGCAGCACGGGAGAGGTTTTGCCGTGCATCTGCTCCTTGGCCCTCACAACACGCCCGCCATGGACCTGGGCGATCGCTTGATGGCCCAGGCAAACCCCGAGTGTGGGAGTGGAGGGAGACAGCTGACGCAGGATGTCCAGGCAGACGCCTGACTGATCAGGGTCTCCCGGGCCTGGAGAGAGCAGCACAGCATTGGGTTGCAGCGCCTGAATCTCCTCGATCGAGAGGCTGTCGTTGCGTTCGACCCGCAGATCCTGAGCAATTGGATGATGCGGAGCGAGTTCACCCAGGTACTGCACCAGGTTGAAGGTGAAGCTGTCGTAGTTGTCGATGACCAGCAGCATCGGCGTCGTTCAGATCAGAGCCCCAGGCGGAGCAGGAGCGGAGGGAGCAGGAGGAAAAGGGCGATCAGCAGAGAACTCATGGCAGCGACCAGCACGGAAGCCGCGGCGCAGTCCTTGGCGATTCGGGCAAGGGGATGGAAGCGACGTCCGATGGCCAGGTCCACCACCGCTTCCATGGCTGTGTTGAGCAGCTCAAGAACCAGAACGGCAGCAACCGTCAGCACCAGCACCGCCATTCTGATCAGGTCCAGTTGCAGCCAGGTCCCAAGGGCAAAGACCACCGCAGCGGTGATGACATGGATGCGGAAGTTTCGCTGGCTCAGGAAGGCATATCCCAACCCCTGTGCGGCATATCGAAAACTCGCCGGCAGATCTCCAGCGATGCGCCATGCGTTCTTACGGAGCCCCCGCTGTGCTGGTCCAGGCATGGCGGCGATTTCTTCGGACGCCGGGATCTGGGTATCAGTGGGCATCACGTCAGAGTTCAGCGTCCACTGTTCGGACGCAGTGGCTCTGAACACTACCGCCGTTCTCGAGAAGTCGCTCCTGTTGCGAGAGCATGGCCTGCAGGCTGGCGTCATCGGGATGGTCCCAGCCGAGCAGGTGCAGGAGGCCGTGGCTGACAAGCCAACGCAGTTCGTGACCAAGGCTGTGTTGATGTTCTTCAGCCTGTCGTGCGGCGGTATCCAAGGAAATCACGATGTCTCCGAGTTCAACGCAGGCAGGTTCATGGCTGCCAGCGCTGGGCCAGTTCGACTCCCCGTCCAGATTGGCAAAGGACAGCACATCGGTGCTCTCATCGCGTTGCCGCCAAGCGCCGTTGAGCTCTCGAATGGTGGCGTCGTCCGTAAAACGCAGCCCAAGGCTGACTTCATCAGCCATCCGCAGGCATGACGGGCAGGAGATGGACGGGTCCATGCGCATGGTCTCAATCCAGAGGCTTAACTCCCCGGCCCAGATCCCCTCATCAACGAGCTCGCCCGTTGCCCCATCGTTCAGCGTCAGAGCCTTGGAATCAAACGCCAGATCCAGCTCGATCACTTCACTGCGGCAGTGATGGGCGGCCGAGGCTGGCCACCAGCACGATGAAACCGATGAATCCCAGCGCGGTCAGCCCGAAGTGGAAAAGGCTCTGACGTCCTTTGCGGACCATGTTTCGCATGGCCTGCTTCACAAAGCTCGGCGGTGCGGCTGAAGCAGGCGTGCTCTCGGTTGTCATCGGATTCAGCTGTCGGTTTCCCCACCGGGACGGTCAACACCTTGTCGCAGAGAGGCGTCGATGAAGGGGTCAAGTGCGCCATCCATCACAGCTTGAACGTCGTTGGTTTCTTCGCTGGTGCGCAGGTCCTTGACCATTTGATAGGGATGAAAAACGTAATTGCGGATCTGGTTTCCCCAGGCCGCCTCCACAATGTCGCCGCGAATGTCAGCGATTTCAGCGGCCCGTTGCTCCTGGGCGATCACCAGAAGCTTGGCTTTCAGAAGGGCCATGGCCTTTTCCTTGTTCTGCAGCTGCGAGCGTTCCTGCGTGCAGCGCACGGCCAGTCCGGTCGGCACATGAAGGATGCGCACCGCAGTCTCCACTTTGTTGACGTTCTGGCCACCGGCACCACCGGATCGACTGGTGGTGACTTCCAGGTCCTTCTCAGGGATGTCGATATCGACCTCCTCATCGAGCTTCGGCATCACCTCCACACCGGCGAAACTTGTCTGTCGCTTGTCGTTGGCATTGAAGGGTGAGATCCGCACGAGCCGATGGGTGCCCTTTTCATTGCGCAGGTATCCGTAGGCGTAGCGGCCCTCAACTTCAATGGAGGCGCTCTTGATACCGGCCTCCTCTCCTTCCGAGAGTTCGTTGACGCTGACCCGCATGCCGCGATCCTCCGCCCAGCGGGTGTACATGCGCAGCAGCATCTGGGCCCAGTCCTGGGCATCCGTTCCGCCGGCGCCGGCGTTGATCGTCAGCACGGCGCCCTCCTTGTCGTAAGTGCCGCTGAGCAGCCGCTCGAGCTCCCATCGATCAAGACCCTGACGCAGCTGGGTCAGGCCCTGCTGGGCTTCCCCGAGCATCTCTTCATCGGCTTCAAGCTCATAGAGCTCGAGAGTGGCCTGGGCATCGTCGATCGACCCCTGCCATTGCGCCAGCTGCTGCAGTTGTGCCTTGACCTCGTCAAGGCGACGCATCTGCTTCTGGGCATTTTGCTGATCGTCCCAGAAATCCGGTTGAGCAGCGAGTTGTTCGAGGTCTTGCTGGCGTGCCTTCAGTGCAGGAACGTCAAAGACAGTCCTGGGCATTGCCCAGGCGGTCAGTGAGCTCGGAGAGATCGCGTTTGAAGTCGGTGAGATCCAGCAAGATCTGAGATCTGAACAGGGATCGACGCTATCAGCGCGTCGGAGCTGCATAAGATCCAGCAAACAGCACCTCCTCCTATGGCCAAGGTCGAGATCTACACCTGGCGCACCTGTCCCTTCTGTGTTCGCGCCAAGAGTCTTCTGGACAGTAAGGGGGTGAGTTACACCGAATACGCCATCGATGGCGATAGCGCTGCCCGTGACGCGATGGCTGAGCGCAGTGGAGGCCGTCGCAGTGTGCCCGAGATCTTCATCGATGATCAGCACATTGGTGGTTGCGATGAACTTCACGCCCTCAACAGAGCCGGTGATCTGGATCCGCTCCTTTCCGCCTGAGGATGCGCCAGCTCTTTGTCCTTGATCCGCTCCGGCAGATCAACCCGGAGAAGGATTCGTCCGCCGCTTTGATGCAGGCCGCACACCGGGCCGGTGATGAGCTCTGGGCTTGTACGCCGTCGGATCTGATCGCCCGCGGTGAGGAGCCGCTGGCGATGGCAACTCCCGTCACGCCGGATCCATGGATCACAACCGGGCCCTGTGAGCGGCTGCTGCTCACCGGTTTTGATGCGATCTGGATGCGTAAGGATCCGCCGGTTGATGAGGCTTACCTGTACGCCACCCATCTGCTGGAAGTGGCGGAGAGAGCGGGGGTTCTGGTGCTGAACCGTCCGAGTGCCCTGCGGGCCTGGAATGAAAAGCTCGGGGCGTTGCGTTTCTCCCGCTGGATGGCCCCGACGCTGGTGGCTGGCCGGGTTCAGGAGTTGGCTGATTTCGCACATGAACAGGGGGAAGTGGTGTTGAAGCCCCTGGGCGGTCGTGCTGGTCTCGGTGTTGTTCGTGTTGCCGCAGAGGCGCCTGGTCTCAAGGCTCTGCTGGAGCTTGTGACGGAACAGGAGCGTCTTCCGGTGATGGCTCAGCGCTTTTTGCCGGCGGTGAAGGAAGGTGATAAGCGCATCCTGCTGGTCGACGGCGAACCGCTGGGCGCCATCAACCGGCGGCCAAGTGGTGGGGAGTTCCGTAGCAACCTCGCTGTGGGTGGTGAGGCCGAAGCCACGGAGCTGAGTGATCGGGAACGCCTGATCTGTTCGGCTCTCGCTCCGGCGCTGCGGACGGAAGGGTTGTTCTTTGTTGGGATCGACGTCATTGATGGAATGCTCAGCGAGATCAATGTCACCAGTCCCACGGGGGTTCGGGAGGTGGAACGGCTGATGCAGCAGCCTCTTGCGGATCAGACGATCGAACGTCTGCATCGCGCTTTCTGAGCGACTTATGGGGCTGCGCAGGTTGAGAGCCTCGCCAGACTGGACGGGCTTTTGGAGCGACTGAATGCGCCGTTGGTCTTGGACAACATCAGAGGCCTGCCGGGCAGTCGCATTGCTCAGCGGGGTCCTGCTGACGATGCCAGTCACCCTGACGCCGCCTGCCGCTGCAGAGGAGCCGCCGCTGATTCCCCGCCAGGTGCTGTTCGGCAACCCGGAGATTGCGGCTGTTGATCTCAGCCCTGATGGCAAGCGCCTGGTGTTCCTGGCTCCTTACGAAGGAGTGCTCAACCTCTGGGTGCGGGATCTCGAGGGTCGTTCTCCGGCACGTTTGCTGACCCGCGCCAGCCGGCGACCTCATGACCCAGCCAGCTGGACCGCGGATGGCCGTTATCTGATTTCCAGCCGCGATGGCGATGGTGACGAGAACACGGTGCTGGTGCGCATTGATCCCATCACTGGGGAGAGTGTTGATCTGACACCGCCGAAAGGTGTCCAGGCCGCGCTGGTGGCCGCTGACCGCGATGTGCCAGACGAGCTTGTGGTGGGGCTCAACGATCGTGACCCCCGTTACCACGACCTCTACGTCCTTAGCCTCAGCACCGGGGCCATGCGGTTGCTCTACACGGTGGCGGACGGTCGTCCCGTCAGCGTCATGCATGTCAATGGCGACTGGCATCCCTACCTACGGGGCGAGCCCCTGCCGGATGGTGGCAGTGCCTATGAGCTGCGTCTTCCCGGTGAGACGGAATGGCGGCCCTTCCAGCGCTTTGACTTCAGAGACTCCCGCGTGTCCGGCCCGATCGGGTTCACCCGTGATGGACGGTGGCTGTATGGGGCTCTCACCACTGACGAGGATCTCCCCCGGATCGTCCGTTGGAGCCGGGATCAGTTAGCCCGTTGCGGCACTGATTGTCGCCCTGAGCTTGTGCATCGCTCCAGCGCCGGTGCCGTGGGCTTTGCAGTGAGCGACATAGAAACCGGTACGCCGATGGTGCTGGTGGAGACCGACCTTCGCAGCCGGCGGGTTGTTCTGGATGACACGGTTCAGCCTGATCTGGATGCCTTACAGCGCCTCGCTGGTGATGCCAGTTTCTCAATTCTCGATCGCGACCGGAGTGATCGGCTTTGGCTTGTGGCGATCAGTTCCTCTGACCGAAGTGCCGAGTATTGGCTCTGGGATCGCGAGCGTCGAACATCGCGCAAATTGTTCGCGATTCAGCCAAAGCTTGACCAATACGCCCTGGTTCCAATGGAGAGCCTGGATCTGAAGGCTCGAGATGGTCGACGACTGCCGGCCTATCTCACCCGCACAGCGATGCCGGCTGAGGGACCCCAACCCCTTGTGCTGCTTGTGCACGGCGGTCCCCAGGCCCGGGATTTCTGGGGATACGATCCGCTGCATCAGCTTCTGGCCAATCGTGGATATCACGCCCTGAGCGTGAACTACCGCGGTTCCACCGGTTTCGGCAAAGCCCATCTCCTGGCCGGTGAAGGTGAGTGGTACGGCGCTATGCAGGACGATCTTGTCGATGCTGTGCAATGGGCGGTTGATGCGGGCATCGCTGATCCGGATCGTCTGGTGATCATGGGGGCCTCCTACGGAGGTTATGCAGCACTCGCGGGCCTCACCCGTGATCCCGAGCTTTTTGCTGCCGCCATCTCGGAGGTCGGACCGTCCAATCTGCGAACCATGCTGGCGTCATTGCCTCCGTACTGGGCAGCAGGCCGCGCCATGTTCGAGCGGATGATCGGTGTGGGTCAGGTGGATCTTGATGCGATCTCCCCGATCAATCACGTTGAGCGCATTCAACGGCCGCTTTTGCTGGGCCATGGCGCCAATGATCCACGGGTGAAGCTGCAGGAGAGCGAAGCCATCGCAGCTGCCATGGCGAGGCGAGAGTTGCCGATCGATTTCGTTGTCTTCCCCGACGAAGGCCATGGGCTGGCCAACCCTCGCAATGCGCTGGCGATGGTGGCGCTGGTGGAAGCCTTCCTTCAGCAGCATGTGGGTGGACGTGCCGAACCGTTCGGAACGGCGATCAGCGATTCGTCACTTGAGTGGCGCTTGCGCTCACTGCCAAAGCGCTGAGCGCAGCTCCAGTTGATTGGCCAGCACCGCCAGTTTCAAGCCCACTTCCTGCAGTTCCCGCTCGGCGATTGAGCCGCGCACCAGACCAGCACCCGCTGTGAGATCCAGCCGGTGTCCCCGGGCATGGCCGCATCGAATGGCAACCCGTAATTCCGCGTCTCCAGCACTGTCTATCCATCCGATCGGTGCGGCATAGCCGCCGCGTTCAAACGGCTCCAGGGCCCGCAGCCATGCCATGGCTTCCCGCCTCGGCAAGCCCGCGACCGCTGGAGTGGGGTGCAGTTCCTCAGCCAGTGCCAGCGCCGATCGTCCGGCAGCATCTGCGGTGATCGGTGTGTGCAAGTGGGTCAGGAGACCGTGGCGCGCCAGTTGTGGCTGAGGTCGATGCCAGGGGTTCAGGCCCATTTGCTGCAGGCGGCCCGTAATGGTTTCCACCACCAGTTCGTGCTCGCGCCGATCCTTGTCTGAGCGGAGCAGCTGGCTGCCGTCATCCCCTCGCCCTGCTGTGCCAGCCAGGGCATCGATGCGGAGGTTGTCACCCCGCAGGCAGAGCAATCGTTCCGGCGAGGCCCCGAAGAAGGCGTCACCTTTCTGGCGCTGCCAGAGGAATCGGCAGCTGCCGGCCTGTTGATGTCTCAGTCGCTGGAGCAAAGGCAGGGTGTCGAGAGGTTCCTCCAGATCGATGGTTTGCCGAACGGCCAGAACGAGCTTGTGCAGCTCCGCTTCATTAACCAGCTCGAGGGCTCGGTCCAGGGCCTGGCGGTAGCGGTCTTGCCAGGGTTTTGCCGCTAGGCGGCCAGGAATTGGAATGGGCGCGCTCGTCTGCAGCGGCGGGCCGCCGGGGGGTGCCTCGAGTTCTCGGGTTTTCAGCCACAACTGTTCCGCGAGTTCCCTCGCGTCGGCAATGTCGCTGACGGTTCCGTTGATGCGCAGCCAGCCACGTTGCCCCTGTCGGCTGAGCTGCCACCGCGGCAGGACGGCCTGCACGGACGGCACCGAGCTGGGCAGAGGATCGCGTTCGTCGCTCTGCTCGAAGAAGCTGAAGGCCAGCAACACCTTTGCCCGCGCCTGGGGGTGTGTCGCTGGTGTGGCATCGATGAGCCGACCCAGCGTCACGTCGCAAAAGCGCTGAGCCAGCTCGAAACGTCTTAACCCCGCCAGCTCCAGATGCTGGCAACGCCCACTGGCCGCCAGGGAAAGCCCAGGTGCACAGTCCCACAGGAAACGGAACGCGTCCGTGTTGGCCAGATGCGGCAGGGCCGGCAGGGGATCGATTCCTTCAATCGGCAGCGCAAGGCTGAGCAGACTGTCTTCACAGCTGCGTTGTTCCCAGCCGCTGCGTGCGGCATCGAGCAAGGTGCTGAAACGGTGGTCAGCCGTCATCCGCGGGGAAAGCCGTGCGGGTGGACTGCTCAAATGTATGGGTCCTGACCCTGCTTGAAGGGCTCTAGTCCATGTCAGAGCGTCAGGCTGTCGCAACCCGTTACGACCAGCGCCGCAAACTTTGGCGTGCAGCCATCAAGTGGCCGATGTATTCCGTGGCCGTGATGCCGGCGCTTCTGGCCAGCGGCTGGCGCATTGGTTCAGCAGAGCCGATGCGCCTGGATCAGTTGCTCGGATTCCTGCTGGCGGCTGTTTTGCTCCTGCTCTGGGAGAACCTCAGTAACGATCTCTTCGATGCTGAGACCGGGGTGGACCTGGTGGGGAAACCCCATTCGCTGGTGAATCTGACCGGTCGTCGCGATGGATTGACCCTGCTGGCGAATGCCGTGCTGCTGCTGGGTCTGTTGCTGATGGCCTGGCTGACTTGGCGCAGCCAGCCCGCGGTTTTGCCGCTGGTGCTCGCTTGTTGCGGCATCGGTTACATCTATCAAGGTCCCCCTTTCCGACTCAGTTATCTCGGGCTTGGGGAGCCGCTCTGCTGGCTGGCGTTCGGCCCGCTGGCCACTGCTGCGTCCCTGCTGGTTTTGGGACCCCAAGGTGAGGCCCAGATTCCCTGGCAGACAGCCCTCCAACTTGGTGCCGGTCCCGCTTTGGCGACGAGCCTGGTGTTGTTCTGTTCGCACTTTCATCAGGTCGAAGAGGACGCTGCCCATGGCAAGCGTTCACCGGTGGTGCGTTTTGGAACGGCCCGTTCCGCGGCGCTGATTCCCGTCTGGATCACCGTGACGCTGCTGTTGGAATCGCTGCCGGTGCTTCTGGGGGAGTGGCCAGTCACAGCCCTTCTTGCTTGGCTCGGACTTCCGGCCGGTGTGGCCCTCAGTCGCCTGCTGCTGGACCATCACGATCAGCCTCTGCGGATCGGCGGCAGCAAATTTTTAGCCCTGCGTTTTCAGGCATGGAACGGACTGGGCCTCAGCATCGGACTGGCCATGGGGGCGCTGCGGTCCTAACCATGAAGGGATGGACCTCCAGCTGCAGATCCGACCGTTCCGGTTCGCGCTGATCCGGCCGCTTCGAACGGCAGCAGGGGTTCTGCAGGATCGATGTGGTTGGTTGCTGCGGTTGGAGGCGACGACGGGTGCGACCGGCTGGGGGGAGGTGGCTCCACTGGATCAGAGTCATTTGCCGCACTGTCAGCAACAGCTGGCTGCTTTGCCGTCGTGCTTGCCGCGGGAGCGCCTTGAAACGTTGCTGCCGCAGCTACCGGGTGCTCTTGGCTTCGGTCTCGGATCCGCTCTGGCGGAACTGGACGGGCTCGTGGGATCCCGCTCGCATGGCTGGTTGTCCGCCCCCAACGGCGCCCAGCTGCTCCCCGCTGGTGGACTGATGCTCTCCCAACTGGATCGTTTGCTGGAGCAGCGCGGCCGACGGCGGGCGATGACCTTCAAGTGGAAGGTGGCTGCTGAAGCCGATCGACTCGAGCGTCGCTGGCTGGAGCAATTGATGCAGCGATTGCCGTCGACGGCACGTCTCCGCCTTGACGCCAACGGCGGCTGGGACCGTTCGACGGCGAAAGCCTGGATGCAGGCTCTGGCTGGTGATCCGCGGTTCGCCTGGTTGGAGCAGCCGTTGCCCCCCGAGGATCATGAGGGGCTGGAAGCCCTGGCAGAGCAGGGTCCTGTCGCTCTCGATGAATCTCTGCATGTTGATCCGCGGTTGAGGGATCGCTGGGCCGGTTGGCAGGTCCGTCGCCCGGCCTTGGAGGGGGACCCCCGTCCGTTGTTGCGCCAGCTTCAGGAGGGTGTGCCGTGGCGCATGGTCAGCACTGCATTCGAAAGTGGGATCGGCAGGCGCTGGCTGAACCATCTGGCCGCACTTCAGATGACGGGGCCGACCCCTGCAGCTCCTGGTCTGGCGCCGGGCTGGTGTCCTTCCGGTCCGCTGTTCAGTGCCGATCCCAGCCAGGTTTGGGCGGCGGCTGAGGCCTGATGTCCCTCTCCAGGTTGGTGTGCGATCCGGCATTCCCACAGCGCAGTGCAGCCGCGTTGGAGAAGGCACTGGAGAGATCCGGATGGGTGCAGCTCGTGGGTTCGTCGGCCTCGATGGACTCGCCCGATCAGGGCGAGTTGCCCCAAGGCTCCGGCGTGCTGGTTTCGTCCGGGGGCAGCAGCGGTGAGCGCCGTCTTTGTGCTCAGCCAGCCAGTCATCTCGATCGCTCCGCCACCGCGACCGGGGACTGGCTGCGCTCGATCGGACTGGTCCCGGAGCAGACGTGTCTGTTCAACCCCCTCCCGTTTCATCACATGAGTGGCTTGATGCCCTGGTGGCGAAGCCGCTGTTGGGGAACGACCCATGTCTGGCTGCCGCCGGCACAACTCAAGGAGCCATCGACCCTGCTGGACAGCTGTCCGTCCCGGGCGAACCCTGATGAGCAGCCTTGGCTGCTCTCCCTTGTGCCCACCCAGTTGGTCCGGTTGCTGGCAGACGAAAGGGGTTTGCTTTGGTTGCAGCGCTTTGCCCTGATCTGGGTTGGTGGCGCGGCTCTGCCGATGGCTGCTGCCGATCAGGCCCGTCAAGCTGGCATTCGACTCGCACCTTGCTACGGGGCCACCGAAACCGCGGCCATGGTGTCGGCATTGCCGCCCCAGCGTTTTCTGGCTGGAGAGCACGGTTGCGGGGATGCCCTGAACGATGTGGAGCTGAGGCTGCTGCCGGATGGAGCGTTGGGGGTGCGTACGCCTCGCCTGGCGATTGGACGTTGGTCACCGTTGCGCGAGCCCGGGTTCAGCAGCCTTTGTGACGACGATGGCTGGTGGCGATCCGGAGACGCTGCTGATCTCAGCGCGGGCCTTTGCATCCTGGGGCGTCTTGACGGTGCCGTTCACTCCGGAGGGGAGACGGTGTTTCCCGAACAGCTGGAGGCCCGTCTGCTGCAAGCGGCTGCAGAGGCGCATCTTCCAGTGCAAGCACTGCTGCTGCTGGGGGTGGAGGATCCTGAGTGGGGGGAGCGGTTGGTGGCTCTGGTTCGTTCGTCGGATCCATCCGTGCTGCCGGCGCTTCAGCAGCTCACCCTTGGGTGGCCGGCGGCGGATCGACCGCGACGCTGGTTGCAATGCCCCGAACTGGAACCGTCTGCAGCTGGCAAATGGCAACGCCAGCGCTGGCGTGATTGGCTCAGAGCTCTCTGAGTTGTCCCAGGCCAGAGGCCTCCAGCCAGCGATCCACGCTTTCCGGGAGATGGCAGCGACGCTTGCTTGCAATATCAATCGCCAGGTGACGGATCAAACCCCGGGCCACGATCGTCTCCGGTTGTTTCAGCAAAAAGGTGCTGCGTAGCTCGAACCTGCCTGGATCAAGCCGTTCCGGTTCGAGCTTCACGATCAGCTCATCACCTCCATGCACGGGTTTAAGAAAATCCGCCTCGCAGTGAATCACCGGTAAGGCGATCGTCGGTTCGCCCTCAGAACCCCGACCACCCGGAAAAACTGCGGCTGCCGCGACGCCGTAGCGCTGGAGGCTTTCTTCCCATGCCTCATGGCACCAGCGCAAGAGCTGGTGAAAGTGCATCACGCCGGCGGCATCGGTGTCACCGAACCGGACACAACGGTTGAGTTCGAGCCAGTTCGGCTGATTGTTTGATCGGCCTTGGGGAACGCTGGACATTGTGAGTTCGTGACCAGAGGCGTGGCCTGGTGTATGGATCAGATTCCCATGGAGCTGTTCGCAATGATCTGAACAATCAATACCGCTTGCTGGTATGCCATCCCGTTGTTCGATTGAACAACAACTGGCTGATCGCCGCCCAGGTGATCAACGGGCTGAAGAGGGTGAAAAAACTGACATAGAGAACGTATGCCCATAGTCCGGGCATGCTTTGGTCATCCAGTTGAAATGTTATTGCGGTTGCGGCTAGATCAGCCGCGAAGCAGCCAATCATCAGCGTTGTAAGGGGTAAGAAGGCATCGGAAATGTCTTGGCTCAATGCCAGAACTGTGATCACTGGCGTCAAGGCTGAAATCGTATTCATCACACCCATATCGATGTAAAAGAACGTGGTTGCTGGAGAGGCCAGCAGCAAACGAGAGTGCTTGATCAGGCACTCCAATTGCCCGACGCGCCAACGCAACCGTTGGCGAAGGAGATCGATCAGGGTGTGGGGACCTTCTGTTACCCCAATGCAATTGGCTTGAAAGGTCAGGAGATGACCTTGCCTGAGAAGTTGCATCGTGGCGTCAGCATCTTCCGCCAGAGTGCTCGCAGAGAAACCTCCAATCGCTGCAAGGGCTTGATGGCGAAAGGCGCTCATCGCTCCAGGAAGAATCAGAATCGATCTCAACAGGCTTTGTGCGCGCTTGCTGCTGTTGAGCACTTTTGTGTATTCGATCCTCTGAACCATGCCAAGTGGTTCATGGGGATGACGAACATGAAGATTGGCGGTTGTGCCAGAACAATTCTTCAGATGGATCAGAGGGCTTAGAAAGGTATGTAGAGAATTTTTCTCTGAAAAGATTGTGTCGGCGTCCAGAGTCACAATCAGATCACTAGTTGCCTGGGAAAGGGCGTAATTAAGTGCTGCAGTTTTTCCTTTATTGTGCCTTAGTTTGAACACCTTGATTCTGTTTGCGGGATGGCTCGATTGAATGATTCCAGCTTCACGGCTGGTCTCATCTGTTGATCCATCATCAATGACAAGAATTTCTTTGTTGTGATAGCTGCATGCGATGCATGACAGCATGCACCGAGCAATGGTCTGTGCTTCGTTGAGGGCGGGAATCAGAATGCTGACGGATGGATAAGTCGATTCAGGCAGAAATAGAGTTGAAGTGATGAGCCGATTTTTAGTCCTTTGCTTCTGTTCGCGGGCGAGCAGTAAAATAATTATTGTCCTCAGTAGCCAGAGGATCGACCCAAAAATAAGACAATTAATAAGAATAATTTTCAATCCTTATTCTTAAATATAAGGGCTTTTTGAAGAGCAACAATGTTGATGGCTATTCAATTTTATCTTCTGTCTAATTAAGCTATTGATTAGCGGTCGACTGATCCCATGATCACATCGATTGAGCCAAGAATGGCCATAATGTCTGCAACCTTGTGGCCCTTGAGGATATGTGGAAGGATCTGAAGATTGTTGCTGTCAGCGGCTCGTATCTTGAAACGCCAAGGGGTCACATCGTTGTTGCCCTGAATGAAGATGCCGATCTCTCCTTTGCCTGATTCCAGCCGCGTATAAAGCTCTCCATCGGGAATCTTGAACGTAGGAGCCACTTTCTTGGCAACGTATTGATAGTCAAAGCCTGCAGCTTCACTGCCTTTGCCTTCGTTGAGACGTTTGGCTTCTAGATTTTCAGTGGGCCCCCCGGGAATCATGTCGCATGCCTGGCGCAGGATTTTCACCGACTGACGCATTTCCTCGATGCGCACCCTGTAACGGGCGTAGCAATCACCTTCTGTCGCCGTAGCGACATCCCAATCGAAGTCGTCGTAGCACTCGTAATGATCAACTTTGCGTAGATCCCAGGGGACCCCAGAGGCCCGAAGCATCGGACCGGACAGACTCCAGTTGATGGCGTCCTGCTTAACAATCGTGCCAAGACCCTCAATCCTGCGACGGAAGATCGGGTTGTTGGTAATCAACTTTTCGTACTCATCAATTTTTGGGCCAAACCAATCGCAGAAGTCCCGACATTTCTCAAGCCAACCCCAGGGCAGATCTGCTGCGACCCCGCCGATTCTGAAGTAGTTGTTGTTGATCAGGCGCTGACCCGTGGCGGCTTCCCAGAGGTCATAGATCATCTCCCGTTCCCGGAAGATGTAGAAGAAAGGGGTCTGGGCACCAACGTCCGCAAGAAACGGGCCGAGCCACAGCAGATGGTTGGCAATCCGGTTGAGCTCCAGCATCAGAACGCGGATGTAACTGGCCCGCTTCGGCACCGGGATGTCCGCCAGTCGTTCGGGCGCATTGACCACGACCGCTTCGTAAAACATGCCGGCCGCATAATCCATGCGACTCACGTAGGGCACGAACATCACGTTCGTCCGGTTCTCGGCGATCTTCTCCATGCCGCGATGGAGATACCCGATCACCGGTTCGCAATCGACAACGTCTTCTCCATCCAGAGTCACCACCAGCCTCAGCACTCCGTGCATGGAGGGGTGATGGGGGCCGAAGTTGACCACCATCGGCTCCGTACGCGTTTCCAGCTGCGTCATGGGACCGATGGGCTCAGCGATGAACCAATCTTAAGGAGTCCACCCCAGGCAGCTGTTGTCGATCTCGTCTGAGTTCTGTCACTTGTCGGTGCTGGCGAACGTCGTCTTGCAGGCTGCCGAGGCTTTGCCGAGCCAGGATGGAGTCCTCATCGACGCCACCCTCGGAGGAGGAGGCCACAGCGCCTTACTGCTGGAACGTCATCCCCAGCTGAGGTTGGTGGGGCTTGATCAGGATCCAGCCGCACGAGCTGCGGCCGTGGATCGCTTGGCGCCGTTTTCGGATCGGATTCAGATCACGGCAACGAATTTTGCTGATTTCACCCCGAATGAACCGGCTGTGATGGTTCTTGTGGATCTTGGGGTGAGCAGCCCTCAACTGGATCAGGCTGAACGTGGCTTCAGCTTTCGGCTGGATGGTCCCCTGGACATGCGCATGAACCCAGCTGGAGGGGGCGAAACCGCTGGCGAACTGATTGAGCGGCTGGAGGAGTCAGCTCTCGCCGATTTGATTTATGGCTATGGCGAGGAGAGGCTGTCGCGCCGAATCGCTCGACGCATCAAATCTGATCTGGCCTTCCAGGGTTCCTATGCCGGAACGGCAGACCTCGCCTATGCCGTTGCCGGTTGCTATCCACCGAAGGCTCGACGTGGACGGATCCACCCGGCAACGCGGACGTTTCAAGCGCTGCGCATTGCCGTCAACAGGGAACTGGAGGTGCTGGAGCGTCTGCTGCAGCGCGCTCCGGATTGGCTGGGGCCCCATGGGCTGCTGGGGATCATCAGTTTCCACTCACTGGAGGACCGTCGGGTAAAGCAGGCCTTTGTTGAGGATCAGCGCCTGGAGCGCATCACGCGTAAGCCACTGGTCGCCTCTGAAGAGGAGCAACAGAGCAATCCGCGCAGTCGCAGTGCGAAATGGCGGCTTGCACGGCGCAGGCCAGATGACGCCTGAACTGATTTGGTGGCTGGCGCTCGGCCTGCAGCTTCTGGCTGTTCCCGGAGTCATCGTGCCCGTGTTGCCAGGGTTGCTCTGGCTCCCTTTGGGCGCTGGCCTCTGGTGCCTTCAGGTGGGGTGGAGTGCCGGATGGCCTTCCTTGTTGCTGGCGCTTCTGATCTTCGGCCTGGGATTGATGGCCGACGTTCTGGCGGTGAGTCTGGCGACGGCGAATCAGCAGGCAAGTCGCTGGGCGCTGCTGGGTGCCGGTGTAGGCGTGTTGATCGGAGTGTTCTCAGGTGGCCTGGGACTACTTCTGGCTCCCTGGCTTGGCGCAGCCCTCGTGGAAGCCTGGTCCCTGCGTTCCCGGGCTCCGGATCTGGCCTGGGCCGCCAGATTGAATCAGGCGGCCAGGGTGGGTTTGGCCGTGGTGGTGGCCTTGCTGGTGAGCCAGGTCGCTCAGGTGCTGCTGGCCTTGATCGGGGTCACAGGATTCGTGATTCTCACTTTCAGTTGATTGATCACTGTCCGTTGAGCAGTCCGGCCTGATCCTCTGTCCCGAACAGTTGGCGGTAGGCCGCGCCGCTGATGCAGAACGTCAGCGGAACGGCAGCCAGCAGACCAACCAGAACCAGGACGAAGCCGATGAACAGGATCAGCGTTTCCAGGATCAGCAGACCCAGCACCTGCCACCACTGGCCGTCCACCACAGCACGTCCACGCTGGATGGTGCTGATCGGTCCACGTCCTTCCAGCAGTGCGATGAATCCAAGGAAGGCTTGGTTGACCTGGAGGTAGAAGAGCAGCACCCCTCCGATCAGAAAAGACAGACCGGCCAACGGGCTTGTCACCAGGCGCTCACCGAGCATCGAGCTGGATGACAGAAGCTCCTCTGTCATCAGCTCCTCATCGGGGGTCAGCGCGACGAGTTTGTCGACCAGCTCCACAAGCATCGCTGGCCCACCGGACGCGACGAAAGCGAGGCTGATCATCACCAGCACGATCAGGCTGATCAGCAGACCCAGCACCAGTTGGCGCGTGAACAGGCGCAGGACAGCCCGTCCGTCCCAGCCCGTCAGATCGGCGAACCGCAGTGTGCGGCCCTCAAGTGCGATCCAGGAGCCTCGGATCAGTCCCACGCCTCCCCAGAGATTGATGACGATCGACGCCACCCAGCCAATGCCTGGAATCAGCGTTGCCAGCTGGGACAGAATCCCCGTCAGGACGATGAAGCCGACGAACGGCCAGGGTGCGCGACAGAACGCCTGCCACCCGTCTCGGATCGCAAGGCCAACATCCAGTGAAGGTGCTGATGTGGCGGTCATTGCAGGGGATCAATCAGCTGGAAATTAGTGAGTTCAGGGACTCAGCGCATGGATGGCCGATGTGATCAGTTGGATTGCTTCATCGATCTCGCCGGCCGTGGTCGTCCGTCCAAGGCTGAGGCGCAGAGACGCTTCTGCGTCCTTAGTGGAGCGGCCAATCGCTCTTAGGACATGGGATGGTTCTCCACGGCTGCAGGCAGAGCCGCTGCTGCATTGCAGTTGAGGTCGCAGGGCGCGATGCAGGCGGCTGCCGTTGATGCCAGGCGCCGTGATGTTGAGGTTGTGCGGCAAACGTGGCTCGAGGGGGCCGTTCAGTTGAATCTGCGGAAGGTTCTGCTTCAAGCCTGCCCAGAGTCGATCACGCAGGCCGCGCAGTCGCACAGCACGGGACTCCTGATCGGCCAGAGCCAGGCGGGCGGCCGCTGCAAAGCCCACAACCAAGGGTGTCGGCACCGTTCCAGCACGCAGATCTTGCTCCTGTCCTCCCCCCCACTGCAGCGGGGTGAGGCTGATGCCGTCCTTGACGATCAGGGCGCCGATGCCTTTGGGGCCATACAGCTTGTGGGCGCTCAGGCTCACCAGGTCCAGTCCCAGGGCATCCGGTTGCAGGGGAATGTGCCCAAAGGCCTGGGCCGCATCGCAGTGAAAGGCAATGTTGTTGGCCTGGCAGATCGCCGCTAGAGCGCTGAGCGGCTGCAGAACGCCGATTTCATTGTTGGCTGCCATCACGCTCACGAGGATCGTGTCGCTGCTGACCGCGTCCTCGAGCTGTTTCGGGTCGAGGAGTCCATCGCGCCCGGGCTGTAGCAGGCTGACGCTGAACCCCTCGCGTTCCAGTTGCCGCAGCGGATCGAGCACGGCGTGATGTTCGCTGGCAACGCTGATCAGATGGCCACGGCCACAGGCACGAGCCCGGCCGAGCAATGCCAGGTTGTTGGCCTCTGTGGCTCCACTGGTGAAAACGATCCGCTCCGGAGTGATCGCCAGGCATTCCGCCAGCTGTTTGCGCGCCACGCTGACGGCGGCGGAGGCGGTCAGACCCAGCCGATGCTGCCGGCTGGAGGGGGTTCCCCAGTGATCGCTCCAGTAGGGCGCCATCGCCTCAACCACCTCCTCAGCGCAGGGGGTGGTCGCCTGGTAATCGAAAGCGAGGGGTGCGCGAGTCAGTTCACAGGAGATGTTCTTGCCACCATGGTGCGAAGGTTTCTGCACAGATGCGAATGCGCTCCCTGAGGTCCAACCTGCTGATGGCCGCGGTTGCCGTGCTTCCGGTGGTGTTGAACGCTGATCCTCTGCAGGCGATTGATCGCAAGGACGTTCTTGAGCAGATGCGGAATTCCAGGCCCAGCGATCTGCAGATCCTGATTGAGAAACCGGATGCGGGAGGGAATCTGGTCATCGGCATCTATGCCATCAAGCGAGGGAAAACGGATCCGGACTTGCGCAGTTATCAGATCTGGGAAGAGTCTCCGGCAGATCTCAACATCTACTCAGAGTCGGTGAGCTGCAGTCTTCAATCCCCTCTGCGGGTGAAACGCACGCTCAACGCTGTTTATGTGAACACCGTGAATCCCGGCGGCTCGGTGAATGCGTCCAACCGCGAGGATCACCTCGTCTGGTGGGCAGCCTGTGTACCGGAGATGGCAGGAACCGATCCAGCCACGTTGCGTGAAAAAGCCTTGTCGTTGGGCTACAGCACCCTGATTCCCGAACGCCAGGAGCTGTTACCCGCACTGGCTCCCTGAGTCTGCCCTGCATACATTGCGGCCAGAGCGACTGCAGCGATGAGCGACGCGCCGATTCCAACAACAGACGAACAGGAAGCACCGGCTCCCCGATTGCTGCTTGTCGATGACGAACCTGGGCTGCGCACAGCAGTGCAGGCTTATCTGGAAGACGAAGGCTTTGAAGTCACCACAGCGGTTGATGGTGAGGAGGGTTTTGTCAAAGCCCAGCAGATGCTGCCCGATCTCGTGATCAGCGATGTGATGATGCCGCGCCTGGATGGCTATGGCCTGCTCAAGAAGTTGAGAGCGGATGAACGGCTCGGTGGCACGCCGGTGATCTTCCTCACCGCCAAAGGCATGACGGCGGACCGCACCCAGGGCTACCTCGCTGGCGTTGACGACTACATCCCCAAGCCGTTCGATCCCGATGAGCTGGTGGCAAGAGTGCGCAATGTGGCTCAGCGCCAGCAGCGCTTACTGCAGGAAGCGGCCCGTTTCGCTGACACGGATATGGGTCAGATGGCGAAGCAGATCACTGAAATCCGCTCACTCCTGGCCCAGGCCGAAGCCCTGCCCTCCAAGGAGCCGGTGGTGCACAGCTTCACGCCGCGGGAGGCCAGTGTCCTGCAGCTGGTGGCCGAAGGGTTGATGAACAAGGAGATCGCCCGTCAGCTGGAGACGTCGATCCGCAATGTGGAGAAATACGTGAGCCGCTTGTTCAACAAAACCGGCACCTCCAGCCGCACGGAGCTGGTGCGCTACGCCCTTGAACACCGTCTGGTGACTTGAAAACGGGCTGGCGTGAGGCGGCCCTGAATCAGGGCTGGACCTATCACGACAGGGTGCCAACGGCTGAGGCTGACATCGTCTTGAGCGACTGGCTGGCCAGCCGTTATCGCCACTCCCCTGCGGAGTTGTGGCTTGAGCGGATCGTCAACGGTGAGCTGGATTGCGATGGCCAGCGCCTTGAGGTTGATCGGTTGTTGCGAGGGGGTGAATCGATTCTCTGGCGGCGTGCTCCCTGGTTGGAGCCGGCCATTCCCGATCAGTGGGAGACGATTCACGACGATGGCGACCTGCTCGTGATCAACAAGCCCTCGGGTTTGCCGGTGATGCCGGGGGGTGGCTTTCTGCGCCACACGCTCACGTCACTGTTGGAGCCGGTGGGTGCGCAGCCCGTGCACCGTCTGGGGCGCTTCACCTCAGGGCTACAGCTCTGTGCGCGGCAAGCGAAAACGCGGGCAGCACTGTCGCGGCTTTTCCGGCCGGAGGGGAATTGCTGCAAGGTCTATCAGGCCTGGACCCAGCGGGTTGTGGGGCTCGAACCGGGCAACACGCTTGTGGTGGAAACAGATGTTGTCGAGCGGCAGCATCCACTGCTGGGCTGGATCTGGGGGCCGGAACCCATGACGGCAGAGGCGATTCGGAAGCGGCTCTCTGCCCGATCCGAATTGAGGTTGCTGGAGAGGAGCGCTGATGGTGATCGTTTGAAGGTGACGATCACCACGGGACGACCTCATCAAATTCGTATTCATCTGGCCCAGCTGGGCAGCCCTTTGCTCGGCGATCCGTTGTATTTGCTCAACCAGGGGATTTCAACAACAGCAACACCCGGTGATGGGGGGTATCGGTTGCATGCCTGGCGGTTTGAGGGGGCTGGCCTCACATTGGCTTGCCCTCCACCGGTTGGTTTCAGCCCGTTTGTTTGGCCTGCTTCGTCGTTGAACGTGTGCGGGGTGGATTGAACATTGTCGAACTCAGAGACAGCTGGACCTGATTCATTCCTCCCTTGCAATATCAAACGGTCGCATTGAATGTTGATGTCAAATATGCGGATTGCATTCAGAGACTTTCGGGGACACAAAATGGCATATCTTCAGAAGCAGCATCAAGGTCATCTTCATGTGCCATCAACATTGCTTTATAGAGGTGCAAGCTGTTCCCACCTTTCACAAAGGGCTTCAGGGTGTCCAGTTTATCTGCAGATTTGAGCAGGATGTGTTTCACGTCATTAGCCCCCAATGATGGTTTTGCACTCCAGATCATTGCCGCAGATCCAGACACCATGGGGGCGGCCAAAAACGGGCGGTCTACTCGTCGAATTGGACGCGGATTTGCTTTTGCATGATGCGAATATTTTTCTTGTTTGATCCATGGCTGTCATGTCACGTCAAGATATAATTGCAAAGACAATTTTTGTCTCTTGATATCAAATGTGTGCTCTGGATTGTTCGAACGTGTTGATTGAGCTCGCGCTTCAGGCTTTGCGGAACTCGATCAGGCGGGAGAAATAAAAGGGTGCTTTGTTCAGGCTGCGGCGCACCAGCTTGAAGCCGCAGGCTTCGGCGGCGCTCACAATGCCTTCTTCCTTGAGTGTGTAGGCCCGGGTGGTCTTGCTGGGGCCTGGAAAGAGCTGGCCGATGCCCTTCAGCAGCGCCAGCAGCGGCGTGTAGGGCGCAAAGCTCACGATCAGACGCTCTTCGGTGAGACCACAGAGGTGTTTCACCATCTCCTCGGCCGGTTGCTGGGGGTAATGAATGAACACGTCCAGGCAGCACACCGTGTGGAACGAGCCGCTCAGGCTTTCCAGGTCGCTGGCGAAGAAGTTCAATTTCGACATGTCGAGGCCAGCCTCGCGGGCCCGGCGCTCCGCCTCCTGGGCCATGGCTTCGGAAATATCGCTGGCACTGACTGATCCAGCGCCCATGGCAGCCAGCGGCAGGCTGAGGCTGCCAACACCGCAGCCGGCATCGCAGAAGCTCACCTCGTTGAGTTCATCGCTCTCTTTGATCCAGGCCAGCACTTCATCCACGGTCTTCTGATGACCGATACGGATGTTGCGCTGAACCTTGTTCACATCGTCGCTTTCGCTGTAGATGCGGTTCCAGCGATCAAAGCCGGTGGTTTCGAAGTAGCCCTTCACCTCCTGTTTCTCAGCCTGTTTCTGCTCAAGCAGCTGATCAGAGGCCATGGGGGGTGGATTTGGGTCGGCGGGATCCTAAACAGCGCTCTGCCAGGTCAAGTTGCCAGAGCTGCTCTGTGACCAGCGCAGCAGCGAGTTCAGCGACTGGCCGATCAGGCTGTCGCGCAAGCCGTTCGCCAGGCCGATCGTCTGTCTTGGGGCGACCGTGGCACTCCAGATGGCTGCGCCGGGGCGATCACTCCAGCTGGCCAGCCGCTTCACGCCTTCGAGCAGCGGCAGCGTCACCCCCGCAAGGGTTCCATCCTCCAGGCGGCAGGTGCCGTTCTGCACCAGCAGCACCCGTTCGTCCCAGCGGTGTTCGCCATCCGCCAGGCCGTAAGGGGCCAGGGCATCGCTCACCAGCACGATCTGCTCCGGTGCAAGGCGCTGCAGCAGCACAGCCATCGTGGGTGCCACATGCACGCCATCGGCGATTAGCCCGAGGGCAATCCCACCTCGGCGGCAGGCTTCTCCCAAAGGTCCCGGCGCTCTGTGGTGAAGACCGGGCATCGCGTTGAAGGCATGGGTGATCATTCCCACTCCTTGCGAGAAGGCTCTATTGGCCTCATCTGCCTTGGCAGCGCTGTGTCCCAGCGCCACCAGCACACTGTGGTCCTGCAGCTCAGCGATCACCGCATCGGCGCCCTCCAGCTCTGGAGCCAGGGTCATCAGGGCGATCTCCTCTTCAAAGCCTCTGATGCGTTTCCTCAGTGCCGGGAGGCTCGGTTCGGCCAGATGCGCCAGCGGATGTGCGCCGCGACGGGCTTCTGCCAGAAATGGACCTTCCAGATGGGCTCCCAGCAAGCGACAGCGACCGGCCTGATGCTGAGTTCTGGCCAGATGCAGGACGCTGAGTGCTTCCCGCAGTGGCTCGAGCGCACAGGTCACCAACGTTGGTGCGATGGCTTCAACACCATCCGCCCACAGCCGATCGAGCAGCTCGATCAGGCGCGGCAGATCGTTGCTCTTCAGTTCCGGAAAGGCCAGGCCCAGCCCGCCATTGATTTGCAGATCGATCCCGCGCGGGCTGACCCAGTCACCGTCCCAGGACTCACCAGCAAGTGATTCGTCGCCTGCGGTCGGCTCGATGTCGATGATGATCCCGCGGCTGTTCAGTTGCAGCCAGTGGAGTGAATCGGATGCCCCTGGCTCGGGGGCCGGCAGACGCACATCGGTGATCCGTCGCATCGGGTCTGGCCGCGTTGGCCTGGTGCGGGACGATGACAGTCTCGCTGGAACCTGTCATGACCAGAGCCGCGATGACCTCAGCATCGGTTCGTGTGGCCGTGGTGATGGGCAGCGATTCCGATCTGCCAACCATGGAGCCTGCTGCAGCAATCTTGCGGGATCTCGGCGTTGCGGTGGAGGTACGCGTCCTCTCAGCCCACCGCACCCCTCTTGAGATGGTGGCCTTCGCGGAACAGGCCAGAGATCAAGGAATCCGCGTGATCATTGCCGGCGCTGGCGGTGCTGCTCATCTACCGGGCATGGTTGCCGCCCTCACCACCTTGCCGGTGATCGGGGTGCCGGTGACGACGAAAGCTTTGTCCGGAGTGGATTCGCTGCACTCGATCGTGCAGATGCCTGGGGGCATCCCTGTTGCGACAGTCGCCATTGGTGGAGGTCTGAATGCAGGGCTGCTGGCGGCGCAGATCCTGGCGACCAGCGATCAGGAGCTCGCCATGCGGCTGGCGCAACACCGCAGGAGCCTTCACGATGCAGTCGTCGCCAAGGATTCCCGCCTGGTGGAGCTGGGCAGCACGACCTATCTCGACACCATGACATCGCCTCACCACCGCTCTTGATTCGCTGCTGATGCCGATCTGGCCTTCCTGGCTGCGCCTGGGACTGTTGTTGCCTGTGCTGGGCCTCAACGCCTTCGTGATCAAGCGAGTGCTGGTTCAGTTCGCGCCCTTTCCGGGACTGTTCCTCACCGCTGCTCTGATCGCGTTTCTGCTCGATCTTCCCTGCCGCTGGCTGATCGCGCGCGGCGTGCAGCGCGGGCTGGCGATCGCCTTGGTGGTTCTGCTCACCATCGGTTTGCTGGTGCTGGCAGCTGTTGAGCTGGTGCCGCTGCTTGTGGAACAGCTCAGCCAGTTGATCAGTGCCTCACCAGCCCTGCTCAGCGCCGCAGAACAGCTGGTGAACAAGGGGCAGGACTGGGCCGTGAATCATGGCTTGCCCACCGATTTTGCTGACCTCAGCAGTGATCTGATCACCCAGTTCAGCCGAGTGGCAACCCAGATCAGTCAGCGACTTCTTGGCATCCTCGGTGCCACCGTCGGAACAACGATCAATCTGGTGATTGTTCTTGTCCTGGCCGTTTTTCTGCTGCTGGGTGGCGACTCGATCACGGCTGGCCTGGCGCTCTGGTTGCCCCTGCGTTGGCGTGGGCTGGTTACCAACACCCTGGATCGCACGTTTCGTGGTTATTTCGCCGGCCAGGTGCTCCTGGCTCTGATCCTCAGTGGAGGTCAGCTGTTGGTCTTCAGCCTGCTGCAGATCCCTTACGGCGTGCTGTTTGCAGTGTTGATCGGATTCACCACTTTGATCCCTTACGCCAGCGCACTGACCATCGTTTTCGTCAGCGCGATCCTTGCGGTTCAGGATCTGCAAACCGGATTCGTCCTGTTAGCAGCCGCCATCACCGTTGGCCAGATTGTGGATCAGGTGATTCAGCCACGCCTGATGGGCAGCATCGTTGGGCTTCAGCCCGCCTGGCTGCTGATCGCATTGCCGCTTGGAGCAAGGTTCGGGGGGATTTTTGGCGTCGGAGATCTTTTGGGCCTGTTGCTGGCCGTCCCGGTGGCGAGCTGCATCAAGACCCTGGCCGATGCAGCCCGAGAGGATTTCAGCGAGCAGGAATCACCCCCCGTTCCTCAAGCGCCTTGATCACGGTGTCCACCGAAGCGTCGAGATCCTGATCGCCCGTGTTGACCTTCAGTTCAGGGTTTTCAGGTGCTTCGTAGGGACTCGAGATCCCCGTGAATTCCTTGATGGCACCGCTGCGGGCCTTGGCATACAGCCCTTTCGGATCCCGTGATTCGCAAACGCTCAGATCCGCAGCGCAATGGATTTCGATGAAGTCACCGTCTGCCACCAGAGCCCTGGCCTTGTCACGATCGGCGCGAAACGGGGAGACGAAGGCTGTGAGAACGATCACGCCAGAATCGAGAAACAGCTTGGCCACCTCGCCAATGCGGCGAATGTTCTCCTCCCGGTCGGCATCGGAGAAGCCGAGGTCCTTGCAGAGCCCATGGCGGATGTTGTCGCCATCCAGCACATAGGTGGCTAGTCCGCGTTGGAACAGTGCTGCGTTGACGGCGTTGGCCAGGGTGCTTTTGCCGGAGCCAGACAGTCCCGTGAACCAGAGGATGGCGCTGCGATGACCTCGCTGCTCTGCCCGTGCCACCCGATCGACAGAGGCCTCATGCCAGACGATGTTGGTGGCCTTGGGGGCGGTTGAGGTCATGACCACGGGCGGAAGTGCCCGCCATTGTCACCCAACCCGGTCGATCACCCAACCCGGTCGATCACCCAACCCGGTCGATCACCCACCAGCGCGTTTTGGCCTGTAGCCCTCATCGCTGAGCAGTGACAGTGCCAGATCCACCTGATCGCCCTGTAGTTCGATCACACCGTCTTTGGCACTGCCGCCACTGCCGATCTTGGTCTTCAGCTTTTTCAGCAGGGCCTTCATGCCCGCCACATCCAGTTCCAGACCTCGAATCACGGTCACCGTTTTGCCGCCCTTGCCGCCGCGCGTCGGCTGCACCCTCACCATTTGCTGAGGCTTCGGCGTCGCCGCAGACGTCGGGGCCGGACGTTGCAGACTTTCGTTGCTGGAGAACTCCTGCCAGCCTCCTTTCGGCATCTGCCTGTTGCAATCCTCTCCATCCTCGATGACCGATGTTGTGGCCACTCCCCGCTGGGCAGATTCGAGCCGTGGCCTCGGCCGGGTGATCGAGCTGTTGATCGGGATTGGCCTGTTGCGTCGGCCTTTGTTTTTTCAGGCCCGCCAACTGATCATCCGCACCGCTGAGCGCAACGGCATTCCATGGCGGAAACGGCGCAGCGAACTCCGACTCGCGGCCGAGCCTCTGGTGTGCTCCAGCGCCACCCCCGGGCTGAGTCCGCCTGACTACTACAAGGTGCGATTCCATGCCTATGAGCAGGGCAATCTCTGCTGGCAGGCTGCAGCTGAAGCGGAGCAGGCCACCGATGCGATGGCCCTGCGGGTGTGGCCGGAGGCTGACCACAGCCCCGCACAGGCCCAAAAACGTCTCCGTGATGCCATCCACAACGCTGTGGAGCCGCTGCTGACTGGCCCTTTACAGCGGGTGGTGGACCTGGGTTGTTCCGTTGGCGTCAGCACGCTGGCTCTGACCCATTGGTTGAACCGCCGTGCTGATCAGAACGGGCTGCCCAGGCCTGAGGTGATCGGCCTTGATCTTTCACCGGAGATGCTCGCTGTGGCCAAGGTGAGGGACGCGGGCGGGCTGGTTGCGGAGTGGCGTCACGCTGCAGCTGAGGACACGGCGTTGCAGGCCGGTTCCCTGGATCTGATCAGCCTTCAGTTCGTCTGCCATGAGTTGCCTCAGCAGGCCACCCATGCCGTGCTGGCGGAAGCGGCTCGGTTGCTGCGCCCGGGAGGTGCTCTGGTGATGGTGGATCAGGATCCCGCCTCCTCCGTGCTGCAAAAACTGCCGGCGGCGGTGGCAACCCTGCTCAAGAGCACTGAGCCGTATATCGAGGACTATTTCCGCCTCGACATGCCGCTGGCTCTCAAGCACGCAGGATTTCAGCATTTGCAGGTAAGCGCCTGTGACCCGCGGCATCGCGTGATTGCCTGCTTACGCTAAGCCGACGCTGCTCTTGGCTCAGTGACCAGCACCCTGCCGACCGGCACCAGCCCGGATCCAGTCAGTCTGCAACCGGCAGCGCGTCCAGGCGCCCACGGCCGATTCGGGCGCTACGGCGGGCAATACGTGCCGGAAACCCTGATGCCCGCCCTTGCCGAGCTGGAACAGGCAGCGGCCGAGGCCTGGAAAGACCCTGGTTTCACAGCAGAGCTTGACCATCTGCTCAGAAACTATGTGGGACGAGCCACGCCTCTGTACGAGGCGGAACGGCTCACAGCTCACTTCCGCCGGGCCGATGGGGGCCCGCGCATCTGGCTGAAGCGTGAGGATCTCAATCACACCGGTGCCCACAAGATCAACAACGCCCTCGGCCAGGCGTTGCTGGCCCTGCGCATGGGCAAGAAGCGGATCATCGCCGAGACCGGCGCCGGCCAGCACGGCGTCGCTACCGCCACCGTCTGCGCTCGATTCGGTCTGGAGTGCGTGATCTACATGGGTGCAGAGGACATGCGCCGTCAGGCCCTCAATGTGTTTCGGATGCGGTTGCTCGGGGCGACGGTGCAGCCTGTCACCGCTGGCACGGCAACCCTCAAGGACGCCACCAGCGAGGCGATCCGCGACTGGGTCACCAATGTTGAGAGCACCCACTACATCCTCGGCTCGGTGGCCGGTCCCCACCCCTACCCAATGCTGGTGCGTGACTTTCACGCGGTGATTGGTCAGGAAACGAAACAGCAGTGCCAAGAGGCGTTCGGACGCTTGCCGGATGTGTTGCTGGCTTGCGTTGGCGGTGGATCCAACGCCATGGGCCTGTTCCATCCCTTCGTCCAGGACACCGACGTTCGTTTGATTGGCGTTGAGGCCGCGGGTGATGGGGTGGACACCGGTCGCCATGCAGCCACCATCACGGAGGGGCGTGTCGGCGTTCTGCATGGCGCCATGAGCCTGTTGCTCCAGGACGGTGATGGACAGGTCCAGGAAGCACATTCCATCAGCGCCGGACTGGATTACCCGGGTGTTGGCCCCGAGCACAGTTACCTCCGCGAGATCGGGCGCGCTGAATACTCTGCCGTGACGGACCAGCAAGCCCTTGATGCGCTGAGGAAGGTCAGTGAGCTCGAGGGAATCATCCCTGCCCTTGAGACGGCCCACGCATTCGCCTGGCTCGAAACCCTCTGTCCCAGCCTTCCTGATGGGAGCGAGATCGTGATCAACTGTTCCGGCCGGGGTGACAAGGACGTCAACACCGTCGCTGACAAGCTCGGCGACCAGCTCTGAGGGGCCAACGGTCTTTGCCTGCTTCTCAGCCGAGCAGTATTTCCAGGTGTCTGGCCACCCGTTGCACGGCGGCTCGGGCCGTGGCGTAAGCCATGCGCATCGGTCCGATCAGAGCGACCTGTCCAATCCCGTCGCTGCCGCAGCGGTAGGGAGCCTGCACAACGGCGCAGGGCTGCATGGCGGTTTGGGGATGTTCATCGCCGATCCAGACCCTGGCCTGCTGCCCTGCCCCAACAAGCGCGCCCGGGCGTTCATCGATCAACTCCATCAGGGGCCTGAGCTCCTGAACCGTCTGAAATTCAGGCTCGGCCAACAAACGCGATAGGCCGTGCACCACGGTGGGTTGCTCCGTATTCGTCACCGAGCTGGATTGATCGAGGGCGCTGCGCAGCACATCCCCACTTCTCTGCAGGTGGGGAGGCAGTGAATTCCAGTTCAGGCCACCGTCGGCGAGTTGCTGATCGATCCAGCGCTCCACCGCTTTGAGTTCGTCTTCGGCGCCATGGGGGAGACGAAGGTTGAGATGGCTCGCGCGTCCGCTGTCCTCAACCAGCATCACCAGCAGGCGATCGCCACTGGAAACAAGTCGGATCGCTTCCAGCTGAGCCTGGGTGCCTCCCGGCCGCGTGATCAAACTCATCAGGCCGGTGAAATCGGTGAGTCGCCGCGCCAGCTGCAGAAGCAGATCATCCAGCGCTGCCCAGCGCAGGCTGAGGCCTGTGAGCTCCCGTTCGAGATGTTGCACGGCAACGCCGGGTTCAGGCAGCAGGCAATCCACGTAATGGCGGTAGCCCAGTGGGCTCGGGACTCGCCCCGCTGATGTATGAGGTTGCGTGAGCAGTCCCCGCTGCTCCAGGGCACCCATCGCGGAACGAACCGTCGCTGAGCTTGCCTTCAGCCCGAAGCGCTGAACCAGGGTGCGACTGCCCACGGGTTCGATCGTGTCCACGTAGTGATGCACGGTGGCCTGCAGCACCTCTTGTTGTCTTGTAGACAGGGGCTTCATCAGTACCGGGGAACTGCGGGATCGACCTGGAGACTCCAGGCATCAATTCCACCCTCAAGATTCCACACCTCCAGTGCGCCATTCTGTGCAAGCAGCCACAGTCCGAAATGTCGGCTGCGGATTCCGGCATGGCACAGCACCACCACCGCCCGGTCGGTCTGCAGTTCGCCCAGAACCGTATCCATCCAGTCGCTGGAGCGACTCAGAGGCAGATGCAGAACGTCTCCCGGGAAGGGTGCAACCTCTAATTCGCTGTCCTCCCGTACGTCGATGAGCCGGGGTGGCATGCCTTCCGCCTCGAGCCAGCGATGCAGCTCAGGAGCTGAGATCGAGCGTGGATCCGTGCTGTGCATGGCGCCATTCTGCGGCGATGGACAAAGATGAGCGAAGAACGCTCCGCTGGCCCATGAAGGCCCGCTCATTCCTCACAGTCATCGCAGGGGTGTTGTTGGCGCTGCTGCTGCTTGCGCTCGCCCTGCTTTGGGGAGTGGATCGGCGCAGTCCCCTGCGACTGGCCAGCCAGCCTCTGGAGTTGCCGCGTGCGGCGCGCTTTGTCCCCAGGGAGGCGGATCTTTCGCTGCACTGGCTGGCTGATCCCGTGCGTCTGCCGGCCTACGTGCAGGCGGTGTCACAGCCATCGGAGCGCCGCGCATCCCGAGATGCCGCACGCCGTTGGCGGGATGGGGTGTTCGCTCTGGCAGGCCTTGATTTCGATCGGGAGCTGGCGGCATGGCTGGGGCCGGAACTGAGTCTCACGCTCATTGACCCCGGCGATTCTGGTGGGTCGCCCGGTTGGGTGCTGGCGCTCACCAGCCGGGACAGTGATGGGGCCAGACGTTTCCTGCAGCGTTTCTGGCAGACGCGCAGCCTGGCCGGTACGGACCTGCAGGTGAGTCGCTATCGGGGCATGGGCCTGATCAGTGGCCGTGGTGCTCTTCTCGGCCGCGAGCCCCAGCCGCTGGCGACGGCCCTGATTGATGACGATCTGCTCCTGCTCGCTTCTGGCCGCGGCGTGTTGGAGACCGCCTTAGATGTTTCTCAGCTGCAGGATCAGCATCAACTTGGCGATGCCAGGCTGCAGCAGGAGCTGTCTGCTCTTGGCGATGGGGTTGCGCTGCTGACGGCGTCACCCCGAGCTCTGCAGAACTGGCTTCAGTTGCCACCTGTTCTCGCCGAGCGCCGAGATCTCACAGGATTGGTTGCGGCGTTACAGCCCCAGGGCACGGATTTGGCGGTGGAGGCCAGGCTGCGGTTCCGGGATCGATGGGAGATGCCTCCCTGGGCGCCGCTACAGGATCTCGCCTCCGATGCCGGTGGTCGCGCAGCGTGGCTGGCCTCGTTGCAGGATCCAGCGCGCTTGCTGGCCCTCGATGAGTCCCACCCCTTCAGTCAATGGTTTGGTCCGCTGCTGAGGACGCAGCTCAACAACCAATCAGCGCTGGAGTCGATCATCGGTCGCGATGACGGTCCTCTGCTGTGGCTCCAGCAGGAGGCGGGCTGGTTGCTTGCCAGTCGTTCCGGGCATCCTGATTTGGACGCGGTCAAAGCCGATCTCGAGGCGGATGGTCTCGCCCGTTCCCAGCTCGCTGGCGATGAGGAAAAGCTGCAGGTTTGGACTCGCCTGGTGCGCCAGCGCGGCAATGGCGACGGCTTGCAGGCCCAGCTGGCTGTGGCAATGGCCCAGGAGGCCGGACGTCACTGGTGGGGGGAAACGCTTGAGGCTCTGCAGGGACGCCAAGACCATCGAGGCTTGCAACCAAGGCTGCAGCAGTTGCAGCAGCTCAAGCTGGATCATGCGCCGACGCAGGTTCTGCTGTTGGATTCGGACCCGGCCCAGCGGCTGATGGCCCGCTGGCGCCCCTGGATCACGCTCCAGGCTCTGGCTGGTCAGCCCCTGCAGTCCAGGGTGCGCGGCCTTGTGCTTGCAGCTGAATCCGCTGGTCAAGATGAGCAGGAACCGGTGCTGCCCCTGCATGCCCGCCTCGAACTCGGTTGACCTGCTGTTGTTGCGTCATGGGATTGCTGAGGAGCGTCTTGATGGGCTCGATCATCCAGACAGGGCGCTGACCGCCAGGGGCCAGCGCCGCGCGCATGCTGTGGCCAGTGCCCTTGTCCAGCGCGGTGTGCAGGTCGATCGTCTGATCACCAGTCCTTACCAACGCGCTTTGGAAACGGCTCAGATTGCTGTGGGTGCTGGTCTGGCGCCGATGCTTGAGCTTCATCAGGCTCTCCTGCCCGGTGGAGACGTCCTCGCGTTGGTTCGCCAGCTCACGGGACGGGTTTGTTTGGTCGGCCATGAACCAGATCTGAGTTGGCTGGCCTCCGACCTGCTCGGGCTGCCATCCAGAGCCATTGCCCTGAAGAAGGCCGGCCTGATCCACGTGCATGGTTTTGATTGCCATTGGGAGCTGCAGGCTTTGCTGCGCCCGGCCTTGCTGCTCGATCCCGTGAAGGCCTGAACCGTCCGGCCTAGGTTTTCTTTAGAGGTAACAGGGCGGTGGCTCAACAGCAGTCAGGCGAACTGCGCCATGCGCGCACTGGAATCGAACTCAGGCCAGGTCTCGATGGGGTCCCTGCCACCCAATCGGCGATCTGCGATATCGAGGGACAGGAGGGCCTGCTCACGTATCGAGGGTTTCCCATTGCTGAGCTGGCGACCAACAGCAGCTTCCTTGAGACCGCCTTCCTGCTGATCTGGGGTGAACTGCCAACCCGGGACCAGCTCGCTGACTTTGAGCATCAGGTGCAGATGCACCGGCGCGTCAGTTTCCGGGTGCGGGACATGATGAAGTGCTTCCCGGCGACGGGACATCCGATGGATGCCCTGCAGTCCAGCGCCGCCTCGCTTGGGTTGTTTTATTCGCGCCGAGCGATCGATGACCCGCAGTACATCTATGACGCCGTTGTGCGTCTGATCGCGAAGATCCCGACGATGGTGGCGGCCTTCCAGCTGATACGGAAAGGCCAAGACCCGATTCAACCCAGGGATGATCTCGCCTACTCGGCCAATTTCCTGTACATGCTCACCGAGCGTGAACCGGATCCGCTGGCCGCAAGGATTTTTGATCGCTGTCTGATCCTCCATGCGGAGCACAGCCTCAATGCCAGCACCTTCAGTGCCCGGGTCACCGCCAGCACCCTCACCGATCCTTATGCGGTTGTGGCTTCCGCCGTTGGCACCCTGGCCGGACCTCTCCATGGCGGCGCCAATGAGGATGTTCTGGCGATGCTCGAGCAGATCGGTTCTCCCGCCAATGCGGGCGCTTATCTCGACGAAGCCATTGCGGCAAAGCGCAAGATCATGGGCTTCGGTCACCGTGAATACAAGGTGAAGGATCCCCGTGCGGTCATCCTGCAATCACTTGCCGAGGAAATGTTTGCCCGCTTCGGACACGATGCGTTGTACGACGTCGCCCGTGCCCTCGAGCAGGAGGCGGAATCCCGTCTTGGTGCCAAGGGGATCTATCCGAATGTCGACTTCTATTCGGGTTTGGTTTATCGAAAGCTGGGCATTCCAAGGGATCTGTTCACCCCTGTTTTTGCCATCTCGAGGGTGGCCGGCTGGCTTGCTCACTGGCGTGAGCAGTTGGGTGCGAACCGCATCTTCCGTCCGTCCCAGATCTATTCGGGTTCCGAACCTCGCGCTTGGATCCCCATCAATGAGCGTCCCCAGGCTTCGGCCGCTTAAGTTGCAGGAACTTCAGGCAACGCAATGGTGAGCCCGGGACTGGACCTCGAACTGAGCTTCAGCCAGGCCATGCAGGGACTTGGACTGTCTGCTCAGGCAGCACGCCTGCTCTGGCTGCCCCTGCCGATGCTTTTGGTGCTGGTCGCCGCCGTGGTCGGTGTTCTGGTGTCGGTTTGGCTGGAACGCAAGATTTCCGCTGCTGTTCAGCAGCGCATCGGTCCTGAATATGCCGGTGCTCTCGGCATTCTTCAGCCCCTGGCCGATGGTCTCAAGCTGTTGGTCAAGGAAGACATCATTCCGGCCAGGGCTGACAGCCTGCTGTTCACTCTGGGCCCGGTCCTAGTGGTCGTCCCGGTGATTGTGTCCTGGCTGATCATTCCGTTCGGTCAGAACCTGTTGATCAGCAATGTCGGAGTCGGAATCTTTCTGTGGATCGCTTTCAGCAGCATCCAACCGATCGGATTGTTGATGAGTGGATATGCCTCGAACAACAAATATTCCCTGCTGGGAGGCCTGAGGGCCGCTGCCCAGTCGATCAGCTACGAAATTCCTCTGGCTCTTGCGGTGCTGGCAATCGTGATGATGAGCAACTCACTCAGCACGGTTGACATCGTTGGCCAGCAGACCGGTGCCGGCATCCTGAGCTGGAACATCTGGCGGCAGCCGGTGGGTTTTCTGATCTTCTGGATCTGCGCACTGGCCGAATGTGAGCGCCTGCCGTTCGACCTTCCTGAGGCGGAGGAGGAACTGGTGGCCGGTTACCAGACCGAGTACGCCGGCATGAAATTCGCCCTCTTCTACCTCGCCGGTTACATCAACCTCGTGCTCTCGGCCGTGTTGGTGTCGGTCCTCTATCTGGGTGGATGGGGGTTCCCGATTCCAGTGGAGTGGCTCGCCGGCTGGCTTGGTCAGCCCATCGATGCCCCAGTTGTGCAGGTGATCACAGGGTCCGTTGGCATTGTGATGACCGTGCTGAAGGCCTATCTGCTGGTGTTTGTGGCCATCCTCCTGCGCTGGAGTACTCCCCGTGTGCGCATCGACCAGTTGCTTGATCTCGGCTGGAAATTTCTCTTGCCTCTGTCGCTGGTCAACCTGCTGGTGACGGCAGCGTTAAAGCTGGCATTCCCAGTTGCTTTTGGCGGCTGACCCTCTCGCCAGCCTCTGTGCCGTCATCATGGGCGCAGGTTCCTGACGTTCCTCCTCCACGTCTCCAAAGTCCATGTTCGGATTTCTCAGACAGGTCGGTGATTACACGCGCGATGCGGTCGATGCCGCGCGCAATCTCGCCCAGGGCTTTTCGGTCACCTTCGATCACATGAAGCGCCGTCCGGTCACGGTGCAGTATCCCTACGAGAAGCTCATTCCTTCCGAGCGTTATCGCGGACGGATTCACTACGAGTTCGATAAGTGCATCGCCTGTGAGGTCTGTGTTCGCGTCTGTCCCATCAACCTTCCGGTGGTTGATTGGGTGATGAACAAGGCCACGAAGAAAAAGGAGCTGCGGAACTATTCGATCGACTTCGGCGTTTGCATTTTCTGCGGAAATTGCGTGGAGTATTGCCCAACAAACTGCCTCTCGATGACCGAGGAGTACGAGTTGGCAGCCTTCGATCGTCACAGCCTCAATTACGACAATGTCGCTCTTGGTCGCCTGCCCACCAGCGTCACCACGGATCCATCGGTTCGCCCCCTGAGAGAGCTGGCTTACCTGCCTGCCGGAGAGATGTCACCACACGGTGTGGCTCCGGATCGGCCTCGGGCCGGGAAACTGCCGGCGCAAGTGCTTGAAACTCTGGAACCACCCAAACCATCCAGGTCTGAGGATGCAGGACAATCAGCCGATCAAGCGGAGGAGGCTGAGGGATGACCATCGCTGGAACCACTGAGCTCATTTGTTTCGTGGTGCTCTCTGCCGTCGTCGTGGCTGGAGCCCTCGGTGTTGTTCTGCTCAGCAACATCGTCTACTCAGCGTTTCTGCTGGGCGGCGTGTTCATGGCAGTGGCTGGGCTCTACCTGCTCCTGAATGCCAGTTTCGTTGCGGCAGCTCAGGTGCTCGTCTACGTGGGAGCCATCAACGTTCTGATCCTGTTCGCGATCATGCTTGTGAACAAACGCGAGGATCTCAAAGCGATTGATCGTCTCAATCTTCGGCGTTTCGTTTCTGCAGGTGTCTGCTTTGGGCTCTTAGCCCTGCTCGTGCGCGTCATCGTCACGACCCCATGGTCCTTGCCCGGTCCTCCGGTTGTTGGAGAGGAGGCCACGGCCAGGATCGGTGAGCACCTGTTCACGGATTACCTGCTTCCTTTCGAAGTCGCTTCGGTTCTCCTGCTGATGGCCATGATTGGCGCCATAGTTCTCGCCCGTCGCGATGTGCTGGCCACGGATGTGGCCACCGGAGAAGCCGCTGATCAGGGCCTGATTGAAAAAGCCCGTACGCCTCTCCTGCTCGACCGCCGCCCCTCCTGAGCCCCTGCCTCGATCGATGAACGACTTTGTTTCCGGACTTCCTTCCCTTCAGGCATACCTGCTCCTGGCGGCGCTGTTGTTCTGCATCGGTGTCTGGGGTTTGATCAACAGTCGCAACGCTGTTCGGGTGTTGATGAGTATCGAACTGATGCTCAATGGTGTGAATATCAACCTCATGGCCTTTTCCTCATACGTGGATGGCGATCTCATCCGAGGTCAGGTGTTTGCCGTGTTTGTGATCACTGTGGCTGCAGCTGAGGCAGCGGTTGGGCTCGCCATCCTGCTGTCGCTTTACCGCAACCGAGTTACGGTTGATATGGAACAGTTCAACCTGCTCCGCTGGTAATCGCCATCCAACGGGTCCATGCGTCTTGAGCGGGTCTGGGTGATCTACCGGGCCGAAAGCCAGCCGGCCCAGAGAGAAGCACGTCAATGTGCTGCTGAGCTTCAGAACCTCGGTATCCACGTGGTCACAGCCATGTCAGGGGCCCGGGTGAATCCCTTCCCCGGTCTGCTGGCCAATGAGGACTCCATGCCGGATCTGGCTGTGGTTCTCGGAGGGGATGGAACAGTTCTTGGTGCTGCTCGCCATCTTGCTGTTCATGACATTCCTATCCTCAGCATCAATGTCGGCGGGCATCTGGGTTTTCTGACCCACGACAAACGTGTGTTGCAAGGTGATGAAATCTGGCAGCGATTGCTGAATGACCAATTTGCGATTGAACGCCGTTTGATGCTGCAGGCGATGGTGGATCGTCGATCTGCTGAGGAACGGGCTGATTCACCGGCGTTGCTTCAGCAACCGGATATTGAGGACGACGAAGAACATCACTGGGCTCTCAACGACTTCTATCTGAGGGCCTATCGCGATGAGATTTCTCCCACATGCACGCTCGAGCTGGAGATCGATGGTGAGGTTGTCGATCAGATGCGTGGTGATGGACTGATCCTCTCCACTCCGACAGGATCCACCGGTTATGCCCTGGCGGCTGGAGGACCGATCCTCCATCCAGGGATCGAGGCAATGGTGGTGGCTCCGATTTGCCCGATGAGCCTTTCAAGCCGAACGCTCGTTGTGCCCCCCCGAGCCAGGTTGGTGATCTGGCCCCTGGGTGATGCTGATCACCGCATCAAGCTGTGGAAGGACGGTGTTGGCTGCACCGTGATGGAGCCTGGCGAATGTTGTGTGGTGCAGCAGGCCCGTCACCATGCCCTGATGGTTCTGCTGAATCAGAGCCCTTCGTACTACCGCACCCTCGCCCACAAACTGCACTGGGCCAGCAGTCTCACGGCAAGTCAGCCCTCCCCGAACTAGACATGGCACTGGAGATCGAGCGCCGCTTTCTGGTCACGGGTGACGATTGGAGATCGCTTGCAGGACCACCGCAGACGCTGCGCCAGGGATATCTGGCCTCGAGTGCTGAGGGAATCACAGTGCGCATTCGGATGAAGAGCGATGGCTTGGCCTGGCTCACGTTGAAGGCCGCCGCAGATTCCAGTGGCATCGCCCGCCATGAGTTCGAATATTCGATCCCAGCTGATGACGCGGAAGCTCTCTGGGCGCTGGCCCCCCACCGCCTTGAGAAGACCCGTTACGCCCTTGAGCTCGAGGGTGGTGACTGGGTGGTGGATTGCTTTTCCGGCAATAATGCTCCGTTGGTTCTGGCGGAGGTTGAACTGGACCGAGCTGATCGGGCCCTCAGGTTGCCGAACTGGTGCGGCAAGGAGCTGACCGGGGAGTCCCGCTGGGCCAATGCCGTCCTGGCTTCTCAGCCGCTAACTAGCTGGTCAGCGCAGGAGCGTCGTCGTTTTGGCCTGCTCTGACACAACAGTGGATCCGTCTTTCGATTTCCTTTAGATTTACAGGAACTCAGTCCTCGCGGCTTTTGGCCATGGTCGGTCTCTACGACAGAGAAGGCATGCTCCGATTCGTGGGCAACAGCCTTGAGGCTTGTCTGGATTACGCCGCGCTGTTTGAGATTCCGCTCTCCCCCAGCTCATTGCAGACCCTGCCGGAGCCAGCGGCCATCAGGGTTCGTGGTGCTCAGCCTCGGGGAGGGCGCAGCAGTTGAATCCATCGCGGCAGATCCTGCCGTTGTCCATCGCCCAGTTCAACAGCGCCACGCGATTCTTTGAACCGGTTTTGGTGAAGACGTTGCTCACGTGGTTATCCACCGTCCGCTTGCTGATGGTGAGCTTGTCAGCAATCTCCTGATTGGTGAGGCCTTCAGCAACCAATTCGATAATTTCGATTTCCCGGGTGGACAGGGAAATGTTGAGGGGATCGGACGATTCAGCGGATGTCATGGTCCACACGCCCCTTTGCGCCAATGCTAGGCCCCGAATCCACATTGATCCTCCATAGTGAATTGCCGAAACGGAACAGGGTTTGAAGACGGCGCTACAGCGCGTTTTAGAAGCAGGGAAAGCCGCGATCACTGCGGAGGTGATGCCGCCTCGTGGGGCTGATCCTGTCCATACCTTGGCTATGGCAACCGATCTGAGTGGGCGTGTTCATGCCATCAACGTGACCGATGGCAGTCGGGCGGTGATGCGGATGAGCAGCCTTGCCGTGTGTCGGTTGCTGCTCGATGCCGGCCTGGAGCCGGTGTGGCAACTTGCATGTCGCGATCGCAATCGCATCGCGCTTCAGTCGGATCTGCTCGGAGCCCATGCGCTTGGGATCCGAAATCTTCTCTGCCTGACGGGCGATCCGGTCAAAGCCGGAGATCAGCAGACGGCTCGCCCTGTGAATGAGTTCGAGTCCGTGAAGCTGCTGGGTCAGGTGGACGCCTTCAATCGCGGCGAAGATCCCAACGGGGGCTCACTGGCAGATGGCGCGACCGAGCTGTTCGCTGGATGTGCGGCCGATCCCCAATCCCGGAGCTGGAGCGGACTGCAGCGACGACTGATGCGCAAACGCGAGGCTGGCGCCCGCTTCGTTCAGACGCAGATGGTGATGGATCCGCAGGCTCTGGAGCGTTTTCAGAAGGAACTGGCAGGGCCGATGGAGATACCCGTGCTCGCTGGCGTGTTTCTGCTGAAGTCGGCGAAGAATGCACGATTCATCAACCGTGTGGTGCCGGGTGCCTGCATCCCTGAAGAGTTGATCTCCCGTTTGGAAGGCGCTCCAAATCCAGCCGAGGAAGGCGTGGCGATTGCCTCTGAACAGGTGCGCCGTTACACCGGCATTGTTCAGGGAGTGCACCTCATGGCCATCAAGGCAGAGGAGAGAATTCCCCTGATTCTTGAGATGGCTGGTTTCAGCTCGCTGCCGGGGTGAGGTCGGTTCCCAGCAGTTCTGCCATGGCTTTCTGCTGTGGAGAGGGCTCCACCAGGTCCTGACGGCGGGCATCGGTGATCAGCCAGTCCAGAGCCGCTTCTTGAAGATCGAAGTGGTCCCCATCCTTGCCAACGCAGTAGCGGCCGAACACAAGCTTCTCAAGCAATTGCACCCCTGCGCCGATGCGTGAGTAGTCAAAGATGATCGAGTTATCAATCACGGCCCCTTCACAGATGTGGCAGCTGGGGCCAATCATTGATGGCCCAATGATGGTCGCTCCATCTTCGATTTTGGTCATGCCACCCACGTACACAGGGCCGGTGACATTGATCTTGTTCCAATCCGCTGCGACGTTCAGACCGGCGTAAACACCAGGACGAACTTCCTTGCCTGGAATTTCAACCTGACGCACATCCCCTAGAAGCACACTTCGGATGGCCTGCCAGTAATCAGGAACCTTGCCGATGTCCACCCATTCAAAATCCATGGGGATGGCATAAAAGGGTGCACCGATTGATGCCAACTTCGGAAACAGATCCGAGCCGATGTCGAACGAAACACCGGAAGGGATGTGATCAAAAATTTCCGGTTCGAAGATGTAGATACCCGTGTTGATCGTGTCGCTGAGGGCTTCATCAACCTTCGGCTTTTCCTGGAAATGAGAGATTCTGTCTTCATCGTCAGTCACGACAACGCCGTAGCTGCTCACCTGATCTTTGGGAACTCTCTTGGTGACCAGACTGGCCAGTGCACCCTTCTCGCGATGTCGTCGCACCGCTTCGGTGAGGTCCAGATCAATCAGAGCATCGCCGCACATCACGACGAAGGTGTCGTCGAAGAAGTGTTGAAAATCCTGAATCTTCTTCAGTCCGCCAGCTGATCCCAGGGCGTTGCCGATCAGCTCACCATCTTCAATGCAGCCCTCAAAGCTGTAAGCGATCTCCACGCCAAAGCGTTGACCGTCCCGAAAATAATTTTCAATTTCTTCGGCCAGGTGAGAGACATTCACCATCACTTCTTTGAACCCGTGCTCCTTGAGCAGCTCAAGGAGGAATTCCATCACCGGCTTCTGCAGGATGGGAATCATGGGTTTGGGGATCACATGGGTGATCGGCTGAACCCTCGTCCCTTTGCCAGCCGCAAGGATCATCGCCTTCATAGGCGTTGCAGGCTCCACAAGATGTCGAACATTAAACCGTGCTTCAGGCCGCCACGGGGCCGCTGGTCGGCACTGAAGCTGGCACGTCGAGATTGCTGATCGGCAATTGCGTTACGGATCCGGCCGCCGGAATCCTGCGCAGCCGTAAGGGGGCATGTAGCCACTCCAGTTGTTCCAGCTCCACCCGTCCCTGGGAGGACAAAAACAACAGAGCCCAAAACACGCCAACCCGATCGGTGTCGAGGTCTGCTGCAGCGGCATCGCGCCACTGGTCCACGAGAGCTTCGAAATCAAGCCAGTTCAGGGCCTCTTCCCAGCCGTTGAGAAAGACACCAAGGGCCGCGGTTGTTTCCGGCAGCTTTTCACGGTGAGCCAGGTTGGCCACCTGGGCGATGGCTTCACGATCGCTGTAGCGCTTCTGACGCTGGCGCCGTTTCTGTTGGAGCTCATCGGATTCCAGTTGCTCCGCGATCGATTCCAGCTGTTCGATCAGCTCGCCAAGGGTGACCGGCCGCCGTAATGGCGGCGGTGCCACAGGACGGCGCTGCAGATGACGCTCGGGACGTCGCGGCAGGTCGAAGGCAGGATCCAACCAACCTTGATCCTCGAATTCAGCGTCAAAGCCCTCTTCGATCTCCGGTGCCGGGGGAAGAACGCTGGCTTCAAGCAGTTCCGCCTTCAGTCCAACGAGGACGGAGGCCGCCAGAAAGGCTTCGCTGCTGTCGGCGAGATCGCGTTCGTAACTGCCTCCGCGGCCGGCGATGGCAGCGGCAACCTGTTTCGGTACGGCGATTCGTTGGCTGAGCTGATCGAGAAAGCCGTCAATGACAGCGATGACATCAACATCCCAGGGGTCGAGTTCACCACTTTCAGCGGCATCTTGAAGCAGACGGATGGCCAGACGGGCGCCGACATCAGCTCCAGCGCTCGCTCCCGTCTGTTGCAAGGGGTGTCTCTCACTGGCCGAAAGCTATCGATCACGACCCCTCCATGCCAGTCGGCAGCAGGGATCCAACTCAATTGTCAGCTGAATCCGTTGGCTCAGTGCTGCTCGCCGTGGTGGCAGGTAGCAGGCCCAGCTGGGTCTCCACCGTGGAGCGATAACGGCTGAGATCGCTTTCCAGCTCTTGAATCTGGACCTGCTGCGCCTCGACCTCGCTGGCATTGCTGAGTTGATCCACATTGGTGAGCATGCCGGTCCAGGCAGCAAAGAACCAGGCGGATACCGCTCCGATACCCGCAACCAGAAGTAGCAATCCAGCCAGTGGCATGGTCTGCTGAACGCCTGGCAGGAGATGGACCGTTGTCGCCGTGGTGTTCTCCAGGGTGAAGAACACCATCAACAGTCCAAAGGCAAAGATCAGGCCGAAATTGATCTGGCGCATGGGGGTGCTGATGGTCGGAAAGAACTTACGGAGTTCTTCCGATCTGATCCCTCAGTTCAGCTCAACTCACGCACTTATTCATCAGCCAGGCAGCTCCGGGGCCTTGAGCAGGGCCGGCACGGACGGCTGACTTCGGATGATCGGAGCGGTCGGCCGACTGATGCGTTCCATGGCGTCAACATCCCTGCTCACCAAGGCTTCGATCGAGGAGCGATAGCTGTCGGTCATCAGGCGGGGATAGAGACCAATCCCGATGATCGGAACGAGAAGGCAATCGATGATATATACCTCGCGGGGCTCGGCATCCACCAGGTTGGTGTGGGAGACAAGATCAGCGCGCTCTTTGCCGAAGAAGATCTCCCTCAGCATCGAAAGCAGATAAATCGGCGTGAGCACCACACCAACGGCCGCGAGGCCACAGATCACGATGCGGAACGGAAGGGTGTAAGCCTCGTCTGTGGCCAGGCCGGCAAACACCATCAGCTCACTCACGAAGCCACTCATGCCGGGAAGGGCGAGCGATGCCAGTGAGCAAACGGTCCAGAGGGCGAACATCACGCGCATCTTCTGGCCCACGCCTCCCATTTCATCGAGTTGGAGGGTGTGGGTTCGGTCGTAGGTGGCCCCCACCAAGAAGAACAAACTGGCGCCGATCAGTCCATGACTGATCATCTGGAGCATGGCCCCACTGGTGCCAAGGGCACTGAAACTGCCGATGCCGATCAGCACAAAGCCCATATGACTGATGGAGCTGTAGGCGATCTTGCGCTTCAGGTTTCTTTGGGCGAACGAGGTGAGCGCCGCGTAGATGATGTTGACGACACCAAGAACAATCAACAGCGGTGCGAACTGTGAATGTGCGGCTGGAAGCAATTCACAGTTGAAGCGCAGCAAGGCATAGCCGCCCATTTTCAGCAGGATGCCTGCGAGGAGCATGTGAACCGGCGCCGTTGCTTCCCCGTGAGCATCCGGGAGCCAGGTATGCAGGGGAACAATTGGCAATTTCACGCCAAAGGCGATCAACAGGGCGGCGTAGCAGAGCAGCTGAAAGCCCGTTCCGAAATCCTTGGCAGCGAGAGTGGTGTACTCGAAGTTCGGTGTTCCGCCGCCGAAGAATCCCATCGCCAGTGCGGCCAAAAGAATGAACAGGGAGCTGCCAGCGGTGTAGATGATGAATTTCGTCGCTGCGTACTGACGTTTCTTGCCTCCCCAGATGGCCAGCAGCAGATAGACCGGGATCAGTTCCAGCTCCCAGGCTAGGAAGAACAACAACATGTCCTGGACGGCGAAGACGGCGATCTGGCCGCCATCCATCGCCAGCAGCAGGAAGTAGAACAGCTTCGGTTTGAAGCTCACAGGCCAAGCCGCCAGGCAGGCCAGCGTGGTGATGAAACTGGTCAGCAGGATGAGGGGCATCGACAAACCGTCGGCGCCAACGGCCCATGTCAGCCCGAGGTCCGGCAGCCAGCTGACGCGCTCGGCCAGTTGCAGGCCGCTGAGGCTTGGGTCATAGCCGTTCAGGTAGGCAGCAACGGTGATCAGAAAGGTCACCAACGTGATGCCGAGTGAATACCAGCGAACCTGGCGTCCATTCCCGGAATCCGGAATGAACGGAACCAGCAAAGCCCCCACGATCGGGAAAAGAATTGAGAGGCTTAGCCAGGGAACGGTCGCGTTCACAGGCTCTGTCAGCCCGGCGACTGCAAACTCGATCACTGCTGTCCCAGCACTCCACTGATTGGACTGTAGAAATCACAGCCGGTGTGTCATCACCTCGATAGGCGATGACACACAGAAGCTCGATCAAGCGATGGGTCCACCCAGGACGCCGAACAGCACAACCAGCCCGATCACTCCTGCGAACACGATCAGTGCATAGAACTGGGCACGTCCGTTTTCGAGGTACTTCAAGCCCTCGCCACTTCCAAGGGTCAGCAGACCGGTCAGGTTTACAACTCCGTCAACGACCTTGGCGTCGACTTCGAGCACCTCACGCGCAAGTTTGCGGCTTCCTCTCACGAACAGTCGCTCGTTGATGGCGTCGAGATACCACTTGTTTGCGAGAAAGGCATTGATCACTGGAAAACGAGCCGCCACCAGCTGGCCCAGGTCGAGTTTGTGGAGGGCATAGGCCAGCACGGCGATGGTGATGCCAGTTGCGGAGATCGCCACGGATGCTCCAGCCAATGGCAGGAATTCCTCCCAGCTGAAATGCTCAGCCATCTCAACCGCTTCGGCCGGATTGAGCAGGGCCGCGAAGCGACTGTTCCAGGGGGCGCCGAGTAGCCCGATCAGGACGGAGGGAACTGCGAGAACGGCGAGAGGAGCCGTCATCGACCAGGCCGACTCATGCACGCTGCCACCGTGGGCGTGATGCTCATCGGGGTTCTTGCCTGCAGACACCAGAAGCTGGGTCTGCATGGCTTTGTCATTCCCGCGGAACTCTCCCTCAAAGGTGAGGAAATAGAGGCGGAACATATAGAAGTCCGTCATCCCAGCGGTGATGAAGCCCACCAGCCAGAGAAGGGGAAAGCTGTTGAACGCTTGCCCGAGAATTTCATCCTTGCTCCAGAAGCCAGCGAGGGGAGGAATTCCGCTAATCGCAACGCAACCGATCAGAAACGTGATGGCTGTGATCGGCATCTTCTTGCGCAAACCACCCATTAGGCGCATGTCCTGGGCAAGGGCCGGCTCATGGCCGACCACCTCTTCCATCGCATGGATGACGGATCCCGAGCCAAGGAAGAGCATGGCTTTGAAAAAAGCGTGGGTCACCAGGTGGAACAAGCCAGCCACCGGTGCACCGCATCCCATCGCCAGCATCATGTAGCCGAGCTGGGACACGGTGCTGTAGGCCAGTCCCTTCTTCAGGTCCATCTGGGTGAGAGCGATCGTCGCCCCCAGGAAGCAGGTGATGGTGCCCACCACGGCGATCATTGCCTGGATGGAGGGAAACAATCCATAGAGGGGATCCAGGCGAGCCACAAGAAACACCCCGGCCGCAACCATCGTGGCGGCGTGGATCAGAGCAGAGATGGGTGTGGGGCCCTCCATTGCATCCGGCAACCACACGTGCAGTGGGAACTGGGCTGACTTTGCCATCGGTCCCAGAAACACCAGGATGCAGAGAGCCAGGGCCGCCCACATCGGAACCGCTCCGGTGCTGAGTGCTTGCTGCAGGCCGTCTGCGATTCCCTGGAAATCGAAACTGCCCGTGGCCCAGAACAGGCCAAGGATGCCGAGCAGAAGGCCGAAGTCGCCGACGCGGTTCACAACAAAGGCCTTCTGGGCCGCGTGGGCCGCACCATCGCGGTCGTACCAGAAGCCGACCAGCAGATAGGAGCACATGCCCACCAGCTCCCAGAACACATAGATCTCAAGCAGGTTCGGGCTGATAATCAGCCCCAGCATTGAGCTGCTGAACAGCGCCAGATAGGTGAAAAAACGGACATAACCCTTGTCGTGGGCCATGTAGCCGTGGGAGTACACCATCACCAGCAGGGCGACGGTGGTCACCAGAGACAGCATCACTGCAGCCAGCGGATCCACCACGTAGCCCATGGGCAGGCTGAAGTTGCCGGCGCTCGCCCAGACAAACAGATGTTCAACAGCTGGAGCTCCAGCCAGTTGTCCTGCCAACACCGCATAACTGATGACCGCTGCAGCTCCGACGCAGGAGATCAGCAGCAGGGCAACCGGTTTGCGCAGTCGGTTGATCGTGCGATTGAAGCTGATCAGTCCCAAACCGGTGATCACCGCTCCAAGGAGCGGCAGCAGGGGGATCAGCCAAGCGAGTTCAGCAGCCGAAGACATCCGCTCCAGGCAGGGTTAATCGGAGTGTAGGCAGCTCAGCTCAGCAGTTTCTCGAGGCTGGAGTGCAACATCAGAGCACCGGCACTTGAGATGAAGCGATGGGACCACCAGAAAACAGCCACCGCAACAGCGATTCCGAGCTGGGCTGGTCGCAGAAACTCCTGCCATACCAGTGTTTGTCGCCCATCGAGCACGGCCTGGAAGGGCACCACTGAGGTGCTTGATCGCAGCTCTTCAAAGGCTTCGCCGAAGCGTGCGCGCAAGCGTCGGTCCCCATGCCAGACAGCGAAGAGGTGGTGAGCAATCAGTCCGATACAGGTCACCAACATGAAGCTGCTGCCAATCCAAAGCGCATGGGTCAGGCACCACAGAATCTGACCAACCGCCTGTGGATGCCGTGAAATGCGGATGATCCCCGTGGCGTAAAGACGCACTTGCGGTTTCAGCACCGCTGGAATCTCCAGAAGGTTGTACGTGGCTGGATAAAGGAACAGAAAGCTGATGGCTGTTCCCAGCCAAACCAGGGGCACCATGCCTGGTACGCCTTGAAGGTTCCAAAGCCGCAGTCCGTCATAGCGATGGGCCAGAAACCAGCCGATCACCACCACGGCTGATGGAATGCTCGCGGTCGCAAAGATCAGGCGCCAGGCCCTGGCCCCGATCAGGGCTTCAGCCTGGCTTCTCAGGGCAGCACCGCCACTGTGGATCACTGCGAACAACAGCAGCAGCAGCAGCATCACCAAACTGCTGTGTTGATCCGACATCGCCATCCAACCGTGAAGCCTGTTGATTCTGTTCCGTGAGGGGCGCTTACAGTCGCTGAGTCGTCAGCGAGCGAGCAGGTCACCATGGCCGATCTGCCGTTCACGCTTGATCAGCTGCGCATTCTGCGAGCGATTGTCAGCGAGGGCAGTTTCAAGAAAGCTGCCGACAGCCTCTACGTCACGCAGCCAGCCGTCAGTCTCCAGATCCAGAACCTGGAGAAGCAGCTGGAGGTCTCCCTGTTCGATCGAGGAGGTCGGAAGGCGCAGCTCACAGAGGCAGGCCATTTGCTGCTGAGTTACTGCGATCGCATCCTCAGCCAGTGTCACGAGGCATGTCGAGCACTCGAAGACCTGCACAACCTCAAAGGTGGTTCGCTGGTTGTTGGAGCAAGTCAGACCACAGGCACCTATCTGATGCCGCGCATGATCGGTCTGTTCCGCCAGAAATATCCCGATGTCGCGGTTCAGCTGCAGGTGCACAGCACGCGGCGTACCGGCTGGAGCGTTGCCAATGGACAGATCGATCTGGCGATTATTGGTGGGGAACTGCCGCAGGAACTGAACGAACTGCTGCAGGTGGTTCCCTATGCCAGCGACGAGCTGGCTTTGGTCCTGCCGGTCAAGCATCCCCTGGCCAGGCTTGTGGAGCTCACCAAGGAAGACCTCTACAGGCTCGGTTTTGTCTGCCTGGATGCGCAATCAACGACGCGCAAGATGGTGGATCAGCTGCTTGCCCGCTCCGGTCTCGATATTCAGCGTCTGCGCATCGAAATGGAGTTGAACTCCCTGGAAGCGATCAAAAATGCCGTGCAGGCCGGACTTGGCGCCGCCTTTGTTCCTGTTGTCTCGGTCGAGCGGGAGCTCGCGGCGGGAACGATTCATCGCCCGGTGGTGGCGGATCTTCAGGTTCGTCGACAGCTCAAGCTGATCACCCACCCAGCCCGTTACTGCTCACGGGCATCAGCGGCATTCCGGCAGGACGTCCTGCCGGTGTTTGCTAGCCCAGACAGCCCATTGCGACAAGGTCAGGTCGCTTAGAACCTGTCGGCTTCCGGTGTGACCCCGACAGTGTCATCTGCAATTCCCTTCATGATGAATTTGTTTTCGCTGACGTCGGTTTGGTAGACACAGCGCACGATGGGTTTGTCGCGAATCGAGCCGATATAGGCGAACGTATTCATCCGCTGCTTGCATTCCTTTTCCTGGGCAGGAGTGATCGCTCCCTCTCTGCGCAGCACAGACCAGTTCTCACGACGAATCACGCAGCCAGCCTGAAGAGCCGGCTGCGTGACGAAGCTGGTAACAGGTCGCATCGTTGTGTACATCTCAACGTCCATCACATAGGCGCTCGCGCCCCACTGCTGGCAGAACTCGGGATCAGGAACCGACATATCGAGCTGCTGACTGCTGGCGATGTTGCCCTGATCCCCTGCAGTTGTGCTGGTTACAGCACTGCCGATCCCGATTCCGACGATCAACACGCCTGCCAGAACGGCAACTGTGAGGGTGTTGAAACTGAAACCCGGTCCGCCTCCTGGGCCCCCTCCGGAGGCCGACGGGCGGCCGCCGGAGGGAGGTCGATTCCGTTCGTCTCGCTCGAAGCGTTCGAACCGGCTGTCGCGAGGATCACGGCTGTCGCGAGGATCACGGCTGTTGCGAGGGTCACGGCTGTCGCGAGGCCCCCGGCTGTCTCGTGGCCCCTGGCTGTCCCGTGGGCCTCTGCCGTAGAGGGATCGGTTCACAGCAGTTCCGGCGTGCGAGGCAGGCCCATGGAGTAATTGGTCACGCGTCCATCCGGGTTGTAGCTGAGCTCTCCGGCTTGCAGCAGCTGCCGGATGCTCCCTTCCAGCTCCGTACCGATCCGCCGCAGGCTGTAGTCGCTGAGCTCTCCACCGGCTCCGGCTTCCACCAGTTCTTTAAACCGGGTTTGGATGGACACAACAGCGCTGTCGGTCCAGAGAAATTCGTTGTCCGGGTCGAGATCCAACGTGAGTTGATCAGGATCCGGGATCAGATCCTCGTTCTCCACTCGGGCCGTGAACAGGCGGACGTGGCGAGTCGTGCACTTCAGCAGGGTGTCAGCCATGGCGCCGGTGGACAGTGGCTCGACTTTAAGGAGAAGACGAAGCCATCCACAACGACGCGGGATCCGAGCCTTTTAAGGTTGGTTTCATCTTTGGTCTAGCCGCATGCGTGTTGCCATTGCCGGAGCCGGTCTTGCAGGTCTCTCCTGTGCCAAATATCTGGCTGATGCCGGCCATACGCCGATCGTGGTGGAGGCCCGGGATGTCCTCGGCGGCAAGGTTGCGGCCTGGAAGGACGAGGACGGCGATTGGTATGAAACCGGCCTGCACATCTTTTTCGGGGCTTACCCGAACATGCTGCAGCTGTTCAAAGAACTGAATATCGAGGACCGGCTGCAATGGAAGAGCCACTCGATGATCTTCAACCAGCCTGAGGAACCAGGGACTTACAGCCGGTTTGATTTCCCCGATCTGCCAGCTCCGGTGAATGGTGTGGCAGCGATTCTGGGCAACAACGACATGCTCAGCTGGCCGGAGAAGATCAGCTTCGGTCTTGGACTGGTTCCCGCAATGCTCCGGGGGCAGGGCTACGTCGAAGAGTGCGACAAATACTCCTGGACGGAGTGGCTGCGGATCCACAACATTCCCGAGCGCGTCAACGATGAGGTGTTCATCGCCATGAGCAAGGCGTTGAATTTCATCGATCCCGATGAGATTTCCTCGACGGTGTTGCTGACTGCTCTCAACCGTTTCCTCCAGGAGAAGAACGGCTCCCGGATGGCGTTCCTCGATGGGGCTCCCCCGGAACGTCTTTGTGAGCCGGTGGTCAGGCACGTTGAATCCCTGGGAGGGGAAGTCCACCTGGACAGTCCCTTGAGGGAAATCAAACTCAATGCCGACGGCTCTGTTGCCGCTTTCCACATCGGAGGCGTGAAGGGGAAGGAGAGTTTTGATCTCACAGCCGATGCCTACGTCAGCGCTATGCCGGTGGATCCGTTCAAGTTGCTTCTCCCAGAGCCTTGGAGGCAGATGGATGTGTTCCGCAAGCTCGATGGACTGCGCGGAGTGCCGGTGATCAACATTCACCTCTGGTTTGACCGCAAACTCACCGATATCGACCATTTGCTGTTCAGCCGCTCGCCGCTGCTGAGCGTCTATGCCGACATGAGCATCACCTGCAAGGAGTACGAAGACCCTGATCGCTCCATGCTTGAGCTGGTGTTCGCCCCTGCAAAAGACTGGATTGGTCGCAGCGACGAGGACATCATCGAGGCCACCATGGGTGAGCTACACAAGCTGTTTCCAATGCACTTCGGCGGCGACGACCCTGCGACCTTGCGTAAGTACAAAGTGGTGAAAACACCGCTGTCCGTTTACAAGACGACCCCTGGCTGTCAGCAGCTGCGTCCAGACCAGGACACACCGATCCGCAACTTCTTCCTGGCGGGCGATTACACGATGCAGCGCTACCTTGCTTCGATGGAAGGCGCTGTGCTCAGTGGCAAGCTCTGCGCTGAAGCAATGGACCGGCAGCGCGATCAGCTGGCATCATCGACCCCTGTCAGCGAGCCCGTTGCGGCCTGATTTATGACCCTCGCAGTTCGATCTCTCGACGCAGCTTTCGAAGCCTGCCGTCGCGAGACAGCTGAGTGGGCAAAGACGTTTTATCTGGGGACCCTGCTGCTGCCGCTGGCCAAGCGGCGTGCCATCTGGGCGATCTACGTGTGGTGCCGCCGCACCGACGAGCTGATGGACAGCCCAGAAGCGCAGGCACGGCCCATCGATGAGTTGGCCGACCGCCTCGATCGCTGGGAGGACAAGACCCGTGCACTGTTTGCGGGCCATGTGGACGACGATCTCGGTGCGGTGATGGTCGACACGATCGAGCGATTTCCGCAGGACATCCAGCCCTATCTCGACATGATCGAGGGGCAGCGGATGGACCTCACCTGGACCCGCTATCCCCGCTTCGAAGACCTTCGTTTGTATTGCTATCGCGTAGCAGGGACCGTGGGTTTGATGACCCAGGGCGTGATGGGGGTCGATGGCGCTTACACATCCGCTCCCTGGAGTGCGGCACCGGACACCTCAGATGCGGCTGTGGCTCTGGGGATCGCCAATCAGCTCACCAACATCCTTCGGGATGTCGGAGAGGACCGAGGACGTGGGCGCATCTATCTGCCACAGGAAGATCTACAACGCTTCGGATACAGCGAGGACGACTTGATGGCGGGGCGCCTGAACGCAGCCTGGCGCGAGCTCATGGGCTTCCAGCTTCAGCGTGCCCGCGAATGGTTTGCCCGTTCGGAAGCAGGGGTGCGCTGGCTCTCCAGGGACGCCCGCTGGCCTGTTTGGACGTCACTGCGGTTGTATCGCGGAATTCTCGACGCGATCGAGCGAATTGATTACGACGTCTTCAACCACCGGGCCTACGTCAGCAAACTGGCGAAATTCGCCGATCTTCCCCGATCCTTCGTACTGGCTCAGTCCAGATAAGGGATCGGGTTCAAATCGATTGAAAAAAGCCCGGTTCAGACCGGGGTTTTCTGATTGGCCAGCAGATCCTTCAGCTTGGAGAGTTCGCCAGCCCAGCGCGGGTCAGGTGCCTCCTCGGCAGGGGCATCGCTGTGAACAACCTTGTTCGCGGCCTTGCGACCGACCAGTGGCCCAGCGGAACCCCCACCACGACGGTTGCCGCCGCTGCTGTCCTTGCGTTCGGAGCGTTCAACCCGAAGCGCGTTGCCGCCGAAATCTTTTCCGTTCAGCTGCTCGATCAAGGCATCGGCAACTTTCGGGTCATCAACATTGGCGAACCCGAATCCGCGGCAGCTCCCGGTTTCACGATCGAGAACCGCCTTGAAGCGAATTCCCTCCCCTGCGCTCTTAATCAGAGCATCCAGCTCCTTTTCGTCGAAGGTCTGCGGCAGGTTGCCGATGTACAGGCGGATGCTCATGAAGGGAGGGGGTGATTGCGATCTGTCGGTGTCGGACTGTCAGCGTTGACACCTAGAGAGTTAATCACAGCAGGTCGCTGTGTGACTCACACCAGCGTTGCGCTTCCTTAAGGGATGAAGCACGGTTGCCGATGCGCAGGAAGGCCCTCTCTCGCTTCAGATGCTGCAGCAGAAGGCCAACTGCCGGCCCGGGTTTGATGCCCAATTCGCGCTGCAGGGTTAAACCATCGACGGCGGCCACTGGATGAAACAAGGGATCATCCGGGTCCCGCCAACGCTGCATCCAGGTCATCCGCTGGCTGGACGACAGGTGAAGGATCAGGGCCGGCAGATCCTGCTCCAGTTCGCAATGAAGCCGATAACGGCTCGTCTCATCGAGGGTTTCGGGATCGGCCGGAAGATCACGGACCCAGCGACGCAGGGTTCGGCAGCGCTGACGCAGCTGTCGGCTTGCCCGCAGCTGTTCCAGACCCAGATCTCCCAGCATGTGCATCAGACGAGACAGGGGCAGGGCTCGGTCCCGTTCATCAGGCGTCATTCCTTCGCTCTCGTTGATCCCGGGGATGGGCCGTTGCTGGCCAGCGGGATCGGACCACGTGGTCAGAAGCTCCAGTTCCTCAAGGAGCGGCAGAACTCCATCAGCGTGAGGCGCCCGCACCAGCCGTTCCAGTTCAGCCAGGATCCGCTCCGGAGCCGACTGGCCGAGAAGGTTGCGGTGGCAGCGGATCCAGATCTGGGTCTGCGGGTCCAACGCGAGGCGCATCTCCGCCATCAGCCGCAGCCCTCGCAACAGCCGCAGGGGATCGTCCTTGAGGTTGTCTTCGCTGACTGCGACAAGTCGGCCCTCCCGCAGATCCCGCAGGCCGCCGGTGGGATCCACAAGCTCTCCGCCGGGGTGCAGCGGCAAGGCCATGGCATTGAGCCGGTAGTCCCGTCTCCGAAGGTCCTCCAGGAGGCTCTGGCCCTCCTGTCGGGCGATGTCGATGGTCCAGCCGCGCAGCACCAGGCGACCAATGTCCCTCCGCTCGTCCAGGACAACGGCCGTTCCACCAAGCGAGGCCGCCAGCTGTTGGGTGAGTGCCAACGCTTTGCCGGTGACCACCAGATCCAGATCGGGGCAGCTGGGCAGGCGATCGAGCAAAGCGTCCCTCACCGCGCCCCCGACGAGGGCTGTGCCATCGGGCAGGACCTCCAGCCGCAATGGCCATTGCCCAGGGTTCAGACGTTGCCAAACAATGCTGGCCGCGTCTCTTGGTTCCAGAATGTTGGACGAAGCGGCTTCAGGAGGCATGTGCATCTGCGTGAACTGCCGCTGGGTCGACCGCTGTCAGGCCTATCACGCGGTCGAGCGCCAGCATGGGGCCGTTCATCTCAATGAATCACCCGATTTTCAGCCGTCCTCTCCTCGGATTCATGTGTCCGTTTTGGATCTGCCAGAAGGGGGTGCAGGGATCGAGTGGGACGTGCGCGGGTGTGAGAGTTTTGCGCCGGATCATGGCCGTTGGCTGAGGTTGAGGCCAGGCGAACCCGTGCCGGGATGAGCGCCCCTTCCCTGCTGTTGGCCCTTCACAGTTCAACCGAACGTTTCGGCGTGGCGGTTCTGGATCCCAGTGTTGGCGATTTACCTCAGCCAGCTGTGTTTGATGACGGTCGCGCCCTCTCAAACACGCTGTTGAAGCGGGTTGAATCCGTCCTGCCAGCACCGCGTTGGTCTGGCCTGCAAGGGCTCGCTGTGGCGACTGGCCCTGGTGGGTTCACCGGGACCAGGCTGACGGTGGTGATGGCCCGCACGCTTGCGCAGCAGCTTCGGGTGCCTCTTGTTGGCGTCAGCAGTTTTGCTCTGATGGCCGCACGCCTCTGCGGGCGCCTCTCCGATCCCAGTGATCGTTTCTGGATCACCCGAGAGCTCCCCCGTCGCGGCGTGGTGGGCGGCGCATATCAGCTGAACGACGGCGCCGTTGAGGAGCTGGAGCCCCCGCACCTGCTCCAACCAGGTCGTTCTCTTGGTCCGATGGTGCTGGAGGCGCACGACGATGTCGAAGCGGATGTGATCTGTCTGCTGAATCGACTGCAGACGGCCCTCGCTCGCGGGCAGGCCTGCCCCTGGCAGAGCGTCTTGCCGATCTACCCCACTTCGCCGGTGGGAGTGGTCTGATGGCAGGTGTGCGAACCGGCGTTCTTCTCGGCGGCGGGCTGATGTTCTGGATGGTGAGTTCGGGTCCGTTGGCGCCCTATCGCCAGGCATTGCTGGATCGCAGTGCACCGCAGCTTGTGCTGGTTCTGGGTGGTGACGTGGATCGCGAGCGGATGGGAGCCAAGCTCGCCGGTGAATTGGATTTGCCCCTGTTGATCAGTGGCGGCAGCAATCGCGAGTACGCGACCTGGCTGGTGCAGGAAGAGGGGCTCGAACCGCAGCGGGTTCAGCTGGACTACAGGGCCCAGGACACGCTTGGCAATTTCACGTCCCTTGTGGATGAGCTGCAGCAGCGCGATGTGCGCCATGTTCTGCTCGTCACCAGTGCCGATCACCTGTCCCGATCGATGGCGGTTGGTCAGGTGGTGGCCGGAAGCCGCGGCATCCATCTCACGGGCGTCCCCGTGGACTGCAAGCCCAGTTGCAGAGAGGAGACTTGGGTTAAACGCTGGGGGGATTGGCTGCGGGCGGTGGCCTGGGTGATCACCGGTCGTGATCTCAAGGACGCAGCAGTCCCTGATCCAGAAGGGAATTGATCCGTCGTTGCAGTTCCGCAGTGGTGGCATCCAGATCGACTCGTCGTCGGCCGCTCGGAGCGGGGACAGGTTCGCCGACCCGCAGCTGGATTGGCACCAGCCGAGGCAGGGAGCTGCCCGAGCCAAGTGCACGGTGGCTGTTGATGATGGCGACAGGCAGTAGGGGCGCACCGGAACGAGCCGCCAACAGGGCGGCTCCGGGCAATGGCTGATTCACCCGACCATCCGCCTGACGCGTGCCATCGAGGAACACGCCTGTGGCCCAGCCGTCCTCAAGCTTTGCTGTTGCGGTGCGGATCGCTTCTCGGTCACTGGCGCCGCGGCGCACGGGGTAGGCCCCACAGGCACGAATGATTGCGCCAAGGATGGGCACGTCAAAGAGTTCAGCCTTGGCCATGAAGGCCACTGGCCTGCCGAGGGCATGGCCCAACAGTGGGGGATCGAGGTGGGAGCCATGGTTGGCCACCACCACAAGCGGCCCCTGACTCGGAACATGCTCAAGCCCCCTGGTCGAGCCCCGGAACAGCCCTCGGAAGACCGGGAACACCAGTAAGTTGCTCACGAGTTGGTACGTCAGGCTCGGTTTCGGGGTCTGGCTGACCAGGGCAGAACGCGGTTCGCTCACAGCCCCAGGTCCGCCGCACTCGCGATTTGCGCCAGGGTGACGCTTGCCATCGAGCGTTTGGCCAGGCCGCTCAGCACGTTGCCCGGTCCGATCTCCACCAGCGTTTCGACGCCTGCATCCTGGAAGTGCTGCATCGTTTCGCGCCAACGCACGCCGGTGGTCATCTGCTGCTTCAGGCGCTGTTTCAGCACCTCTCCGCTGCTGCTTGGCGTTGGATCACTGTTGCTCAGGATCGGAATTCGGGCGTCCTGGAAGGCAACCTTGTCCAGCTCGCTGGCAAAGCGATCGGCTGCATCACGCATGAATGGGGAGTGGAAGGCTCCTGAAACAGCGAGAGGAATCGCACGTTTGCAGCGCAAGCTCGCGCAGATGCCGTCCAGGGCATCGGGCTGACCCGAGAGAACAACCTGGGCATCGCTGTTGTCGTTGGCGATGTGAACACCCTCGCTGGAGGCCACCAGGTCGTTCAGCTGGTTCCGATCGAAGCCGATCACGGCCGTCATGGCACCACCGCCCGCCTTGGCCATCAGTTCAGAACGGGTTTTCATCAGCTTCAGACCTGTCTCCAGATCAAAAACACCGGCTGCGTAGAGAGCCACCAGCTCGCCGAGGCTGTGCCCTGCCAGAAGCTCCGCCTCCCGCCCCTGGTTGATCAGGCTGTCCACCAGCAGCGACTCCGTCACGAACAGGGCCGGCTGGGTGTTGCGGGTGTCGTTGAGATCATTGACTTCAGCGCTGCTGGCCACGCCACGGCAGATGGCCAGCAGGTCCCTGCCAAGCAGTTCCGAGGCGATGCTGAAGCGTTCCAACGCTGTCGGGAGATCCATAAGCGGGTCTGCCATCCCCACCTTCTGAGATCCCTGACCAGGGAACACCCAGGCGATCGTCATCGGTTCGTAGCAGCAGAAGTGCCGGAGGTTACGCCGGCCCGCTCCAGCGCAACAGGGCCGCACCCCAGCTCAGGCCGGCTCCAAAACCACTGCTGGCGATGCGATGGCCAGCCTGGATCCGTCCGTCCCGCACCGCTTCATCGAGCATGAGTGGAATCGTCGCTGCTGAGGTGTTGCCGTAGTTCGCCAGGTTGCTGAGCACCTTGGTTGAAGGGACGGCGAAACGTTCAGCCACAGCATCGAGGATGCGTTGGTTGGCCTGATGCAGCAGCAGCCAGTCCAGCTGTTCCGCTCCCAGATCGGCCTGTTGCAGGAGTTCGTCCAGGATTCCAGGAACCTCGCGAACCGCGAATTTGTAAACCTCCTGGCCATTCATCTGAATCGGTTGAAATCCTCCCTGCGGGTGACTTGCATCACCCACAAGGGGAGCCCGCTCGTCGATCTGCGGCAGTTTCAGAACATCGCCACGGCTGCCGTCTGATCGCATCAGGAAGCCGTTGAGGTCGTCCCGATCATCCGGGGAGGCTTCCATCACCAGAGCACCTGCGGCATCTCCGAAGAGAACGCAGGAGCGTCGGTCATCCCAGTCCACCCAACGGCTCAACTGGTCGGCACCGACCACCAGGATCCGCCGCATGGCCCCGCTGCGCAGGTACTGAGCGGCGGTGATCAAGGCGAACAGGAAGCCGCTGCAGGCTGCGGTGAGGTCGAAGGCAACAGCGCGATGTGCACCGAGTCGACTCTGGAGTCGTGGGGCGGATCCGAACAGGTCGTCCGGTGTTGAGGTGGCGAGCAGGATCAGGTCGAGGCTGTCGGGCTCCCAGCCCGCCATGGTCAGGGCGCTGGATGCAGACGCAGCGCACAGATCAATTAGGGATTCCGACGGCCCGAGCACCCGTCGCGCGGCGATTCCGGTACGGCTGCGGATCCAGCTGTCGCTTGTTTCGACCCGTTGGCCAAGGTCAGCGTTGCTGATCGAACGGGACGGGGTGGCGCTGCCACAGCCCCTCAGCAGCACACCAGCGGACCTGAACGGCTGCGCGACCAAAGAGGAGATGGGTACGTGTGGCGTCAGTCAACCACAGCAACTCTGCAATTCCGCCAAGTCGTCCATCACGCCATGACTGGCGGCGGAGTGGGCCAGTCGCAGAGCGCTGACGACCGACAGGGATTTGCTGCTGCCATGGCCGATCACGCAGATGCCATTCACTCCCAACAGCAGAGCGCCTCCATGCTCGGCATGGTCCAGCCGCTTTTTAATGCGCTTGAGATTGCTGCGCAGGAAGGCCGAGCCCACCTTGCCCCGACGTCCTCGAGGAAGCTCAGCCCGCAGGACCCCAAGCAGCACGCTGCCCACGGATTCCAGGAACTTGAGCAGAACATTGCCGGTGAATCCGTCGCAGACAACAACATCAAATTCCCCGGACAGCACATCTCTGCCTTCGCAGTTGCCTGCGAAGTGCAAACGCTTTTCGTCACGCAGGAGTTCAAAGCTGCGGAGAGCCAGGTCATTCCCTTTGCACTCCTCCTCACCGATGTTGAGCAGGCCGATGCGGGGGCGACGCACCTGCAGCACGTCACGGCTGTAGATGTTGCCCAGCAATGCGAACTGGTGCAGGTAGGCGGGCTTGCAGTCCATGTTGGCTCCCACATCCAGCACCAGCACCGGCTGCCCGGGATCCTTGGTCGGGAAAAGGGCCCCGATGGCGGGACGATCGATTCCCTTGAGCCGTCCCAGTCGAAAGATGGCTGATGCCATCACAGCTCCGGAGTTGCCAGCCGAGTAGCTCGCCAGAGCCTGGCCTTTCTTCACCAGGTCCATGGCGACATTGATGCTGGCGTCCCGTTTGCGCCGGACGGCTGTCGCTTCTTCATTCATCCCGATCGAGGGACCGCTGGCGACCAGTTCCAGGTGACCGTTGTCGATCGCCGTTTGAAGTTGATCACGCAGTTGCAGTGTCTCGGCGGCGGCCAGAACCCTGTCGCGTTCGCCGATGAATTTGATCTTCAGCGGTAGTCGCTCAATCGCTTGCAGGCAGCCATCAAGGATGGAACCCGGAGCATGGTCACCACCCATGCCATCCACGGCAACCCAGAGCCTGTCGCGCTCGTCGATGGAGTCGATGCTGCCGCCCTGAAGCCGGCGCAGGGGATCAAACACCAGCGGTTGCAGAACGCTGCTGGCGACGGTCCCCGCGCCCGAAACCATCGTTTCGGCCACATTGCCGGCCACATTGCCGGCCGCGGTGGCCGAGCTGGTGGCGCTATCGACGAGCGTGGTCACGGCGGCATTGCGCCGATACCAGATCACCAGGCGGCGAATGGCCCGTGGCCGGCTGTTTTTGCCCCGCGACCAGTCGGCCGGGGAGTTCTCAGGACCCTTCGGAGGCAACGGAGTCGATGATGCGCTGGAACAGATAACCGGTGCCGCGGGCTGTGAGGATCAGCTCGGGGTTGGCCGGATCGTCTTCCAGTTTGGAGCGAAGACGTGAAATATGAACATCAACCACGCGGGTATCGACATGTCGTTCCGGCGTGTACCCCCAAACCTCTTTGAGAATCTCTCCGCGGTTGAACGGTTCGCCTGATCGGCTGACCAGGAGTTCCAGAAGGCTGAACTCCATTCCGGTGAGCCGGATCCGTTCATCACCACGGAACACCTGCCGCTTATTGGTGTCGATGCGCAGATCCGACACCTGAATCACGCCGGAGTTGGGGATTCCTGCCACCTGCTCCTTTTCCACCCGGCGAAGCACGCAGCGGATACGGGCTTCCAGTTCCTTCGGACTGAACGGTTTAACGACGTAATCGTCGGCGCCGAGCTCCAGGCCGGTGATCCGGTCCGCCACGTCTCCGAGGGCGGTGAGCATCACGATCGGTACATCCGATTCCTTGCGCAGCTCCTGACAGACGCCATAGCCATCGAGCTTCGGCATCATCACGTCCAGCACCACCAGGTCTGGAGCGCACTGGGGGAATAGCTCCAGGGCTTCTGTGCCATCGCAGGCGGTAACGACGTTGTATCCGATCATCGAGAGCCTCGTTTCCAAAATCCGTCGGATCGAGGCCTCGTCATCAACCACGAGGATTGTTTCCTTAGAGGGAGCCGTGGTGGTCATAACGCCTGTGGCGCTTAGTGCTTCTCGCCACACATAAAAGGTTGTTCCCCCGTTCTGTTCACTCAACAGCAACTTTCTTCATAGTTCTCAGTGCCCCGCTCCCGCTCCCTTTTCGTCTGTCAGGCCTGTGGTGCCAAGACACGTCAGTTCTTCGGACGCTGTCCGGAGTGCGGCAGCTGGAACACGTTGGTGGAGCAGACCATCCCCAGCGAGGACGGTCGTCGCCGTCGAGAGAGCCCAGATCCTGCCCAGGCAGCCGCTCCGCGGCGATCCACCGCCATGGCCTCTCTGGACGATCGTCCACTGCAGCGGATGGCGACTGGCTCGGAGGAGTTCGACCGGGTGCTCGGAGGCGGTCTGGTGCCCGGTTCTCTGGTGTTGGTGGGCGGTGATCCAGGAATCGGCAAAAGCACCTTGTTGCTTCAGAGCGCATCGGCCATGGCGGCCCAGAGCTCGGTGCTGTACGTCAGTGCCGAGGAATCAGCCCAGCAGGTCAAACTGCGTTGGCAGCGGCTCGCCGCTGGGGCATCGGAGCTGCAGTTGCTGGCTGAAACCGATCTTGAACTGGTGCTTGAGGAGCTTGAGGCGCTCCGCCCAGCCGTGGCGATCATCGACAGCATTCAGGCGTTGCACGACGCCAATCTGACCAGTGCTCCAGGGTCGGTTGGTCAGGTGCGTGAATGTGCGGCGGCGCTGCAAAGGTTGGCCAAGCGCCAGAACATCTCACTGTTGTTGGTGGGTCACGTCACCAAAGAAGGAATGCTGGCCGGGCCGAAAGTGCTTGAGCATCTCGTGGATGCGGTGCTCACCTTCGAGGGCGATCGTTTTGCCAGTCATCGGCTGCTGAGAGCGGTGAAGAACCGCTTCGGTGCCACCCATGAGCTGGGTCTGTTTGAGATGCAGGCAGGGGGACTGGCTGAGGTTGGCAACCCCAGCGAACTGTTCCTCAGTGATGCCCGTGCCTCTGGGGTGGCCACAATCGTTGCCTGTGAGGGCACCCGCTCGTTGGTGGTTGATCTCCAGGCGTTGGTCAACGTCACCAGCTACGCCAGCCCGCGACGCACAGCCACAGGGATCGGCACCAATCGTCTGCATCAGATCCTGGCCGTGCTGGAAAAGCACATGGGTCTGCCGTTGTCACGTTTCGACTGCTATTTGGCTGTGGCCGGCGGATTGGAGGTGGAGGAACCGGCGGCCGATCTCGGCGTGGCCGCGGCTGTGGTGGCCAGTTTTCGCGATCTCACCCTGCCGGCGGGCACCGTTCTGATTGGTGAACTGGGACTGGGAGGCCAGTTGCGCCCTGTCGGTCAGCTCGAGCTTCGTCTCCAGGAAGCGGCGCGGTTGGGGTTCAAACGCGCTGTCGTTCCCAAGGGCAGTGGTCTGGGACCTCTGGCGGCAGGTTTGGATCTGGCCTTGCTGGAGGCCGAGAGTGTCAGTGAAGCGTTGGTCTTGGCTTTGGGTGAGCAGGTGAGGGCGGATGGATGATCAGTTGTTCTGGTGCGCACGAGTCAGAATCTGGAGGCCGACTTCACCCATCTGATGGTCCTGCCTCAGCGTCCATGGGCGAATGTCGAGGCGCTGAATAGCATGGGTTTTGTGTAGTGATTGGTGGCTGCGATTAAGTTGTTTTTTCAACAACATTCTAAGATGTTTGTGTTGTATCTTGCTCTTTTTTATCTGGACTATTCAGTTCGGCTACATGGTTTGGTTCGGCTGCCCGATCGGCAGGTTCCCCCGTTGATCTGGATGCTAATCCACCTCTTACTGACGACGATATTCGGCTTAGAACCTGGATTCTTGGGCTCTTCAAAACGATCAAGCCCAATGATGAGCATCGAATGTTTTTGGAGTTGTCAGTGCAGGAATCCAGTTATCAGTATGAGTGCCGTTATTTAAGACAGGCTGATGGGTCTGTCGATGTTCTGCCTGAATTGACATCGGATCCTGATGCGAAAATTCGTGCCCTTAGCTCATGGCATTTGCGCTTTGATAAAAATGCAGATATTGGGCTTTATAGCGAATTATATTTTGAGGAAATTGTGTTAATGTATCAGGGATCGAGGGTTTATTTTTTAAATATTCCGAGTATGACATTGGGTGGTCTCAGGTATGTTAATTATGATCATGATGTTGATGTGCTTTGGAAGTACGGTGGTTATGGCTTTGTCTCGTCTGTAGAGCGTGAGAAAGCAATCGAAAGCTTTGATCCGCGATCTCAGGAATTATTCATTTTGTCTTATCTTGCGGATGACCAAAGAGAGTCCGGTTTTATATGCACAGCGCCGAAAGACGTGAACATCTATGAGGATCACAAAAGGCTTTATCACCCAAGTCGTCTGAAGCAGCTGGGCCTTTAATCGCGGGGGTCTTGCAGTCGGTCTCGATCTGCAAGTTTGGCAAAAATTTTATTGCGGCCTTCAAAAATTATCGCTTTAAAAGTGATTTTACTGATCTATTTGGTTAGAAGTAAACATCCACGCTGCTGCGGCCGCTCGATTTCAACCAGTTTTCGATGTCCAGGTAACCACCAGGATTCAGTCGAACTGCCTGGGTCCAGGCATCGGCTGCCTGGTCCAGCCAGCGGTCGGCATCGTCCTGTCGACCCTCCTCTTCTGCAATTCGTCCGCGTTTCTCGAAGATCAGCCCCATGTTTTTGAGGCATGAAGGTTGCTTGGGGTTTTCCTCCAAAGCCTTGAGATAGGTCTCGATCGCTCGATCTTCCTCCCCGTTGGACATGTAGATGATCGCCATGTTTTTCAGGGTTTCCCCTCGATCGGTCGGGTTGTCCTCGAGCTTCAGGCTCTCTTCGTAGTTCTCCAGGGCCTCGGCGTAGTCCCCGTCGTTCTGGGCAGACAATCCGTCTCGGTAATAGACGTAAGCCTCCTTGGAGCGGGCATTGATCGGCAGCAGCTTGACGATGAGGTCTGCCATTACCGTGAAGCTCTTGTCGATGAAATTGTCGTTTCGGTTGCTGCGAGGCACGGTGCATTGCTAGCTGACCTCCATCCTGACGCTGTTGTGGCCGGACTTAGCCTTGAGGAAGTCATGGTTCGCTCGTGAGCCCGGTGCTTCAGACGGTTGTCCTCGATGTGGAGGGCATGAAGTGCGGAGGTTGTGTTCGTTCCGTGGAACGCACCTTGCTGGAGCAGCCTGGTGTCGAGAGGGCTGATGTGAATCTGGTGAGTCGGGCCGCCTGGCTGGATCTCGCTGATTCAGAAGGGAGCGTCGAAGCAGTGCTGAAAGCGCTTGCCGATCGGGGGTTCCCAGCCCGTGAACGCTCTCTCGAATCCCTTGCAAGCCCCGTGGCTGCTGGGGATGTCAAAGGGCTGAACTGGTGGCGTCAGTGGCGCCAGTTGATGGTGGCACTTGTCTTGCTGCTGCTGTCTGTCCTTGGTCACCTCAGTGAGGCAGGCCATCTCTCTCTCCCTGTGATCGGTCGCCTGCCGTTTCACGCCACCCTGGCGACGGTTGCGCTGATCGGGCCGGGTCGCCCGATCCTGGTCGGAGGCTTCAAAGCAGCCCGCGCTGCGGCGCCCAGCATGGACACGCTGGTGGGACTGGGGGTTGGCAGCGCCTATCTGGCCAGCCTTGCAGCCCTGATCTGGCCGTCCGTTGGCTGGCCTTGTTTTTTCAATGAGCCCGTCATGCTGCTGGGCTTTGTGTTGCTCGGTCGCTTCCTTGAGGAGCGGGCACGTTTTCGAACCGGTCAGGCGCTGCAGCAGCTGGCCCAGCTGCAGCCCGATACGGCACGGCTGTTGATGGCGGATGGTGTCATCCGTGAGGTGCGCGTTGGTGCTTTGCGTCCCGGGGAGCACGTTCAGCTCCTCGCCGGCGATCGCGTCCCCGTCGATGGTGTGGTGACGGAGGGATGCTCGGCCGTGGATGTGTCGAGCCTCACCGGTGAGCCCCTTCCCTTCAATGCCGCGCCAGGAAAGGAGCTGGCGTCGGGAAGTCTCAATCTGGAGTCGACGTTGGTGATCGAGGTCACGAGGGTGGGCTCCGAGACCGCTCTGGCGAGGATCATCCGCTTGGTGGAGCAGGCTCAGGCTCGACGGGCTCCGATTCAGGGACTCGCCGATCGCGTGGCGGGCCGTTTCTGTTACGGCGTCATTGCCTTTGCCGTCGCCGCCTTTTTGTTCTGGTGGCTGATCGGCGCTGAGCTCTGGCCTCAGGTTCTGCATGCCTCGTCACCGGGCATGGTTCACGGCCATGGCCATCACGCCGGTCTGGGCAGCGGTGCGGAGACCCCCATCGGCCTCGCTCTCCAACTCGCCATCGCCGTGTTGGTTGTGGCCTGTCCCTGTGCCCTGGGTCTGGCGACGCCGACGGTGATCACCGTTGCCACGGGTTTGGCGGCCCGCCGCGGTTGGCTCTATCGCGGTGGTGATGTCATTGAAACGGCAGCAGCTGTCAAGCAGGTTGTCTTCGACAAGACCGGCACGCTGACCCTCGGCCGTCCTCTTGTAACCGCAGTGCATGCTGCGGATCCGAATCATCTGCTCCGGTTGGCCGCAAGTTTGGAATGCAACAGCCGACATCCCTTGGCCTATGCCCTGTTGCAGGAAGCCCAGCGCCGTGAAATCGACCTGCTTCCGGTGTCTGATGTGCGCACTGTGGCCGGCGAAGGCCTGAGAGGTGTTGTCGAGGGATGTGATCTGGAGGTGTGTGTTGGCCGTCCCGAGTGGTTGACCAGCCAGGGACTGGTCTGGAATGCCGCCGATTCCTCAATGCATCAGGAGGTTTGCGGCACCGTTGTGGCGGTTGCGGAGGGGACCCAGATTCTCGGATTTGTCGAGATTGAAGATCAACTGCGTTCCGATGTGTCCATGGCTCTGCAGCAATTGCGGGACCAGGGCATGCAATTGGCGATGTTCAGTGGTGATCGGGAGTCAGCGGTGCGCCGCCTCGGCCAGAGCCTTGGATTTTCCGAGGAGGAACTCGGGTGGCAGATGCGCCCGGAGCAGAAGCTGGCGCGACTTGAGCAGCTTCGCCTTGAGCAGCCGGTGGCGATGGTGGGGGATGGCATCAACGATGCCCCGGCCCTCGCGGCGGCAGACCTCGGGATTGCCATCGGCACTGGCACCCAGATCGCCCAGGACACTGCAGGGATGGTTCTTCTCGGTGATCGTCTTGACAATCTTCCGGATGCCTTGCGGTTGGCTCGACGCACCCTCGCGAAAGTCCGTCAGAACCTGTTCTGGGCCTTTGGTTACAACCTGATTGCGCTTCCAATCGCCGCTGGCGTCTTGCTGCCAAGCCATGGCCTGCTGCTGTCACCACCTCTAGCGGCGTTGTTGATGGCGCTCAGTTCGATCACCGTCGTGGTCAATGCTCTGGCTCTGCGCCCGGCATGACGGGTCGTCTGATCGTTCTCGACGGGATCGATGGCTGTGGCAAATCAACGCAGCTTCGACGTCTTGCCGATTGGTTGCCTGGCAGTGGTTTGATGCCCGTCGGTGCCGGCCTGGTTCTCACCCGTGAGCCTGGTGGAACAGCTCTGGGGCAGGCGGTTCGGCAGCTTCTGCTTCATACCGTCGATGAGCAGGTTCCCTGCCCGAGGGCCGAGTTGTTGCTCTATGCCGCTGACCGCGCACAGCATGTCGACACCTTGATTCGTCCGGCTCTTGACCGTGGCGACTGGGTTCTGAGCGATCGCTTTTCCGGTTCAACCCTGGCTTACCAGGGTTATGGACGGGGGCTCGATGTCGCTCTGATCCAGCAGCTGGAGCGGATCGCCACCGCTGGTCTGGTCCCAGATCTCACCTTCTGGCTTGCTCTTCCCGTCATAGATAGCATCCGTCGACGGCATGGGTCTGAAGACGATCGGATTGAAGCCGAGGGGCGGCCGTTCCTTGAGCGTGTCGCCGCCGGTTTCGAAACGTTGGCTGGTCAGCGCGATTGGTGTCGGATCGATGCGAGTCGTGCATCCGTTGACGTGACCAGTTCACTCGAGCAATCCCTGCATCAGCGCTTCGGATGACGGGACTGTTTGGGGACCTGATCGGCCAGCCTCTTGCCGTGGATCTTCTGGAGGCGGCTCTTGATCAGCAACGCCTTGCTCCCGCTTATCTCTTTGCTGGTCCAGATGGCGTGGGGCGTCGACTGACTGCCCTGCGCTTTCTAGAAGGGGTTCTCGCGGCAGGCGGATCATCGTCACGGGAGCGCCGTCGCCTTGTCGAACGCAATCATCCCGATCTGCTCTGGGTGGAACCGACGTTTCAGCATCAGGGACGTCTGCTCTCCAGGGCCGAGGCTGAGGAGGCCGGCGTGAGTCGCCGTACCCCACCGCAGTTGCGACTGGAGCAGATTCGAGGAGTGGCTCGCTTTCTGGCGCGTCAACCGGTGGAGTCCGCCCGCGGCATGGTGGTGATCGAGGCGGCTGAGGCCATGGCTGAAGCCGCAGCGAATGCCTTGCTCAAAACCCTGGAGGAACCGGGGCATGGACTGCTGATCCTGCTCACAGCCTCACCCGAGCGTTTGCTCAGCACGATTCGTTCCCGCTGCCAGTTGATCCGATTCCTGCGACTGGATTCAGCGGCCATGCATCAGGTTCTGGAGCGATGTGGTGCTCTCGCTGAAGACTCTCCAGAGCTCCTGGCGCTCGCTGCCGGCTCTCCAGGCGCCCTGCTGGATCATCGCCAGCGTTGGTCAGCGCTTCCCGAGGATCTCACCCAGCGTCTGAAGCAGCGTCCAGATCAACCCATGGAGGCTCTTGCTCTGGCTAGGGATCTCTGCGAGACGTTGGATGGTGAGCAGCAGCTTTGGCTGATTGACTGGTGGCAACAGCAGCTCTGGACTTCAGGGGCTGGTGAGCAGCCCTTAAGACGTCTGGAAACCCTCAGACGCCATCTCCTTTCCTTTGTTCAACCACGTCTGGCCTGGGAGGTGGCGTTGCTGGATTTGAGAACTGAGTGATGAATCAGTTCAACCAAAATGCCTCTCAGGCGCTGGCGCGATCGCCCTGCTGAAGGTTCCGTTCTTCCCGGGCCATGGCAACCGCATCCTGAAGACCATCAAGCTGGCCTCCTGTGGGAAGTTCCAGGCAGTAGCCAGCTCCATATACCGTTTTGATGAAGCGTGGCTTGCGTGGATCCGGCTCGAGTTTCGTGCGCAGGTGACGAACGTGAACCCGGATGGTTTCGATGTCGTCATCCGGTTCGTATCCCCAGACCTCTTTGAGAATCAGCGACGGTGCCACGGTCTGGCCATGACGCTGCAGGAGACAGTGCAGGAGTTCGAATTCGAGATGGGTCAGTCGAACAGGGCTGTCGAACCAGATGGCTTCGAAGCGTTCAGGGACAAGGGTGAGCGGGCCGTAACTGAGGATTTCGTTGTGATTGCTGGATCCAACAGGTGCTCTGTCACTGCGACGTAACAGAGCTTTCACGCGTGCCTGAAGTTCTTCGAGGTCGAAGGGTTTAGTCAAGTAATCGTCAGCACCGGAGTTGAAACCACTCACCTTGTCCTTGGTTCCGCCAAGAGCGGTCAGCATCAGGATCGGAATGCTGGCTGTGCGCTCATCACGGCGCAGTCGTTGACAGAGCGTGAGACCGTCAACTTTGGGAAGCATCAGATCGAGAAGGATCAGATCCGGTGTGTATTGCAACGCCAGAGCTTGGCCTTTGATCCCATCATCAGCGCGCTGAACATCAAAACCGCTGTGCTCGAGGTGGCCGCTCACCAGGTCTCTCATGTCCCGGTCGTCTTCGATTAGCAGGATGCAGGGCTTCATCGATGAGAAGGCGGGGTGAAAGGAAGAACGGAGAGCGGGAGCCAACGATTCAACACTGCACGGATTCTCTCAAGCTTTTCTTCTCTCTGCAGATTTTGTGTGGATGGTGACGTCGTCTCGACGTTTCTGTAATCCACTGGCGCGCAGTCGAATTCGCGGAAACAGGCTTTAATCGCGTCCTTGAGCTGTTCAGGAAGTCTTCCGCTTCCGGACATCCGAATTCACAAATTTCTTCGGTTGTCAAAAAAAAAGCCACAGCTAATGCTGTGGTTTTGAAGCTCCCCGGGCGGGATTCGAACCTGCGACCAATCGATTAACAGTCGACCGCTCTACCGCTGAGCTACCGAGGAATGTGACTTCGAGAACTTACCTGCCGGACCTTCCGGACTGCAAGCGCTTCCTCAGGGATGGTCCGTCCTGCCATGGTTCGATCCGACCGTCCTGCATGCGCGCCGCTCCATCGGCCCGGTCGAGTTCCTCGAGGCGATGGGTGATCCAGAGGGCCGTTAGGGGCTGATCTCTCTTTTGGCAGAGCGTGTGGACAGCATCGAGAACCGTGCGCTGACTCTCGGGGTCCAGCAGGGCGGTGGGTTCGTCAAGCAGCAGAAGACCGGCATCGCTTGCGAGAGCTCCAGCGATGGCCAGTCGTTGTTTCTGGCCGCCACTGAGGGTATGAATCGGCCGCGTCGCCAGACCGTTCAGTCCCAGTTGATCGAGCAGGTCGTCGACGCAGCGGATTCGATTGTTGTTTGTGGAGGAGTTTGTAAGGCCGAGCAGCAGGTCCGAGCTGCAACTTGGAAGCAGCAGCTGGTGATCGGGGTTCTGAAACACCATGGCCACCCGGTGAGGGGTGCTGATCGAGCCGCTTTGCGGTTGGACCAGGCCGGAGATCAATCGAAACAGCGTGCTTTTGCCACTGCCGTTGCTGCCGACCAGCATCCAGAGACCTGGTTTTGGGATGGTCAGGTTGCAGTTCCGCAGGGCTTGGTTGCCGTTCGGCCAGCGGTAGCAGAGCTGCTGGAGGTTGAGTTCTCCACCTGCCCGAACATCCCCGCCTTGATCAAGAATCAACGGAAAAGCCAGGCCGTTTGCTGCCGCCCGTTGCTGAAGCTTTTTCATAAAGCTGAACAGCCAGGACCTCACCGATCAGAACCGTGACCTTCTTGCCTTCCACCTTCTCGCAGGTGAGCTCCAGGAGTCGGGGTTGGCTCTGTTCGATCGCCTGGCGGATCTGCTGGTAGAGCGCTTCGGCATCATCAGCTTCCTTGCGTTGTACAGACACCGGAACGGGGCTCATCCGTAGGGCCAGTTCGACGATGTACACGGCAGATTCATCAATGCAGGGCCATCTTCGCGGAGCACGATAGATAGAGGCGTGATTCAACTGGGCATTTCTACTCATCCTGCGTCTCTAGGTTCGGAGAGCCGCCCCATTGGTCGATTCACTCCCTAAGCTCACGATGTAACGCTTCATGAAGCACGTCTCATGACGATCGCTGTAGGACGCGCGCCACAGCGGGGATGGTTCGACGTCCTCGATGACTGGCTCAAGCGCGACCGCTTCGTTTTTGTCGGCTGGTCCGGCATCCTTC